>PKVY01000092.1:0-10072 GCA_003131625.1 Acidobacterium sp. | reverse complement strand
AAGTCGATATCCCCCAGGAAGCCTTCCTCGCCGTCCTGAAAGTAGGCGAAGACAGCGGGCGCTAAGAAAGTCTCTGGCTGCCCCGGGGGCTCGATTATGGGACCCGGGATTGCCCCCCTTCGAAATCGGTCAGGTCACCGCACCCGCCCCGCCCCATTCGTCCTCTTCATCTCACTTCCGGGTAAATCGCAATCTGGTGCGCCCGCAACAGCGCCTGCAGGAAATGTCCCTCGGTGCTCGAATGCAACCCAGTCGATTTCCCCTCCGGCATGTGGCACTCCACGCACTTCGTTCGGATCGCCTCGCCCATCGTTCTGAACCGTCCGCAGGACTGAACCTCATGGCATTCGAGGCAATGCCTCGAATACGAATCCACATTCTCCTGTTTCTCGTGCACGTCATGGCATGTCGAGCAGGTCAGTTTCCCTGACGTGTAGCACTTGCTCCGCTCCAGCGCATTCACCTGGTTCCCATGCACATCCACCGGCGCATCGGGCGGCGGCGGCGTGATCGTCAGGTAGTCCGCCAGCACATCGCCGGGCCNNCCGCCACGAGAGCGGCGGCCGCACCGAGTCCCCCAGCCCCGCATGGCACAGTGCGCACACATCCATCTGCCGCTCGTGGCTCAGCCGCGCCGGGTTCACAATCGCCTCCTCCGCCGAACCCGCCGCCGGAGGGTGCTCCGAGAGCTCGCGTTCCACATGCTCTTTGCCCGGGCCATGGCACTTTTCGCAGCCGATTCCCAGCACCATCGTGTCGCGCCGGTAGAGGTTCGGATATCCCGTCGACTCGAACCACGTCGCATGGCATTCCAGGCAGCGCGCGCCCACCGGCCGGTTGAAATGAACCTCGCTCTCCGGATAGCCGGGGCTGTTGATCCACTCGTGCGTATACGTCCAGTACGAGATCGGCAGCTCGAACAGTTCGTCCCCTTTCCAGTAGAGGTAGGTCTGCCCTCTGCGGCCGGAGCCGATCACAATATCGAACCGCTCTGCCGTTCCCTTCAGATTGTGGGGATCGGCCAGGTTGACCGCGCTCTGGTAGAAGCCGTCGCTCGCCGCGATCATGGCGAAGATCAGGTTCGGATCCCGGGTGCGCACCACGTTCTTCCCGGGTGTGAAATCCCCCAGGATCGTCTTCGCGCTGGCCTCTGCCGAGTCCACGCGATGGGGACTCGATAACCAGGCCACCGCCTCTTTCTCATGGCAGCTTGCGCAGACTGCATCGCCTGCGTAGGCGCTGGCCGCGGGTGGCGTGTGCGGTTCTTTCTCGCCGGAGCCCGGCTGCGGCTGCTGCTGCTGCGAAACCAGCCAGGGAGCGGCGGCGAGGGAACAAAGCGCGGGCAGTACCCAGCGGGCGAACAGTCTTCGCCTAAGGTGGGGCAGCAACGTCCCAGCTCGTTCCAATCATCCGCCCGTCTGCGCAGGAGTTCTGGGCCTTGATGCGCGGGTGTCAAAAAAAGCGCCGCAGTGTGGAACGGCAGCTCGTGGGGCTGCCGCACTTCGGTCGATGCTCGACCGATTGGACGGGAAGTTAATAGCGAAAGTTTCCGCAACGCCGCCCCGGGGGGAGCACACCGCAGCCAGGTGCGGAACCCACGCCGCCTTCCATTTAAGAGTCCGCCGAAGATCCGCCTGCAGGCGAGCTGGCGCATGAAACCCGTTGTGCCGTTGCGCACCGAACCTGCGAATTCACACAGATACGGCGGCACTGGCGCCCTTTCGAGCGTATTCTTAATGGTAGTAGTTCGAGTTCCCCCCTCTCGCCTCCAGCCACCCGGATTCCGCTCCAGACGAGCACCTTTCAGGTACGCAACGGAACCACTGGAGCGGCTATGAGTCTCATCAAAAAGTCCGATGTAAAGAACCATCTATTCACGGGCGCCTCAGTTTATCCATTCGGGCTGACCGGGCCAGATCCCAAAGCCGGTCCCGGCAGCACGGACACGAAGGTCGATGTGGCGGACATCAGCATCAGTCCCAGCCACCCGATCGCCCCTGAAGCAACACCCAACGCCCAGGTGGGCGGCTCGGTCGGTATTCCGGCGGGCGCGGAGACATTGCGAAAGTCGGGCTCGTGAATCTTCGTTCGATGTTTCTCCGGAATAGCTGTCGCCTGCCGGAAGGTTTCATGCTGAAACAGCAGCGATTTAACGATGGCTGGATGTCGGCAGGGGATATCTCGTCCGCGGGTCTGGATGTGGCCCTGCGCGGTGCGGGCTGGCACTTCATGTGGATCGAGAAGGCCTGCTCGCGTTTTGGCTACGGACGAACCGAGTCCTCAGCTCTAACGCAAGCCACCACTCGCGCTTTGGATCGCATCAGCGGCCAGTTCAACGCCGCGGAAGTGGATTCGGTCAGGATGTCGGCCTACCCTGGCTTTCGCGTTGCCAGAGTCACCGCGCATGCGCGGCAGATTCAGAGGCAGGCCTCGCTCAACGCGCTGGACGAGGCGGCGAATCGATAATTCGCCGTTGATAAGCCGTTCTCCGGGCAGCGAAGGAATTAACGGAACGCGTTGGTCCTCTGCGGACCCGGTCAATGTACGCTTGTCGCTCTTGCGAGCCGACTGAAAGCAGGAAACCATGTCCCTTTCGAAGAGTGATCGCCGCGATGGATCGCCCGAGCGGTGGGCTGCCGGCAGCTCCGTTCACGCTATGGAAATCGGCCCCTCGCTTCCTTTGCCCACCCGCATGGCATTTATCGGGAACTATCTGCCGCGGCAATGCGGGATCGCCACGTTCACGACAGACCTGTGTACCGCCGTCGCCGCGGAGTACGGCAGCGGCCGCCTCTTCGCGATTCCCGTGAACGATCCGGATTCGAGCTATCAATATCCTGACCGCGTCCGCGTTGAAATCGAGCAGGAAGACGAAGCTTCCTATGAGCGCGCGGCCGAGTTTCTGAATTTCAACGGAAACGATCTGGTCTGCCTGCAGCACGAATACGGCATCTTTGGTGGAATCGCGGGAAGCCACATCCTTGCCTTGCTGCGCCGGCTGAAAATGCCGCTGGTGACCACCCTGCATACGGTGCTGCGCGAGCCCGATCTCCATCAACGCGCCGTGCTCGATGAGATTGCCCAGCTTTCCGACCGCATGATTGTGATGAGCGAGCGCGCTGCAAGCCTGTTGCGCGATGTCTACGGCGTTGCCGACGAAAAGATCGACCTGATCCCCCACGGTGTGCCGGATTTCGCGTTTACCGATCCCAACTACTTCAAGGATCTGTTTGGCACGCAGGGAAAGTCGGTTCTGCTCACCTTCGGATTGCTCTCGCCGAATAAGGGAATCGAAAACGTCATTCGCGCGTTGCCGGCGATCCTGAAGAAACATCCGAACCTGGTCTATATCGTCTCCGGCGCCACCCATCCTCATATCCGGCGGCGGGAGGGCGAGCGCTACCGGGAAGAGTTACAGGCGCTCGCTGTGGAATGCGGTGTCGCACCTCACGTCATCTTCCACAACCGCTTTGTGACCCCGGAGGAGCTGGTCGAGCACATCGGCGCGGCGGACATTTATATCACTCCGTATCGGCACGAGGCCCAGGTCGTTTCCGGCACGCTCGCGATCGCGCTCGGGGCCGGCAAGGCGATTATTTCCACGCCCTATTGGCATGCGCAGGAGCTGCTTGCCGACGGACGCGGCGTCCTCGTTCCTTTTGACGATCCGGATTCTCTCGCGCAGGCCGCGATTCAACTGCTCGAGGACGACGCCCTTCGCCACTCCATGCGCAAGCGGGCCTATCTCCACTCCAGAGGCACTACCTGGCAACGGACTGCGCAAGCCTATATGGGCAGCTTTCAGCGGGCGCGCGCAGAACGCATCCAGCGGCCGCGGCCATCGCTGCAGGACATTCTCGCGGCCAGGGCGACGGATGTGCTGCCTGTGCTGAATACAGCCCACTTGTCCGCCATGACGGATGACACCGGTTTGCTGCAGCATGCCATCTTTGCTCTGCCGAATTGTCCGGAGGGCTATACCACCGACGATAATGCGCGGGCTCTGATTGTGGCGATGCAGCTATGTGAAGACCCGATTAGGGAGGGTACCGAGTGCGCCCGGCTCTGCCGCCGCTATCTCGCCTTTCTGTCTTTCGCATTTGAGCGCACCGGGGGAAGATTCCGAAACTTTTTGAGCTATGACCGGCGATGGCTGGGCGAGATCGGATCGGACGACAGCCACGGCCGCGCTTTGTGGGCGCTGGGAACCGTGCTGGGCCGTTCGACGGACTCCGCCATGCGCGGCGCCAGCGGGCAATTGTTCGAGGCGGCGGTTCCGGCGGCGCTCACCCTGACCAGTCCCCGTGCCTGGGCTTTCTCCATCCTGGGCCTGCAGGGATTTCTCGATTGGTTTCCGGGAGACCGAGTGATCAAGGGCGCTCGCAACCTGCTCGCCAATCGTTTACTGGAGCTCTATGACCGGTGTCGTACGGATACGTGGCGGTGGTTCGAGAAAAGTCTTGCATATTCGAACGCACGATTGCCGCAGGCGCTCCTGCTCGCCGGATGGCGCAGCGAAAATCAGAGAATGATCGAAGTCGGGTGCGAGTCTCTCCGTTGGCTGCTGGCTGAACAGCATCGGGACGATCCCCACATCTTCGTCCCCATCGGCTCCGGAGGTTTCTACGTCGAGGGAGGCGAGAAAGCGCGCTTCGATCAACAGCCTGTCGAGGCCTGCGCGACCATCGCTGCCTGTATCCAGGCGCACCAGATCACGGGTGAGAAGCTCTGGCTCGACGAGGCGTGGTCTGCCTTTCGCTGGTTTCTCGGAGAGAACGACCTTCAGGTCCCGCTCTACGACGCAATCACCGGGGGCTGCCGAGATGGCCTTCATCCGGATCGCGTGAACGAAAACCAGGGAGCGGAATCCACCGTTTCCTTCTTAATGGCGCTCCTCGATATGCAGCACGCGGAGATGCCAGTCACGAACCATCTCACCCGCGAAATGAGTGTTTCTCTTTGAATCCAATTACGCTTCCCCCCCCACACGCAGAGCGCATGGCCGCGGAGCGGCAACGTCCGGTGAAATATACGAACGAGTCCCTGTTCACGCGTCACTCCGGCAATCCGATTCTGACTCGCGACCACTGGCCTTATCCAGTCAACAGCGTCTTCAACGCAGGTGCGACGCGACTGCCCGATGGAGACACGCTGTTGCTGTGCCGCGTAGAAGATCGGCGCGGCCTGTCTCACTTGTGCGCCGCGCGTTCTGCGAACGGATTCGATGAATGGCGCGTCGATCGCGAGCCAACCCTGGACGCAAATCCTCGCGACTATCCGGAAGAAATCTGGGGCATAGAAGATCCACGCATCACGTATGTCCCTGAGTTAGAGCAGTACGCGATCGCCTACACCTCCTTCGCCCGCGGTGGTCCCGGAGTGTCGCTTGCGCTCACCCGGGACTTCAGGAGCTTTGAGCGTTATGGCGTGATCATGTCTCCCGAGGATAAGGACGCGGCTTTGTTGCCGCGGAAAATCGGAGGCTTCTGGGCGCTCATCCACCGGCCCATGACCACGCTCGGGGCTCACATGTGGATCTCCTATTCGCCGGATCTGCACCATTGGGGCAGCCACAAAATCATGCTCCAGGCGCGGCGCGGCGGCTGGTGGGATGCCAACAAGATCGGCCTCTGTTCTCCGCCGATTGAGACGGCCATGGGTTGGCTGGTGCTCTATCACGGCGTCCGGCAGACCGCCTCCGGCAGCATTTACCGGATGGGCCTGGCGCTATTCGCCCTCGATAATCCGGAGATATGTCTGCAGCGCGGAGATTCCTGGATGTTCGGTCCGGAAACTCCCTATGAGCACGGAGGCGATGTCCACGATGTTGTCTTCCCCTGCGGTCAGACGATCGGGGCGGATGGAGACACGATTCACCTGTATTACGGAGCGGGGGATTCGTGTGTGGCTCTGGCGACCGGCAGCATCCGTGAACTTCTCTCCTGGCTGGATGCGAATTCGAGCGTGGGCGATGGCAGCGACATCGCAGGGCGCAATGAGGATCAATCGATATGAACAGCGCACGTCTGAACTGGCCACCCGCAATTCCCCGATTACTCTGGATTCGGCAGAGGTGTCCTCTGTGCACTTCCACCGAGTTCAAGTCAGCCGAGCGGGAGTGGCTTGATGTTTTCTTCGCTCTGTTCTCGCTGCGGCCGGTTCGCTGCGTCAATTGCTGGCGGCGCTACTATTGGTTCCGCAATGCGGACGCCAAACGGGAACAGGCCGTGCAGGGAAGCAACCTTGCCGCGCAGGCGGCGTCGACGGAAGGAAAGTCAGGTTGAAAGAAACACGGGTTTCATCCAGCTATACATCGAATGATTTGCTGTCCAGTCTCAATGGAGAGGATGCCAGGAGGTCGCTGAACTACCAGACCATCGCCCAAAGTGCGGAGGAGGTAGGGGAAGTTCAGAATGCGCCTGCTTTGAGTATGGGGCCATACCTGATCAGTTCCGGGCAAACCAAGCTTCTGGATGCGATCAGTGTTTACAGCCAGCGAGGCACACAATACGACCAACTCCGGCTGCTCTTCATGAATTCCACCGCACTCCGGATCTGGAGAGAGATGGGTCAGCGGCCGTGGGTGATCGGGGCACAACATCGTCCGCCGTCAACGGCTCTGCTGACGTTTGGCGTTCCCTTCAGCGAGTAGAGAGCCGTCCGGGCTGGACCTTCAATCAAGGTCTGATCAGCATCAGGGGCAGCCCTCTTTCCCTCCACGCGGACAGCGGGCTTCCAGCACGGAAAGCGGGGCTGCCGAGGTAATCCTCGGCGATACTGCGGCGTTCAGCATGAGACGAAAAACGGGGAGAGCCACTGTTCAAATCACATTCTTGCTGAGGTCGCGCTCCGCACGTCGGGCATACGAAATTGAGGGAAAAATCGGTACTCGGCATGACTACCTTGTATCGTTCCCTCGGCGACAATACTGGTCAAATTTGACCCAATTGCCAAATGCGTCAGCACTCCGGTTTCCTGGCAGCCCCTTTGTGTCCTCAAATCCGGCGGAGACAGCGAGCGCTGACTAAAGTGTGGGAGGGGTACCCCCCCCTCCCCCCTGGGGTGAATTTCGCAGGTATTTGATTCGTCCTGGCTTAACGGCTGTTTGCGAGTTAGTAAAACAGCTATCTTTGTGAAAACAGAGCAATTGAACGTGGCCGCTTGTGTTACAGAAGCGGCCGTTTGTGTCACACAAGCGGCTGGATGTGTGACGGAGGCGGCTGCGTTTGTCACAGAGGCGGTCATGATGCGCTTCATGATCATCGCTTCAGGATTTCCCTGAGCAGGGAGTCGTTTGGATTCGAGGCGAGCATCTGGTCGAGGAGTTCGGGAGAGAACATCTGGCTTAGATCCTGAGGGACGGAGCCGGCGCTGGGCGCCGGGTCAGGATCGGGGTCAGGTCCGACCTTGACGCCGGGAGGAGGAGCGAAGGGGATCGATCCGTGGCGGCGCAGGAGGACGCGGAGGAGACGGCCAGCTTCGCGGTCGGAGATGCCGTCGTCGCCGTCGGCGAGGAGGGCACCGAGGAGGACGAAGGCGTGGAAGGGAATGTCGCGGGCGGGGAGGGTGTGGACGGTGAGGCCGAGATTGCGCCAGCGAGTGATGCGGGAGAAGCCGCCCCGGCGCGGGGCGAGCGGGGGCAGGGGTCCGGCGCAGTGATGGCGGCAGGCGTCGCGGCCGCGCAGGGCGAGACAGCGGCACTTTTGGCCGCTGGGCAGGGTTTGGGAGCATTCGGGGCGCATAGTTGGTCCTCTCGGGAGGCAGAGTTTAGGGTTTAAAGCAGCCAGCAGTCAGCGGCCAGCAGCCAGTAGCCAACAGGCAAGACAGGATGTGGGCGGGAAAAAGAGAGGGGCCTGCCGCCCGGCAAGCCCCTCGAATGCCCGCTAAAAGGAAAAGCCCCACCGGGAAGGTGAGGCTTTTTTCTTTCTTTACCCTATATATTCAGAATAGCAGGTTCAGAGAATAAACCGGCCAAAATTCTTTGAGGACATTGTGGTGGAAGTGCTGTGGAATGAGGGACAACACTTCGGTACCGTGGGGAAAAAGCTTGACAAATTTTCCACATTTGGGGGTGGAGGGGAATTTTTGGCCTTTCTGCGGAGATCTTCAGAGCGCCCGCTAGACGCCCTCCGACAGCTTTCCGAAGGACGCAGGCAGAGTTTGCTCTGCGCCGTTTGCCTCTATTGTCATTCCGATCAGACCAAATGTGTTTGGATGGGGGCGCGTGAATACTTGTCGTTTGCGCACGTAGCCCCCCAGGGACCCCACGAAGGAATTGCGTGTTTCCTTTGTGATTTCGACGCCAATGGCGGCGAGAAGCTCATTGATGTGCATTGGCGCGCCCTTCCTTAGAAGTGCTTCCTTTGCCTTCGCTAGTCGTGTTCCCGCGCGGAGGTCCGAGTCTGCCTCCGCAGCTCGAGCGCCGTTGCTGTTAGGAGCCTCTCGCGGCAGGGCCCTGATGGAGTCCTGAATCGCCTGCAAGTAGACTCTTGCGCGCTCGATCTGATGCTCCAAGTCCTGTATCTCCTGCGTTTTCTTGTCGTACAGGCGCTGCAGATTTTCCCTTGCCCCCATTTGTCCCCACTCCTACAAGAAAAAGAGATTAAATGGAAAAGAGAGAAAATGCAAGGAGAAACATGTTCAAGATTTGCGGGGTTCGCCGTAAAATACTGCCATGTTGGAGGTTTGCTCGATGACGGAACCCGCTCATGGGGTGATTGAAAAGATCAAGTCTCTCCGCAAAACCGCAGAAAACGGGGCAGACTACTGGATGGCCCGAGACATCATGGAGGTCCTGGATTATGGCAATTGGCGCGATTTTCGTGAAGTGATCGGAAGGGCGCAGGCATCTTGCGAAAAGGCCGGACATTTTGTCGATAACCATTTTGCGCTAATGCACCAAATGGTTGAGATCGGAAGTGGGGCGAAGAGAGAGAGAGAAAACTTCGCCCTCAGCAAATATGCGTGCTATTTGGTCGCGATGAACGGGGACACCTCTAAGCCTGAGATCGCAACGGCTCAGGCATATTTTGTTGAGCAAACCCATCGCCAAGAATCTCAGTTGCTATTGAGCGAGGAAGAACGTCGCGCGCAACTGCGTGACCGAGTACGCGCTGCAAATCGTCGGCTAAGCGGAGCGGCGAAAGATGCCGGGGTCCGCAACAAGATGTTCGGCGTTTTCCACGACGAAGGCTACAAAGGTTTGTATGCGGGTTTGGGCGTCAAGGCAATCAAGGCGAGGAAGGGGATCCAGGAAAAGGACGATCTCCTGGACTGTATCGGGCCTACCGAACTGGCAGCCAATGAATTTCGCGTTACGCAGGCGGAAGACAAGCTCAGGACCAAGGGAATAAGGGGTGAAACGAATGCCATCAGAACGCATCGAGAAGTGGGCATCGAAGTCCGGAAGACCATCCAAAAAATAGGCGGAACAATGCCGGAAAACCTGCCAGCCGCCCCGTCGATCAAGAAACTGAAGAAGAAGAGCGTAGCGCCGCAGCTACCGACAGTAAAAGAATGAAGATTGACAAGGCGAAGTTCGATTCTCTGCCTCAGCGGATGCCCCGCCCGAAACCAGAGAAAGCCGAGACGATAAAAGGGATCGCGAAGCAGCAGCCGGACCATGAAGTCCCCCTCTAGCCCTCAGGCAAAGGAACCGCGCGGTTAGCAACTTCGTGCCAGCCTCAGTCTTCGGAACCGCGATGAGTTCGATATAGCGCATGAGCGGAATCCATGCCATGCGCCGCAGTGCGGCGCTGAAGCGATCCTCACTCCGCAAGAAAGGCCTTCCATCCGCAGGTAAAAACTTCATCCGCAAGAAATGCCTGCATCCGCAAGAAAGGTCTTCGGCGCTCTGAAGGGGCGTGGAGACAGCGGATGTTCCAAGCAACCAGGGTAGGCGAGAGCTCTTTCACCGCGCAAGCTTTTCGTCGGCCGCTTCGCGACCGATTCCCCTCGCGGCGAGGTTGTGCACAGGTGGAGTGCAGTCGGCTTCGGGGGGTCCTTCGACTTCGCGCCGGGAGACCTGGTTGCACCGCTGGATGGTTCGGGGGCGGCGCTCCGCTCAGGATGA
>PKVY01000029.1 GCA_003131625.1 Acidobacterium sp. | reverse complement strand
TGCGACCGAACCCCACGCCTTTTTCCCGCCGCCAAACACTCCGCGGTACCTTCGTACCGCCAGCCCCTCCGAATCTCCTTGCCTCCCAATCGCAAAAAACCCACCCTAACAACAGGGAAAGCTCTGCTCGCGCCAAACGCGAACAGAGCTTTTTTCTTGCATGGCAAACTGTCCTCGGCCCTGTCTCCTGTCTCCACCTTACTGCACGGTGAGCGTGAAGGTAACGGTCTGGCTCAGGCTGCCCGCTGTTCCGGTCACCCTCACTCTGGTCGCCCCCGGCGGAGTCGTTGCACCACCGCCACCCCTACGATCACGAACAACGGAGCAGATAAGTACCAAAATCCAGTCAACGGCGAACTGTCAAAAACTCAACCTGTCTCACCCCAAGGGGTTCACCGCAAAAACTGTCAAGAGGCGCACCTCCGAACCGAAGTAATGACCCCACATTCCAAACCACTTCCACCACAATACCCTCAAAGATATTTGGCCGGTTTTAGTGCTGAACTTGGTATCCTGATAATAGGGGGTAAAGAAAATAATTCTTCCCCTTTTGCAGTTCTGAGAGTGAAGAAGTGGTGCTCTGCCGGCTTCGTGCCCGCAGGGCTTTTCTATTGGGCACCGCAGAGCTTTTTTGTTGCGTGCGAAGTGACGCGAATCCCGCTAAGCGGAACGGAGGAGGGTAATACCTGATTTACGGTACCCAATCACCACAATGGAATCAACAGCTTGCCAGTACCCCGGGGGGGAGGGGGGTGGGGGGCTCCAGGCTCACGGCTATCACAGCCCGACGCGCTTTTCCAGCGCCACGCAACGCGGGTCGGAGCGGATCTCGTAAGGATTGGCGCGGAGTCCCAGGACCTGTTCGAGACTCAGTGCTGGATGACACCCGCGGAAGCGGCGGCGTCCGCTTGAAGGACTTGCCCGAGTGTGGAACTGAGAAGCGCGCCCATGTCGCTGGCGGCCACCGGCCGGCTGAAGTAGTATCCCTGGATTTCATCGCAGCCGCGCTCTTGCAGGAAGGCCATTTGCGCCTGGTTCTCCACGCCCTCGGCGACGACCCTCATGTTGAGACTCTTCGCCATCCGGATGATGGCCGTGGTGATGGCTGCGTCGTCGCTGCTGGTGGCAACCTCCCGAATAAAGGAACGGTCGATCTTCAGTTTTCCGAACCGGAACTGTTTCAGATAACTGAGGCTCGAATATCCCGTCCCAAAGTCGTCGATGGCCAGAGCCACGCCCATGTCCTTCAATTCCTGGAGAACCGGCCGCATTAAATCGGCATTGGACAACAGCACACTCTCCGTCAGCTCCAGCTCAAGCGACGAAGCGGGCAGTCCGGATTCCCGCAGCACCCTGCGGATCGACGAGCAAAAGCCCTCCTGCCGGAACTGGAGCGCCGAGACGTTCACTGAGACCGGCGCCACGGCAAGCGCGTGGCGTTGCCATTCCAGGATCTGTGCGCAGGCCGTCCTGAGCACCCAATCCCCGATAGGCAGAATCAGGCCGCTCTTCTCGGCAATCGGGATGAAGCGATCGGGCGGCACCAGACCGAGCACAGGATGCTGCCAGCGCAGCAGAGCCTCAATGCCGGTGATGGTTCCCGTCGCCATTTCCATCTGCGGCTGGTACACCAGGAAGAACTCGCCGGCCTCGAGCGCTGCGCGCAGGTCGTTTTCGAGCGTGAGCTGCGCCACCGCCGCGCGGTTCATCCGGTCCGCGAACACGCGAACCCGGTTGCTCCCGTCGTCTTTGGCACAGTACATGGCCGCATCGGCGTTCTTGATCAGCGTCTCCCCATCCTGCCCGTGATCCGGGAAAACGCTGACGCCGATGCTGCTGCTGGTGCTCAGCATGTGGCCCTGCACGACAAACGGTCGCGCCATCGCATTCATCAGACGGCGCGCCGCCAGCGCCGGCTCGGCAGCATGGTCCGCGCCGCTCAGCATGATCAGAAACTCATCGCCGCCCACGCGGGCCACAGTGTCCTGCTCGCGCACGCTCTCCTTCAGCCGTTCCGCCACCACCTTCAGCAACTGGTCGCCAAAGGAATGACCCAGCGAGTCATTGATGTTCTTGAATCGGTCCAGATCCAGAAACAGCACCGCCAGCTTTTCACTCTTCCTCCGTGCGCCGGCCAGAGCACTCTCCAGCCGATCCATGAACAACGCACGGTTGGGCAGGCCGGTCAGGGCATCGTGATAGGCCAGGAAGTTGACCTGCGCCTCGGCTGCCTTCCGGTTGGTGATGTCCTCAGCCGTCCCCTCAAACAGCACGATCTTTCCCGCCGGATCGTGCACCGCCCGCAGATTCACGATCACCCAGAACCGGCTGCGATCCTTCCGGTAGAGCTCCACTTCCGCTCCCCGCACGATTCCCTGGGTAGCGGCCGCTGTTACCACTTCCATCATGCGCTGGGGCTCGACAAACAGCTGTGCCGCCGCGTTGGTCACCTGCGCCAGCAACTCCTCGGGCGAATCGTAGCCGTGCATGCGGGCAAACGCCCGGTTGACGTTGGCGGGCCGTCCGTCGGGCGTGTGCTGGAAGATCCCCACCACCGCGTTGTCGAAAATGGTGCGGTACTTTTCTTCCGCCTGCCCGGCCGCTTCCTGGGCCCGCTCGCGCGCGGTCACATCGTAGGCGGCCACCAGCATCGCTTCGGATTCCTGAAACTTCAGGTCGTGACACACGACTTCGACATCGATGATCGTGCCGTCCTTACGGCAATGTTTCCACACCTCAGGTTCCTGCAGTCCGTGACGCCGCCGCGCCACATCCAGCATCAGATCCGGAACCGTTTCGGCTGGCCGGATCTCTGCGATGGTCATCCTCAGGAATTGCGCTTCGCTGTACCCGTATTGCCGAATGGCCG
Source organism: Acidobacterium sp. (assembly GCA_003131625.1). Taxonomy (GTDB): domain Bacteria; phylum Acidobacteriota; class Terriglobia; order Terriglobales; family Acidobacteriaceae; genus Palsa-343. The sequence continues at coordinate 68,978 of PKVY01000029.1, read as the reverse complement.
CCTGGTTCACCGCAAGGAAATGAAGAGTCTTCCGATCGAAAACCCACATCGGAATGGGATTGCCCTCAAAGAGCAGCCGATACTGAGAATCGGACCCCTGAAACGCCTGGTTCACACCCTCACTGTCGGCGACTGGCGTCGCCGTCGATGCGTGCGGGTGAGCCCTGCTCTCCTCGGTCGTTTTCACGATCGTATTGCGCGCAACGTTGCAACCGCCGTCGCATCCACTGCGCACCCTTATCCCTGTCCGATCCCGTTCGCCTCCGCTTTCACAGCATCGAGCGCGCCGGAGCCCGAGCACAGCTTCGGTGGCAGCGGCTCCTGAGGGAACAGTTCAGTTTGAGTTCAGTATGGTTATCGGGTCAGTTGGAAGGGTGCGTTAGCTGTCGCTGCTGTGGCCGTTGCCAGGTCAGCGTCCCTTTGAGGTTAACGTCCTGCAAAACCATCGTGTTGGCGGTGATCTCCCGCTCGGATTGCGGGAGGGGTTGGCAAGATTGGGAGAAGAAAAACCCGGATGCCCATCGTGGCACGTTCACGCGGGCATCCGGCAGACCAAAACCCCTTCATTGGCCCGGAAATAGGACAGTATTCCCTGGTTGCGGGATCGATCTGGGAGAGGGCAACACTGCAGATGCAGTCGACAGGATAAGCGGTTCGCTTTCGTCTCTTGTCATCAGCTTGTCATCGGCTTGTCATTAGCTTTGGCGAGAGACGTGCGCCTTCAGAACGAGTCCCAACACCCATGCTGTTGGGTTCTGCGGCCGGGGCGCCATTGGAGAACGGGGAGAGCTGCGGATATCTTCCCCCGATGGAGCCCCGGGCCGGATCAGTGCAAAACGTTGAAGGTGTTCGTCGCGTCGTCGACGAAGTAGACGCCCCCACCCACGGCCAGCAGGCCGAAGAGCGCGCCCGCTCCCGGAGGGGGGCCTCCGGAGTTGTCGACCAGGTTGGTGGCGATCTGCCTGCCAGTGAAAGGATCGATCTCGACGAGGTTTCCGTCGTCGCCATTGGCGGCGATCAGGCGATTGTCGGGCGTGAGCGCGAGGCCGAGCGGCGCATTGAGCGAGCCGCCATGCGAAACGGTGGCGCCGATACCGGCGGGCAGGAAGCGGAAGAGCGCGTCGCCGATTGCGGCGATGCGGTTGTTCAGCGTGTCGGCAACGTAGAGAACGCCCGAGTCAGGGTTGAAGGCTACGCCTGTGGCGCCGATGACGAGAGCGTTGGGATCGGTGCGCTGCGGAAAGCCGAAGGCAATGACGGCGCTGTCGAGCAACCGCGGCGCATGGCCTTCAGGGAAGTCGAGCAGCATACGGAGCACGGTGCCGCGATTCACGACATCGCCGGCGGCGGCGACGGTTCCGTCGAGAACATTGGTGACGAACAGGACTGCGAAGCCATCCAGATCGAGAGCGGTCATATCCCATGGGCCGTTGATGCCGTGGCCGCTGAAGGTCTCGACGATGTTACCCCAGCTGTCGAGGACGATGAGACAGCCGGCTTCGGCGGTAGACGATGCGCCGCCGACGGTGGGCAGGCTACCGACGATGACGTACCCGCTGCGGAGGGCGACCAGAGCCGTTGTCAATCCAATGCCGCCGGGGCAGGAAACCCTGGCCGGATTGATTTCGGCAAACTGGCTGAAGGCGCCGCCGGGCGCGATCTCGACGATGGTAGTTCCGGTTCCCTGAGCATTCGAAGCATTATTGAAGTTGCTGATGAGAAACTGGCCGGCAACGAGCCGACCTTTGGTCAGCGGGACCTGGGCCACGCCATAGGGATTCACGTCGCCGTTGGTAGGGATGGTGGTGCTGATGGTGGAGATGTGGTGCAGCTGAGCGATGGTGGTGGGAGTGGCGGCATACGCGGGGACGCCGGCGGCTGCCGTCATCAACAGGGTGAGTCCCAGCAAGGGGGCTCGGCGGGATGTTGCGTGATCTTTCATGGGTGTGCTCCTTCGCCAGTGCGCAGGGGCGGCGCAGCGATGGCGGATAGGGCCAGCGTAGGTGCGCCGGTCCGGCACTGTTGTCATGGAATTGTCGAGGGGGTGTAACTTCCTTCGGCGGGTGCGCGGGAAGATTCGTAACAGCAAGCGCAGGCGGCGCATACAAAGATCGTTCCAGCGCTGGTTCGACCGCTGCGAAGATACAGCGCACACATCCGTACAAAAGAGTGACAAATGCCTAACAAATGGGCCAGTCGACCTACTCATACTCGGGCTCAAGGCACAGTTCTGCCGCGAGAGGGATTTGAGAGACGCCTGTATGAAGCACTCCTGGGCAAAACCCACGCTGATCGTTTTCGCATTCATATTGTTGTTGCTGGCCGGCGCGGCGCTGGCGCAGACACCGGGAACGGGCGCCATCTACGGTACGGTCGAGGATCCGGCGCATCGGCCCGTGACTCACGCCGAGGTGCTGGCCGAGAACGAAGCGACCCACGTTTCGCGCTCCGTGACGACGTCTGCGGAGGGAGTGTTCCGCGTTCCGTTACTCGAACCGGGGCGGTATACCGTCACCGTGACGTCGGCGGGATTCGCGGCAAACACGACCCACTCCGTGCAGGTTGCGGTGAGCGAAACCAGCTCGATCAACGTCGTGCTGGCGGTAGCGGGGGACAACACCACGATCCGTGTGTCGGGGAACGCGGCGGTCGCGGACCTCGAGAGCTCGACGCTGGGCGGCACGGTGGATCAGGCGGCGATCGCCGCATTGCCGCTCTCGAACCGGAATTACACGCAGATTCTGGGTCTGTCACCGGGCGTGGTCGTCGATCTGCCGAACGCCGCCGAGCTGGGATCGGGCACGCAGAACGTGGCGTCGGATGGTGCGATGCCGACGGCGAATAACATCCAGTTCAACGGCGTGGATGCGAACAATCTCGCGGAGAACTCGGCCGCCGTTGCCGAAGATGTGATCGTGGGGACCGCGATTCCCGCGCCGGACACCATTGAAGAGTTTCGCGTGCAGACGGCGAATTTCGATGCGGCCTATGGACGTGGCAGCGGCGCCAACGTCGATCTGGTGAGCCGGAGCGGAACCAATCGCTTCCACGGAAACCTCTGGGAGTTTCTCCGTAACAATGTGTTCAACGCCAATGACTTTTTCTCGAAGCTGGACGGACAGCCGCGTCCTGACCTGAAGCAGAACCAGTTTGGCGGAGCGGTAGGCGGGCCGATCCGGCGCGACAGGACCTTCTTCTTTGCGTCCTACCAGGGACTCACGGAAGTGAATGGCCTGGGCGATGAGCAGAATCCAACGCTGCCGCTGCTGACTTCGGATCGATCGGCGGCAACGCTGGGCACGCAATTCTGCCCGACGGGGCACCTGGATGCACAGGGACAGCCGGCTGCGGGTTATCTGACGCAGGCGGGCGGCGTGCAGGTGGCCTGCGACGGATCGAACATCAATCCGGTAGCGCTGGCGATTTTGAATGCGAAGCTGCCCAATGGGCAGTTTGCCGTACCGAGCCCGCAGGTGGTGCTGCCGAACAGTGGGCCCGATCCTACGGATGAGCTGCCGATTGGGCAGTCGACCTACGCGATCCCCGCGCATTATCGCGAAGACCAGTTCTCGGTAAACATCGACGAGGTCGTGAACACGAAAAACACGCTGTCGGGACGCTTCTTCTATTCGCGCGCGCCCACCAATGAGCCGTTTTCGCTGAATGCGGCGAATGTGCCGGGGTGGGGGACGAACGAGCTGAGCCGCAACACGATGTTTGTGCTGGCGGATACGCACGTCTTCAACGCGAACCTGGTGAACATCGCTCGCTTCGGCTATATGCGCTTCGACGGCAAGTCCACGGTGCAGAATCCGCTGACCGCGGCTGCGCTGGGCGAGGGCACGCCGACGGGAGCGACGGGAACATCCCTCAATGCGCCGGGGCTTACGGTGGGAGGATTCACCATCGGCGATGCGGGGACGCCGGCGTTCTGGCAGGTGACGAATTCCTTCACCTGGCAGGACACCGTAGCGCTGACGCGTGGCCGGAACAATGTGCGGCTGGGCGCCGAGGTAAAACGGCATCAGATGGACGACAATGTCCCCGAAGAAGTCGATGGTCTTCTGGAAATTGGCACCTTCGACGATTTTCTTCTCGGCGAGAGCGCGACGCAAAACGGGAGCCCCTTCGGCCTGAGCAATATCGGCACCAGCATTGCAGGCGGAGGCGTCTTTCGGAGGAATGAACGCTACACGGATTTCGCCGGTTTTGAACAGGACGACGTGAAGCTGACGCCGCGGCTGACCGTGAATGAGGGCGTGCGCTACGAAATCTTCGGCGCGCCAACGGAAACCCATGGTTTGCTGGCGAACTTTGACGAGCAAATTGCGACGCAGGGACCGGTACCGGCGGCGGGCACATACAGCGGATTCACGCTTCCGTCGAATTTCAAAGGGACGCTGCCGGAAGGTTATATCCGGACATCGTTTCCGAGCTTGTACGAGACGCCGCACGGGGATATTTCGCCACGACTGGGATTTGTGTGGCAGATAACGCAGAAGCCGGTGCTGGTGCTGCGCGGCGGCTACGGCGTTTACTACGACCGGCACTCGGCGACGCTCGCGGAGCAGACCATCACGCAGCCGCCGTTTGCCGCGCTGCAGTTCATCTCGGGAGATCCGAACGGACCGGCGACGCTGCAGAGCCCCTTCGTGCCGTTGATTCCGCCGCCCTCGAGCTTTCCGATTTTCATGCCGCGCACGCCGACCTCAACGCCGTTTATCGAGGGCACCAACCCGCACATGCAGGATGGTCGTACTCAGGAATACAACCTGAACGTGCAGTATGCGCTGGGGCATGGCTACCTGCTGGATGTGGGCTATGTGGGCACGCAGTCAGCGCATCGACCGGGGCAGGTGGAGTTCGATCAGGCGCTGCTGGCGGGCCCGGGGAATCCGGTGAATGGGCAGACGACGAGCTCGATCAACAACGTGACCGCGCGGCTGCCGATTCAGGGAGTGAGCGAGGGATCGCTGTTCACCGATTCGGTTTTCGTCGCGAACTACAACGCGCTGCAAGCCAGCATCACGCGACGCATGCAGCATGGGCTCGAAGTCCAGGGCAGCTACACCTGGGCCAAGAACCTCGACGAGGTCTACGGGGAATTTGGAACAGACGTCTTCGAGTTGCAGTTGCCGACCAACGATCAGAATCATCTGCGGCAATCCGCTTATGGACCAGCAGGCGACGATCGCGATCAGCGCGCGGTGGTGAGCTTCAACTGGCTCACGCCGCGGATGGGACAGGGGCCGGCAGCGGTGCGGCGGACGCTGTCGAACTGGCAGTTCTCGGGGATCGGGTTGATCCAGTCGGGAATCCCACTGAGCGTCTTCGACGACAATGCGGGATCGGTGTACGGCCTCCTGTTCGGCGAGGTGCGCGCGGAGCGCACGGGCAGTAATCCGCTGACCCATGGGTCGCTGTTCTCGCGGGCGATCAACGGCCATCTGGATCCGAACGCATTCACACGAGCGCCGGAAGCGCCCAATGGCACAGGCCCGGCCGATCAGGACTTCGGCAACAGCGGGGCGGGATTCGTGCGCGGCCCCGGGCAGCACAACCTGGATATGGCCGTGGAGCGCACGTTTCCTCTGACCGAGTCGACCAGCGTGCATTTTCGCACGGAATTTTTCAACCTGACCAATACCCCGCAGTTTGCGAATCCCAACACCACGCTGGGGTACACGGATCCAACCCTGGTCAATCCGGTGGCGAGCCCAACCTTCGGCAAGATCACGTCGACGGCGGCGAACCCGCGCGTGATCCAGTTCGCGCTGAAGTTCCAGTTCTGAAATGAGCGCGACACAGACCGTCGTTGAGCCGATCGGGCGAGCCGCGCCAGCAGGAGAAACAAGAAGGATGATGACTGTCCAGGAGATCGAGGCTGCCTGCGATGCGCAACAGCCCCCCAACTTTACCAGGCATATGCTCCAGACGCCGGAGCTGACGGAGCGGGCCGTGTTCTATCCGTTGGGATTTCCGGCGGAAGTGCGAACCAATTCGGAGATGATCCTCGATCAGTTCGCATTGCTTTGGTCGATGTTTGAAAAGAGATTCGATACGAAGACAATCGTGGCCGAGGTTCAGGTGGTTGAAACCGAGTCGACGGAATGCCCGCCGGCGCCGGTCTATCACTATATGCCGCCGGCGCTGACGGCGGTTGCCGATGCGAACAATTTTTGCTTCGCCGATTTTTCGCAGGGCCGGACGCGGATCGTGGTTTCGACGGCCGCTCTGCGGTATCCGCTCTATCTGCGGCAGTTTTTTCTGGAATGCGCCGCGGGCGGGCACATTGCCACCAACTATGTGACGCCCGTGCACGCCGGCTGCGTTGTGCTCGAGGAACGGGGAGTCCTGCTATGCGGTGACTCGGGCGCGGGAAAGTCGTCGCTGTCGTACGCGTGCGCGCGCGCCGGTTGGAGCTATGTGTCCGACGATGCCAGCTACCTGCTGAACGGAGGGAGCAAACGCATCGTCATCGGCGATTGCCACAAGGTGCGGCTTCGGCCCTCGGCGGCGGAACTGTTTCCGGAGATCGGCCGAATGGAGATCACACCGCGAGCGGAGGGCAAGCCGTCGATTGAAGTGCCCACCGCGACCATGGCTCACGTGACCCGCAGAGAAAGCGCGCATGTGGACTACGTGGTGTTCCTGAACCGGAACGCCGCCGGGGCCCCGCAGCTTGTTCCGTATCGCCGGGACGTGGCGCGGCACTACATGCGCCAGGTGCTGTTTGGCTGGCCGGAATCGCTGGCGGCGCAACACCAGGCGATCGATCGCATGCTGGCGGCCGAGGTCTTCGAGATGCGCTATCACTGCATGGACTGGGCGGTCGACCGTCTCCAGCAACTGGTGCGCGAGGGCCGCTGATGGAGTTATTGCTGGAGGATAAAACAGGCGACTCGGCAGGGCCTGCGTTCTGGAGAAATCCCGCTCGGTGGTTTCGCGAAAAGAATTTGGGTCGGGGATTCTGGTTTTTCTTCACCGCGGCGTTTTTCTTCGATGCAGGCTTTTCGGTCTACTTTTTTCTCTTCAATCTGTACCTGCTGGATTTCCATTTCAACGAAAAGGCCATCGGTCTGGTGAACGGCGCGCTGACGCTGGGTGCGCTGGTGGGCACGCTGCCCGTGGGAGCGCTGGGGCGCAGGATCGGACTGCGGCCTGTCCTGCTCTTTTGTTTTGTGGCCGCGCCTCTGGTAGGCGTGGCCCGCGCTTTCTGGATGTGGGAACCCGCGCAGATCGGTCTCGCGTTTCTGGCCGGGATGACGATGTGCACGTGGACGGTGAGTTTTCTACCGGCAGTTGCGAGCCTGACGACGGAGAAAAACCGAACGTCGGCCATCAGCCTCATTTTCTCCGTTGGCGTGGGCACGAGCGCGCTGGGCGGCGCCGTCTCCGGTTACCTGCCGCAATGGCTGCGCATGGCCGGGTTCTCGATGCAGTCGGCGGAAGTCAAACGGCTGATCCTTTTGGCGTCGTGCGCGATTGCCGCAGTCGGGATGCTTGCACTGCTGCGGTTGCGCCTGCCGCAGCGATCGGACGATGGGGAGAATTCCGTCTCCGCGTGGAGGGGCGCAGCGTGGTTACGCGGCTTCAGGCTGAACGCGTTTCTGTGGCGATTCCTGCCGTGCATGGCGCTGTGGTCGGCGGTGCTGGCGGCGTTCACTCCCTTCGCCAACGTGTATTTGTCGCGCGATCTTCATCTTCCGCTCGCGCGCATCGGACTGATCTTCTCCCTGGCGCAGGTGTTGCAGGTGACCGCGGGCCTGTTTCTGCCCCTGGTGGTCCGCGCTGTGGGGCTGATCAATGGCATTGTGGCCACGCAGCTGGCTACAGCTCTGAGTTTGGCCTTGCTGGCAGCGGCTCACCATGAAGGACTGGCTATTGTTCTCTACCTGAGCTTTTCCGCCGCGCAATGGATGAGCTCGCCCGCCCTCTACAACCTGCTCATGAACGAGACCCCGGAAGGCGAGCGCAGCCCAGCCTCGGCGATGACCATGTTCTCCAATGCGCTGGTGGGTTCGGTAGCGACGGCCGGCGCGGGAATGCTGCTGGCGCGGTTCGGCTATGCGCCGGTGCTGCTGGGCATCGCCGGATTCGCGCTGACCATTGCGGTGCTGTGCAGGATTCTGATGGCGCCGCGGCGCGCGAGCGGAGCTGTGTCGCAAATTGCCACCGGTGCGGTTACGGATTAAGGAAGCGCAGCAGAACCTGCACGTCGTGCTCGCTGAGATTGGCGCGGACCCGCATATGCCGCACGATAGTGCCGGAGATGCGCGGCGAGAAGCTTTCCGGAGCATTGTGGCAGCGCGAGCAATTCTGCGCGAATACCCGCTGCCCCTCATCCTCGGTCTGAGCGCCCTTGGGAGATTTGTACTGCTTGACCTGCGGCTGTGATCCCGATGGAGGCGTGGACTGTGTGTAACCGGGACGCGGGGAGATAACTGCGGTGCCGATAGCTGCCAGCATCAGCAGTCCCGGAACGAGATGCTTAACACGAATGGTCATTTTCCTCTCCATGCGGGAAAGAGAAAGCGATAGACGATACCGGTTTCCCAGATGTTCTCGTTGCTGCTTGAAGAAAACTGACGCGTATAACTGGTCAGGATCCTGACGTTGTGGGGCAGGTTATAGTTCAGGCCGAAGTCGGCGCGCTGCGTGTTCACCAGCGGCAGGCCGTCGCTCACGATCGTGTCGCGGCGGAAAGTCTGCTGCATCCGGAAGAGCGGCTCGAACCGGCCGACGAAGCTGTCGAGCCCGCCAAAAGCGGCGGTACGGTAATCGGCTTCGATCCAGTAGCCCTGCGGGTGATGACCGCGCGCAAATTCGGATCGGAGGCGGAAGTTGGTGTCCTTCGGCTCCCACCAGACGTGCATGCCGTAGAAGTTCTCCTGCGTGTTCTGCAGCGATCGGTCATAGGAAAGACCGACTTCGAGACGCTGTTCAGGGAGATAAAGACTGGAGCGCCCGCCAAAGGAGCGTTCGGCGCTGAACTGCGAGTTCGCACTCCGCGCGGAAAACCACGTTGCGTAGTCGATGGAGTACTTCGCGCGGGAAATCGCGTTGCCGCGCAACTGTCCGCCGAGGCCGGTGCCAGTGGAGAGCAGGCCCAGGCTGGCGATGAGAGGGCCATCCTGGAAATTGCCGATCCAAATCGGCGACAGGCGCTCGTTGTAGGTGCCGAAGGGCAACAGATAACTGCCCACCACAGCAGTTAAGTGCGGTGAGGCGACGTAGTCTCCCTGCAGATAGGTCAGCCCAATGAAGTGCGTGTGGTCGTATCCTCCCTGACCGTTGGGGGACCAGGTTTCGAGCAGCACCGCGCGCGATTCGATGAGCAGGTGCGGGCCTACGGGCACGGCGGCGAGGGGTTCGAGGACGGGGTAAGCGGAGGTGTTGCCTCCGGGCGTGTTGGTGAAGAACCCAACGCCTCCGGAGAGCAAAGGCGTATCCTGCGCGCCGGCGAGATGCCCTGTGCCCAGCGCGAGGATGCCAACCACCAGGCTCGAAAGCCGCAGCGCTCGTGCGCCGCGGCGCGTGAAGTTATGAAGCTCCATGATCGCGAAGTTAATCGGTCCTTGCAGCGGGTGTGTCGCCTGACCGTCTGCATTTTGTAAAAGCATTGTCATGGCCTGCAGCGCAAAGCTGTGACAATCCGATTGCAGACCTGTGACATGCGCGCAACCGCCGCCGTTTACGTTTGAGATAACCGGTGCCGCAGTGCATCCGGCTGGTAGAACGACGACGGAGACCAACGTGCCGCAGCCAGCGCCCCTCAACCTCGGCACCCAATGGGAATCTGCGCAAGCTGAAACGCCGGTCGATTCCGCGTCCGGCGCTCCGTATCCGGGCCGACGGAAGCCATCTCCTTTTGCCTCCGTACAGCAGAACCATGGGCAACGCCGTTTGCTGAGCGGTCGACAGAAGATACGCGAAGCCCTGTTGCTGATTTTCTGCGATCCGGTTCCCAGGGAGTGCAGCCGGTTGTGGCTGCTGAGTGATGGCCAATGGAGTCAGGCGCTCGAATGGCTGGATATGAGTGGGCTGGCGCTTTATTTTCTTGACCGGGTCATCGAGCAAAGGCCGCAGGACATGATCCCGCGGCGCGTGCTGGCGCGTCTTCGACAGAACCTGGTGGAAAACACCTGGCGCACCGCGCAGATGATTGCGGAAGCGAACTCGATCCACATCAGTTTTCAAAATGCGGGACTCTCCTACGCCACGCTTAAGGGCTTTTCCCTGTGGCCGGTTTCCGTCCCAAGGCTGGAACAGCGATCGCAGCTGGATCTCGATTTTCTGGTCGCCGAGCAAAGTGCGCCGGAAGCGCGGCGCATCCTCGAAGAGCGCGGGTACCGACTCCACGCGATCAGCGGGAGGAGTTGGGAGTTTAAGGCCGGCGAAATGCCCCGCGCTTCCCTGAAGGACCTTTACAAAGCCTCGCCGCACCGGTGCGCGGAGTTGCACATCGAGCCCACCTCGACGGAGCGCCCGCTGCTGGCGCGCACCGAACAACAGTACCTGCATGGGATGTGGTTTCCCGTTCTCGCCCCCGAAGATTTGCTTGTGGGCCAGGGTCTGCATCTCTTCAAGCATTTGTGCAGCGAGTTCTCGCGGGCTGCGCACGTGCTCGAATTTCGCCGTCACGTGATGGCTCGCAGCCACGACGCTGGGTTCTGGGTTCGTCTGCGCCCCATCGCCGAAGCCAGCCCGCGCGCGCCGCTGGCCCTTGGCGCGGCGACGCTGTGGATCACGCATCTGATGGGCGACTTTGCACCGAAGACATTCACGGAATGGACCGTGGATCGTGTGCCTGACTCCGTGCGCTTTTGGATCGAGGTCTTTGGGCGCGAGACGCTTCTCGCAGGGTTTCCTGGGACCAAGCTATACCTCATGCTCCGGCAGGAAATGCTGCGAGCGGAGGCTGCAGGTGGAAGGCCCCCGCTCCAGGTCCTGATACCGCGCAGGCTGCCGCCGCCGATCGCGCTGCCGGCGGCCAACGAATCGCTGGCGTCGCGAATTCGGCGCCATTGGAGACAGCTTCGCTACATTCTGAAAAGGCTGCGCTTTCACGTGGTCGAGGATCTGCGGTATCTGTACGAATCGCGCCGGTGGAAACGCCTGCTCCGGTGAGCGGGACTCTGACGGGCTGGGCGGCGAACTCACGGCGTGGCTCCCGGCGCCGAAGGCCAGCTAACCCTTGTCCCTGCGACTTATGACAAAGCGATAACAATTAGTTGACAGCCACGACCGCCGCGACCCGCTAGTGTCACAGGTGATGCGGCTCCTGGGGAAGCAACACCTTCCGAACGCTGTTTGTGGCGTGCTGGACTACGCGGCGTATCCGGTGGGGATGCTGCTGGTCGCGCCGATTATTTTGCGCCACCTGGGCGTCGAACACTACGGCGTATGGGCGGTCGCGACGGCCGCCATCGGCGCGGGCTCCATTCTTGCCTCGGGCTTCGGCGACGCGAACATCCAGCAGATTGCCAGCGACCGCGGAGCCGGCGACTCCTCGCGCCTCATCCGAACCGTGCGCAGCACCATGGGCATCCACGTCGTGCTTGGGCTGTTGATTGGGCTGATTGGATGGATGCTGTCGCCCTACGTGGCGCGGCACGTGGTCGCGCACGATGCGGCGCTCGAAGCCGACTGCCTGTGGTCGCTGCGCATCGCAAGCGTGGTGATGCTGGTTCGCGCGATTGAGAGCGTATGCATCAGCACGCAGCGTGCCTTCGAGCGCTACGGACCCGCAGTGTACGTGAGCATCGCCGGGCGGCTGCTGTCGCTGGTCCTGGCGGCCGTGCTGGCGTGCGTCGGCCGCAGCGTGGCCGGCATTCTCCTGGCAAGCCTCGTGGTCATCGTCGCCAGCGTGTGGATGCAGCTCAGCAGACTGCGCATCCTTCTCGGCGCCGGCTCTCTTGGGCCAAAGTTCGATCGCGACTCGTTTCAGGCACTGTATCACTTCGGAATCTTCAGCTGGCTGCTGGCGCTGGCGGGAATCGTTGTGGGCCAGGCGGACCGCCTGGTTGCCGGCGTCGCTCTTGGCGCCACGGCGGTGGCTTCCTACGCGCTGTGCGTGCAGATTGCGCAGCCGCTCTACGGCCTGACCTCTTCGGGGCTGCATTTTCTTTTCCCGCATCTTGCCGGCCGGCGAGCGACATCGTCCGCGGCCATGTTGAGAAAGATCGTGGGCCGCGCATTCCTGGCGAATCTTTTCATGACGTCCGCAGGTACCGCGGTCCTTCTCCTGGTGGGCAACCGGATCATTCGAGCTTTGGCCGGCAATGCAGTAGCGGCGGCGGCGGCGCCGGTGTTGCCGCTCATCGTGTGGAGCACCGCGTTGCTCGGGATGAGCGTCACTGCCTACTACGCGCTGCTGGCCTTCGGGCGCGTGCGCACCGTGACGTTCATCAGCATCGCCGGCGGCTGCGCCATGCTCTTACCGCTTGGCTGGCTGATTCGAAGCTACGGTGTGCACGGAATCGCGATGGCTCGGTTCGCCTATGGCGGAACGGCGTTGCTGTTACACCTTCCCTTGCTTGTGTTTCTGAATCCGGAATGGTCGATGAGGCTGTCGAGCGCCCCCCTTTGGCGTTTCTGGTTGGTGGGGCGGAAGGAGGCGGGAGGCGCGACTCCATATCTGTTGTCTGGAAGTGGTCCCCCGGCAAGCCACGCGAATGTTCTGGGCGTCCACGTGGAGGCGCTCAACATGGATCGTGCAGTCTCGCGCGTAACCGAGATTCTCGAGAGCTCTGAGAAAGGATACGTTTCGGTCGTGGGGGTGCACGGGATCATGGAGGCGCAGCGCAATCCGCGCCTGGAAACGATCTATGCACAATCGGCTATCACGATTCCGGACGGAATGCCGACAGTATGGGTGGGGTGGCTGCAGGGTTGCCGGCAAATGGAGCGGGTCGCCGGTCCGGATCTGATGCTGGAGATTTGTCGCAGCCCAAAGCTGGCCGGCTATTCCCACTTCCTTTATGGGGGCGAGCCGGGCGTCGCGGAAAAGCTGGCCGCCAATCTGAAGCAATGGTTCCCCTGGCTGCGAATTTGCGGCACCTTCACTCCGCCTTTTCGGGAGCTCTACCCCGAAGAAGAAGATGCGCTGGTCGCAAAGATTCGTACCCTGAAGCCGGATGTTGTTTGGGTCGGGATGAGCACGCCGCGGCAGGAAGCATTCATGCACCGCTATCTTCCGAAGCTCGATACTCGGCTCATGTTTGGAGTCGGTGCGGCCTTCGATTTTCACACCGGGCGCATCAAAGACGCGCCCAAATGGGTGAAGCATGCGGGCCTGCAATGGCTTCATCGCCTGGTGCAGGATCCCCACCGGTTGTGGCGGCGCTATCTGCGCAATAACCCGGTTTTTCTTTGGCAGATCATGCTGCAACTGACCGGTATGCGCACCTACAGCATCAGACGAACAGCGCACACGGAGAGAAAGCTGGCAACTACATCGGGCCAGCCATCGCCGATCCTGAGACAAACAGGTTCCGAATAGCGCATCAGCCGCGTGACTTCGAGAAGCGGTCGGTCTGGCACGCAATCCCGTCCGAAGTCACATCGGCTATTTGCAACTGACAGCAGCCAGGACAACTCAGTAAGTCGGCTTGGTGTCCTTATCGTACGGTTGGCCGAATTTGTTGGTGTGCGCAGTAGCGCGAAGCGGTGCAATCGGCACACTGACCAGTCCGAGGTCGCCACCATTTGGACCAACGTATACGCGACGAGTCAGGCGATCGAGGACGGGCTGTGGCACACCCTCTACCCAGGTATACAGTTCGTATTCACCCGCGGGGACGTTATGAATATCGATCGCTCCGGCGGAATCGGCGATCGCATAAAGCGGCGTGGTGAGAGCTACCACCACAGCGCTCATTTCCGGATGAATATTGCAGAAGATATAGGAGACGCCCTCCCGGGAAAAGGTAACTCCCCTGGTAGAACCAGCCTCATACAATCCCAGATCGAAGCGCTTGCCATCGAAAAGCGAGAACACATTGTGGTAGAAGGGATCGGCGTTAGGGAAGAAAACCTCGGTGGCTACGGGAACCACCAGCAGATGCGGGATGAAGGTCCGATTCTTCTGCAGCAGGGTATAGGTCTTGTGCGGCGGGAACTGCAGTTCGGGCATGGGCTGCAGCGGCTTCAGCCACACAACAGCGGGCGGCGCGGGACGTTTGGCATTGCCCGGGAAGGCAAGACGCAGATGCACATCGCTGGTGGGCTGCTGCGCGAACACCACCGAACACGGCAGCAGAAGCGCCGCCGCGATGGCCAGCACGATAAGGAAGCGCAGTCGCCGCATAGTTAGAATTTATATCCTGCCGCGACACCAATAATGTTGCTGGCCGCGGCGGGAGCACCCAGGGTTGAGCTTTCCAGGTGACGATATTCGAGTGAGAAGAGCAGCCACGCACTGGGGCTGTAGATTGCATTGCCGGTGAAGGTCTGCGTCCGATCCAGGTTTTGATAGGCGGGTGCGGCGATCGCCTGATATTCTCTCAGTTCGCCGGCCGGCACGCTGTCGATTCCAAGCGCCGCATTGAATTCCAGCCGTTCGGTGGCGCGCTCCTTCAGCTCGGCCCAACCGCCCACCGCGTCGAGCGACCGGATATAGAATACGCCGGGATCATCCAGGTCCGCGCGTACCCCGTAGTCTTTGTATGCTCCGCCGCCCAGCCCTCCCAGGGCCGCTCCACGATAGAAGTTGCCGCTGAACTGCATCCTGCCCGGCAGCGGCTGGCGATAGTCCAGCGTTCCCGCCCATGAATCGTATTCCCCGCCATAGATTGTGCGATGCGGCGCGAAGTATCCGCCTGCTCCGAGACGAAAGCCCGCGCCCTCCTGGGAACCGAAGGCCATGCGCGCCTCGACCCCTGGCCACCGGCTTTGTTCGGCGGTGGAGGCGGGATACACTGCGGGGCTGGCGTTGGCGGCGTAGGGGGGATCCGATACATCGATGAGCGCGCCCTGAATGCGGACGCGCTCCGCAGAAGAGGCGCCGAAATCGCGCGTGATGCCTGCCTGTGGGTTCCACGTCCAGAGATTGCCGGACCATGACAGAGGCGGAACCGCCGCAGCGGTCAGGGACGCGGGCTCGTTGGCGCTGACCATCGGCCGATCGAGTGAAAACCAGGCTGCCGTGTTGTCCCATGCGAGCGCAGCGTGGGCGGTCCGCAGGCGCAGCAGCCCCAACGCGTTGTAGGCTCCGTTATTGCTGCTGCCCGTGCTTCCGAAGAAATCGGCCCGCACATCCGCGTGACTCTGGCCCCCGAACAGATGGGGCCCGAGCAGGTCGAGACCCAGCACCGTCTGCCGCACAGAGGCCCCGGTGGTTCCCGCTCCGCCAAGGGCAACGGTGGGAGTGGCCGGCATGTCGACTCCGTTCGTATTCACGAACCCATTCAGCAGAACCATGCCCGTGACCTTAACCGGATACTTTGACTCGCTTTCCACTTTGGCTTGTTCATGCGTGGCAATCTCTGACGCCTGCAACTCCTGGTTCTCCTTCAACGCTTCCACCTGCGAGGACAACCGCTGCTGCTCCGCCGAGGCAGACGCGCTCTCAGCCGTAGTGCTGACCTGCTCGCGCAAATCGGCAATCTGACGGCGCAGGTCCTGGAGCTGCACCTGCGCCTGGCTCAGCTGGTCCTGCGCCCGGTTCAGGGCATCGGTGAGCAGCTGAACCTTGTTGTCTATGTCCGTCTGGCCATAACTCGTGGGAGCGAACACGGCGAGCGGTGCACACAAAAGAGCGGAAACCAACAGCGTGCGCCGCAAGCCTGTGAAACTTGTCAGCCAGGGAGATATGGCTTTATGAAAATTTCGCCTCATTGGCCACCTCTGGTGTTGAACTCTCGGGAGAGACAGACTCCTCCGCCGCCAACCCGCGCGCAATGCTCATACGAAAAATGGTTTCTCCGGGGCGGCTGCTCACCAGTACCAGATAGCCGCCGTGTTCGGCCGCGATGCAATGCGCCAGCGTCAGTCCAAGACCCGATCCTTTCTGCTTGCCCTGGCTCACGAACGGCTCGAAGAGGCTGCTCCGGATATCGTCCGGAACGCCAGCCCCGTCATCCGTGACTTCCAGAACAATATGATCCTCCTGAACTTCGAGCGTTGCGGTAACGTGAATCACCGCCGGGGATGGAGAACGCGACTGGCACGCATTGAGAAGAATGTTGTAAATCGCACGCTCAATTTGTTGTGCGTCCACGACAGCCAGCGTCGTCCCGGGAAAACCATACCGCGCGACGAGAGCTACGTTGGCGGCATCGGGATGCTTGCGGACCAGATCGACTGCGCGCTCCAGCAGAGTCGCCATCATTTCCGGAGCCCGGCGAACCGCGGAACCGGTTCTGCCGAACGTGAGCATCGATTCCAGAAGCTCGGTCGTCCCGAACACTGCGCTGCGAATATCGGCCAAAACGTCGACTCGCTCCGATTCCGAGAGCCGCGCCGAGGCGAGGAACTCCGCGTTCGCATAGACAGCAGCCAGATAATGACGCAGGTCGTGCGAAACAGAACTGGCCATACGTCCGATGGTGGCCAGCCGCTCGGCTTCCAGCAAAGCGCGGTTCGTTTGCTGGATCTCCTGCCGCATTCTGGAAAAGGACGTGCTCAGGTCCAGCACTTCCCTGGTGCCGCGATGGGGAAGAAGATGAGCGCTGTCGCCGCTCCCGAACGCCCGAACACCGGCGGCCAGCTCCTCGAGCGACCGCGTCACTGCCTCGGACAGCGCCAGCATCAGCAGAGTTCCCAGCACCATAGCCAGCAGGCCGGCGATCAGGATCAGGTGATCGATTTGCCGGATGGAATTGTCTGCCTCGGCAAAGGATTTGAGCACGATCAGCTGCAGCGGAGCCGAGGACCTGGAGGTCAGGTCCACCGTGATGGCCAGGTAACGTTCGCCTCCCAGTGTAAGAGATCTGGCGGCGGAGCCCCGCGACGTAGGCACCGACTTCACCAGCCAATCCTGCGCCGGGGGAGCGATGGTGCTCGCCAGGGCGCGGCCGCTGCTGACAAAGGCAGCCTGCACCATGGTGGCCCGGCTGATCTGATCCACCAGGCTGCGATCGATGGCAAAGCCGCTGATGACGTAACCGAGCAGAGCGCCGCTGGCTTCGCTGCCAAAGTAGAGCGGCCGCACCGAGCAGGCAAACAGGCGGTCTCCGCTGATGAGGTACAGCATGTTGGGGGATGCGAGGACGGGCTCCAGCTGCGTAGCCAGCTGAGGATCGGAACGAGCCGAGGCGTTGGTATACGCAGCGACCACCTGGCCCTCGGAGTCGGCCAGCGCAAACAGATCGTTCCCGCTGACATTCCGGGATTCGATCGCCTCGTCCTGAATGGTGCGGGTATCATGGCTGGTCATCAGCGCCTTGAGCGTGGGCAGGTCAGCCAGCAGCGCATTCTCCCGATCGAGTGAATTCAACCGCTGGGCCTGCAGATCCTGAAACGTTCCCACCGAACGCTGTAGATCGCGCGAGAACCCGTTCGTCACTTCGTCCAGCAGACGGTGGCGGATCAGAAGCAGGCTGGCGAGAGTGGCGGTGGCGATCACCAGCGCCATGGCCGCGATCAGAAGAACCCGCGTCCGGACCCCTTTGCTCCCTTGCATGCGTGACACTCCGGACCGGAGAATTCTGCTGCCCCTTACGGGACAAACTTGTAACCGGCTCCATAGATGGTGAGCAGATGCCTGGGATTCGCCGGGTCCGGTTCAAGTTTCTGTCGCAGTTTGAGTATCTGATTATCTACGGTCCTGGTGGTCGGATACGAGTTGTAGCCCCAGACTTCGTTCAGCAGAACATCGCGGGTGAGCACCCGCTCGGCGTTCTCCGTGAAAAACTTCATTAGCTTGAATTCGTGCGAAGTGAGGACCACCGGCACGCCTCCGCGCCGCGCCACCATCTTTTCGAACTCCAGCTCGCAGTCGCTGAAGCGGTATACGGTCGTGGATGTCTTGCGCCTGCGGCGGCGAATGGCCGCCTGGACGCGGGCCATCAGCTCGCGCGGACTGAAGGGCTTGGTTACATAATCGTCCGCTCCCAGCTCCAGCAGCAGAACTTTATCCACAACCTCGGTAACCGCGCTGAGAACAATGACCGGCGTCTCACTGCTGATCGCCTTGATGCTCTGGCACAGCTCGCGGCCGGAGATGTGCGGCAGGATCAGATCGAGGAGCACCGCCATGGGGCGGTGAGCCCGAAACGAATCCAGCCCCGCCTGACCGTCTCCTGCGATGAGAACGGAGTAATTCTCTTCGGCAAACATCCGTCGCAGCACCTTCTGCATGCGGGGATCGTCCTCGATGACAAGGATAGTCCCCAGCTCCGGCACCGGCGCATTTTCCGCCGGGGTTAGCTCGTCGGGTTCTGCTTCTCTTGCCATTGCCATAGATACAATTCTGCTCCAGCGCACCGCATAATTGACAACTGGAAGGCTACAAATGACAAAGTCTTGACATTTGACGGTTTTAACCGGCTCCTGGTTTTCACGCCCCTTTTCATGATGAGACCTTGGGCATCGACAGCACGCCAGGGTCCGGAGCCGCCGGCAAACGACAGGCACCTCCGGCCAGAGCGCGATAGAGCGTCATGTATTCTCCTGCAATACATCGCCCGGAAAGCTGGGGCAGGGAAACAGGTCCGCGCCGGGGGTCCGCCCTGGCGAGCCGGACAGCTGTCGCAAAATTCTCTTCCGCTTCGGGCCCGAGCGAAAAGTATCGACAATGGCCGCCGCCCAGCTCCCGGAAAGGCCGGATGTCGGAACACACCACCCGGCAACCAGCGAGCAGCGCCTCGGCCACCGGCAGACCAAAACCCTCGGTCAGCGATGGCGCGAGCAAAGCCTCGCAATTGCGATAACACCATTGCAGCTCCGCTTCGGAGATTCCGTTCAGAAGCACCACATGAGCGCCGATTCCAGCTTCCTGAATGAACCGGTGGATGTTGGCGGTCTCGGGTCCGGCAATTCCAACAATGACCAGCCTGGTTTCAGGATGGATAGTCTTCTCGCGCAGCAGCCGAACCAGAATCCGGAGCGCAAGAAGGATATTCTTGTTGCGCCGGTGCTGTGCAACGCAAAGAAAAAACGGAACGCGTGACGATCCCGGCAATGGGCTGCGCCCCAGCCTCACCCTGGCCGGCTCGACACAGTTATAGATTCTTCGGCTCTTCTCGCCCAGACTCGCCGGCTCTTGATCTCGTAGCCGGTCGTGGGTTGCGTCGGAAACACACGCCAATGCGTCGGCTGCCCGCACGCACTGGCGAAAAACCATCCGATTGAAGAGAACCTTGGGAAAGCCCCAGTTTTCCGGAATGTCCCACGGATACAGATCGTGCACGCTGATCACGACGGGACCGCGAAATTTGCGCCGATGAAGAGGCGCAGGGTAGCCCAGGTGGACGACGTCCGCGTGCAGCTGATCTGCGATCGAGGGCAGGTCCACCCAGAACCACAGATTGCGCGCAAAACTGCTGGTTCCCACATAAACCGAGTGGATGTGCAGTCGCGGATCTTCCTGCGCGATGGCGTCCCGGAACAATGTTCTCTCCCAGGGCGCGGCGACCAGATGGATCGTCTCCACATCGGAATGCGCCAGCAGGCAGCGCGTCAGATTGGCGACATGGCGCGAGACCCCGGAGAGCTGCGTGTTGGAAGAGACGGAGACCAGTACGATCTTCATGGCGGGGGCTCCTCCGGCAAGGGCACGAGGGGCATGGGTCTCGTGGTTGCGAGCGCCGATGGCCTCTCGTGTGGTTGCGCGGCCCACTGCATCAGCACGGGCGTGATGAGGCAGACAAACCAAAGAGGGAGCGACAGATCGAACGGTTCGGTATCCGCCAAGCCGCGAACCAGAACAAAGATCAGTAAGCCCTGAAAAAATGTTTTGACCGGGCCGCGTGACAGCCGCCTAATCTGCAGAAAAACGCTTGTGTAGAGCCCGGCCATGAGAATGATCCCGACAGCGCCGTAGGCGTAGAACTGCTGCAGCAATTCATTGTGGGCGTGGCGCGCTTCGAAGGGACCAAAGGGCGGCACGACTTTCCAGACAGAATGAAAGCCGTGGCCGATCCATGGCTGCTGCACGGCCTCCGTGACGAAGTACGCCCAGATGCCGAGCCTGCCGGTGAGCGTTTCTGCCTGGCTGCCGGCGTTGGTGTAGATGGTGTAGTAGGACGCGATCAATCCCTGGAACGCGAACAGGATAATGAGAGCCAGGCCAAGCAGGAGCAGCTTTCTGGTGCGACTGATGGAGCGATCGCGCAGCAGGATAAAAGCTTCGGCCACGATGAAAGCGACAATGGTGGTCTTGCTGAGGCTGCGCAACAACGTGATCGCCAGGAATACCGCGGGAAAGCCCCACAGGCGGCTGCGCCGCGACATCAGATACTGCGCAAGGAAACACGCAAAAGCGCATGAATAGCCGATCTGGTTGGGGCCGAGCAGTTCCTCATCACCCAAACGAAGATCCGATTGCGCGGGCATCAGCCATGCTATCGCGGCGAAAGCGCAGGTTCCCCAGATGAATCCCTGCATCAGAGCCTGGCCCGTTTCGTCCGCGGATCCGTTGCGCAGCAGGAGCATCACGGCCGCGACGTCCGCGGCCATCGCACACCAGAACGCCGCGGCTGCGGCCAGAGACGCGGTACTGCTCCACAGAAGGCTGACGCCGGAAAACGCCAGGAAGGCAAGCACCCACCACACCGGACCGCGCAGCATCGACCTGAGACTGCACGAAGCGGGCCCCAGCGAGAAAAAGCCGACGACGACGAGCAGAAGGCAGTTGCATATCAGCCCCGCGGCCACTCCGGTTTGCGCATCCTGCAGAAAGAGCCGCACTGTGACCAGCACAAGGGCAACGCGAAATGAGAAGTAGAAGCCGACCGCACCGGGCAGCAGCCTGGGGACCGGAGAAACTTCTGCGATGGGCTCTGACGGAGCGAACCATGGCAATCGCGATGCGGAGCGAGTGAACATCAGCGCGCTCCTCTCGTGCGGTTGCGCAGCTGTTGCAGTGTGTCGCCGATACTGCCTCCGATCCGCCGTGCCAACATCTTTCGCGGATCGCTGCTGCTGACCAGCTGCCAGCGATGGAGAAAGAGCAACCAGGCGGCCGACACACCACTGGCCAACACTGTCAGGATCAAAGCGACCAGCAGCCGTGGCGGAAAGGACTTCTTCTCCGGGATTCCCGGCGCATCGATTATGCTGACCACCGGCACATCCTTGGCTTCCTGAATGCGCGCAACTTCGTACTGCTGGGTCAACAGTTCGTAAATCGTCTCTTCCACGCGCACGCGCCGATACAGGTTCGCATAGGGGACGGCCAGGCGCGGAAGTTGCCGCAGGGGAGGATAAAGGTCTCCGCTGTCGGCGTCTGCCGATGCTTCGTCGGAATTCTTGTCGCCATCCTTCGGAAGAGGAGCCGACGTGCCGCTCATTTTGACCAGCTGGCGCTGCAGTTCCGCAGCCCGGGCTTCGGCGGCACGCAGACGCACGTTGGTGTCGCCATAGATCAGCCGCAGCGAATCGACCTCGGATTGGGCGGCGATCTGCTCGGCCTGCAGCCGCGCCGCCGCGTCCACCATGGCTCGCGTCTGGTTCGGCAGGTCGATGGTGGTGTGCGTGCTGGAGTAATCGCTCAGAGCCACCTGCGCCTGCTCCAGGTCGGCTTCCACCCCTTGCAGGCGGCGCTCGATGAAGACCCGTTCCTGGTGCGCCGCGGAGATGCTCGTGCGGTTCAGCAACATATTCAGCTCATCGAGATAACCCTGTGCCAGATCCCGCGCCCGCTGCGGATTGGTGTCCTGGACCTCGACGGTGATCACGCCGCTGCGCTTGTCATCGACGATCGTCGAGTGGCGCGCCAGGTATTTCGCGGCGTCCACGCGATAGCGTTTGTGCCACGCCTGCTGCAGATGGTAGCGATCGATGAGCGCTCCGCTGACCGTGCCGCTCCGCAGCAGATCGACAAAAAGTGCGCTCGAATTGCGGCCGCCGAGCAAAGACCCGGCCAGATTGCTGAGTCCGGAAAATTCGCCGCCACTCCGCCCGGTGAGCGCGGCGAACATCGCCAGGCTCGAACCCGAATTATCCGGCGGCATGATGCGTCCCGTCGACGTGTAGCGCTTGGGAATGATGAACGCGATGACGAGGCTCACCACCAACGCGATCGCCGTCACGCGCACCAGCGTGCGGCGATGGTCCCACAGCACGTTGGCATTGACGACCCAGTTCGGTGTCCGCTGGGAAGCGACGCCATCGCGTGTCTCGGTCGAAACGGGTTCGAGCAGCTCCGTATCCATGCTGACCCTACAGTCCAGTCGCGACTGCGGTGGCGATCGCAATGGACGACGCGATTTGTGCTCCGGAGAGCAGGTTGCGCCAGAACAGCGACGTGCCGATAATCTTCGGCGGCACAACAACAACATCGCCCGGCTCCAGCTTCGTGTCGAGAACGCCGCCCCCCCATGAATCGGAACGACGCCCCACCACCGAACCGTTGGCGCGGATCACGAAGATGTCTTTGCGGTCCGCGGCAGCCGTAGCCCCGCCCGCGTGGCTGAGATACCAGCCCGCCGTCTTGCCTGGATCGAAGGTGATCGCGGTTGCGTTGTAGACTTGCCCGTTGACCAGCACAAATCCGGGCCGCTTGGGCACGCGCAACACGTCGCCCTTGCGGACTTCGATATCGTCGGGAGTTCCCGCCCAGCTGTTGATGTCCGCGCTCATATGGATGACCAGCCGCCCGCTGAGCGGCGCGCTGCGCAGGCGCGCCAGCACCTGGTCCTCCTGTTGCTTGACCAGCTGCACCGAAGCCGATTGGTCGCCGCCCGCAAGGCTGGGCGACAAGCGCGCCGTGGCCGAGCCGGTCTCGATTTGCCGGATCAGCTCCGCGCGGCTCTTCTCTTCCAGATCGCGCACTTCCACGCGTGTGAGCACCGCGCCTTCCGGATACGCAGTCTCGCGCAGGCCGCCGGCGCGCCGCAGCACGTCGCTGAGGTGTTCTCCCTGCTGAAAGCCATAATTGCCGGGATGGCCGACTTCGCCTTCGATCGTGACTGAGGAGCCGATGTCGTCCCAACCCGTCACCTGATGAATGGTGAGCACGTCGCCGGGCATCAGCGGGGTATCCGCAGCCGCGTCGCCCTTCAGCACCGCGTCGCCAATGCGAATGTCCGTGCGCACGCCCGCGACCTGAGTTCCATCTACAACCCGGTAGCTCATCAGGTCCGCGTCGGCCAGCAGGGCATCGCGCTTGAAGCCGCCCGCCATCCGCACCAGCTGCGCCGCCGTCATGCCCGCGGACATCGGATAGGATCCGGGCCGCAGCACTTCGCCACTGATCGTCACTTTAGGGGCATCGGTTTCATAGCGTCCGAAGACACGAATCGTATCGAACGGCTGCAGTGGAGGATTCTCGTTGCCGATGAGCGCGTCGGGCAGCGGAAACTCAATCGTCTCCGGATGCAGATCCGGCGGCACCAGGCGCACGATCTCCGCGCGATCCGAGGGTTCGGGCAACAGGTCCTGATAGCTGCGCAGCACATCGTTCAGGTGCATGCCATCGCGAAACGCGACTCTGCCGGGGCGCGCGACGTGGCCTTCAAGATAGATAACGCGCTCGCTGTAGGGCAGGATGGGAGCAACACGGATGCGATCGCCGTCCTTCACGGTGAAGGCGGTTAGTGCAGCTTGCTCGTTCGCCTTGTCCGGAGAGTCGCTTTTAACCGTCAGCGTTTCGCGGTGCTGGTTGGCGTCGATGCGCTCGACGGTGATGTGCCCCAGCGCCGCAGCCACCGTCATTCCGCCCGCCACGTCGAGGACCTGGTCGAGAGTTTGTTCGCTTTTCAGCTCGTAGATAGCCGGACGGCGCACCGCCCCGGAAACCGCAACCTGCGGCCCGGCCGGAGGAACGACCAGCGTGTCGCCCGCCTCCAGCCGATCGTCGGTGCTGTGCACGCCGTGGAGAAGGAAATCGTACAGATCGATTTCCGCGATGAGCTGTTTGCCGCGATAGTGGCGGACCACACGCAGCGAGCCTGCCGCGCTGGGGCCGCCCGCCGAGTAAAGAGCGCTCAGCGCTGTGGACAGCGACGGAATGTCGTAGGCCCCGGGCGACTGCACATCGCCCACAACGTAGACCCGCACCGAGCGCAGGCGCGCAATTGTAACCGTGATCTGAGCATTTCTGAATTGCTGCCGAAGCGCATGATCGATCGCCTCCTGGGTGCGTTCCAGCGTGAGTCCGGCCACCTGGACCTCACCGGCTTCCGGCAGCATCAGGCTGCCATTGCGATTGATGGTCCGCATCATCGTCTGCGAGACTCCGCCCCACATATTGATGGTGAGGCTGTCTCCCGGGCCGACAACGTAGTCGGGGCCGATGGGCACGTCGAGCGAGGGCACGCTCGCTGAGCCACCGAGCCGCGTGGCCACCCCCATGCTGCGGCTGAGAAAGACCTCTGAACCGAAGCGCTTCAGTTTCTCCGGCGTATCCGGGACTTGCGTGTACAGGTCGCGCAGCGAATTCAGATTGTAGGGTGTGGGCTCGCGCAGCACTTCGGGCGCCTCGGTGATGTTGGGTTGCTTGACTGCCTTTTGGCCGTTCGTCGTCGCGGCACGA
The DNA here is from genome assembly GCA_003131625.1 of Acidobacterium sp. GTDB lineage: Bacteria > Acidobacteriota > Terriglobia > Terriglobales > Acidobacteriaceae > Palsa-343. The sequence continues at coordinate 44,338 of PKVY01000029.1, read as the reverse complement.
TTCGCCCTTTGCGCGGAGAGCGGAAGCTGCGTGTACTCCGCCGATTCCTGGCGCATGCCCGGCATGCAGGATGACAGAAACGGAGTCGTCCCCGTGGCGGTCGTCCCGCAGCCAGGCGAAAGCATATCCGGCATTTCCAGCGGACCCATCGCGTCTCCAGGCAGCATCGGATACTGGTCGCCGCCGAATCCGCCCGCCAGTCCGCCTGTTGCTGCGCTCTGAATCTCTTCGTCGGAGACATAACCGCGTCCGCGAAGAAACAGCGTGATGGTTGTCCGCACCTCGCGGCTGGAAGCGATCTGCCGGTACAGCATTTCGTCGGTGATGGAGTTCGGATCGACGGAGACCCCCTGCTGCGACAGCGTGTCCGCCAGCAACTGCTTCAGCTCGACGACCACCTCCGGCTTGTCCTCAATCAGGCTGAAAATCTGGCGCGCGGTCAGCCCCATATCGAGACTGTTGATGGAGAGGCCGCTCGCGTCCGCGTTGCGGGAGAGAGTTGGTGCGGACGCAGGCACATCCAAACCCGAGGAGGGAGCAGGGGGGGAACTGCCGGCGCCTTGTGATGCTCCCGTCGACGAGGCGTCACCGGTTTGTGCGCGCCCCGCCGTTCCGGCGATCAGGAGCGCGGCCAGCGCAAGCAGAGCTGCTCTTCGTGATTGCGCCGTGAAGCCTGGGAAGCTGGAGCCCGAAATGTTCGTGTGGGTTTTCATCGGCGTTTCAGTGGGAATACATTTCAGGCTCACCCTGGCTGCCGGCGGGCGGAAGATGACGGAGAAATGCGACGATCGACCAAATTTCCTCGTCGCTCAGCGTGCCTTTCGAACCCGGCATTCCCGAAGGCCAAATGCCGTTGTCGATCACCCATTTCAGCTGACCATCCGAGTAGCGCTGCACTGCGGGCGAGGCGAGCAACGGGATGGGCGGAGAGATGTGGTCGACGAACGGCACCCCGGTGTTCTGTCCGTCCATTCCGTGGCAGGCAACGCAATAGTGAGAAAACGCCTCTTTGCCTTCCGCAATCACTTCAGGAGTTGCGGGAAAGGGATTCTTCTGCGAGCGATTCCCGACGAACACATGGTGCTTGGCTGCGGTCATAAACCATGTCTCGAAAGCGTTGGGCGGCGTTGCCTTGCAGCCGGCCGCAACCAGCAGAACAGCGGCCGAGACCGCGCCTGAAATCGAACGAATCCGCCCCATGCTTACTCCACCACATGCAGCATCAGCTTCATCGAACCATGGCCCCCGCCGCAGAAAACGGAGCAGTGACCCACGAAATCGCCGGTCTTCTGTGGGGTGAACTGCACCTCGCTCGTCGCCCCCTTGCCGACCTTCATATCCACGCCCAGTTCGCGAAAACGCAGGCCGTGCGCTACGTCAACGCTTTTCAGAACCAGGACCACCGGCTTTCCCTTCTTCAACGTCAGCTCGGCCGGATCGAAGGAGAACCGCTTCGCCGTAATTTCAATGCGGCGCGGCTGGGTCTCCGGCGCTGCACCGCGCACCACAAACAATCCGCAGAAAAGTAGAGCGAGTGCGACCGTGGCAAACCATCTGTTTCTCATATCCCTCCGCCGTGTGCGGCGTTTTCGCCGGGCTCGCGGCCCCAGGGGCCGATCATTTGCCGTGACAATTGCGTGACAACTGCTGTGCCGCCAAAGCTGTCTTTATCCTGGCTATGGCTGCCCGGGGGCGTGTCATGCGTCTGTCAGCGGATTGTCAGGATACTGTTGAAAATCCCGCAGGGCCGGGCATGCACTGCCCGGGTCACGATCCGGCGATCTTCAGCCGCTTCCCGGCAGTCGCTCCCGGTGTGGTGAAGATCGACTGGAAGACAGCCTGCAGCAGGGGTTGGATTCAGTTCCCGCCTGCGCGAGAACGCCGCCGATTATTGGGTCGATTCAGCCGCGGACTCCGCGCGCTTCGCTGTGAATTTACGCAGGCGAGTCATGGTGCCGCGCGGGAACCCGGTCGACTCCCGCACCACCAGATGGGTGTCGATGGTGTATTCGCGCTTGGGCGTGGAGCCTTCCAAATGGGTCCGAAGAGCGGAAACCGCGGCGCGGGCCAGGTCCGCTCGGGACATCTGAATCGAGGTCAGCGAGGGGATCATCATCTCCGCCATGTGGATGTCGTCGAATCCAATGATGGAGACGTCGCCTGGTACCTGAAGACCGGAGCGTGAAAGCTTATGCAGAACTCCGATGGCCAGCATGTCGTTCGAGCACATGATCGCCGTGGGCAGATTCTTGTGTTCGAGGATGCGAGCGGCGGCCGCCAGACCGCCTTCCATGGTGTGATCGCCTTCGATGATGAACTTCTCCTCCACCGGGATGCCACACTCCTGCAACGCCTTCTTGAACGCGGCCAGACGCGACTGCGCGGAGTGGAGCCGCAAAGGCCCGGCCACGAATGCGATGCTGCGATGTCCGAGAGCCGCCAGGTGCTGCACTCCCTGGCGAATCCCGTGATGGTAGTCGACGCGCAGTACGCTCATGCCCGGCCGGTTTGGCGCCACGTCTACAAAAACCAGCGGTATCTTGCGGTCGGCGAGCTGATCGAGAAGCGGCTGCTCGATGCCGAAGGTCATAACGGCCACTCCCTCGGCGTTCCGCTCGACCATGCGGCGGATGCAGCTCTTCATCCTTTCCGGATCGTAGTTCGTCGAGCCGATCAGGACCTCGTATCCGTTTTCGACCGCCACCTCCTCGAATCCCTGAATCAATTCGGGAAAAAAGGGATTGGTAATTTCGGAGACGATCAGGCCAAGAAGCCGGCTGCGTCCGGAAACCAGCGCGCGCGCCTGGGTGTTGGGGAAATAGTCTAGCTCGCGGATCGCTTCCCACACCCGCTTGGCCATCTTCGGATTGACGGTGGGAATGTGATTGATGGTGCGGGAAACGGTGGCGATGGAGACATGGGCAAGTTTGGCGACCGCGTGAATATCCATCCGGTCGGATTTGGACGCCGAGCGCCGTCTTGTTCTTCGCACCGGACCAGCCATAGGCAGCCTGAAGAATGCGTTTACAGCATACCTCATAACCGGAAAAAGCTTGACATGAATTGAACTCGCCTCCTACATTTGCGGTAAAGGTTTACTGGGATTGGACGGGGAATCCGCTGCCTGCGCCGCGTCCTGCGGGATTGGCCCAGGTACGACCCGGCGCGACGCGCAAGGGACGCTTTTGCTGTTTGATTTCCTCCGCGCCTAACGGTACTCACGCAGATAGGCAGAGAACTTCATCATGAAGAAGCAACTGACATTCGGACTTATTGTGGGGAACCGGGGATTTTTCCCCGATCATCTGGCCAAAGAAGGCCGGGAAGAGATGCTGGGGGTGCTGGGGAAGGCGGGCATCCGGGCGATCACGCTGGAGCCGGAGCAATCGAAGTTCGGCTCGGTGGAGACGCACGACGACGCGATCAAATGCGGCGATCTGTTCCGCGCGCATCGCGATGAGATTGACGGGATTATTGTGACGCTGCCGAATTTCGGCGACGAGCGCGGGATCGCTGATTCGATTCGCTATTCGACGCTCGAGGTGCCGGTGCTGGTGCAGGCGACGCCCGACCGCCGCGACGACATGAAGATTTCGGACCGGCGGGACAGCTTCTGCGGGAAGATGTCGGCGTGCAACAACCTGATGCAGTACGGGATTCCATATTCGATTACGGCGCGGCACACGGTGCAGCCAAACTCGGCAGAGTTTGCGAAGGATCTGGACTGGTTCGCGAAGGTCTGCCGGGTGACGAACGGGCTGAAGAAGCTGCGCATCGGGGCCATCGGCGCGCGGCCGCAGGCGTTCAACACGGTGCGTTACAGCGAGAAGCTGCTGGAGCGGTACGGGATTTCGGTGGTGACGCTGGATCTGTCGGACATCTTCGGCGCGATCGGGCGGATGAAGGACGACGAGCCGGACGTAAAGGCCAAGCTGGCTGCGATTCGCGCGTACGTGAACACAAACAGCGTGCCGGAAGCGGCGCTGATCAAGATGGCGAAGCTGGGGATCGCGATTGAGCGGTTCATGAAGGACACGCACTGCACGGTGAGCGCGGTGCAGTGCTGGACATCGCTGGAGGAGAACTTCGGCGTGGTGCCGTGCACGGTGATGAGCATGATGAGCGAGAGCCTGCTGCCGGCGGCCTGCGAGACGGACGTGATGGGAACGGTTTCGATGCATGCGCTGGCGCTGGCCAGCCAGACGCCGAGCGCGCTGCTGGACTGGAACAACAACTACGGCGACGATGAGAACAAGTGCGTGTGCTTCCACTGCTCGAANNGACGATTATCGCGGCAAGATCCGCGGGTACGTCGGGGAGGGGGAGTTCACGAACGATCCGCTGGAGACGTTTGGGGGCGCGGGCGTGGCGAAGATCCCGCACATGCAGAAACTGCTGCACAGGATCTGCGAGGAAGGCTTCGAGCATCACGTCGCGGCGAATTTCTCGAACGTAGCTGCGCCGGTGTATGAGGCGGCGATCCGGTACCTTGGATGGGAGATGTACTGGCACGAACGATGAGGACCCACAGGCTGAGCAGGAATAAAGAATGACCATCGTTGCGGGCGTGGATTTCGGAACTCTGAGCGTGCGCGTGTCGATTCTCTCGAGCGAGCGCGGCCGTCTCGGTACGGCGCTGGCGAAATATCCTCTGCATCGCAAACGCGAGGATCCCGATTATGCGACTCAGTCCCACGCCGATCACATGCGCGGGCTGGCGGAAGCAACGCGCGAAGCAGTGAAAATAGCAGGAATCAGCGGCGACCAGGTGGCCGCAATTGCTTTGGACACGACAGGATCGAGCGTGGTCCCCGTCGATGCGCAGATGCAGCCCCTGAGCGAGTATTACCTCTGGTGCGACCACCGCGCCACCGCTGAGGCGCAGGAAATCACCGCGCTGGCGCACAAAGAAAATCTCGAAGCCATCGAGTGGTGCGGCGGCGTGTATTCACACGAGTGGGGGTTTGCCAAGCTGCTGCACTGGCTTCGCCACAACCCGGAAAAGCGGGCCCAGCTTGCCTCCGCATTCGAGCACTGTGACATGGTGGCGGCGACGCTGTGCGGCATCACCGATCCCCGGCAGGCAAAGCGCAGTATCTGCGCTATGGGCCATAAGTGGATGTGGAATCCGAAGTGGGGCGGGCTCCCGCCACAGTCGTTTTTGTCGAGGGTCGATCCACTACTCGACGGCATCAACGACAAGCTGGCCGGCGATTACTGCACTTCGGATCATCTCGCCGGACACCTTGCGCCCGAATGGGCCGAGAAACTCGGCCTGCGCGCGGGCATTCCCATCCCCGTCGGCGCGTTCGACGCGCACTGGGATGCTCTGGGCGCCGGCTGCCGCGAGGGCGATGTCGTCAATGTCGTCGGCACCTCTACCTGCATCATCGCGATGGCCCGGGAAACGCGGCTCATCCTCGGCGTTTGCGGCGTCGTTCCCGGCAGCGTGCATCCACAATACACCGGCATCGAAGCGGGTTTGTCGGCGACCGGGGACATCTTCGAAGCCATCGCAACGCGCGCTGGCACGAAAGTCTCCGAGCTGTCGAAGGGCCTCGATAAATATCGCGCAGGACAAACCGGTCTGCTGCGGCTGTCGTGGGACAACGGCGATCGCACCGTGCTTGTGAATTCGGAGCTGGGTGGGGTGACCCTCGGCTGGAATCTGCTCCACACCGCACAGGACGAACTGTTCGCCGCAATCGAGGGCACGGCGTTTCACACACGCATCATTTTGGAGCGATTGGCGGAGTTTGGAACACCGGTGGAGCGCGTGATCAACGCCGGCGGCGTCCCCCAGAATAATCCAGTACTGAACCAGATCTACGCCGATGTGCTGGGCAAGCCGGTGCTGGTGCCCGCGGAAATTCCAACCAGTCTTGGCTCGGGAATCTTTGCGATGCTCGCGGCCGGCGCCTTTCCCACGATTGAAGCAGCGCAGGCGAAGCTCTGCCCCAAATTCACCGTGTTCACACCACAGCCTGAGGCGGTCGCCGTCAGCGAAAAGCTGTATCAGCTTTACCGCAAGGTCTATTTTGCACTGGGAACACGCTCCGCCCCGCCGTGCGCTCTTGGAGACGTCCTTCCCGAACTGCGCAGGATCGCCAGCCAGGTGAACGCCTCGGCGCAATAATCATCCCAATCGCGTCCCGCGTCAGACCGCAACATCGTGATAGAGCCGATATTTCTCCTCGCCGATGGCCGGGAACGAGCGAAATGGTACCGTTCCTTTTGCAGATTGCACCAGCCAGTCCGTCGATCCCGCACTGCGCTGCTGCGCGGCCAGCAACTGGGCACGCGTAAAGCGACTGTCGGACGAATCCACCGCAAACAGGGCCAGCGGTCCTGCGAGCAGAGCCTGTACCTGCGGGTGCTCGTGATCGATAGCCTCGAGGCGCAGCGGCATGTCGATGTGATACTCAATGCGATCGCCGCTCTTCCACTCCCTGCGGATCGCGGCGAAGGTGCCTGGGCGGAGATCGGCAGAAAAAGCGCGGCCATTGACGGCGATCTTCGTTGCGGGTCCAGCCCACGCCGGAACCCGTAACTGGACAGCGAAAGTCTCCGGGCGGTCGGTATGGATGCGCATGGTGACGTCCGGCGAATACGGATATTGCGTTTCCTGCTCGAACGCGATTTGCCCGCCGCCGCGCCGCCACGTGACGCGCGACGGAACGAAAAGGTTCACGTAGACCGCGTCAGGCGAGTGGAAATAAGAACTGATCCCATAATCCGCCGTGATCTGCGGGAAAGTCCCGGAGCAGCAGGGCCACTGCTGCTCGTAATAAAACTTCGAGCCGGAATTGTTGTAGTCGGAGTAGTAGAACGTCCAGCCGCCAGGCTTCATCGGCCGCGCGCCGAGGATTGTGTTGTAGAGCACCTTCTCCATGCTGTCGCCGTAGCGACTGTCGCCCGTGACACGGATTAAATAGCGCGTGATCTTGAAGTGTCCATACGCGCCGCAAGGCGTCTCAAAACTGGCGTGCGTGTTGTCGAGGCTCGCGCCCATCTCGCCGCTCCCGGGCGCGCGAAACGTTTCGTCCGGACCCCATCCCCCTGTCGCAAACGATTGCGTGTCGACCACAAAACCGAAGCCGTTGCGCGCGGCGCGCAGATGCTTCTCGCTGCCGAGGACCAGGTACGCCTGAGACGCGGAGCTGAGCGCATTCACATGGCTGTATGCATGCTGGCCGGGCAGAACATTTTGTCCTTCGGAGAGCGGATTGAAATACGTGTCGTCCTCCAGGAATCGTTTTGCGAGCGTGAGATAGCGTGGATCTCCGCTGATTTGGTACGCGAGAAAGAAATTCTCCGGCAGCGTGTAGCTCTCGTCCCACGTGTAGGAAATGTTGGGATGCGGGCGGGCCGCCATTTCCTCGCGGTTCAGCGCCTTCTCCGGAAGAAACGGCAACACCGCGTCGGTAGCATGCGCCAGCACTGCGAGCGCCTGCGGATCGTGCGCGAACCGATGCGCATCGATCAGGCCGCACGCGGTTTTGTCCGAGGTGTACGCCGGCAGCGGGTAGCCCTCGTAAAACTTCGGCGTGATGGCTGCGGCATAGCCACGGACGAGGCCGGCAATCTTCTCTCGCGTAGCGTCGTCCCCTGTGGCGGCGTACGCGCGCGCCAGGCCCGACATATATTGTCCGAAGGTATGTCCGGGAATATAGCCTGTCAGGTTCTTCGGCGGATCGAAATCCTTCGACCAGCTATACCATCCGCCCATCGGTTCGCCCGGTGCGGGCAGGCCGGCTTTCTGTCGAAACGGCTGCAGCAGCGAATCGTCGTTCAGCGCGAGAAAGTAGGCGTGGTTGGCGCGAAACTGCTCCAGCATAGGACCCTCGAGCAGGCGGACCTCGGTGTAATCGAACTGCTCCAGCCGCGTCGACCCGACAAGCGCAGGCAGAGTCGCAGCATGGGCTCGGCGGCTGACCGCAGTAGCGCCAGCCGTCGCCAGCGATCCCGCAAGAAACGTGCGACGAGATACCCGATGCATGGTTGATCTCCTTCGGTTGCGATTGGCCCCTACTGTTCGAGAGCGACGTGCGGCCAGCCATCGCGCCATGCGATGGTGGAAATTTGCAGCGCCGGTTTGCCGGTGTGCGCGTCATAAGCATGAAAGACGAGGATGTCCGGCCCCGGCGTCTGCATCAGTACCGATTCGCCTCCAGGGCCAAGCCAGCGCGCATTGCCGCTGAGCAGCGGAGTGCCGCCGCCCTCCGTCATCGGCACGCCATGATCGTCCACATAAGGGCCCGTAACGTGAGCGGAGCGCCCAACCATCGTCCGATAATTGCTCCTCGTTCCGCGGCAGCAAAGATCCCAGGAAACAAACAAATAGTAGTAGCCGCCGTGATGAACAATGAAGGGCGCTTCGATCGCCTCCCAATCGGGGGGAAGCCCCGGAGGAGCAGGGGGCGCGTTTTCCGGCCGCTGCCGCGTCGCCAGCGCATAGATCTTCTGGTCGGAAGCGGACAGCATCCCGCTACGGTCGTCGAGCCGGCGCATCTTGATTCCGCTCCAGAAACTGCCGAAGACGAGCCACGCGTGACGCTGCGCGTCGAGGACAAAGTTGGGATCGATTGCGTTGAAGTCGTCGCTAGCCGTGGACCGAAGAACCAGGCCGCGGTCTTCCCATTTGTAATCGGGACTGGAGCGATCGAGTGTCTTGTTGGTGGCCAGCGCGATCCCTGACGTGTTTTTGCCAAACAACGAATACGCGTAGTAGAGACGATACTCGCCGTTTTCAAACGAAATATCCGGCGCCCACAACTCCTGCGTGCCCGGACTGTCCCGGCGGATCCAGTCGGGAATCTCATCGAAGACGTGCCCGCACAGCTTCCACGCATGCAGGTCCGTGGAGCATCGGGGCTGAAATTGTCCGCCATCCTGCGCCTTCCCCGTGGCAAACACGTACCACGTGTCGCCCGCCTTGATCACCGATGGATCGTGCGTTCCCCAGAAATCCCCGCTGAGCTCGAGCGCCTGTGGTTCCTGCGCGAGCAGAACCTGCCCCGAGCCGAACGCGCACAAGAGCAGCAGAAAGAATGGGGCCCGAAATTTCATCGTTCCTCGCGAGGTTGGATCGTCGGCTCGCCTCTCTTCATTCGACGCATTCTCCGAGGGACGCGTCAGCGCACAGCCAGTTCCATCACTTCGATCGTGTACGGAGGAATGCGGTGATGGAGCGTACTGCTCACGCCATGCAGAGCGCTCTCCACCGGAATGATCGCCGTGGGTCGATCGATGGTGTTGGTCGCCTCTGGGTCATGCCCGGTCAAACTGATCAGCTTGCCTTCCGGCGCCAGCTTCGCGCGGGGCAGTTGGATGTCGACAGCCTGTGAATCCGAAGTGGCGTTCACCAGCTTGAGATACAGCCGCTTCTTCGCCGAATCCTCGGTAACGGAATAGAAGAACCGCGGCCCCGCATTCTCCACCGCCGACACCGGCGTCTCATCGCCGATGTAGCTGCCGAACATCACCTGTGCGTAGTAACTCGGCGAGCCATAACTGCGCTGCGCGTCATAACCAATCAGGTCCGTATCCCACTGCATGGCGTTGGGACTCACATTCACCAGCAGCGGCGCATAGGAAGCCATCACAATGATGTCGCTGTTGCGCTCGAGGCCCGTCATCCACGCAGCGTCGCCCAGCGCGGCGCCCATGTTCGGGGTCGGTGTGCCTTCGCGTGTCGCCCACTCGCCGACGAAAATCTTCGGCCCGTTGCGATCGGTCTTGTCGTAGTGCGTCACGTCGTGGAAGAAGTCCGTCGCGCGCAGATAGTAGTGCTCGTCGAGCACGTCGGGAGTCATGTTCTTGATGGGCGCCGTGGCGATTAACTGCAAATCGGGATACTTCGCTTTGATTGCCTTGTAGAACTGTGCGTAGCGCGCATCGTAGCTGCCCGAAGTGTCGAACCAGTCTTCGTTGCCAATCTCCACGTAAGTGATGTGGAACGGCTGCGGGTGTCCATCGGCGGCGCGCTCGGCGCCCCACTTCGTATCGGTGCCGCCGGTCGCGTATTCAATCTCGTCGAGCGCCGACTGCACGTAGGGTTCAAGCTCAGCGCCAGATTTGATATGCTCGTGCATCAGCGAGTATCCGGCATAGACGGCAAGCACCGGCTGCATGTGCAGGTCTTCACACCACTCGAAGAATTCCAGCAGACCCAGGCCGTCGGTCGACCAGTAATTCCACGGACTAGGGTGCCCCGGCCGATCCACACGCGGCCCGATCATTTTCTTCCAGTCATACCAGTCGGCAAGGTGATCGCCCTCAAGATAGTTGCCGCCGGGGAAGCGCAGGAACTGCGGATGCATCGCGGCGAGTTTCTCCATCAGATCGATGCGGTTGCCGTTGGCGCGATCGTGATACGTGGGCGGAAACAGCGAGACGAGGTTCAGCCATAAACTGCCTGGATGCGCGACCGTTAGGACCAGGTGGTTCTCCATCGAGGGTTCGGTCGCGCCCGTCTTCAGCGTGAACTTATGCTGGCTCCAGTCCGTGCCGATGCCGGAAACAACCGCACTCGCCAGCACTTTTCCGTTCTGGTTAGCAACCAGGCTCGCGGTGACGGGGCCGACCTCCGCCGAATCTTCCTTCGCGTAAAACGAACCCTGATAGCTCGTGTTCGCGCGCACGGGGATACCCCAATAGCCGCCGTTCAGCACGCCGGCAGGGCCGGACGCGCTGGCCTGACTGACCTCGACGTGCATACTATAAGGCAACGCCTGGCTGGGACCAGTGGTCTTGTCGAGACTGATCTTCGCCGCGGAGTTCCCATCTTCGACGAGAATCCAGTCATTCACGCCTGACCAGTCCGCGCGGAATGTTCCATTGTGAATCAGCTCTGCATAGAGGCCGCCATCGTAGGAATGGTTGATCTCCTCGGTCATCAGACCGTACAGCGTTGGACTGACCTTCGAGGCGGTCTGGTCGGGATGGATGGTCAGGACGGTCGGCCCCGACGACTGTGCCCGAAGATGCATAGCGGCGAAAAAGCAAAAAGCCAAAGCGACAGGAAGGACGAACCTTTTCGTTCTCATGAAGGACCTCGTTTTGCGGGCGGCGAATGCCGAGAAAACGTATACCACAAACGCCGGCCGCTTTGTCACTCTTTCCTCCTGGCGCCTCTTCTTCGATCCGCACGAACCAAAGAAAAATGCCCTGAGAGCCACTCCAGATGCGGGCTTCCTTTACTTCCCGGACCAGGCAACACGCAGCAGATCCACACTCTCCCGCGGCAACTCGATCTCCGCCTGCGCATCGCCATGCTCCACCGTCACCCAGCGCGGCGAGCCCGCCATTTCCAGTTGACCCGCCTCCCTCAGCCGCGCATATTGCTCCGCGCTCGGCTCCCGCGGCGAGCCCATCCGCTTCCAAACCTCCAACGCGTTGCTATGACTCTCGTCGATGCGATACTCCTCGATCAGGACGCGGTGAACTGCTGACGGGATGCCGTGGATCGCAACCCGAACCGGAACCCCTGGCCCTGGAGTGTCGTCGTCCTGGTAATTCCACACTAGGATCGCCGCGCCGTCGCCCGATCGGGTTGCCAACGCATCGATTTCGGGCTGCTGCCGAACTCCAGATGCGACGACACTCTCCGCCGGGATCGCGCCGCTGCTGGTCGCCGCTACCCGCCCCCCACCCAGCAGTCCCGCCATGCGAAAGAAATTCAGCTCAGGCTTGTCCACGCCGTGAGTCGCCAGCGTGCGTCGCCCCGCAAACACGGGTTGATTCTCAAACTCAAACGCCCACGTCAGAAATCCGATCAGGTTCACGTGCTCGCGCTGCGCCAGTTCCAGCAGCCCCTGCATCGCAGCCGCCGTATACGCCGGATACACCGTTCCATTGCGATAAGCATCCTCTGGATGCTGCTCCGGCGAGCACGCTCCGCAGCCCTCCGGGTCAGCCTCGCTCAGAATGATCGGCAATCCTCGGAATTTCTCCGCGGCGTGAACGATGGCGAATCCGGTCTCTGCATTCTGCAACTCACGGCCCAGTCCCATCTGCACGTGGCCGTCTATAAAATGCGGGCTTCCCTTAGCGTGAAACGAAACGAAGTCCAGCGGAACCAGCCCTCCCGTCGCTGCGCTGCGATCCCGCGCGCAATGCCGCAGAAACGCATCGAGAAACGCGGCGCTCTTGCTCCCCGGCGAAGGTCCGGTCGTCGCAGGACCTCCGACGCGCGCCCCCGGAATCGCCGCCCGCACACCGGCGACGGCATAGTCATAGAGCCGGTTGTACTCGTCTTCAGTCCCGTGCCAATAAAAAATGTCCGGCTCGTTCCACACCTCCCAATACCAGGTCGAAACCTCCGCCAAACCGTAACGCGCGACCATGTGCGCCGCGACCTGTCGCACCAACTCCCGCCATTTCGCGTAATCCTTCGGAGGAAACGACCAGCCCTCTACATCCCCCGGCTTCGTCGGCCATGGGATGTGATACGGATCCGGATGGCTCGACAGCGCCTTCGGCATGAAGCCGAGTTCCACAAAGGGTCGCACGTGCGCGCCGACCCACGCGTCGAAGATGCCGTCGAGAATCGTCCAGTCGTAAACGGGTTTGCCGTTCGCGTCTTCGCTGTAGACGTTGCTCGAACTCCACTTCAGCTCCGGCTTCCCATCGCCTGTGGTCAGAAGGAAATGCGCGCGCACATACACCGGCTCCGGCGTCAGATCGTGCAATTCATGCAGCAGCGCCTGGCCATTCTGCGTCGTCGTGTAATTCGACTCGTCGTAGCCGAACCAGCGATAGACCGGCATGAACACTCCCTGGTCGCGTGTCAAATCAACCTGCACGTCGATCGTCGACTGGCCGAAGCCGCTGGCGGCGGCAACCAGCAAAAATCCGGCAATGAGCCTCCCATGCATGTGTCTGATAGCTCTCACTCGGGCAACATAAGCCGGCCCTTGATGCTGAACTTCCCTGTGACCGCCGGCGCACCTGTGTCGGGCTGCCCGCCTCCGATGGTGATGGTGTACGGGCCTTCTGCGATAATCGGGTCGCCGGCGTCGGTCACCATGCTCAGGTCGCGATTCTTCAGCTCAAACTCCACCTTCTCGCTCGCGCCCGCCTCCAGATGCACGCGTTTGAATCCGCGCAGCGCCCGGATCGGCGCTCCAGCGACGTCGGGGAAAGTGAGATACAGTTCGACGACTTCGTCGCCGGCGCGACTCCCGGTGTTCGCTACCGTCGCCTCTGCCTTTACGGGATCTCCCGCGGCCACCTCCTCCGTCGGCAACGTCAGTCCGCTGTAACTGAACGTCGAGTAACTCAGCCCGTATCCAAACGGATAAAGCGGCGTGCCTTTGAAATACCGATAAGTACGCCCCTCCATCGAGTAATTCTCGAAGTTAGGCAGCTGGCTAACATCTTCATAAAAGGTCACCGGTAGCCGACCCGCCGGATTATTCTTTCCGCTCAGCGTTTCGGCCACCGCAGCGCCTCCCTCCTCGCCGGAGTACCAGCTATCCACAATGGCGTTCGCATGAGCCTGCGCCCAGTTCACGCCCAGCGCGCTGCCGTTCATAAGCACAACCACGAGGGGCTTGCCCGTGCTCCCCACCGCTTCCAGCAGAGCTTCCTCCGGTTTGGGTAGGTCGAGACTGGTGCGATCGCCGCCCAAAAAGCCCTCTTCGGCGACCGGCATTTCCTCACCCTCGAGCTCGCTCGTAATTCCCACCACCGCGATCACAACGTCGGCTTCCCGGGCCGCGGCCAGGGCTTCGGGCGAAGGCGCCGAGCTGTACCGCGCCCACAGTAGTTGGGCGTGCGGCTTGCCGCCGCCAAATTGTCCATACGTCACAGCGATGGATACTTTATGGCCCTGTTCCAGATGCACCCTGCCCAGCTTTGCCTGCGCACCCTCCATACTGAACACCTGCGCGATCTCCCTGCCGTCGACCCTGACGCGCGCAAACCCGCCCGCAGAAATGCCCAGCAGATAGTCGCCCGTTTCGGTTGGTGTCAGAAATCCCGACCACTCCACTGACAAAGAAGGTTTGCCCGCGGCCTCCACCGGCAGATTTCCGTCCGTCAGGTCGAGATTCGGTTCCACACGGCTGGTCAGTGGGGTCGGTCTGGCCCCCGATCCCAGTTCCATGCCGCCCCCCACCGCGTAGTCCGCTTTCAGTCCTGGTTTCCCATCTGGCGTCGTCAGTAGCTTGTCCGGCACCGGATCGCCGTCGCTCCGCAGGAACTGCGTGCCCGGCACGAACCTGATCCTCGCCTGAGGGAATTCCGCCTTCAGCCCATCCAGCACGCTCACCGGGTGCGTCGGTGTTCCACTGTAGTTTCCCATCAGCACTTTGGTCTGATCGGCCAGCGGACCGACCACGGCGATCTTCGTCACCGATGTCTTCAGCGGCAGCACGCCATCGTTCTTCAGCAGCACCATCGACTCGTTCGCCAGCTTGCGCGCCAGCGCGCGATGCTCGGCGCTGTCCAACTCCTTCTCGTCGATCTTCGAATACGGCACCATCTCCGGCGGATCGAACATCCCCAGCTTCATGCGCGCGGTGAACAACCGGATCAGTGCAGTGTCGATCGCACCTTCGCTCAGGTAGCCTTGCTGTACCGCGTCGATGTACGGCTTGTAATCGTGGTTGTCCTTCACCTTTGCAAAAAAGTCGGCGCACTCGTTATCCATCCCGCGTTCCAGCGAAATCGCCGAAGACTGCGCCTGCGTGGTGCGGTAATGGTGTCCGGCGAAAATATCGATCACCGCGCCGCAATCGGAAACCACATAGCCCTGGAAACCCCACTTGCCGCGCAGTTGATCCTGCAGCAGAAACTCATTCGCGCAGGCCGGCTGCCCTTTGATCGCGTTGTACGCGCACATCACCGACCCTGCGTGACCTTCGGTCACAGCCGCGCGAAACGCCGGCAGATAAGTATCGATCTCATCGTGCTTGCTCACATCCACATCGGCCATGTGCCGCGTCGGCTCCGGTCCGCTGTGCACGGCGAAGTGCTTCGGCGTCGAAATCACCTGGAAATATTTCGGATCGTTGCCCTGCATCCCCGTCACAAAAGCCACAGCCATCCGCCCCGTCAGGAATGGGTCCTCCCCGTAAGTCTCCTGCCCACGCCCCCAGCGTGGGTCGCGAAAGATGTTCACGTTCGGCGCCCAGAAATCGAGGCCCTCCATGATGTTGCTGTGCCCGGCGCGCACCGCCTGCACGTGCTTGATGCGCCCCTCGATGCCGATGGCCGTCGCCATCTCATGAATCCCCGGCGCATCGAACGTCGCCGCCAGGCCAATCGGCTCCGGAAATTCCGTCGTGCCGTTCACTGCGACTCCGTGCAGCGCCTCGCTCCACCAGTCGTACGCCGGCACGTTGAGGCGAGGAATAGCGCGCGCCTGATTCACGAGCTGCGAAGCCTTCTCCTCCAGCGTCATCCGGTGCACCAGGTCCGTCGCCCGCTCCTCCGCCGGCAACTTCGGATTCATGTTGGGCAGCGTCGAGCTCTCCTGCGCTCCTGCCTCAAGCGCCATCACGCCGATGCAGATCACAGCCGCAGTCCATCTGCGCATTCCCGATTTCGTCATATGCTTCCCCTCATGGAATTCAGATTGAAGGCCATGCTTTCGTCGATCAGCCGCATGGTTTCCGTCCTTCGTGGCGACAACCCAACCTAATGCGTTCGGGATTGGGCGTCAATTCCGGGAATCGCTTTATCGACTCCTGCAACTCGCGGATTGCTACGGATTCCGCCACTGACACATTTCCTCCCATGCTGCGTTGGCGCCGAGGCAACGCTGCTTCTTCTATGCTGTAAATGCATTCCCACCATCTGCTCGGATGCGGAGTCGAAGACGAACGGCAGGATGAGTCGCGCGCAAAATCCGGACCGAAGATCCCCGTCCACAGACAGCGGCGTCTGGCGGTTGACCGCCGCA
The DNA here is from genome assembly GCA_003131625.1 of Acidobacterium sp. GTDB lineage: Bacteria > Acidobacteriota > Terriglobia > Terriglobales > Acidobacteriaceae > Palsa-343. The sequence continues at coordinate 28,428 of PKVY01000029.1, read as the reverse complement.
CTTATCGTCCTCCCCTTGCTCGGCCTGGGCATCGCGCGAACGCTGCCCTCCTCCGCGCAGGAAGAGGCGCCTGCAATCGATTACCCGAAGCTCGTCGATATCACCGCCTCCACCGGTATCCACTTCGATCATCACTCCAGCCCGGAGCAGAAGTTCATTGTCGAGTCGATGAGCGGAGGCGTGGCGCTCATCGATTACGATCGCGACGGCTGGCCCGACATCTATTTCACCAACGCGCAGACCGTCGAGATGGCGCGCGCTGGCATCAAGGCTCGCGGCGCGCTCTTCCACAACAATCACGACGGCACCTTCACCGACGTAACCGACAAGGCCGGCGTGGGCACTCCCTGCTGGGCCAACGGCGCGTCGGTCGGCGACTACAACAACGACGGATGGCCCGATCTGCTGGTCACCTGCCTCTCCGGCGTGGTGCTCTATCGCAACAATCGTGACGGCACCTTCACCGACGTGACGAAAAGCGCCGGCCTGGGCGGCGACTCTCTGTGGGCCACAGGCGCAGCCTTCGGCGACTACGACAGCGATGGCTGGGATGATCTCTTCGTCTCGCACTACGTCGACATCGACCTCACCCGCCTCGACGCTTTCGGTTCCCGCGATACCTGCAGGTATATGGGCATCGACGTTCAGTGCGGGCCGCGCGGCCTGAAAGGTTCGCCCGACAATCTCTACCACAACAACCATGACGGGACGTTCACCGACGTCTCGAAGCGAGCCGGCGTGAGCGACCCCGAACACCGTTTCGGCCTGACCGCGATCTGGTGCGACTTCAACAACGACGGCAAGCTCGATCTTCTCGTCACCAACGACGGACAGCCCAATTACCTGTATCAGGGAGACGGCCATGGCAAGTTTACCGATGTCGGATTCACGTCCGGCGTGGCGCTCAGCGCCAACGGAGCCGCGCAGGCCAACATGGGCGTCGCGTTCGGCGATTATCTGCACACGGGCCGCATTTCGATCTTCATTTCCCATTTCGACGACGAATATGCCGCTCTCTACCGCAACGACGGCGACATGAATTTTACCGAGGCCTCGGCCGTTTCGGGCATCGCGCGCTCCACCAGCGGGCAAGTCGGGTGGGGCGATGCTTTTGTCGATTTTGCGAACAACGGCTGGCAGGACATCTTTCTGGTCAACGGGCATGTCTATCCGCAGGTGGACCAGATTCCGGAACGGGCCAGCTATCACCAGCCGAAACTGCTTTTCCTCAACCAGCGCAACGGCGCCTTCAAAGACATCAGCCAATCGGCCGGCGACGCGATCCGGATTCCGCAGGTCAGCCGCGGTATGGCGATCGGCGATCTCTTCAACGACGGTCATCTTGAGGCAGTCGTGGAAAACCTTTCTGGCCAGCCCATGATCCTGCGTCCGGAAGGCGGCCCTCTCAACCACTGGATCAGCTTTGAGCTGGAAGGGGTGCGCAGCAATCGACTCGCTTTGAATGCCCGCGTTCGCGTCACGGCCGGCAACCTGACGCAGCTCGGTGAAGTCATCAGTGGCGGCAGCTACTTGTCGCAAAGCGACCTCCGCCTCCATTTCGGTCTCGCGAACCATGAGCGCGTGGATGCAGCCACGATTCTCTGGCCCGATGGCACAACGGAGACCCTGAAAAATCTCGCGGCTGATCGCTTTTACACGGTGCGGCAGGGAGCTGGGGTGGTCGGATCCGCGGCGCCAGGATCGACGACGGCTCATTAACCGTAGAGAATCGTTTTAGCCCGTCGGAACCATCGGGTATGCTCGCCCCCGCCAGGGGACTACCCAGGGTAAACGGTTTCACGAGCGATAGCTGCCCCCGGTCACTTCACTCTTGACAAGCCTTTTTCGAAAGAGTAATTGTTTTCTCGCGCGGTTTACGAAGCTCCCTGTTCTTCCAGAGTTTCCAGTATAAGAGCTGTTCATTCGCACCAGAAAACGTTTGCTCACGGAGGCATTATGATTTCACTCGCTAATCCATCTCCTTACCGCCGCCCCCTCCGGGCAGGAAGGGCGCTTCTTAAAGGCCTTCCAGGCTGGTTCGCCGTGCTCGGTCTCCTTCTGGCGCTCACACCCGTCCTGCGCGCTCAGGAAAACGCCACCATCAACGGGACGGTCACCGATGCCTCGGGTGCGGTTGTCGCCAATGCGCAGCTCACCCTCAACAACTCTGCCACCGGCCAGGTAAGAACCGAGGCTTCCAACTCCGTCGGCGCTTACCGCTTCGGCAACGTCGGCATCGGCACCTACACCCTCGATGCCACGGCGTCTGGATTCCAGAAGTACACCAAGACCGGCATCGTGGTGAACGTAGCTGCGACCCTTGAGGAAGACATCTCCTTCAAGGTCGGCAGCGCTACGCAGACCGTCTCCGTTCAGGCCGAGGCCCTGCAAACCCAGACGGAGACCAGCGAAGTGAGCACCCTCATCAGCGGCCAGCAGGTCGAGGAGCTCTCCACCAACGGCAATAACGTCACCGCACTGGCTGCCCTCGGCCTCGGCGTCTCCAACAACCTGCCGTCCTTCAGCGGCGTTGACGCGCTCACCTCCGCCAACGGCATCAGCTTCAACGGAACCCGCACGACGCACAATATCTACCTGCTCGACGGCGCTGAGCAAAACGACCGCGGATGCGGCGGCTGCTTCATGAATCTTCCCTCCCAGGAGTCCATCGCCGAGTTCCAGACCCTCGACAGCAACTACTCGCCCGACTACGGCATCGGCTCCGGCGGCACGATTCTCCTGGTGCTCAAGTCCGGCACGCACGACTTCCACGGCGAAGTCTACGAGTTCAACCGCAACACCGACTACGACGCCAACGACTACTTCACGAAGAACGCTGGCCAGCCGCGCCCGTCCTTCCAGCTGAACGAGCCCGGTGGCAATATCGGCGGCCCGCTCTTTATTCCCGGCGTCTACAACAACAATCGCAACCGAACATTCTTCTTCTGGAATGAGGAGTGGCGCCGCCTGATCGAGGGCAGCACCCCACTGGTTGCCAATACCATCCCCGCCAACGACTTTCCGACCGCGGGCGCAAACCTCAATTACACTCTCTTCGGCGGCGGATCGGCTCCCATCGTTCCCCAGACCACCGATCCCGCCAAGCTGGCCCTTTATACGACCGACGGATTAACCCCCGGCAGCCCCTTCCCCGGCAATGTGATCCCAGCGAACCTGATGGATCCGAACGCTTTGCTGGAGGTGAACGCCGGAACATTCCCCAAGCCTAACCTCGGCACAGGCCAGTACACCGCCTCGGTTCCCACCACCGACTACATCCGTGAAGAAGCTGGCCGCATCGATCACACCATCAACACCAAATTCCAGCTGATGGGTCACTATCTCCACGACTCCATGGCGAAGTCGTTCTATCCTCCGCTTTGGAACGACAGCTCCTATCCGACGGTTGGAACAGCGATGACCAATCCTTCCTATACGGCGGTCATCAAGCTGACTCAGACCTATACGCCGACTTTGCTCAACGAGACAGCTTTCCTCTACAGCGGCAACAAAATCACCCTCACGCCGCAGGCCGGATTTGGCGGCACTTACAAGATACCGTCCGCCTGGTCCGCTCAGAGCTTCTTCCCGGTCTCTGACAACGTTGGCGACGACATGCCGGAAATCGATCTGCAGGGCGCCCCACTGAACACCAACTGGAGCGAGTCCTACTACCCCTGGAAGAACGGCTACGAAGGCTTCGAGTACCGCGACGATCTGTCCTGGACCAAAGGACGTCACCAGCTCAAATTCGGCTTTAGCTTGCTGCACGATTACAAGAACCAGGATTTGCAGGCCAACACCCAGGGCACTGCGGTCTTCAATGTCAGCGCCTTCTCCCACGATTCCTACATCAATTTCCTGCTGGGCGATGCATCCAGCTTTACTCAGCTCCAGTATCTGGCCGATAAGCATTGGGTCAACAACAATTATGGATTCTACGCCAACGACAACTGGCACGTCGGTCCGCGACTTACCCTGAATCTGGGTCTGCGCTACGACGGCATGCCGCACGCATTTGAGCGCTACAACCAGTTTGCCAACTTCGTCGCCGCCGACTACGATTCCTCGCTCGGCAATCCGGTCACGGCTGCCGGCACACTGAATCCCGCCTCGCTGACTACTTTTAAAGGCCAGCAATTCTACCTCAACGGCATCAAGCAAGCCGACGTGGGCGGCTTCCCGCGTGGCGTCGTCCAGAACGACTACAAAACGTGGCAGCCGCGTATTGGCTTCGCCTATAACATCAACGGCAACGGCAAGACCGTCCTGCGCGGCGGCTACGGCGTCTTCTACGAACGCGTCCAGGGCAATGATGTTTACAACGCCGCTCTGAACCCGCCCTTCGCCTATCAGCCATCCGCGACCAACGTCTACTTCTCGAACCCCCACACCAGCGCTTTGACCGGAGCAACCACGACACAGTCCTTCCCGTCGGTGCTGACCAACATCAACTACCACTTCCCGAGTCCGGGCACGGAACTCTATAGTCTGGGGATTCAGCGCGAACTGGCTCCCTCGGTGGTTGCGGTGGTTCAGTATGTCGGCTCCGATGGCTGGTCTCAGGACGACGACCGCGCCATCAACACGCTGCCCCTAACCGATCCCACCAACTCTGCAAACCCTTACGACGATCGCGAGGGCGTAGCCAACGGCAGTCTGAATGCGAACCTGTACCGCATCTACCCCGGCTTCTCCGGGATTGAGCAGGAAGAGAATGAGACCAACTTCAACTACAACTCGCTGCAGGCCGGCATTCGCTTTGAGAATAAACACGGCCTGACCACCCAGTTGTCCTACACCTGGTCGCATAACATCTCCATCGTCTCCAACGACCTCAACGGGCTGTCGGATCCATTCAACCCCCGCTATGACAAGGGGTCGGATACCGGCTTCGACCGGCGTCATATCTTCAATGCCAGTTACGTCTACAACCTGCCCTTCGGCAAGAATGGCAGCATGTTAGCGCGCGATACGATTGGCGGTTGGACCATTTCCGGCATTACCACGGCGGAGTCGGGCGTGCCTCTCTACATCGGTTACACCGGCGCCGATAGCCTCGGTCTGGGTGGCGGCACGAACAATCGACCGAATCTCATAGCGAAGGTGACTTATCCGAAGAAGGTGGGCGAGTGGTTCTCTCCCACTTCGTATTACAACAAAGCGAACCCGACAGCGACGGATGGGGATCCCATTGCTCCGTGGAACGGCGGCACGAATCAGGGCTTCGGCACCGCCGGTAAGGATTCGGCGCTGGGGCCGGGCATCATCAACTGGAACCTCTCCCTGTTCAAAGCCATTCCGCTCAATGAGAGGGGGACGAGGGTGGAGCTTCGCTTCGAATCCTTCAACACGTTCAACCACACCATTTTCCAGAACATCGATACGGGCAGCCACGATGGAAACTTCGGCGCTGTCACGGGCGATTACGGTCCTCGAACCATGGAGCTGGGTGGCAAGTTCGTCTTCTGATTTTCAAGTTGGCCTCCCTTGGGCGCGGCGGAGACATCTGCCGCGCCTTCTTCTTTTCCGCACATGCTCTCCGGATTGCACCGCACGATTGCGGCGGGCGAGAATGGTTGATATGCGTGTGAGTCGGGTTGCGGAAACAGGAATTGTGCTCGCAGTGCTGGTGGCCTTCGCTGCTGCCTGCTCCCAGGCCCAAACTGCGAATGCCTACTCCAGCCAGCGCGACACCGCCTTTTCCCTCGAGCAGCAAGGCAGGAGCACCGAGGCTGAAGCCGCCTGGCAAGCCATCCTGAAAACTCATCCCGATAACGCCGAGGCCTTCGCCCATCTCGGCTTTCTGGAATCGCAGCAGCAGCACTACAGCGAGGCTGTCGCCTTCTATCGCAGGGCGTCGGCTCTCAATTCATCTATGCCCGGATTACGGCTCAATTTCGGACTGGCGCTCTTCAAGGCCGGCGATCTGAAACAGGCCGCTCGCGTCCTCCAGCCGCTGCTCCGTACCGCGCCTCCCGATTCCCCCGACGCACAACGCCTCCGCTTGCTCCTTGGGATGGCATACTACGGTGCCGGCGAATACGCGGCGGCGGTTCCTTACCTGCGCGATGCCATGGCCCGCGATCCGCAGAACCTCCCCTATCGTCTCGTCCTGGCGCACAGCTGCCTGTGGTCGAAGCAATATCAGTGCGTGCTCGACGTCTACCACCAGATTCTCACTTTGAACGCGGAGTCGGCGGAGGCGGACATGCTCGCAGGCGAGGCCTACGACTCGATGCTTGACCACGCCGACGCCATCCAGCAATTCCGCAATGCCGTGAAGGCCGACCCTAAAGAACCGGGCGTACACTTCGGTCTCGGCTATCTATTGTGGTGTCAGAGCCAGTTCGACGAGGCCGCTCGCCAGTTCCAGCTTGAAAGCGAAAACGCCCCCGACGATGCCGAGTCGCTGGCCTACTGGGCTGATTCCAACGTTCGCCTGAATCGTCCCGACGTGGCCCGCCCAATCGTTGAGAAGGCTCTGCATCTGAATTCCCGGCAGGAACTTCCCTGGCTCGATCTCGGCATCATCGACGCCACAGCCGGGCACAACGACGACGCTCTCCGCGAATTCAAAACGGCAGCGCGTCTCGCGCCCACCGATGTGCAGGTTCACTGGCGCCTCGCCCGTCTCTATCAGTCCAGGGGCGATCACGCCCTGGCGCAGGCCGAGTTCACGAAGACCAAGACCCTCACCCAGGCTGCCGACAAAACCGTCATGGAAAAGCTCCGCGCCAGCCACTCCCAGGACGCCTCCGCCAACCCAAACGCCGCTTCGTCTACCTCGCAGCAGCCCAACCCCTGATGCGAGGTGGATGATGCGAAAGCTGGTGCTCTTTTGCCTCCTCGTTCAGGTTGCTCTGCCCACCTTCGCCGCTAAGCGCATCACGGTAGCTCAGCTGGAGCGGCTCGTCGCCGCGAATCACGCAAAATCAGACGTGAAAATCGCTCCGCGCTTCTACGATCTGGAACTGACAGAGCGCCTGAGCGCAACCAGGCTCGCCGCGCTCGAAGCGGCTTTGCCGGGCCCCGAGTCCCGCCGTTCCCTCGTCGCGCTCGCCGATCAGGCTGCCTTCCTCGATCCCCCTCCCGCCGAAATTCCCACGGCCGCTGCCCCCGACCCCGAGACGCAGCGCCGCATGATGGCCGCGACCGTCGACTACGCCGCAAAGATCATGCATCAGCTCCCCAATCTCTTCGCCACGCGCGACACCATCCACTTTGAAGATTCACCCGCGGTCCAGAAAGACCTCGGCGAGGAGAATGTCAGCGGCACGTTCACTCCATACCAGCCGCTCCATCCTGTCAGCCGATCCTCGGTCGCAGTCCTCTACCGCGATGGACAGGAAATGGCCGACGCAGCAAACAGTGCGCCGTCCAATGCGTCCAGCCTCACCTCGAAGGGCGAATTCGGTCCCATCCTCGCCACCGTCCTCGGAGACGCGCCTCAGGGCACCCTCACCTGGAGCCATTGGGAGCAGGGCCCTGGCGGACTGCAGGCCGTCTTTCGCTTCGTCGTGGCCCGGCGCGACTCGCACTATCAGGTGGAATTCTGCTGCATCGACGACAGCGTCTTCCGCCGGTTCTCCGGCTACCACGGCGAGCTCACCATCGACCCCGCCACCGGAACCATCCTCCGCCTCACCCTCATCGCCGACCTCGCCAAAGCCGATCCCGTCGTCAAAGCCGACATCATGGTCGAATACGGCCCCATCGAGCTTGGCAGTCGGACATATATATGTCCGGTCAAAAGCGTCTCCATCTTCCTCGCCCCTGAGCAGCTCCCGGGAGTCACACGCATCACCGGCAGAGCCGGCGGCATATCCCAGCGCCCCACCGACGTCGAGCATCAGGATCTCCACTCCACCCCGCTGCAAACCATGCTCAACGAAGTCGTCTTCAACCAATACCACCTCTTCCGCGCCGACGCCCGCATTCTCACCGCCGACAACGCCCCTCCGGCGACCAGCCTGCCTGCTGAGCGGCCTACCCCTTCCGCATCGCCACTCCCGGTACCCCAACAACAGACTCTGGCCGAAGATAATCATGCCGCCGCTGCACCCGCTGAGACCGCCGCCGCTGCTCCCCCCGCTCCGAACACAGCGGTACTTCCAACGCCAGCCCCGGCGCCGGCCCTTGTGCCCCCGGTTCCCGAAATCAGCATCGCGAAGACGACCAGTCTGCCGGACAAACCTGTGGCTCCCGCGCCCCCGCCCTCGGGATCGAACTTCACGCTGCACATCAGCACACGTCTGGTCGATGTCGGCGTCGCTGCCTATGACAAGGGTGGCCATCCCGTCACAGGCCTCAAGCCGGAAGACTTCGAAATCTATGACAACGGACGGAAGCAGACCGTTCGCTTTTTCAGCGAGGCCGCCACATCCGGCGAGATGGTTGCCAATACTCCTGGGCCCTCAGGCATTGCACCTGAAGAGACGGTCTATTCGAATCGCCTCGGCGCAGTGGATAGCGCGAACGCTCCAGGAACCGAGGCCCCGGCAGGCTCCTCCACGATTCTTCTCCTCGCCGCCAGAAGCCTGGCCTTCGCCGATCTCACCCTTGCCCGCCGGCAGATGTTGAAGTTTGTTGCGGACCTGCCGCCCAACGAGCGCGTCGGCCTTTATGTACGAGTTGGTCAGGGATTCAGGATCCTCGTAGAGGAGACACGCGATCATGCCGCCCTCGCCTCCGCATTGCGTCAGTGGATGCCCAGTGCGGCGGATCTGGCTCGCGCTCAGGATGAAGAGCAACGCAACCGCCAGCAGTTCGACGACGTGCATAACCCGTCCGACATGCAATACGTGAATGGAAACGCGGCGGGTGGAGGCGCGGCCCCGCCGCCCACCATGGTCGATCCCAAACTGACGAACGAGGGCGACCACCCCGGCCGCGACGCGCTCACCATGCTCGTGGGTGTCGCCGCGCACCTTGCCGAAACTCCCGGGCACAAGAATCTTGTGTGGATCGCAAGCGACAATGTGCTCGCCGACTGGACCGATCGCGCCGCCGGCAGCGATAAAGGCCACACTAGTGTCGATCCTTACGCGCTGCGCGCCCAGGAGGCGCTGAACGACGCGCACGTCAGCGTCTATCCACTCGACGCTTCGCAACTGGAGACCAATACCGTCGATCCCAGCCTGCAAAATCCCAACGTGGAGCTGGAAGAGCCGGTCAAAGAGGTGACTCCGAAAGCCTCCCTCGGCGATAACGCGCCTGGCGCCAGGCCCGGCCGCACCACCGCTGCAATGCAGCAGGATACGCACCCGATTCAGATCGCCATCCAGCAAATGGCCCAGGCCACAGGAGGGCGAATCTTTCGCCGCTCCGGCAACATGGTCGCGGCTCTCAATAGTGTCATCGAAGATGGCCGAGCCGCTTACCTGCTCAGCTTTGCGCCCGATTCCCCGCCCGACGATCAGTACCATCGCCTGACCGTCAGGGTTGCCGCGCGCCGTGGCGTTGCGCTGCGCTACCGTACCGGCTATCTCTACGCTAAAGAACCCGCCACCCTGAAGGATCGATTTGAGCAGGCGATCTGGCAGCCCCTCGACGCAACCGAAATTGCTGTCAGCGCGCATCCCGGCGCGGCATCCAGCGGAGCTGCAATCACCCTCCGGATCGCGGCGACCGACGTCAGCCTCACGCAGCAAGGCGATCGCTGGATCGGCAAACTCGATATCTTCCTCGTCCAGCGCGATGACGCGGGCATCCATGCGCGGGTGAACGGGCAATCGCTCGTGCTCCGTCTAAAGCCGGCAACCTGGCAAAAGCTCCTCAGCGATGGAATCCCCTTCGACCAGTTTGTCGGCGAGCAACAGGACACTGGGACTCTGCGCATCATTGTTGTCGATGAAAACTCCGGCCGCATCGGCTCCATCACCCTTCCCGCCGCGATCCTGAAAAAGGCGGCCGGATAGAGGCCGAATTCAAAGGCGGAATCAGGCCCTACTTCCTGCCCGCACGCTTCCGTGGGCTTGGTTTTCCGGGAGCTAGCGAGGCCACCAGCCTCTCCAGATCGGCGACCCGCCGCCTCAGCCCACCCACTTCCTCTGTCTCCGGCTCAGCCTCCGCGCTGCTGTAGCTTACCGGCTGAACCGGCTCNNGATTCGGCCCCGCCTCTCCACCCGCGCCCCGGAACACTCCAAACGGATTCACAGCTGGCGACATCGCCCGGTACGTGTCCTGGTAAATGTCCAGCATCGTCTTCATGTAGCGCAGCGCTGTCTCCTGGCTCGCCCGCCCCGATGTGATGATCATTTGTCGAAGCAGATCCAGCGGAAACGTGGAATCAGGGGTCTTGGCGTCCTCGATGATGATCTGCGTGAGGATCAGGCGCGTAATATCCTTGCCCGAAGCGGCGTCGACCACCCGCACATCGTGGCCCTTTTTCAGCATCTCGGCCACATCCTCCAGGTTCACGTACCTGCTGTTGGTGGCATCGTACAGGCGCCGGTTCTCGTATTTCTTGATCAGAATGGCTTTGGGCGGCATATCGGGCCTTCATTTTACCCCTTGACATCCGCCCGCGCCGGAGTAGTATCACTCTATGCTGCATTGCAGCAATCTGTGCAGCATGGAAAAGGCAGGGAGCCATATGAGCACCACACAGAGAGTTCATCGGGATCCGGCAGCGCCCGAGCCGCCGGCCAAAGTCGATTTCGGCGAGGTCGCCAGGCTGTTCACCACTGGCGTGGGACGAATCGCCGAAGTTCAGAAGAAGAGCATTGAGATTGCGGCGCAACAGAATGCCGAGGTTGTCGAGCTGTGCAAGAAAACCGTTCAGAAGCTGCCCGGCGCGCCTGGCCTCTTTATGCTCGATCTGCAGAACAGCGGGTTTGACCGCTATGCGGAAATCCAGAAGGTGGCCATCGACTTCTTCGTCGAGCAGAGCCGCGCATTCGCTGATCTGCTGAAGGAGCGTACCGCGACGGCCGAGAAAGTTGTGGAAGACGCCGACAGCTTCGCGAAGAAATCGGTGGAGCGCGCTGTTGCAATGCAGAAGAAAGCCCTGGAGCATTCCGCCGCCCAGGCCAAAGCGGTCTTCGAATCCTCGAGCCGCCAGTTCGGCGTTGAGGGCAGCCCGGTCGAAGCCGCGGCTGACTCCATCCAGCGCGGTGTCGACGCCATCGTCGACGCCCAGAAGGAACTGCTGGACATGGCCGTCCGCTGAACAACGGCAGCCCCACCCCACTACGCCTGCGGTTGGCGTGGTGGGGTGGGAAAGGCGCTTTGGCGCAATACGATCCATGGCTCGCCGGACCCGGCGGGTATATGCTTCGTGTGGCCGGGAAGGAGACGCCATTCATGAGCGAGACTCAGGAGAAGACCGCGAAACCCGTCGATCCGCTGGAGCCCTTCCGCGCCATGCGCGACGCCTACCTCGATGCCATGGCGAAGACCATGGTCGAAGCCGTCAACACCGAAGCCTATGCCCAGGCCAGCGGCGCCATGCTGGATGGATACCTGGCCGCCTCGGCGCCCATGCGCGAAGCCCTCGACAAATCCATGGTTCAGGCCCTGCAGCAGCTCTCTCTGCCCTCGCGCCAGGAAGTCGCCGCGCTGGCCGAGCGCTTCACCAATGTCGAAATGCGTCTCGACGACATGGACGCCAAGCTGGATACCATTGCAAAGATCCTGCGAGGCGGAGCCCACGCGCCCGAACCACCAGCAGGAAAAGACTCAAGACCAGGCGTTGCGAAAGCTGCGGCCCAGCCGCGGGGTGCCGCACCCGTCGCCTCCGCTAAGCGGCCGCGCCGCAGAATCGTCCGGGGGAGAAATACCCCGAGGTAAGCCATGGAGCAAGCAGTCGTTGCATCGGATGCTTTCGTTGCACTGCAGCAGAGACTGTGGACCTTTACCCAGGTGCTCACCACCAAAGCGCCGATTGCCCAGACGCCCAAAGAACTGGTGTGGGCCCTGAACAAGGCCAAGCTCTACCGCTACACGCCGGTGGTCGCCGCCGAAGATCGGCATCGCACCCCTCTCCTGCTGATCTTCGCCATCATGAACCGCCCCTCGATTCTCGATCTGCGCCCCGGGCACAGCTTCGTCGAGTTCATGGTCGGCCAGGGCTATGACCTGTACCTCCTGGACTGGGGCGTGCCCGGCTTCGAGGACCGGCATCTTAAGCTCGACGACTACGCCCTCGAATATCTGCCCCGCGCAATTCGCAAGGTCAAAGCTATCTCCGGTTGCGAAGAGTTCAGCATGCTGGGCTGGTGCATCGGGGCTATCCTCACCACCATCTATGCCGCGATGCGCCCCGATGACGGGCTGCGCAATCTGCTGCTCCTCACCGCGCCCCTGGATTTCTCCGACCGCAATGGCATCACCTTTGCGCGCTGGACCGATGAAAAGTATTTCAACGTTGACAGAATCCTCGAAGCCTTCGGCAACGTGCCCGGCGAGATGATCGATTACGGCGCGAAGGCCCTCAAGCCCGTCGAGAACTACATCACCAACTACTGCAAGCTGTGGGACAACCTCGACGATCCGCAGGTCGTCGAGGCCTGGCACGCTATGAACACATGGGTCACCGATAACATTCCCATGGCCGGCGGCGCCTATCGCCAGCTCATTGTCGATCTCTACCGCAACAATCTCCTTATGAAGAATGAACTCGTGGTGCGTGGAGAACGAGTCGATTTAGGCAGGATTCGGGCGAATCTGCTCACCGTCATCGCCCAGGGCGATCACATTACGCCCCCATGTCAGTCCGAAGCAATCCTCGCGAAGACCGGGAGCAAGGATAAGGAACTCTACCGGATTCCCGGTGGTCACATCGGGATCATGGCCGGAAGCGCGGCGCCCAGGACCACCTGGCCACATATCGACCAGTGGCTGAGCGCCCGCTCCCGGTAAAAAGCACCCCCATGCTACATATAGATGCCTCCGTTGATGTTGATTTGCTGGCCGGTCACATAATCGCCGTCGCAAATCAGGAAGGCGGCGGCCTTTGCAATTTCCTGCGGTTGCGCGAATCGCCCGAGCGGAATCCGGTTCCTGATCTGATCCTGGATTTCGCCCGGCACCGCGGCGAGCATATCGGTTGCGGTAAAGCCAGGTGATATCACGTTGGCGGTGATGTTGTATTTCGCCAGCTCCAGCGCGAGCACCTTGGTGAAGGCGATGATCCCGCCTTTGCTCGCCGCATAATTCGCCTGGCCGAAGTTGCCGGCCTGCCCGGAGAATGAAGCGATATTCACGATCCTCCCGTACTTCTGCTCGATCATCGCCGGAACCGCGGTGCTCGTGCAGTAAAAAAGACTGTTCAGGTTGGTCTCAATCACTTCCAGCCAGTCGCTGTCGGTCATCTTCCGGAATGAACGGTCGCGCGTGATTCCGGCGTTGTTCACCAGAATGTCCAGCCTTCCATAGACATCGAGGATTTTCCGAATCACCCTCCGCGCGTCCTGCCGGTTGGAAACATCGCCTTGCATCAGGCAGGTCTCGCCTCCGCTGCTGACGATGTCGTCTCTCAGCTCCTGAGCGCGACCGATGCTGTTGAAGAAATTAATGACGACCACGGCCCCTCGGTCGGAGAGCTCTTTGGCGATCGCGCGCCCAATTCCGCGGGACGCACCCGTCACCAGAGCCACTCTGCCTTCCAGAGGCCGGGCAAATGGGATCTTCTGTTCGATCAGTACTGCGGTGTCCATTTCCGCCTCCCTCTTCCTTAGTTCACTGTCTCGAAAATGGCGGCGATCCCCTGCCCGCCGCCGATGCACATGGTGACCAGCGCATACCTTCCACCGATTCTCTTCAGTTCATGCAGCGCTTTTACCGTGACAATGGCGCCGGTTGCTCCCAGCGGATGACCGAGGGAAATGCCGCTGCCATTGGGATTGGTTTTCTCCGGGGGGAACTCAAGCTCGCGTCGCACCGCGAGCAACTGCGCCGCGAAGGCTTCGTTCAGTTCAATCACATCCATCTGCGCGGTGCTCAGTCCGGTCCGCTGGAACAGCTTGCGCACCGCGGAAACCGGCCCGATACCCATCACCGCCGGCTCCACTCCCACCACCGTGTAGTCCACCAGCCTGGCCAGAGGTTGCAGTCCGCGCTCCTCCGCCGCTTTCCTTTCCATCAGGACCACGGCGGCGGCCCCGTCATTGATGCTCGACGCATTGCCCGCCGTCACCGTGCCCTCTGGATCGAATGCCGGCTTCAGCTTGGCCAGGTTTTCTTTCGTGGCGTCCGCTCGCGGCTGCTCGTCAGTTATGAAGTACACCGGGCCGCTTTTCGTTTTCTGTTCAATCGGAACAATCTGCCCTTTGAACTTCCCGGTGTTGATTGCGTCCATCGCGCGACGATGGCTCTCCACCGCCAGCTCATCCTGGTCGTTTCTCGAGATTCCCCATTTCCGCGCGACATTTTCCGCCGTGATCCCCATGTGCACTTCGTCGAACGGATCCGTCACGGCGGCGACCAGAACATCCACCGCGGTCGCGTCGTTCAGCCGCGCGCCCCAGCGCATCGATGGCAGCCAGTAGGGCGCTCGGCTCATCGACTCCGCTCCGCCGCCGATAGCAGCGTCGGTGTCGCCGTGAACGATGGCGGCGGCAGCGGTCAGGATGGCCTGCAACCCGCTCCCGCACAGCCGATTCACGGTCAGCGCCGCCGCTTCTACGGGTATGCCGCCGCGCACTGCCGCGACGCGGGCAAGGTACATGTCCTTCTGTTCGGTGTGGATGACATTGCCGAATACAACATGGCCGATCTCGTTCGGCGCAAGGCCCGAGCGCTGCACACCCTGGCAGACAACTTTCGCTGCGAGCTCAGTCGGCGGAACGTCCTTCAGTGCTCCCCCGAATTTACCGATGGCTGTGCGCACCGCGCTCAGGACGACGACTTCTCGATTTGTCATGGGCCGGTTCCTTCCTTAGTTCTCAAGCTGTGAATTGGGACTGAAACGCCGGAACGCGGTCGAACCTCACAGTAGGCGTGAGTCTGCGAACCCGGCACGCGAAGTGAGCATGAACGCACATGGCGGCACCACTGGATAAAGCGAACATGGGGAGGCCGAGTCGTTCCCTGCCTCCGATGAGCCTTTGAATTCCGCCGCCGCCGTTGGGAGAGGAAGTTAGAAAACAGCAAAAATCGAGCGATCGGCGCCTGCGGAGATCGCCCACAAATCTATACCCGCGCCCCAGAATTCGGGCTGCTCGCCATCACACGGAAGTTCACTTATTGATGGGATCAAAACAAGGTCGCGCGGCCCGCGTTCTGCAGCCACCTGCAACTTTTGTGACCCCCGTCACAGCGCCGCCCCGCCGTTTGTGCTGTTCTGTGGCCACTTCTCTTTGTTCCAGACAAACAACCGCTTCGGAGGCGACCATGCCAGCCCTTTTAGAACACGTCCCCCACATTCAGGAACACATCCAGGAAAGACCGCACCCCGGCTCGCATGATTCCGGCCACGAGCACAGTCTCGACCACTGGCTCGAGGTGTATTGGCTGGTTGAAGAAGATTACATGTTTGCCAAAGACGTCGATCCCGAACCCCACACCGTCGCGACGCATGCTCCCAAACGTCCCGCTAAAAGTGCAGGCCACCACCACAAATCAGCACCTCACCGGTGACGTAGTCCGACAGCGGCGAACAAAAGAACAGCACCGCTCCCGCCGCCTCTTCCGGTGTCCCTAGTCGCCCCAGAGGACAGGCGCTCTTCACAGACTCCAGCAGATTTGGCTGCACACCCAGCCGAATCTGATGGCCGTGCATCTCCATGCTCGCGCCCGGTGCGTTGAGGTCCTGCACCAGCCGGGTTTGAATCAGTCCGAATCCCACCGCATTGACGTTGACGTTGTAACGGCCCCATTCCTTGGCCAGCGTCTTGGTCAGTCCGATCACACCGGCTTTGCCCGACGAATAGCCGGCCTGCCCCGGATTGCCGTCCGTCCCCGCGATCGACGTGATGTTCACCACCTTGCGCATCACCTGCTGCCCCGCCGCGATCTCCCGCTTCGCCGATTCCCGAATGAACGTAGACGCTGCCCGCAGCAATCGAAATGGCGTCACCAGATGAATCTCCAGCATCGCCATGAATTGCTCGTCCGTCGTTTTCTGGATCACGTTATCCCAGCTGTAGCCAGCGTTGTTCACGATGATGTCGATCGCTCCAAACGCGTCCAGCGTCGCCTGCACCACCGCGTCCGGCGTGGTCGGATCGGTCAGGTCGCCCTGGACGTGCCGTACGTGTTCCGCGTCCGCGAACTCAACTTCCGATTCCCGCAGCATCGTTTCATCCAGATCGTTGATCATCACCCGGGCGCCCGCCGACGCCAGCCGCTTCGCGATCGCTCTTCCGATCCCGCGCCCCGCTCCGGTCACCAGCGCGGCCCGGCCTTCCAGCGTAAACGGGGGCTCGGTCATCACCTTCGGCTGTTCCTGCAATACACTCGATTCCATTCCAGTCTCCTGCTTCCCGCGAGAAAGCATTGTGCATCGCAGCAAGAATACATGCTGCACTGCAATATTTCTATACAACGTTTGTGTCTCTTGGCAAATCCCTTCGCCCGGGACCGGGCCGGCAAGCCCCGGGGGCCGACCGCCCCGTCAGCCCTTCCCCGTTGCGGTATCCTTGAAGCAGAGGCTTCTCCAGGCAGCCCGCCCAACGCTGATAGATCGTCCCCTCCGCTGCGGCGTCGTTGTAGAGGTGTACCGTGCACATATCCCCCCTCACCTCCGTGGTTACCTCCATCTTCGGCGCCGTCGCCGTTCTCATCTGGCGTGTTCGCGAAGGTCAGACTCCCGTGACCCTCAAGAAAATCCTTATCCCCCCGGCCGGCATGGCCACCGGATTCTCCATGTTTATCGTCCCCATGTTTCGCTTTCCGTGGACATGGGCCCTCGCCGCCTTCCTCATCGGCGCCATCGTCCTGGCCTGGCCGCTTCTGCGCACCTCCCGCCTCCATCGCGAAGGCGAGGTCATCATGATGAAGCGCTCCCAGGCCTTTCTCCTCGTCATCATCGTTCTCGCCGCCGTCCGCTTCGTCGCCCGCGGCTACTTCAACCGCATCATGTCCATCGAGCAGACCGGCGGCCTCTTTTTCATCCTCGCCTTCGGCATGATCCTCCGCTGGCGCATGAACATGTTCTTTCAATATCGAGCCCTCACCGTCCGGCCGCAGCCGCTCGAAATGCCCTCGGCCAGGCTTCCGCGCGATCCCCGCCCGGACACACTCCCGCCCGCCTCATCCGAGCTCGACTAAGCTGGGTGCCCCATAACCTGGCCTGAGCAAGCACTGAGCTTGGCGAGGTGCGCGTCGAATGGCTCTGCCCGCTTTTGGCAGATGTGTTCAGATCGCGCGCAGCGCGATCTGAACACCGAACCGCCGACCGCTGTTTTGTACCGTGCACCCTGTACCCTGCACCCTGTACCCTGTCTCACTCCCCGCGCGATAAATTCACCCGCAGCTCGATCCCCCGCCCCATCGGCGTCTGCACCGCCGACACATCCACCAGGTTGCCATGCTCCCGCGACCGGTGATGCAGCACGTACCCGCCGATCAAGTACCCAAACGTGCTCCCAACCACCACATCCGATGGAAAATGCTGCCGCGCCAGCACCCGCGATACCGAGACGGTGCTCGCCACTCCGTAAACCACCGCCTTCGTCGCGATCCCGTCATACTGCCCCGCCACCACGTGCGCGAACGCCCACACATTCATCGCATGCTCTGACGGCATCGACGGATTGTTCGGCCAGCTCTTCGGCCCACCCGGCCAGAACCCGCCCTTCGCGTTGTCCGCCATCGGATACTCCCGGTCCAGCGCATATTTCAGCCCCTCATCCAGAATCCCCGCGTCCGCCATCGCCTCCGCCGAGAGCACCGCAGTCTCCTTCAGATAATCGTCATGCCGCACGGAACCAGCACCATACCCAACCCCGGCTGCCGCAAACGGAGCGTAGAGTCCCGCATAATCCGACAGCTTGTTGAAATGATCCTCGCGCGTCGTGTGCACGCCCAGGTCCTGGATCGCCTCCGTATCGTAGTGAATCGCAACCCCCGTCGCCGCCCCAAACGGCACGATCCACAGCAGGTCCTCCGTCGGAGCATGCAGCGGGCTCAGCACAATCCCTTTTTCGTCTTCGGCCACATGCTTCACGCACACCATCAGCGCATGCAGATCGCACGGCCGATCCTCGGGCGTGGGAGGCAAACTCTGCACTGTCGGCGCATTCGGAGCCGGCGCAGAAGGCGCACTCGGCGCCGAAGGCACACTCTGCGCCACCCCCACCACCCCCCAGCTCAGCAGAACTGCACAGAACACCAACTTCCCCATCTGCCCATCATACGAAAGGCCTCCTGCCTGCCGTCTCCTGTCTCCTGTCTCCCGTCTCCTGTCTGCTTGATCACCGGTCACTGATCCCTGATCACTGATCCCTGTCTTTCCCGGGAACCACCCCGCATCTTACTTCGTATGGTCACCAGAGGCTGACCCCATGCAGACCCTGCGCCAGGATATTGCCTACGCTCTCCGCCAAATGCGCCTGTCCCCTGTCTTCACCCTCACCGCCATGCTCACTCTGGCCCTCGGCATCGGCGCCACCACCGCCATCTTCTCCCTCATCGACACGGTCATGCTCAAGTCGCTGCCCGTTGTCGACCCCGCGAGCCTCTATCGCATCGGCGTAGGCTCCGACTGCTGCATCGAGGGCAGCACTCAGGACGACTGGGGCTTCTTCTCGTATCCCTTCTATCAGCGCATGCAGCAGAACACTCCCGAGTTCTCCTCGCTCGCCGCCTTCCAGGCTGGCGGATATACCTTCGGCGTGCGCCGCGGCGAGACCGACCGCGTTGCCAAACCCCTCCGCGAGGAAATGGTCAGCGGCAACTACTTCTCCACCTTCGGCCTTGGCGCCTTCGCCGGGCGCACCATTACGCCCTCTGATGATCAGCCCAGCTCCCCGCCCGTCGCCATGCTCAGCTACCGCACCTGGCAGCAGCAGTACGGCTCCGACCCCAGCATCGTCGGTTCTACCTTCATCGTCAGCGACCACCCCGTCACCATCATCGGCATCACTCCGCCCGGCTTCTTCGGTGAAACTCTCCGCAGCGATCCCCCCGACCTCTGGATCCCCATCAATCAGGAACCGGTCTTCCTCGGATCCAACTCCATGATCCATCGCTTCCAGGCATGGCTCCGCGTCATCGGCCGCCTGCGCCCCGGCGCCTCCGTGAACACCACCGGTCCTCGTATGACCGCGCTCCTCCGCCAGTGGCTCGTCAATGACAGTGGCATGCCCGCCGACTGGATGTCCGGCATCAAGGCCAATCTCTCCAAACAGAACATCCGCGTTATCCCCGCCGGCATCGGCGTCGCCACCATGAAAGAGGACTACGCCGACACCCTCCACATCCTCCTCGCCGTCTGCTGCCTCGTTCTCCTCATCGCCTGCGCCAACATCGCCAACCTGCTGCTCGCCCGCGGAGCCGCGCGCCGCACCCAAACCTCCATCCGCCTCGCCCTCGGCGCATCGCGCAATCGCCTCATCCGCCAAACCCTCACCGAGAGCATCCTTCTCTCAATCTTCGGCGGACTGGCCGGACTCGCCGTCGCTTACCTCGGCGTCAAAGCCGTAGTCGCCCTCGCTTTCCACGGCGCGAAGTTCGTGCCCATCGCTGCCACTCCCTCGCTCCCCGTCCTTGCCTTCGCCTTCGTCTTGTCGCTCGTCACCGGTGCCATCTTCGGAACCGCCCCCGCGTGGCTCGCCACCCGCGCCAATCCCGTCGAAGCTCTTCGCGGCGCCAATCGCAGCACCCGCGATCATGCATCCTGGTCGCAAAAGACTCTCGTCATCGTCCAGGCCACCCTCTCCGTCGTCCTGCTCACCGGCGCCGGCCTGCTCACCCGCTCGCTCGCCAACCTCCAGCACCAGGACTTCGGCTACGACATCGACCACCGCGTCACCATCGGCCTCATCGCCCCTTGGCCCTCGTACTCCATGCCCCAGCTCGACGCCCTGTACCGCGAGCTGCAGGATCGCCTCTCCCACATTCCCGGCGTCGAGCGCGCCGCCCTCGCCCAGTACACCCCGCTTACCGACAACTGGGGTGAAATGGTCATCCGCCAGGGCCACGGCATGCCCGACATGAACGAGCCCGTCGGTTCTTCCTGGGATCACGTTGCCCCAGGCTACCTTGAGACCATGGGCCAGCACATCGTCCGCGGCCGCTCCCTCTCCGAAGACGACACCGCCGCCACCCAAAACGTAGTCGTCGTCGACGAAGCCTTCGTCAAGCGCTTCTTCAAGCCCGGCGAAAACCCCATCGGCCAGTACTTCGGCCTCGATCTCCCGCGCTACAGCAGCACCTACGAAATCGTCGGTGTCGTGCGCAACGCAAAGTACAACGACCCCGCTGGCACCGAGCCGCCGCGTCCCATGTTCTTCGTCCCCCTCACACAGCACGTCGACTACCACGACGGCTCCATCATGCAGCGCATCGACGACATGACCCACTACATCGAAGGAGCCGTCCTCCAGACCCACGGCAGCATGGACGGCCTCGAGCCCCAGATCCGCCACGTCCTCTCCGACGTCAACCCCAACCTCACCCTCCTCGACGTCCTGCCCATGCGCGAGCAGGTCGACGCCAACTTCGATCAGCAGCGCGCCGTCGCCAACATGACCGGCCTCTTCGGCATCCTCGCCCTCATCCTCGCCGCCGTCGGCCTCTACGGCGTCACCGCCTACACCGTCGAGCGCCGCACCAGCGAAATCGGCGTCCGCATGGCCCTCGGCGCCGACCGCCCCGGCATCGTCCGCCTCGTCCTCCGCGGAGCCTTCCTGCAGATCCTCATCGGATTGCTCATCGGCATCCCCGCCGCCATCGGCTGCGCTCACCTCATCGCCGCCCAGCTCTATCAGGTCAAAGGATGGGATCCCCTCGTCCTCGCCGCCTCCGTCGTCACTCTCAGCCTCTGCGCCCTCGTCGCCAGCATCATCCCCGCGCAGCGCGCCGCCTCCATCGACCCCGTCAAAGCTCTCCGTACCGAATGAATAAGACGACGACGACGGTGCCCGGCCTGAGCGAGCGATCGCATCCAATATCATCAGAGAGGCGGACGGATACCAGGATGGCGTCATCGGTTGTGGAAACATGTTGCTGTGTCGTCGGCGGCGGGCCCGCGGGCATGATGCTCGCGTATCTGCTGGCGCGCAAGGGTATTGAAGTCACGGTGCTCGAAAAGCACGAGAACTTCTACCGCGACTTTCGCGGCGACACCGTGCACCCCTCCACGCTCGAAGTGCTCGGCGAACTTGGCTTGCTCCAGGAGTTCCTCCAATTGCCCCATCAGCGGGTTGAGTCGGTGGGAGTCGTCATCGGAAATTCCACCTTCGAAGCGGCCGACTTCCGCCACCTCCCGACCCAGTGCAGATTTGTGGCCCTCATGCCCCAGTGGGATTTCCTGAACTTCCTTTCGGATCATGCAAAGCGGTTTCCAGCCTTTCAACTGCTGATGAAACATGAAGCGGTTGACCTGCTCCGGGACGGCAAGCGCATCGTCGGCGTCATGGCCCGCAACGATGGGCACGAGGTCCAGGTGCGCGCGGATCTCGTGGTGGGCTGCGATGGGCGGCATTCTGTAACCCGCCGCGCCGCCGGACTGGAAGTGATCGAGCATGGTGTGCCCATCGACGTTTTGTGGTTTCGCATCAGCCGCAGGCCCGACGACCCGGCTCAGGTGCTCGGCAACGTCAACTACGGAAAAGCGCTCATTCTCATCGATCGCTCCGACTATTTTCAGGCGGGCCTCATCATCCCCAAAGGCTCCTATAGTCAGATCCAGTCGCTCGGCATCGATGCATTCCGCGACGCCATTGCTCAAATCGTTCCCTGGTTGGGCGAGCGAGTCGACGAACTGCGCGACTGGGAACAGATCAAAATCCTCACCGTTCAGATCAATCGGCTGCGACGCTGGCACAGGCCTGGGTTGCTTTGTATCGGAGACGCGGCCCACGCCATGTCTCCCGCGGGCGGCGTGGGCATTAACCTTGCCATTCAGGACAGCATCGCTGCGGCGAACCTGTTGGCAGAACCGCTGCAGAGGAGAAATCTCCGTGAGGCGGACCTGGCAGCCGTGCAAAAACGTCGCGTCTTTCCCACTCGAGTGACGCAGGCCATCCAGTTAGCCGCTCATCGCGGCATCGCTCATGTCTTTGAAAATCCCGGCCCCATTCAGGCGCCCTGGCAGATGAAAGCTGTACAACACATTCCTGGCATTCACCGGGCTTTGGGATACGCGGTCGGCGTCGGCGTGCGCCCGGAACATGTGCGCGAGCGCAAACCGTCGAATCAGCGACGTGCCCTTGTCGCCGGACTCGTCTGCGCGGGAGTCGGCGTCGCGGCCATGGTGGCGGGAGCGGCAGTCTGCGGCTGGGCAACGTGGAAGATGTGGAACAAAACCACAGCCCGCAAACCGGCCTAACTCAACACGAGGCTGTTACAGGCTTCGATCGATTTTGATTGAGAGGTCAATCGCCAATTCCATCACCGACGCAGCATTCTACAGGCGTCCACCTTTTCGGAATTGCCTGCGAGTCGGGAGTAATCTCCGACTAACTATGTCGCCGAGCGCAGACGAGTCGCGGCCGTTCTGTGCTTCCGGACGATGGTCCCGCCCATCATGATCGCAAACCAATCAGCGACGTTCCATGGCAGCATCCATAGAATCGACGTGTGGCCCTTCGCCGCCGATAGCACCACAACAACGCCAGTCATGGCGCAAAGAATAGCAGCCAACATCACGGTGGCAACCATCTCCCTGCGCTTGGCCGCCAATGCGACGACACATCCAATGAGCAGCGACGCGAGCCAGTTCGCCATGCGCGGCGGCTGAATGCAGTCGTTTTGAGACGTCATGCGTAACTCCGGGTGAGATCCAGGCCTTCGGTCATTCTGTGGAGTGCGCGTTGTGTGCGGTTCACCGCCGCCACTCCCGTTGCCGTAACCCGAAAGAAGCGTTTTGAACGACCGCCGCGTTCGGGTGTGGGATCGCCGCGGTGCGACTTGACATACCCTTTTCTCTCCAGCCGATCCAGGGTCGCATACACAGCGCCGATTGAAACCTCGCGCCTGGTGCGGGATTCGATTTCCCGCCGCACCGTGACTCCGTAGGCTTGATCCTGCAGCCGCAGAAGCGCCAGCACGATGATGTGCTCAAATTCGCCGAGAAAATCGTGATCGGCCATATTGTCTACAATATAGAACAAATAATATTTCCGTCTAGCCGACAATCCTGTAAATTTCACCGCACACCGAGGACAAGCCAACTTCCGGCTATACTGTGGGTCTTCCTTCCAACAAGTCCGTCATTTCTATAAAAGGAGACAGGCCATGATTCGGTCCCGCTGGCTCCTGGCTGTTTCGATAGCGGGATTTGGATCGACGCTGGTGTGGGCAGTGGCGGCGCAGACGGGCGGGAATCCTGCGCAACAACCTGAAACCAGCCAGATTCCCACCTTTCAGACCAACGCAAATCTGGTTCTGCTGGATGTGGTGGTGCGGGACAAAGGCAAGCCGGTCGAGGGGCTGCGGCAGTCGGAGTTCCAGGTGCTGGAAGACGGGAAGCCGCAGACGATCACCGTCTTCGAGGAGCATAAGGCGACGGAGGTGCAGGAGTCAGAGAAGGCGCCGGCGCTGCCGCCGCATGTGTTCGCGAATTTTCCGCGGTACCGGATTACGAGCGCGGCCAATGTGCTGCTGCTGGATGCGCTGAACACGCCGTTGAACGACCAGAGCAACGCGCGGGCGCAGATGCTGAAGTATCTGCACACGATTCCCGCAGGGACGCAGATCGCGGTCTTCACACTGGCGTCGCGGCTGCGAATGATTTCGGGGTTCACGACGAATGTGGCGATGATCGAGGAGGCGCTGAACCTGGGGCGCACGCCGGCGCAGAAGAGCCTCATGACCGATCCCTCGGGCGACCTGGCAGAGAAGCAGGCCGATGCGGCGATGGCCGCGGAGATCCCGGAGATGATTCAGGAAGTGAACGATTTCCGGCAGGACAGGCAGACCTTCCAAACGGAGCAGCGCGTGGATATCACGCTGGGGGCGTTCCTTGAGCTGGCCCGCTATCTGAGCGCTGTGCCGGGACGGAAGAATCTGATCTGGGTATCGGGAGGGCTGTCGGGGGCTCTCGATCCCGACCTGTCGCGACTGAGTACGTACCAGGCAGCCCGCATCGGGCCCGCGGAGCGGATGGTGAATGCAGAGCTGTCGCGGGCGCGGGTAGCGGTGTATCCGGTGGACGCGCGGGCACTGCTGACGCTGACCGACTCGAACATTGCGAACGTGGTGGCGCCGACGGAGATGGGACTGGCAGCAGATATGCAGGTGGCCCGGGGCGAGGCCGTGCAGAACGATGTCACGACTCCGCAGCAGTGGGGCGATTCGCAGCAGGAGATGCGGCTGGTGGCGGCGGACACAGGAGGAGAGGCGTACTACAACACGAATGCGGTGGGCAAGGCGGTAGCGGACGCGATCGCGGACGGCGAGAACTACTACACGCTCGGCTATGCGCCGTCAGAGGCGAAGAACGACGGGGCGTATCACACGATCACCGTGCGGCTCGAGGAGGGGAAGTATGAGCTCCAGTACCGGCGCGGCTATTACGCTGAGGATGCCAGCGTGGCGAGGAAGGAGACGCCAAGGCTGAGCCCGATGACGGAGGCGATGGAGCACGGGGTTCCGCCGCTCTCGCAGGTGAT
Source organism: Acidobacterium sp. (assembly GCA_003131625.1). Classification (GTDB taxonomy): domain Bacteria; phylum Acidobacteriota; class Terriglobia; order Terriglobales; family Acidobacteriaceae; genus Palsa-343. The sequence continues at coordinate 3,706 of PKVY01000029.1, read as the reverse complement.
TTTCGAGGCGCGGGTACTGCCGGCGGGCGATGCGGAGCTGCATGGGGTGCAACCGACGCCCGGTCTGGCGGGGAAACCGCCGGAGCCGTTGCAGCCGCCGCTGACGCGGTATTTCGTGGACTACTCGATCGATCCGCACCAACTGGTGCTAAAGGACCTGCCGGGCGGGAAGCAGCAGGCGGAACTGGAAGTGACGCAGGCGGTTTACGACGCGGAGGGCAAGCGGCTGAACTTCAGCGACGCGGGGCTGGAAGTGACGCTGACGGCCGCGCAGATGGCGCGCGATCTGCAGAGCGGGATGCGGGTGCGGCAGGAGATCGACGTGCCGGCCGGGCGGGTGTGGCTGCAGCTGGGCGTGCGGGATGCAACCAGCGGGCGGATTGGAACCGAGGAGCTCGGGTTAAACGGGAGGGAGTAGCAAGCTGGGGCATTTTGGGCCGTTCTGCCGAGGCAGGGCGAGCAGGTTTGTGAGACTGGGCCGGAAAAGCGGGGCGTCAGTGGGGCTGCGGGGGCGGTTGACCGTCGTCGGCATGCGTGGGGTCGAGGATGCGGGCGTCGGCACGAAAGAGATGGTAATTCGTGAAGGAAACATCGTTGAGAAACGTGCGCAACGTGGGAGCGGTGGCCTCCGACTCGCCGGCCAGCGGCTCGCGGGTGAGGTTCACCGATCGTAGAGGACAGATATATATGCGGTCGCCGAGAACGATGGGACCATATTCGACGACCAGCGCCGCCTGGGTTGTCTGATACGGCTTCGGCATCTCCGCGATGAGAGTGAAGCGGAGGATTGCGCCGGTGGCCGGATCGATGGCAAGTTCACCGTGATAAGGAGGAAGAAAGCGTTCGACTCCCGTGTCGGACGGATATTCCACGACATAGTGCGATGCGCCCGCAGGGACGATGTAGCGGAGGGTGGCGATGGGGCCGGCAGGGCCCTGCTCCCAGGATTCCCAGTAAAGTTTCTGGCGAAATGCATCTCCGATCACGACGGCGAGGATGGGCCCGAACTCACCACGGCTGCGGAGGCCTGCGGCGACGTCGTCTTTCGAGAGATTCACCTGAATCTCATGGCCGTCGCGATAGGTGACCTGCATGCGTTTCCGATCGCCTGCATAGAGGGGCAGGAAATACGGCTTGCCCACTACAAGGTTGGCAGCATCGAGGGATCGCACATTTTGATGGGCGTCGGAAGTCTGCGCGTTATCGATTTCCTGACGCCACGGCGAGTCCTCGAACTGGGTGGTAACCCGGACGGCCATGAAATTTGGAAGGTTGTGAAGAATCTTGCCGAGTTCGTCGACGGTTCGGGCGATGATCTGGTGGAGGCCGGCGGCGTCGGGAGGAGGCTGGTCGACAATCCGGGAGGGCGGAGGAGGGAGAAAGGCGGAGGAATCGGCAAGCAGCAACAGGGCATCGCGGGTATGGCTCCCAGGGGCGGCAGACTGCCAGCGGTCGAGCGTTGCGGTATCGATTCGCTCGGCAGCTTCGAGGGAGGAGATTTCCTCGGCCAGTTTCACGTCGCTCTCGCCGTGGGAGGCGGCGAGGATCTGCTGGACCTGATCGACAGTGACGAGTTGAGCGGCGTGCGCCGTGGCCGGGAGCAGCGCGGCAAACAGCAGGATGGCGGGCACGCGCATCAAGATGCGCAACAGTATAGGCCTGCAGCGCGGGATGCGCGCGACGGGCGCGTCGCTGCGTGCTGAATTATCAGGGAATTATGAGCGAATAATGATGGAACAGGTCGTTTGCGTTCGAAGTGGATTGGGTCCCTGCATCGTGTCAGGCCCCATCATCCACAACATCGCCGGAATAGCTGGGCGGCGCCTTTAGCCCACACACCGCGAGGCATCTATGCGCGTCCTCACCGCTCCCGCTCTTCTCCTGCTGCTGATCCCTTCGATCGCCCGTGCAGCTAAACCCGTCACCATCGCCCAACTGGAGCAGATCCTCCTCGCCGACCACGGCCAGTCCGACGGCCACGTCGCCGGCCAGCTCGCCAACCTTACCCTCACCGAGCGCGTCACCGCCCAGCGCCTCGTCTCCTGGCAGGCCTGGTTCCCGGGCCAACGCACCCAGGAAGCGCTCCTTCTCCTCGCCGACGAATCCGCCTTCCAGCCCTTGCCCGCCTCCGTCCTCTCCGACGATGCGCCGCCCGGCGTTCCCGCCGAAGGAAAAATCTTCGCCGCCGCCCTCGAATACGCTACCCGAACTATCCACAATCTCCCCAACTTCCTCGCCGCCCGCCAGACCCTGCACTTCGAAGCCTCCCTCGATCGAGTCATGGAGCAGGCCCGCAACGCCGCCGGTTCCACCATTCAGTCCCTTGGCGCGCCTTCGCTATCCATTGAGTCCGTAAATTACCTGCCGCTGCACTTCACCGAGAAATCCAGCGCCCTCGTCACCTACCGCGACGGAAGAGAGGTACCCGCCAGCCACGGCGCCGCACGCCGCGACCTCGGCCTCACAACCAACGGCGAGTTCGGACCCATCCTCACCGTCGTCCTCCGCGATGCCGTGCACAGCTCCATCGTTTGGGGTTACTGGCAGCAGCACGGCGACACCCGCCTCGCCGTCTTCCGCTATCGGGTGCCGATGGAAGAATCCCACTACCTGGTCGAGTACCGCGAGGGCGGCCTCGTGCAGTCGTATCCCGCCTATCACGGCGAGATCGCGGTCGATCCGGCCACCGGCAGCATCTTCCGCATCTCCGTCGTCTCCGAACCGGTGATGCCCTTCGAGCCGGTCGGCAGCGGCATCCTCGTCGAATACGGCTCCGTCATCCTCGGCGGCCGCGCCTACATCGTCCCGCTCCACGGCGTCGCACTATCGAAGGTCCCGGTCCTCCCTGGTCCGGAAACGCCGCCCACCGCCGTCACCCCGATGCAGCTCCGCCTCAACGACGTCGCCTTCACCCGCTACCGCATCTTCCGCGCCGACACCCGCATCCTCACCACCGAGGAATCCCAGCACCTCCGCAACAACACGCCCGCACCCAAACCCCCGCCTCAATAGCTGTGCCCCGCGCCGCGTATTCACCGGGATGGGACCCGCTCGTCCTCGCCGCGTCCATCGTCACCCTCAGCGTCTGCGCCCTCATCGCCAGCATCATCCCCGCGCAGCGCGCCGCCTCCATCGACCCCGTCCAGGCCCTCCGCACCGAATGAACAATCGATGCCGCCGGCCTGAGCGAGCGAGGCGAGTCATGTCAGCCCGAGCGAGCTCTCATGAGCGAACGAATCGAACGGGCGAATCCTCCCGCGAGACGCGGCCGGGAAACGATACCTCCGGGTTGCTGACAAATCGGACATCACGACACACAAGAGCCCGTTGACCCGGGACCAATCTCCGTTGAACGCCAGCCCGATATCAACGAGCGGGTTGGCCTGTTCTCGTCGCCAGAGAATCGGGGATACGGAAAATGGCATGACCAGGCGACTGCGGGATCGCTTCGAATTGCCTGATTCCGCGAAAGGGTCCGCTCGGCAAGGTTAGGTGCGATCAGGCTGGGGCACGCCGTATGCATCCAGAATATCCCGTAATGTCACGATGCCTTCCAGCTTGTGCACATCCGCCCGGTTCACCACGGGCAGGATTTCGATCTGATTTGCGCCCATGCGTTCGAGTGCCAGGTCCAGCCCCTGATCCAGGTGGACGTGCGGAAAAGCCTGCGCATCCACCAGTGCACCGACCTTCTTATCCGCGCCTT
>PKVY01000103.1:423-125792 GCA_003131625.1 Acidobacterium sp. | reverse complement strand
GGTGCAGCTCACGCATCTGCTGATCGCTCACCGGCGTCGGCGCATCCACCATCAGGTCGATGGCCTTCGCCGTCTTCGGAAACGCGATGACTTCGCGCAGGCTCGACGCGCCGGCCAGGATCATCGCAATGCGATCGAGGCCCAGCGCGATGCCGCCATGTGGAGGCGTGCCGTACTGCAGCGCCTCAAGGAAGAATCCAAAGCGCGCTTTGGCTTCTTCATCCGACATGCCGAGCGCGCGAAAGATTTGCTGCTGCACGTCCTGGCGATGAATACGGATCGAGCCCGAACCCAGCTCGAGCCCGTTCATCGCAATGTCGTAGTAGCGAGCGCGCACCGACGCTGGATCGGAAACAAGCCGGTCCATATCTTCTTCATGCGGCGACGTGAATGGATGATGCGCAGGCTGCCACGAACCGGTTTCCGGATCGTGCTCGAACATGGGAAAGTCGGTCACCCAGAGCGGTCGGAAAGCGGCCGAACCGTCAGCGAGCGCGGTGGGCGTTCCAGGCGCGTGTACGACGGCGTCGGTGACCGCAAAGGCACCATGTCGATCCGCATATTTGCGGGCCAGTTCGACCCGGAAATTGCCTGCGGCGCTCAATACGGCAATCTCGCGCTCGGAAAGACGGCCTGCCAATTTCGTGTCGCTGGCCTCGATGTGCGTGGCCGAATCTCCGGCAACAATGACCAGCAGATCGTCAGGCTCGGCGTGCGTCAGCTCGCGGAGCTTCGCGACCGACTCGGGGAAGGATTTTTCGAGGCGCTTCAGGTCGTCGAGAAGCTTCGCGCCCTTCTTCGACTCGAAAAGCGGGCGGTTGTCGTCGCGTTCCTTGCGCGAGAGGTCGCCAACTTTGGGAATGCGCACGAGAACCACGGGCAGCGAGGGATCGACGGCGAGCGTCTGCAGTTGTTCGGCGGTAAACGCGCTGCGAATGTCGGTAAGGCCAGGCAGTCGCAAATCCGGCTTATCGATGCCATAGGTGCGCATCGCTTCGTCGTAGGTGATGCGCGGGAAAGGCACGGGCAGCGCAATGCCGACCGCAGAGAAAGCTGCGGCCATGAATCCTTCGACGACGGCGAAGATGGTTTCCTGCTGCGGGAACGTCATCTCCAGGTCGACTTGGGTGAATTCCGGCTGGCGATCGGCGCGCAAGTCTTCGTCTCGGAAGCAGCGGACGATCTGGAAATACTTGTCCATGCCGGAGATCATCAGGATCTGCTTGAAGAGCTGCGGCGACTGCGGCAGCGCGTAAAATTCGGCCGGGTGAACGCGGCTGGGGACGAGATAGTCGCGCGCGCCTTCGGGCGTGGAGCGCGTCAGGAACGGCGTCTCAATCTCGTAGAAGCCTTGCGCGGAAAGGTATTCGCGGACCGCAAGCGCGACCTTGTGCCGAATCTCGAAATTGTGCTGCATCTCAGGGCGGCGCAGGTCGAGATAGCGGTACTTGAGCCGCACTTCTTCGTTGGCGATTGCCTCTTCAGCCGGCGAAAACGGAGGCAGCTTCGCGTCGTTCAGGACCAGCAGGTCCGTCGCGGCGATTTCGATTTCGCCGGTGACCATTTTCGGGTTGATCGCGTCGGCGCCGCGCAGGCGGACTTTGCCGATGGCCGCGACGACGTACTCGGGGCGGACGTGCTCGGCTTTGGGATGGCCCTCGGGCGACAGGTCCTTGTCCAGCACAATCTGCGTGATGCCGTAGCGGTCGCGCAGATCGAGAAAGATGAGGTTGCCGTGGTCGCGACGGCGATTCACCCAGCCCATCAGCGTGACGGTCTTGCCGGCGTCGGCCGCGCGCAGTTCGCCGCAGGTGTGAGTGCGTTGGCGTGTGCCTAAAAAGTCGAGCAAAGTCGGAGTTCCTGTTTCAGTTGGTTGTTACTTCGGATGACCATGGAGTGATCTGATCGAACGGCACAAACCACCTGGAAGGCTCTTGACCATCCTCGTTCACCGGACACCACTCTGGGATAGAAAGATACGGATTACCCGGATCGAAGTTATCAAAGTCCTGGTCAAATATGTCTGGGCGGATTAGCTGATTCCGTACGGCAACCTGATCTTCCACTCGATGCATCGTCCACCATTCGCCGCCAAACGCGTTCTTATCGCCCCAAAAAGAAGTGATGAGGCAGGATTTCGATTCGCCATCCAGTAGCCTTTGAATTGCTTCCCTCCATTGCCGTTCGTAACGCTCGCGGCTCCAAACTGAAAGAACCATTTCGAATTCCTCAACAAAAGCACCGAGGGTGATCTGACCAATAGCCATGTCAGGCTCATCAGGCTCATCTTGCGCTTCATGGAGGAAACGAATCAGTAACGACATGAGGCAATCATCCTGGGCCGATCAGTACCGCGTCTCTGAGCTTGACTGCAGCGCTTGCGCGAGCTCGCCGCGCGGGATCTTGGTCTGCTCGCCGGTGGCGAAGTTCTTCACTGTCAGAATACCGGAGCGCTGCTCGTCTTCCCCGAGCAGAACGATGGCCCGGGCAAGCTTATTCCCAATTTCGAACGACTTCTTGATGCGGAACGAGCCGTCACCCAGCTCGATCCGGAGACCGGCGCGTCGCAGATCGCGGGCCAGCACCAACGCCTCCGCGTTCAGCGATTCGCTCAGCGGCGCAATGAAAGCGTCGGCCAGCGTTGGAGCGGATTCGACTTGCCCAGCCTGCAACGTCAGGATCAGGCGGTCGAGTCCCATCGCAAACCCAATGCCGGGAGCTTTCGGACCGCCGAGCATTTCCGACAGGCCGTCGTAGCGACCGCCGCCAAGCAGCGCGTTCTGCGCGCCCAAACCGCCGTGCGTGAATTCAAACGTCGTCCGTGTGTAGTAGTCGAGGCCGCGGACGAGGCGCGGGTTCACTTCGTACTTCACCCCGCAGGCATCAAGCGCGGCGAGGACCGCGGCGAAATGCGCCTTCGATGCGTCGTCGAGGTAGTCGGCAATTTTCGGCAGATTCGCGACAATGGCTTCGTCGCTGGGGTCCTTCGAGTCCAGCACGCGCAGCGGGTTGGTCTCGGCGCGGCGCTGATTGTCCTCGGACATCTGGTGCTTCACCGGCGCCAGCGCCTCGCGCAAAGCCGCAACGTAGCGAGGCCGATCCGTCGACGATCCGACGGAGTTGAGAACCAGCGTCCAGCCCGTGATGCCCAGCTCGTCGAGGAAACTCGCCAGCATTTCGAGCACTTCGGCGTCGCGGAGCGGCGACTCCGACCCCGCGCTCGGCGGCCCGATGACCTCCGCGCCAATCTGCCAGAACTGACGATAGCGCCCCTTCTGCGGCCGTTCGCGGCGAAACTGCGGGCCGATGTAGTACAGCTTCTGCAGCAGGCCGGTTTCGCCCATCTTGTGCTCGATGTACGCGCGGACCACGCCGGCCGTGTTTTCAGGGCGCAAAGTGAGCGACTGCGATTTCTCGGATTGCGCCCGGGCGCGATCCTCCCACGTGTACATCTCTTTCGAGACGATGTCTGTCTCCTCGCCAACGCCGCGGGCGAAAAGCTGCGTGTCCTCGAAGATGGGGGTGCGAATCTCGCCGAAGTTGTAGCGCGCGAAGACCCTTCGAACCGTAGCCTCGACGCGGTCCCAGAGTTCGGTTTCGGGCGGCAGCAGGTCGCGCGTGCCGCGTACAGCTTTGAGTAGAGTCATCAGAGATGCGGTTCTCCAGTCAGTTTACCGGAGCGTGCCGGACGATCACCCGCGGAGTGGCTGGCGTGGGTGGGCGAAACCCTCGGCGACCCAGGCGCCGAGCGGATAACGCCGCCCGCCACAGTGAGCGGGATTCCGAAGGCGCCGATCGGGAAAAAGGGTGAGGCCTGGGCGCCGAAAGCAGCCACGACCAAGCCGATAATAAGGAAGAGATCGAGCAGCAGACCGGTGGCGAGGATGGCTTTGCCGACGGTGCGGATTCGCCGGAATCCCTCGTCGAGCGCCATGACGGCTAAGTTACCACCGAGCGGTACTGACGCTCCGGCTGGCAGGCTCGGAGGTGCTATTTTGCTGGCGAGCACAGCATGGTACGATCCGGCGATAACCATGCGGCGAACGATGATTTTGTTGTTTTTTCTGCTCTCCGCGCAGGCGTGGGCCCGCGATAAAGCGCCCGCCTGGGTGGAAGTGCGGAGTCCGCATTTCAGCGTCGTGACCGATGCCGGCGAAAAACAGGGGCGCCATATCGCCGATCAGTTTGAGCGCATGCGTTGGGTATTTCAGACCCTGTTTCCGCACTCGAATGTCGATCCAGCTGCCCCGATTACGGTCATTGCCGTGAAGAACAAGCAGGGATTGCAGGCGCTGGAGCCTGAAGCCTATCGAGCCAAAGGTCAGGTGAATCTTGCGGGGCTGTTCCTGCGCAACACGGACAAGAATTACATTCTGGTTCGTCTGGATGCCCAGGAGGAGCATCCATTCGCTGCCGTGTATCACGAGTACACGCATCTGGAACTGGGAATCGACGGGATGCCGCTCTGGCTGAACGAGGGGCTGGCGGAGTTTTTTCAGAACACCGATATTCGCGACAAAGACGTGCTTCTGGGGCAGCCCAGTCCCGACAACATTATCTATTTGCGCCAACACCGACTGATTCCGTTGCCGGTGCTGTTCCAGGTGGATGCGAACTCTCCGTACTACCACGAAGAGGAAAAGGGGTCGGTGTTCTACGCCGAGGCGTGGGCTTTAACGCATTATCTTGAGGTCACCGACTATAACGAGCATACGAATCGAATCGCCGCCTATCTTCACCTGGTGAAGCAACAGGCGGATCCGACTACTGCGGCGGAGCAGGCGTTCGGCGATCTGAAGAAGCTGCAGGCGACGCTGGAAGACTACATCGGCCACGCACGGTACATGTACTTCCACATGAACAGTGCCGCGGCGCCTATCGATCCAACGCTGCTGAAGGTGACGCCGCTGACCGATCCGCAGGCCGACGCGATCCGGGCAGATTTTCTGGCCTGCAACGGGCGCGGCGACGACGCGCGAACCATCCTGGCCGCAGTGCTGAAGGCGGATCCCAACAACGAGCAGGCCCTCGAGACCATGGGCTACATCGAATTGCGCGCCGGCCATCACGAGGAGGCGAAGAAGTGGTACGGACAGGCCATCGCCCTCGATCCGCAGAGTTGTCTCGCGCAGTACTACTTTGGCTGGCTGTCGCTGGTGGGCGGCAACACCGGGGACGAGGTGGAAAACAGCCTGCGGGCGGCGATCAAGCTGAATCCGCGCTTTGCCCCCGCCTACGACAGCCTGGCGATGCTCTACGGGCGGCGGCACGAAAAGCTGGACGAGGCGCACATGCTCAACCTGCAGGCCGTGCAGCTGGCGCCCAGCAACGTGAATTATCGCCTCGATACGGCGAACATCCTCATGGAACAGGAGCGCTACGACGACAGCCTCCAGGTGCTGCGGGCTGCAGCGGCGATCGCGAGAAGTCCGCTGGAAGTGGATGTGGTGGAGCGGGTGATCAAACAGGTGCAGCAGCAGGAGGCGCAGATAGAAGAAGCGAGGCGCCGACCGCCGGAGGCACAGATACAGACGACGGTGGTCACGCAGGCGCCGGGCTCGAATCAGGCGAACAACGCCCTCGCCAATGGAATGGAGTCGAAGCCGAAGCATCCCACTGAGACGCCTCACGGCCAGATGCACGTGGTGCGCGGAGTGATTCGTGGCGTGACCTGCAGCTACCCGGCGATCCTCTCGCTGCGCGTGGAAAGCGGTGCGAGGAAGGTCTCGCTCTACAACAACAACTACTACAAGGTGGATTACAGCGCCGCGAACTTCACGCCCAGGGGCGACGTTCATCCCTGCGATGATCTGGAAGGGACGAAGGCGGAAGTAGAGTATTTTGCGACCGCGGACAAGTCGGTGGACGGACAGATCGTCGGCATCATGATGATCAAGTAGCGCCCAAAGCAAAACGGCGCAGCCGGAGCCGCGCCGCTGATCCCGTCGGAGCCCTGAATCAGGCTCGGCTGAGGTACGCGCCCTCGGCGGTGTCGACCCGAATCTTTTCCCCCTCATTGATGAACGGCGGAACCTGCACGACGAGTCCGGTTTCCGTCTTCGCCGGCTTGGTGACCGACGACGCCGTCGCGGATTTGAGCCCCGGCTCGGTTTCGACGACAGTCAGCTCGACGGTCTGCGGCAGCTCGATGCCGACGGCGAGTCCGTCGTGGAACGAAACCTTGATCTGCAGGTTGGGAATGAGGTATTCGACCGCATCGCCCAGGGTGTCGCGCTTCAGGTGGGTCTGCTCGTAGTTCTCAATGTTCATGAAGTAGTAGTCGTCGCCGTCGTTGTAGAGGAAATCCATAGGGATTTCATCAACGACAACCCGCTCGATGGGGTCGGGCGAACGGAAACGGTGCTCGAACATGGCGCCAGTGCGCAGGTTGCGCAGTTTAGCCTGGATGAACGCGCGCAGGTTGCCGGGCGTGCGGTGCTCCACGGAAAACACCGAGTGAAGCTCGTTGTTGTGCTTGATGATCATGCCCGGGCGCAGCTGGGTGGCGGGAATCGCCATACGGGTAAGGCTCCTTGCCGTCGATAAGTGCGGAATGTGGCGGCGGGGTTGGCCGCGGGGGGCGGGCCCGAAGCAGGTCCGCGCTGTGCATACTCCGGCAATTTCGATTTTATCGCAGCGGGTCCGCGCGGCCCGGCCCATCCGGCCTTCGGGCGCACATCCGTGACTGGACGATGGCCATGCCAGCCCGCGGAAATCGCGCGCCTTCGCGGCAAATTCTCCCGAAAAAGATTATGGTGGCAGGGGCGTTTTATTTCAGAATTCGGGGGAATGCGCGTGAATCGCAGGAGCTTTCTGAAAGTGGCGGGGACGGCGACGACACAGGCAGTGCTGGCAGCGCGGTTGCACGCGATGGTCGAACAGGGACAGCCGGGGACTCTGCTCACGCCCCAACAGACCGAGCCCGAAAAGCCAGTCGCGGCCAACGATCACATCCAGATTGCGCTGATCGGCGCAGGCGGGCAGGGCCAGTACGACACAAAGGTCGCCGTGACCGTGCCCGGCGTCAAACTGGTCGCCGTCGCCGACTGCTACGACGGGCGCCGGGAGCACAGCAAAGAGCTGTGGGGCCCCGACATCCTCGCCACGCGCGACTATACCGAGGTCCTGGCGCGCAACGACATCGACGCGGTCATCATCGGCACGCCCGACCACTGGCACAAGCAGGCTTCCATTGACGCGATGAAGGCGGGCAAAGACGTCTATTGCGAAAAGCCGATGATCCATCTCTATAGCGATGGGCCGGCCATGATCGAAGCGTCCAGAGCGACGAAGCGCATCCTGCAGGTGGGCAGCCAGCGTGTCAGCTCCATTGTTTATATGAAGGCCAAAGAGCTGCTCGCCGCGGGCGCGATCGGCAAGCTCAACATGGTCACCGCCTGGTGGGATCGCAACTCGTCGATCGGCGCGTGGAACTACACCGTCCCTCCCGACTCATCGACCGAAACCTGCGACTGGCCACGCTTCCTCGGCACCGCGCCGAAGATTCCCTTCAACGGCGAGCACTTTTTCCAGTGGCGCAAATGGAAGGCCTACGGCAGCGGCGTCGCTGGAGACTTGTTTGTCCACCTTTTCAGCGGAACGCACTTCATCACCGGCGCGCACGGGCCCACGCGGGCCATGGCCACCGGAGGGCTGCGCTTCTGGAAAGACGGACGCGACGTTCCCGATGTGATGCTCGGCCTCTTCGATTATCCGGAGGGATTCAACCTGAGCCTGCGCGTGAACTTCGTTGACGGCGGCACCGAGGGCGAGGGCTTCATCTTCTCCGGCTCCGAGGGCACCATGGAAATCGCCGGCAACTCCGTCAGCGTGAACCGCGTTCCGCGCGACACCGAACCGGGGTTGATGATCGGCTCGTTCACCGACGCCATGCAGAAGCAGATCACTGCCACGTACCGGCAGAAATACCCGCTGGTCGAACCAACCGCGCCCGCGCGCGTGGGGTACGACAAGTACGTCGCGCCGCGCGATTACAGCGACAGCTACGACCACCTGAAGAACTTCTTCGCATCGGTCAGGTCGCGGCAGCCGGTCGTCGAAGATGCTGTCTTCGGCTTCCGCGCAGCCGGTGCCGCGCTGCTCAGCAATCTGAGCTACGAGCGCGACGCGATCGTAAAGTGGGATCCAGAGGCGATGAAGCTGATCTAAATCACGCTGCCGCTAGTCGAGCGACCGGACCCAGATGTTCCGGAAGCTGATCGGCTCGCTCTTGTCACCGTGCGCCTGGAGCTTGATGGGCGCGCGGTCGTACGCTTTGTAAAACGGCTGCCCGATGTACAGCGTCTGCCCCTTCAGCTGGAAACGATTCTGCACCAGCACACCGTTAAAGAAGGCCGTGACGTACGCCGGAGTCTTCAGCGAACCGTCGGCGTTGAACGTCGGCGCGGTCCATACCACGTCATAGCTCTGCCACTCGCCCGGCTTGCGGTTCGGATTCACCAGCGGAGGGCTCTGCTTGTAAATGCTCCCCGCCTGGCCGTTTACATACGTGGTGTTGTTATAGGAGTCGAGCACCTGCAGCTCGTATCCGGCATCGCCCGGCCCCAGCGAAGCCAGAAACACGCCGCTGTTGCCGCGCGCCTGCCCGCTCCCGGTGATGTTCTCGGGAATCTTCCACTCGATGTGCAGCTGGTAATCCTTAAAGCTGCGCTTTGTCTCGATGTTGCCCGTACCCTTGGCCACCAACAGCACGCCATCGCCAACGATCCACCTGGCCGGCGTGTGATCCTGTGCCGAAACCCACTCGTCCTCATTTTTGCCATCGAACAGAACGATCGCGTCGGAGGGTGGCGCCGCATCCGTGGCTCCCGGAGTCACGATGGGAGGCACCGGCGTCCACACTTCCGTGTCTTCCGGCTTCGGGTGCGCTGCCGGCTGTTGCGCGAAAACGGCGACAGCGGCGCTACCCATCGCCGCCAAAGCGAACAACGTCAAAACTTGTCTGCGCATAACGCAACGAGGATATACCACTCGCCACCGGGCCGGGTGATGATCGCGAAGAGTGGCGTCATCTCGACACGGCAACACGCAAATCCTCCCACACCATCCAGTTCGGCTTCAGATCCACCGCGCCAAATTTCGCGTAAAGCCCGCGCGCGGCAGTGTTCGTCGGCTTCACGTCAATGCAGACTCGCAGGGCCTTCTCCTCAACGAACCATCCAGCCAGCGCAACGATCAGCTGACCAGCGATGCCCTGCCGCCGATGCGCTGCGACCACGTCGATCCACTCCAGCTCACCGTCGCATCCGAAGCGCTTCGTGCGATGACCCGCGATGAATCCAATCACGGCTCCCTCGCGGACGGCCACAAAAACAGCAGCGTGTCCTTGCAGCGCCTGTTGCGCGCCGATCTCGCCCCGCAGATAGTTGCCGATCCGCCGTTCCCAACACGCCTGCGTCTCCCACTCCTGCGCGCGAATCGCCGCCATCGCAGGAACATCGGCAACCTCCGCAGCCCGGATCATGACCGTCCCCACACCCGCATCGCGCACAGGAATCGACCTCGGCAAAATTTCGGCCGGTTACTCCGCGCTCGGCCGTCGTCGCATAGCACTCTGATTTAATCAGAACAGATGCCGCCACTGTGGAAGCCCGAGAGCTGGACCGAGCGCCTAGCCGAACTCGAAGCGCGCTCCGGCGATTTGAAGGAAGCCCCGCTGCGCCGCGATGTGCGCTCGCTGGGCCTGCTGCTCGGGCGTGTGCTGCGCGAGCAGGCCGGCGACAAGCTCTACGAAAAAGTTGAGGAGCTGCGGCAGCCGGCCATCCGGCGGCGCGAACTACAGGCGAAAGGGCAGATTCGCGAAGCCGAAGACCTGATGCAGCTCGCGGTCCTCGCCGTCAATTCCATGCCCGTCGAACAGGCCGACCAGCTCAGCCGTGCTTTCGCCTTCTACTTCGAGCTCATCAACCTCGCCGAAACCAACCACCGCAAACGCCGCCGCCTTTCGCTGCAGATCACCGGCGACTCCTCGAAACGCGAGGCGCAGCGGGGCGAGTTGCGTGGCACCCTGCGTGCCATGCGCGAGGCGGGTACCAGCGCGGACAACGCGCTGGCGTGGCTCCGTCGCGTCCTCGTCGTCCCCGTGTTCACCGCGCACCCGACGGAAATCGCCCGCCGCTCGGTGCTGATGAAGCGTCGGCGCATGGGCGAGTTCCTCGAGAAGCTCGACCGCATTCCTGTTCCCGATGAGGAGCTGACCGCGCTCGAAGAGGCGCTGACCGCGGAGATCACCGCGCTGTGGCAGACCGATGAAGTGCGCAGCCGCCAGCCTGCGGTGACCGATGAAATCCGCATGGGCCTCGATTATTACGACGTCTCCCTTTTTGAGACGCTGCCGCGTTTGTATGAGGAAGTCGCGGCTGCGCTGAAGAGCGAGTACGGCCTCGACCTCGAGCTTTCTGAGCTGCCGCTGCTGCTGGCCTTCGGCTCATGGATCGGTGGGGATCGCGACGGCAATCCGTTCGTCACGCCGGACGTAACGCGGCAGTCGATTCTGACGGCGCGCACGCGGCTGCTCGATTATTACGATGAGCGGCTGCAGCAGGCCATCGATCTGCTCACCACCTCGGCGCAGCAGTTGCCCGTGAGCGACGAACTGCAGGCCCGGCTGAAGGGATTCCAGGCGGAACTGCACACCAATGCGGAAGCCTTCGGCGCGCGTTTTGAGTTCGAAACCTATCGCCGCTATCTGGTCTGTGTGCGGGCGCGTATTCAGCGCACCGCGGGCAAGTTCGACTCCGATCCGGAGATGCTGGAGTCTGCGCTGGCGGGGCTGCCAGCCTATTGCTCGGCGCGCGATTTTCTCGAAGACCTCGCCGTGGTGCGCCGCAGCCTCGCAGTTAACCGCGGGGCTCGCCTTGCCGAGGCACTCATCGATCCCCTGCTGCTCATGGTTCGGACCTTCGGGCTGCACCTGCATACGCTCGACATCCGCCAGCACGCGCGCGTTCATCGCAAAGCGCTCGAAGAAGCATCGGCCTGGTGCGCACAAAACGGCGCCGCGGCGCCGGAAGCACTCAGTCCCGGCACGCGCGACGTGATCGAAACCTTCCGCGTGATCGCGGAAATCAAGGCCGGCTGCACCCCCGAGGCGATCCGGCACTATATCGTCAGCGGCGCGTCTTCCGTGGAGGACGTGACCGCGGTAGTCTGGCTGGCGCGGCTGGGCGGCGTGGAAGTCGCCGGTCGCGGCGGCGATCCCGGCGTGATGCCGGTGCCGCTCTTCGAGTCCATTGAGGACCTGCGCAACGCCCCGCGCATCTGCCGCGAGCTGTGGAGCTCGCCCGGGTACGACAAGCTGCTCGCCTCGTGGAACAACACCCAGGAAGTGATGCTGGGATATTCCGACTCCAATAAGGATGGCGGCATGCTCACCAGCACGTGGGAAATTTTCTGCGCGCATCGGGCCCTGCACGAGGTGGCGCGCGAATGCGGCATCCGCCTGCGGCTGTTCCATGGGCGTGGCGGCACAGTGGGGCGCGGCGGCGGTCCCACCCATCGCGCCATCTACGCGCAGCCCATTGGCGCTTTCGACGGGCAGATTCGTATCACCGAGCAGGGCGAGGTCCTCAACTGGAAGTACTCTGATGTGGTGCTCGCCGAGCGCAACCTGGAACTGATGATCGCGGCCTCACTCGATGCGCTGGCGCGGCCCAACGCGCTGCTTCCCAACGAGCACTACTCCGGCGTGATGCGTCCCGAGTGGGAGAGCACGTTTACCGAGCTTTCGGAGATTTCCTTCCGCTTCTATCGCGAGCACATCCTGGCGGACCCCGAAGTCCTCTACTACTTCGAAGTCGCGACGCCGGTCGCCGAACTGGAGCACGCGCGCATCGGTTCGCGCCCCGCGCGCCGGGCGGGACAAATCAGCTTTGAAAATCTGCGCGCCATCCCGTGGGTCTTTGGATGGACGCAGAGCCGGCTGCTGGTCCCGGCGTGGTTTGGCGTGGGCACTGCATTCGCCGCGTTCGCGAACAAACCCGGCGGCGCGAATCTGCTCCGCGAAATGATGGGGGAATTTCCCCTCTTCACTGACGTCGTGCGCAACGTGGAGATGGCGCTGGCCAAGGCCGACCTGGGCATCGCGTCGCTCTACGCTTCGCTGGTGCCGGACGCCGCGCTGCGCAACCGCGTCTTTGGCCTGCTGAAGGCGGAGTTCGAGTGCACGCGCGATGCGGTGCTGGCCGTCACCGGGCAGCGTGAGCTGCTCGAATCGAATCCGGTGTTGGCGCGGTCCATCCTGCTGCGCAATCCGTATGTCGATCCCATGAGCCTGATCCAGGTCGACCTGCTGCGCCGCAAGCGCGCTGGCGAAGACACCGACGAGGTGAACCGCGCCATTGCCGGAACCATCAGCGGAATCGCGGCGGGGCTCCGAAATACTGGGTGAGTGCGGCGGCTGCCGCTTCCCGAAATGGAAGACCTCCGCATTGCGTCCCGATTCCGGAACGCGTCTGTGAGAATTCTTATCTTTCCTCTCCTCTCCGCAGCGGTTCCCTTTTACGCTCGGCGCATGGAGGAAATCTCATATGCAGCCGGCCGCCAATCCTGATGACATCCACGCGATTCTGAGCCGCTTTCAGACCTGGGCCGAGCAGCAGCCGGCCAATGGCAACGGAAACGGGCATAAGAACGGCGCCAGCCCCCTCGAAGGAGTGCGCGAGATTCCCTACGAAGAGGCGATCCGGCAGCACCGCAATCGCCGGGCAGCGCAGGGACAGCGCCGCACAGCCCCGCCGCGGACATCGGCTTCGCCCGTTCCGCCACGGGAACCCGACGTGCAGGCCGAGCCCGAGCCGGTCGCGGAAGTTCCGTCTCCATCGGCCGTTGAGCGAACGGTTGCAAAAATTGCTGAGGTCGCGGCGACGAGCAAGTTCGAACCGGCATCGCCGTTGAGCAACGACGCGCCGCACGATCCGGCACCAGCCGCGATCGGAGTCTTGGTAGAACCAGTCGCGAGCGTGGCGAAAGCGCGGAGCCCGCGAGGGAAGCCTGTTTCGTCGGTGCCTCCCGAAGAAACTGAGAAACTTGCGCCAATTCCGGCGCGCACAATTGCAACGCACGCCGCGGTCACTGCCATGCCACCATTAAAGCCTGCCGTCCGCAGGAAGCCAAAGACAGCCACGGCGCTGAAAGCTGCCGCACAGAGTACTCTTCCGCGAAAGAGTGCCGCACCCTTGGCCGCGAAACCGCCCATCGCGAAGCAGCCACAATTCCGGCAGGTGTTGACGAAAACTGTGCTGCAGGCAGAGCGGCCGGCGGCGCCAAAGCCCACACCGAAAAAGGAAGCCACGCCGGATCGCACCCAGCGCATCACGACGCGGTTTTCTCCCGCCGAGCAGCGCCGCATCGAGAAACAGGCAGCCGAGTCGGGCCTGACCGTCTCCGCCTGGCTGCGGCACTGCGCCCTGTCGAACGGAGCGATGCCGGTTCATCCGAAGAAGCCGCAGGCGGCCCCAGCGAAATCCGGAAGCAGGCGGCGCAGTGTAGCCGCCCCGAACCCGGCCCACGTGGCCCTATTCTCTCAGCCAACGAATTCCGCCCTCGGAAACTGGCTGACGCTGCTGCGGCAAAGATTTCTGTCCTCGCCGGCACGATTCACTGAGCAGGCCTAGGCGGCGCGGGGCCCGCTCGGGTAGCCTCCCGATCCGGGCGCTATCCTCCGGCCGGAGCCGTGTGCTCCTGCTCGATCTGGGTGGCCTTGTCGTTCTCGAAGGTGACGCTCCAGTGCTTGCCACCGGCATCGTACTCGACGGTGCGGTTGCCGTAATTCGAGGAGTCCGACTGTTGCATCACGCCCAGAGCCATGGCGGTCTCCAGCTCCGTCATCCCAGCCTTCGGCTGATGCTGGTCGATCGCCTGCCACAAATCCGCGGGCCAGAACTTATACATCTGGTGCGGATCGTCGTAGTAAAGCACGTTGTCGCAGTACCAGGTCGAATCAGCGCCCTGGATTGTGCCGATAGCGGTTGCATATTCCTTTGGGTCACCTGGCATGGTGAACACCGCGAAGGCCTGCCCGGTGCCGCGCGGGGCGCGCGTGGGCAGGTTCGCGGGAAACTTCTGCGTGACGATGTCGCGGATGTCGAGCCGCTGCACGCTGGGCAGCACCCCGGCCTTGTGCGCGAAATCGACGCGATGCGCAGCATACGGATAGTAGTCCAGCTCGTAGCCCGCCTGAATCCAAACCGGCTTGCCGATCAGATCGCGCGCCGACTTCATGTCGTCGATGTAGAGCTTACGCGGCTGAACCATCTGCTCGTCGGAGAGATGGCGCTCCACAGTCTGCGGCACAACACCCGGCTGATTCCGCGCCACATGGATGCGCCAGATGCCGATCGCCACGATCAGGATGGCAGGCAGAACGATGAGGGCGAGCTTTTGCCAGGTCTTCATGGTTTCTCAGTGTATTTTGATGCACGCCGCAGACCCACGATACCCGAATCCTGCTCGTTCGGATTCCATGGCTACGATGCCAGGCCCTTCCGCGCCAGATCGGCCAGGGCCAGCGTCAGCAGGCGCGAATCGTTCAGCGAATCCGGCCGCCGCACCGTAATCCCCAGCGTCGCGGCGAACTCGCGGAAGCCAATGTCGATGTCGTAAAGAATCTCCACGTGGTCGCACAGGAATCCGATGGGCTGGATGATCAGGTTCGTGACGCCCTGTTGGCGCAACGCCGTCAGCGTCTCCTCAACGGAGGGTCCCAGCCACGGGCCGCCTGACATACCCTGGCTCTGAAACGCGAAGAACCAGCCGTCGGGCGTGAGGCCGCTAATGCGGCTCGCGACCAGACTCGCCGTCAACTTGGCTTCGATCGGGTACGGATCGGGCGGCTCCGGCGGGCCGCCCGGACTCGTCTGCGGCGCCGAAATCACCGTCCGGCACGGCACGCTGTGCGCCGTGAAGAGAATCGGGACCGCGGCACCAGTCTCCGCGCTGAGAGCATCACGCACCGCGCGCAGCCGTTCGGCGAAGGCATCGGCGAGCAGTGGATGGTCCGCCCAGTCATCGAGGAAACGCAGCGCCAGCGCCCCCTCGGCCGCGGCAAAAACTGCCCGGCGATAGAGCCCCACACTGGTCCGCGAATTTTGCGGTGCAAGACAAATGACCACGGCGCGGCTGATCCCGTCGTCGCGCATCCTCCGCACTACATCCGCGATGTACGGCTTCCAGTTGCGCATGCCCACGTAGACAGGGACGCCAAGTTCGTCAGCCAGCAGCCGGCCCTGCTCCAGCGTCAGCCGCGTGAGCGGGCTGCCGCCGATCAGCGAGAAGCGATGGCGCACTTCCTCTACGGCGACCTCCGGAAGCTGCCGCCCGCCGGTGACGCGCAGCAGGTATTCGGGGATCTCCTCGACCGAGTCTGCCGTGCCGTGCGCGAGCAGCAGAACCGCGTCAGCCACGGCGAGCCTCCCCGTGCGCGGGCGAGGGCGGAATATACTCACGAACAAATTTCACGACCGCCTGGACGTTTTCGACCGGCGTTCCGGGAACGATGCCATGCCCGAGATTAAAAATGTGTCCGGGCCTGCCGCCGGCCTGCGCAAGAATCTGATGCACACGCGTGCGGATCAGCTCCGGCTTCGCGAATAGGGTGATGGGGTCGAGATTGC
The DNA here is from genome assembly GCA_003131625.1 of Acidobacterium sp. Classification (GTDB taxonomy): domain Bacteria; phylum Acidobacteriota; class Terriglobia; order Terriglobales; family Acidobacteriaceae; genus Palsa-343. The sequence continues at coordinate 110,160 of PKVY01000103.1, read as the reverse complement.
CCTGCACCGCACAGGCATAATCCAGGCTGCGCCATGCCTGATCGAGCGGCGTCCGCCAGTCGAGGCCCAGCACATCGGCGCCGGTTTCGCGCATGGCCGAGAGCAGGCTCGCGGTATCGACGCCGAAGTAGATCACCGGCACGCCGAGCGCCTGCACTTCGCGCACCAGCGTGCGCGTGGCGGGCAAAACGAAATCGCGGTAGTCTTCAACGCTAAGCGCCCCCGCCCAGCTGTCGAAAATTTGCATGACGTCGGCGCCCGCAGCCACCTGCTGCGCGGCAAATTCGCGCAGCACGATACAAAGCTTGTCGAGCAGCATCCGCCACGCGTCGGTCTGTCGGTACATCAGCTTCTTCGTCTCGATGTAATTGCGCGAGCCGCCTCCCTCGATCATGTAGCTCGCTAGCGTGAACGGCGCGCCGCAGAACCCGATCATCCCCAGCCGCCCTTTGAAATGCCCGACCACCCGCTGAATCGCCTCGCCCACATAGGCCAGCTCGCTGGCGCGCGTGGTCTGCAGCGCAGCGATGGCCGCGGCGTCGCGCAGCGGACGGTGAATCACCGGTCCTTCGCCGGCCTGAAACTCGAAATCGAGCCCCATCGATTCGAGTGGCAGTAGCAAATCGGCAAAAATGATCGCCGCGTCCACGTCGAGCTTCTCTGCGGCGGTGATCGTGACCTCCGCGGCGAGCTCCGGACGCTTGCAGATCTCGATCAGCGAGTGATGACGCCGCACCTCCATGTATTCCGGCATGTAGCGGCCGGCCTGGCGAAGAAACCACACCGGGGTGTGGTCGACCGGCTGCCGCAAACACGCGCGCACGAACCGGTGCGAAGAAAGATCGGGGACGTTATCGGACATGGAGGGTACGAGGAAAAGGTAGCAGGAAGAGGCCGCTCACGGAAACCGCCCCCCGCAAGCCCGCGCGTGCGACCCCGCAAGAGTCGCGGCCGATTCCTGATCGACTACTTCCTGCCGCTCTTTTTCGGCGAAGACTTTTTCGAGGGAACCGTCGCTCCCGCCTTTCGTGCCTCGGAAAGTCCAATGGCGATGGCCTGTTTGCGGCTCGTGACCTTGTTTCCGCTTCGGCCGCTCTTCAGCGTTCCGCGCTTCTCCTCATGCATGGCGCGTTCCACCTTCTTGCCCGCCATGGGACCGTACTTGCGTGAAGACTTCTTCTTCGCTGGCATTCGACTTTCTCCCTTCTGTTGTATGGGAAGCGGCGGAGAGAAGTGAGGTTGTGCGGGAAAGGCCGGTGGAGCGCCGGCAATCGAATCAGCTAACAGCGGCTTCCGCCGGCAGAATGTCCTCGACGTCCACCCACTGCGTCGGATACTCGCCGGTATAGCAGGCAACGCAAAAACGATTGCCCTCGCCGCCATCGCACGCATTTCGTAACCCATCCAGTGACAAATAGGCGAGCGAATCGGCCTCGATAAAGCGGCGTATTTCTTCGACGGTGTTGTTGGCCGCGATCAGCTCGGATTTGCGCGGCGTATCGACGCCGTAATAACAAGGAGAAATGGTCGGCGGGCAGCTGATGCGCAAATGCACTTCCGTAGCCCCCGCCTGGCGCACCATGCGCACAATCTTCCGGCTCGTCGTCCCGCGAATGATCGAATCGTCAATCAGGATGATCCGCCGCCCCTCCAGCAGATTGTGCACTGGGTTCAGCTTGAGCTTCACGCCGAAATCGCGCACGCGCTGTTCCGGCTCGATAAACGTGCGCCCGACGTAATGGTTGCGGATCAACCCGAAGCGAAACGGGATGCCGCTCTCCGCGGCGTAGCCGATCGCTGCCGTAACGCCGGAATCCGGCACTGGCACGACCAGGTCGGCATCAACGTGCGACTCACGCGCCAGCTGGCGGCCCATCTCCTCGCGGCTCTCCTGCACCCAGCGTCCAAAGATCCTGCTGTCGGGCCGCGCAAAGTAAACATGCTCGAAGATGCAGCTGGTCTGATTCGGCGGTGCGTATTGCCGCGACGTCACGCCATCGCCGGTGACCATGATCAGCTCGCCAGGCAGCACATCGCGCTCGTATTTAGCGCGCAGCAGATCGAAGGCGCACGTCTCGGAGGCAAAAACCACGGTGTCCGGTCCGTCGGGGTTATGGATGCGCCCCATCGACAGCGGCCGAAACCCGTGCGGATCGCGCGCGGCAAAGATGCGGTCGCGCGTCATCATTACGATCGAGAACGCTCCCTCAACCTGCCGCAACGAGTCGGCAATGGCGTCGACCAGCGTGGTCGCCTGCGAGTGCGCGATCAACTGCACGATGATCTCCGAATCGCTCGTGGTCTGGAAGAATGCGCCCTGACGCTCGAGCTGCACGCGCAGGTTGCCGAGGTTGACGAGGTTCCCGTTGTGCGCGATAGCGATCAGGCCTTTGGTCGATTCGACGCGGATGGGCTGAGCGTTGAGCAGCGCCGAATCCCCCGTCGTCGAATAACGCGTGTGCCCAATGGCCATGTCGCCCTTGAGGCGCGCGATCACGTCGTCGGTGAAAATTTCCGAAACCAGCCCCATGCCCTTGATGTTCGACAAATGCGTCCCGTCGGCTGCAGCGATGCCGGCCGACTCCTGTCCGCGATGCTGCAGCGCGTAGAGCCCGAGGTACACCTGGCGCGCCGCATCCGGATGTCCATGAATCGCAACCACGCCGCATTCTTCGCGCAGCTTATCCGGATCGTACGCCGATGGAGTGGGTTCGCCGCGCCCGACGATGCTCGGGGATTCTTCGCAAGGAAAACCTTCGAAGAGCAGCGCGCTCACGCCGTCACCTCTTCGGCAAGCTGGGATTCAAGCGCTGCGGACCACACCGGCCTCAGCTCGGCAACCGACGCGGAGACAATGTTGACGGTATAGACGCTCACCTGCAGCAAATCGCCCCGCACTTCTCCAATCCGGAGGACATACAGACCCCAGCGATCGCCAATTGCCTTCAACTCTCCAATTCGATCCACCCCGCAGCTCACAATGGCTGCGCTCGAAGGTTCGCAGAAGAGCAGTTCCCACGGCGATGCCGTGACAGGCGGATTCGGCACTTCGCCAATCCACACCGCTGCTCCCAGCCCGCTGCCGATGCAGGCTTCTGCGAGAGACCCGAGCAAGCCGCCATCGGAGACGTCACGCGCCGAGGAGAGAACGCCAGCGCCGGCAAACTCCGCCAGGGCTTCGTGCAAGCGCGCCTCAGCCTCGAGGTTCAGCTGCGGTGGCAGGCCCCAAAAGCTTCCCAGGCAGATCCTGGCAAATTCCGAACTCCCAAATTGCCGCTGGTTTTCGGCTCCCGATCCCGTGTCCCCCTCGACAATCTCCGTGCCTTTGCCGGAGATAAAGAAGATTGCGTCCCCAGTCCGCTGAAAATCCGCTGGCACCGCCTTCGTCACATCCTCCAAAATCCCCACCACCCCAACTACCGGCGTTGGATAAATTCCCTCCCCGCGCGTCTCGTTGTACAGCGACACATTCCCGCCCGTAATCGGCGTCCCCAGCGCCGTGCAGGCTTCCGCAATGCCATCAATCGCCGCCGAAAGCTGCGCCATAATCTCCGGCTTCTCCGGATTCCCGAAGTTCAGACAATTCGTCGCCGCCACCGGCGTCGCTCCCGTGCAGGCGACCTTGCGAGCGGCTTCGGCAACGGCGTGCATCGCACCCAGCTTGGGATCGAGATAGCACCAGCGCCCGTTCCCCGCCAACGCCATCGCCAGTCCGCGCTCGCGACCGGGCGTCCCGCTGCCCTTGATCCGCATCACGCCCGCTTCGCCGCCCGGGCCCTGGACGGTGTTGGTCTGCACCATCGAGTCGTACTGCTCAAACACCCAGCGCTTCGAGCAGATATTCGGCGACGCCAGCAGTTTCTTCAAATCCGCCGTGTAGTCGCGCGGCTTCTTCAGTTCTTCGAGCACCTGCGCCGGTGGATCGAGCGGCACTTTGATCTGCTCCGGCCGCGCCCACGTCCCCACCGGCCGGTGATACAGGGGCGCGTCGTCGGTGAGCGACTGGTTCGGAATATCCGCCACCAGCTCTCCGTGCTGGAAAATGCGCAGCCGCGGCTCACGAATCACCTCGCCGACGATCACGCCTTCCAGCCCCCACTTCTCAAACACGCTGAGCACTTCCTGCTCGCGGCCCCGCTCCGCGACCAGCAGCATCCGCTCCTGGCTCTCGCTCAGCATGATTTCGTACGCGCTCATGCCGGTTTCGCGTTGCGGCACGTGGTCCAGTTCCACTTCCAGTCCAACTCCGCCGCGCGCGCCCATCTCGCACGTCGAACACGTCAGCCCCGCAGCGCCCATATCCTGGATGCCAACCACCGCGCCCGTCCGCATCGCCTCAAGGCACGCCTCCAGCAGCAGCTTCTCCATGAACGGATCGCCCACCTGCACGTTGGGCCGCTTCTGCTCCGACCCCTCCTTGAACTCCTCGCTCGCCATCGTCGCGCCGTGTATCCCGTCGCGCCCCGTGCGCGCGCCCACATAGATCACCGGGTTCCCGATCCCCGAAGCCTTCGCGTAGAAAATCTCGTCGCGCCGTACGAGACCCAGCGCAAACGCATTCACCAGAGGATTGCCGGAGTAGCACGCCTCAAACTTCGTCTCCCCGCCCAGGTTCGGCACGCCGAAGCAGTTGCCGTACCCCGCGATCCCGTGGACCACTCCCTCGACGATCGAGTGATTCCGGCGCACCAGCTCTTCCGGCGTCTGACCATCCGCCTCCAGCGGACCGAAGCGCAGCGAGTCCATCACCGCCAGCGGCCGCGCGCCCATCGTGAAAATGTCGCGCAGAATCCCGCCCACGCCGGTCGCCGCTCCCTGATATGGCTCGATGTATGACGGGTGATTGTGCGACTCAATCTTGAACGCGCACGCCCAGCCATCGCCCACGTCGATGATGCCGGCGTTCTCGCCCGGCCCCTGCACCACGCGCTCGCTCTTCGTCGGCAGCCGCCGCAGATGCACCTTCGACGACTTGTAGGAGCAGTGCTCGCTCCACATCACGCTGTAAATGCCCAGCTCGGTGAGCGAAGGCGTGCGCCCGAGAGCGTCTTCGATGCGGCGATATTCATCCGGGGTGATGCCGTGCTGCGCCAGAAGCTCCGGCGTAACGGTGGCTGGCGGGGGTGCCACTGCGGCTGATGAATTCATGTCGTTTTCAAGGCTATTGTCGCACGGTTGTAAAGACGGGCTGTGGGCGGGGACCAGCGACGAATCGCAATTTGGCTTTCGGCTGTTTTCCGCCGCCTTACGCGGAGACCGGAGCGCCCGCCGCCTGATGGATCGCCAGCAGCGTCTCGAGCAGAGGCTTCAGTTCCTTCAGATCCAGCGCGTTGGCCCCGTCCGATTTCGCCTGCGCAGGATTGTCGTGCATTTCAAGGAAGATGCCATCGACCCCGGCCGCGACCGCAGCGCGCGCCAGCAGAGGGATAAACTCCGGCTGCCCGCCCGATACGCCATTCGCCCCGGATGGAACCTGCACCGAGTGCGTCCCGTCAAAAACCACCGGCGCAAAGCCGCGCATGATCGCCAGCGACCGCATGTCGACTACCAGGTTGTTGTAACCGAAGGTCGCCCCGCGCTCCGTCAGGAAAACCCGCGTGTTGCCCGTGCTGGCTATCTTCTCGACCGCGTGCCGCATATCCCACGGCGCAACGAACTGCCCCTTCTTCACATTGATCGCGCGCCCCGTCCGCCCCGCCGCGACCAGCAGGTCGGTCTGGCGGCACAAAAACGCGGGGATCTGCAGAACATCCGCGCCCTCCGCCGCAATTTCGCAGTGCGCTGCCTCGTGTACATCGGTCAGCACCGGCAGTCCGGTCGCTTCCGCCAGCCGCCGCAAAATCGCCGTACCCTCGATCAGCCCCGGCCCGCGAAAACTCCTCACCGACGTCCGATTCGCCTTGTCGTACGATGCCTTGAAAATAAACGGCAGCTTTAGATCCGACGCGATCCTCTGAAGCGCCTCGGCCATCGTGCGCACATGCGCCTCGCTTTCGATGACGCACGGCCCCGCGATGAGGAACAGCCGCCCGCCGCCCACCCGTACCGGCCCAATCTCAAATTCCTGACTCACAGCAACAGGGTACAGCGCGCCGCCCGCGGGGTACAGAACGACTGCAGTCCATAGGCCGCATACGCCCTTCCGGGAAACAATCCCGCCCTAACTTCCAACCTCTAACTCGCCACCTGCACCCTGTACCCTGTACCCTGTACCCTGTACCCTGTACCCTGTACCCTGTACCCTGTACCCTGTACCCTGTACCCTGTACCCTGCACCCTGTCTTCACTCGCACTCGACCTGCTCAAACCCCAACCCCAGCAGCAGCTTCGTCACCGTGCTGCAGGCGTTGCGGCGGGCGGTGGCGAGAATCCCCGCGGCCAGCGCCGACTCGCGCAGGTTTTCGACTGCCTGCTCCCGCACTTCACCCTCCAGCCCCGGATCGACGGGCACCAGCAGTCCCGTCGTCCGCGAATACACATGCGTCTTCTGGTCGTCGAGGTCGACGGTGAAGATCTGCGCCGGCGGCAGATGCACCTGCACCGCGTGCCCGCTCACCCGAACATCGGTCGGCGCCAGTTGGCCGAGGTCGACGCCCGCGACAGCCTCGCCATGCACCTCGAGCAGAATCCGATCGCCAGTCAGGAACGCCGGCAGAATGCGCCCCTCCCGGTCACCGGAAACCATCTTGTCCATGGTGAAGGCCACCGACTCGAGCCGTGACAGACGCCGCACCTGCATCACGACCGTCGGCTGTGTCGTATCGATGCGCAGCGTGCGCGCGCTCAGCACGCTGGCCACGCGATCCCAGATGCCGCGCTTCGCTTCATGCAGAAACAGCGTAAGGATGGCGGCGCCAAAGAGTACGCCGAGCAGAAGTGTGCCCAGCGTGGCCGGCAACAGCCAGGACCGGGCGCGCGCAGGCGAGGAAACCGGAGGCATGCAAACTAGATTATGCTGCGCCGGCTCCTGGACTAAAGTTTCCGTACAATCAGGGGACGCCGCCACCGTCGAATCCGCTGCTTCGACGCCCAAAATCTACCCGAGGTCGCCGATGTTCCAGCTCATCTTCGCCGTGGTCTTCCTGTTCAGCGCATGGGGGGCGTGGCGACACAACCCACTGTATTCACGCCGCTCGACCCTGCGCACCATCGCTGTCGTCCTCCTGGCCATTGCGGGCGCGATCGCTCTTATCGTCGCGGCGGTCAACCTGACCGCGGGAAAATCCGAAGCCGTTGTCTTCTCCGCGGCGGGCGCGGTCATCGTCATCGACACCTTAGCGCTCATCTTCATCATCCAGACCTTCACCGTCCCCAAAGAATCGAAACCCACATCTCTGCCCCATGCCACAAAGCTGGTCACGAGCAACCGTCACAAGGTCATCAAGTGGGTCAAGGTCTTCGCGATCATCATCCTCGCCTTTGTGATCCCCGGCCTGCTCATCCCCGGCGACATTCGCTTCGCCCCATTGACCATCGCTGGGTTCACGGCGTTCCTGGCCATCATCTTTCTGCCCATCCTCTACTGGACCAACCGCAGCCTCGATCAATCGCTCACCGCGGTCGAACTCGACCCCTGGGCCCATTGGCAGTACACGCCCGAGCAGTGGGCCGCGTGGAGCAACGTCCAGGCCGAGCGCCTCAGGGCCACGCCCCCCAACTTCGTGCTCCGGCGCGACGGGCACCGCCTCCTCTGGCCCATCGGCGGCATCGCCGTCGGCGTCTATGTCTTCTGCCCCGGCTCCTGGCTCTGGAAGACGCTGTACATCGTCATCGTCTGCGGAGCCATCGTCGCTCTGGTTCTCCTTAGCGGACGCGGCGGCGCTTCCCAGGCTGAAAAGCTGCGCGCCAAGCTACTGCGTGCCGATCCCGAAGTGTACTTCGGCCGCGACGGCATCTTCTGCGATGGCGTCTTCACGTCCTGGCTCAACGGCACCAACAACCTCATCTCAGCAGCCATCGACGAGCGCCCGCCGCGCAGCGCGATATTCAACTTCGAGCGCTACGTCCCCAACCCCTACGGACCCACCCAGACCATCAACATTCACCAGGCCGTCCTGATTCCTGATGGCAAACAGAGCGATCTGGCCCGGCTGCAAAGCGAGCTCATCACCCGCTACCCCAAAGCGCAAATCAGCCTCGCCTGAGGCTAGTCTCGAACCTTACGCCGCCTGCAGCCGGAAGCCGTCCGGATCCTTGCCGCGCACGCGCCGCCACCACACCTGGAAGCTCGGCACGTTGACGGTAACGATGAACAGCTTGCGCAGCTGGCCCTGCGGGCATTGCAGCGGGCGCACGCCATGCCAGGAATGCGGTGTCCGCTGGAACAGCAGGCTCCCATTGCCGCTCGGCCTCAGCGACGCCGCCACCTTCAGCTCGTCGAAACTCGGTCCGGAGTGCGCCTTGAACCGCCGCTCGCTGTCGAGGATCAGAATCTCCCCGCCCCAGCCCGGGTCCCAGTCCGCCTCGGTATTGAAGTAGAAGATGTGCGTCGCCAGCTTGCGCACCGCATCGCAGTGCGGCGACACCGCGCAGCCCTCCCACGCGTAGTACCACTCGAACGTCGGGATGAAGTTGTGCGGCCCCAGCACCCGCTTCAGAAAGTCCTGATAGACCGGCCCCTCCAGCTCCGCCACGAAATCCGCCCACGCATTTGAAATCGTTACGCCCGGCCGATAGTGCAGCAGGAAGCGATCGTGCGACCCTTGCCCATAAGCGCGCTTGATGCCCACCTGCTTGTCCGCCTGCGTCGTATCGGGCAGACTCTGGCGCAGAGCTTCGTAGCCCTCCGGCGTCAGCGTGTTTTCCAGATTCGTCCAGGGATACGGCTGCCGGTTGCGGAACGCGTCCTCCGCAACGGCATCGAGAACAGCCCGATTCAGATATTCCATGGCCACTCGCTTTCGGGGGAACGGCGTCATGCGCAGGTTCACGCAATGCAGCAACGCACGCAACGCCTTCGTTCAGATAAGCCGCGTGGGCTCCCCCGCGTCAGTGACCGCGATCACAGGAAAGTGCCTTCGCGCGGCAGCAGTATACGAACAGGAGCATCGCCATGGAAGTAGCAGTCGAGCATCTCGGATCGGTACAGTTCGAAATCAAAGCGCGGCAGCACACCATCGTCAGCGATCAGCCGCCGGAGAATAGCGGCTTCGACGAGGGCATGACCCCGCCGGAGCTGTTCCTCGCCTCGCTCGGGTCCTGCGCCGCCTATTATGTGGCCGAGTACCTCCGCCAGAAGGGTCTGGCGACCGAGGGCACGCGCGTGAAGGTGATCGCCGAGAAGGTCCTCAACCCGCCCCGTGTCGACAACATCCGCATTGAAGTGGAACTACCGCTGGCCTGCGAGGAGCGCGACCGCGCCGGCGTCGACCGCGCCGTCCATCGCTGCCTCATCCACAACACGCTGATGAATCCGCCGAAGATCGCGATCGAAATTCACACCCCGGCCAGCGTCTAGCCTTCAGCTCAGCCCACCACCACCTTCGGCAACTCGGCCGAGGCCACAGCGCGCTTCGACTTCACCCGATTCGCGTAGCTCGCTTTGATAAAGTTCACGAACAACGGGTGTGGCTCCAGCGGCTTCGACTTGAATTCCGGATGGAACTGGCAGCCCAGGAAAAACGGGTGCCCGGGAATCTCCACAATCTCCACGTACGTCCCGTCCGGCGTTGTTCCCGTGATGTTCAGCCCCGCGCCCGTGAGCAGCGCCTCGTATTCCCGGTTGAATTCGTAACGGTGACGGTGACGTTCGCTGATCTCCGTCTTCCCGTACGCTTTCGCCGCCACCGAACCCGGCTCCAGAAGGCACGTCCACGCCCCCAGCCGCATCGTTCCGCCCATCTCTTCCACGCCAGTCAGCTCGCGCAACTTGTAGATCACGCGATGCGGCGTCGCCGGATCGAATTCGCTCGAATTAGCCCCCGCCAGCCCGCAAACATTCCGCGCGTATTCAATGCACGCCGTCTGCATACCCAGGCAAATCCCGAAATACGGCACCTGCCGCTCGCGCGCGTAGCGGATCGCGTTCAGCATCCCTTCGATCCCGCGCTTGCCGAATCCACCCGGCACCAGAATCCCGTCGAAGCCGCGCAGCTGCTCCTCGTACCCCGGTTCCTCCAGACCCTCCGCTTCGATCCAGGTCACGGTCAGCTTCAGATTGTGCGCCAGCGCGCCGTGCACCAGCGCCTCTTTCAGCGATTTGTAACTGTCTTCGTACTCGACATACTTGCCGGCGATGGCGATCGAGACTTCGTCCACCGGGTTGTAGCAGCGCCGCACCAGATCGGACCATTTGCTCAGGTCCGGCTCCGGCGTTTCGATGTGGAGGTACCGGAGCGCCAACCGGTCCACGCCTTCCTGCGAAAACGTCAGCGGCACTTCATAGATCGACTCAACGTCCTTCGCCGTGATCACCGCCTGATCTTCGAGGTTGCAGAACAGCGCAATCTTGCTCTTTACCTCGCGCGACAGAAACCGATCCGTCCGGCAAAGCAGAATATCCGGCTGAATCCCGATCGACAGCAGCTCCTTCACCGAGTGCTGCGTCGGCTTGGTCTTNNGACTCGATGTCGCCGACCGTGCCGCCAATCTCGACAATCGTGACGTCGCCCTCCGCCGCCACTTTCCGCATCGCGTTCCGAATTTCATTCGTCACATGCGGGATCACCTGCACGGTTTTTCCCAGATAATCCCCGCGCCGCTCCTTGGTGATGATCTGCTCATAGATGCGCCCCGTCGTCAGGTTGTTATCGCGGGTCAGTTTGGCGTGGGTGAAGCGTTCGTAGTGGCCGAGATCGAGGTCTGTCTCCGCGCCATCGTCCGTCACGAATACCTCGCCGTGCTGAAAAGGCGACATCGTCCCCGGATCGACGTTCAGATACGGATCGAACTTCATCAGGTTGACTTTGAGGCCGCGACTTTCCAGAAGACAGCCAATCGAGGAGGCGGCCAGACCCTTGCCGAGGCTGGACACAACTCCGCCGGTCACAAAAATGTACTTTGCAGACATTTTCGCGTCACCTTGTTTGGGATTGTGTGCTGGACGAACCAGGCGGGCACGATCAAGTATCGCAGGAAGTCCCGGAGAAGGAAAGAGCGTTGTTGCTGGAAAATCCCGGCACTCGCGAATCGCAACGGCTCGGCCCTATAGCTGCGGGAAAAACCTCAAACATGGCTGGCCCGGAGCCTTGCCTGAGCGAATGCCGAGCAACGCGAGCCGAATGGCTCTCGATGTTTAAGGCCCGGGATCAGCGCAACCCGCCGCCGCTCCAGACCAGCTACGAACCGTGTCAGGGCACGACTTCAGTCGTGCCGAAAACGGCCGAATTAATTGTCGGGACTTTAGCCCCTGCGGCCTTTTGAACGGGCACCCCTCAACCTACTCCGTCTTGTAACTTCCCTCGCCCCACGGAAAACTAACCGCGGGCGCGCAATCCGGATCGGGGGCCGGCGGCGTGCTCGACGTCTGCAGGCTCGGCGTGTGGTTCACCCCCGCGAATCGCACCGTCGTCTGGCCGGAAGTCTGCCCCTTGGCGCCGGTCAGCAGAGAAACGACGATCCGGCCATCGGCGGCGGCCTTCGGATGGAGTTCGCGGGTGTTCGCGCCCGTGACCGCGTCGAGCTTCAGTGGAGTGTTCGGCGGGAAGCCCGTGCCCTCGATCAGCACCAGAGCCGCGTCCTTCATGCCCAGAATCACCTGCAGCTTGCAACCCTTGTCGGTATTAGCGATGGGGAACGGAATCGCGTTGTTCGCCGCGCCGTGCTTCCGGTCCTCGCTCATCACCGCCGCCCGAATCGCCTCTCCAGGCGCCGCCGTCACCGCCAGCTCCACAGGCTGTTGCGGCTGCATCGTCTCCGTGCAGCTCGGAGGAAGCGCGTTCGCCGCCGGCGTGTTGCCCGCTCTCGGGGCGGGGGCGGCGCTCAATCCACCTGCCGGAGCCGTAGCCTCCGCTGTACCCTGGGGCGTTGCTGTTGCCGGCGGCAGTGTCGCCTGGGCAGGCGCTGGCGCGGTGCACACCGCAATCCCCTTCGCGTCGAAGCTAATGCCTCCCATCATCGTCTGCGCCTCAGAATTCAGCGGCCATCGCACCAGGAGCAGCTTCTCGTCCGGCGCGAACCCGGAGCCTGTGATCTGATAGGTGATCTGTGTCGAGCCACCCGGCGTCTTCGTGCGCTTCACCTCGGCCAGCGCGATGGAAAGTCCCGGGCTGTCCATTGAGGGGCCCCAGCCCGCCTCCATCGACGCCAGGCGCATCGCCGCGTTCAGAGCCGCCTGCTGCCGCTGCTGCTCGGCTTCGACTGGCGTCGGCGTGTGCGGATCCGGCGGCAAATCCTGAAGGTGGAGCGTCGGAGCGCCAGGCGTCGCCTGGGCCGGATCGGTTTGGGCCGGAGCCGGACTCTGCTGCGTTCGCGGAGGGGTCATCTGCGCCTGCGAAGAAAAACCAAAAACGGCCGCGAGACTGCACGCAGCGAGGACTGATCGGCACACCATACGTCAGAGGATATTCCAAATGAGAGCCCCCGCGCAGTCCTGCCCGCCGCGCCGCCGCCCGAATCCCCTGTGATACCTTGGCTTCCATCCGCCTCGCACGCCGCCGCCTACAAGGACCGCCGCAATGCCCCTCCAGATCGAAGAGCGCTTTTGTGGGAACGTCTTCATCCTCCAGTGCACCGGCCGCATCGTGCTCGGCGAAGAACTGAATGCCCTCGCAGCCGCCTTCGACAGGGTCATCCGCGAGTTCCATCGCATCGTGCTCAACCTCGCCGCCGTCACCCGCCTCGATAGCTCCGGCATGGGCCTGCTCGTCCGCTACACCGCCAACCTCCGCAAGCGCAATGGCGACGTTCGCCTGGCCGCTCCGCCGCACTTCATCACCGAGCTGCTCGAGATCACGCTGCTCTCCACCATCGTCCACTCCTACCCCACCGAGCCGGAAGCCGTCCTCTCCTTCCTCCGCGAGCCTTCAGCACCGTCCATTCATGACCAGCCCGGCCGTCGCGTACTGGTCGTCGATCGCTCGCCGGATCTCGGCGCCTTCGTCCGCGTCGTCCTCGGCCAGCATGGCTACGATGTGCACTCCGCGAGCCTGGTCAGCGACGCGAAAATCCTTCTCCAGGTCCATCCCATCGACATCATCCTCGTCGGACCCGGCACGCCCCAGATGCCAGCCGTCGCGGTTCTCGCCGCGCTCAGGAACCTCGCGCCCAAAGCCAACGCCCTCCAGCTCACCCCGGAGTTCCGCACCTTCGACGCCCAGCAGGCCGCCGAGCTTCTCCTCGAAATGTTCCAGCAAGGCAGCGAGTAGGAAGGGCGCCCGCGCAACGGCGCGCCCATCTGAGCCAACAAGCATCCAGGCGACGCAGGACTTCTATACCCTATCCCCTAAACCCTGCTACTTGATCTCCACCACCGCCAGCCCCATCGGCGGCAACGTCAGCGTCAGCCGGTGACCGTGAATCGGCAGCTCCTCCGGCGGCCCGAGCTCTGAGGTCTTGCGCAAAAGGTCAATTTGGTCCTCGGTCGGCCACGCCGGGCTCCCGATCCTCCTCCACTCATCCAGAGTGTCGCCGTGCGTCTGATCCACGCGCCGAACCTCCGCGCGCGTTGTCTTGATCTCAAACGTCACCCCGTGGTGCGCCTGAGCCTGGAAAGTCCCTATGCCATATACGTCGAACGTCACCGTCTTATCAGCGCCCTCCGCGCCGGATCCTTGTGCGTTAGGTTCCACAAGATTCCATACCGCAATCACGATGGTCCCGTCTTTGCGCCGCGTCACCAGCGCCTCGTCCTTTGGCGCCTGCAGCCGCTCATCGCCCAGCTCATGCAGCAGCATGAACACGTCGTACGCAGGCTTCGGAATCCCGCGCTCCGCCACCAGCCCGTACCCGCCGTAGAACGGCCTCTTCACCACGCCCTGTTCCTCGAACACATCCGAGAAGCTCCAGTACGACATCATCAGCGTCTTGCCGTCGCACTTCGAAATCGTGTCCGCCAGCCACGGCCCCATGTAAATCGAATCCGTGATCGGCTGCTCGTTCATATACGTCGCATTGAACTCGCTCCAGATTAGTGGCAGCTTCGGCCGCGCCGACTTCGCAATCTCCTCATGCACTTTGTCCACCGCCGCGCACACCATCTGGTGCGGAGCCATCGGCCGGTCGTCGTGGAACACGTCCTTCGCCGAGTCGTTCCCGTACGCGTGCGATGAGACGAAATCCAGCGGCACGTCGTTCTGCACCGCGTGCGCGATCAGGTCCCCCACCCACGCCGCCTGCGCCGTCGCTGGCCCGCCCACGCGAATCTTGTCACTCACCGCCTTCAGCGCCCGCGCTGTGTGGTCGTACAGCTCGAAGTACGTCTCCTGCGCCGGCTTCCCAATCCAGAAATCGAGGTTCGGCTCGTTCCACACCTCGAAATACCACTGCGCCACTTCATCCGCCCCGTACCGGTCCACCAGATGCTTCGCGAACGCCGTCATCAGCGCATCCCACTTCGCATAATCTGCCGGCGGCGACGGAATCGGCTTGTACCAGAAGGCGTGATACTGCACCTTCGCCGCCAGCGCCTTCGGCATAAAGCTGATCTCCACAAACGGCCGAATCTCATGCGCCAGCAGACCGTCGTAAATCTGATCCACATACGACCAGTTGTAGACCGGGTTTCCCTGCGCATCCTCGCTGTAAACCCCGTTCTCGTCGTCAAGAATCGCGTGGAACCGCACGTACCGGAAGTCCGTCACCTTCCGCACCCGGTCCAGATCGTCGCGATAGCTCTGCCGCATCGACAGATTCGCGCGCCCCGACCCGAACATCTCCTCCCAAAAATGTGGAAACGGCGTCCCCGTCGCCTTCGCATCCACCACAATCGTTTCCGGCTCCGCTCCGGCTTCCTGAGCGAACCCCTGCGCCCACGCGCAACACGCCAGCGAACATGCCGCCACAACACAGAACATCCGTCTCATCATGGAATCTCCGCAGAGAATTATCGTCTACGCGCCCGCTCCGCGCCTCAATACGCCGTAATTCCCAACAAAAAAGGAGGATGCTCCCTGCGGAACATCCCCCTTCTAATCCCTAATCCCTAATCCCTGCCTTTAAAACTGCACCCTCCCAAAAAACTCAATCACCCTCCCACTGTCCGCGCCGGGCGAAAACCCAAACAGCGGATTGTTGATGTGCGTTCCCGCCGACGGGTTCGTCGAGATCAACGCCTCGGTCGTGCCAAACCCGATCGGCTGCAGGTTCGTCAGGTTCAGGATGTTGAAGAAGTTCGCCTGGAACCGGAACAGTGCCGGGTGATCGTGCAGGCTGAATGTCACCTGCTTGGCAAAGCTCATATCCAGGTCCTTGTAGCATGGGCCATTAAACGAATTCCGCCCGATCCCCGGCGGTCCCGGCGTTCCGTACACAAAGTAATTTGCCCCGCCGTCCGGAAAATTGCCCCCGTGCACGAAGACGTGGTTGGCGCAGTTGTTCATCGCCAGGGTGCCCGCCGGCGCACCCGCGCTCGGCCCATACCCCGTCGGCCGCGTCGGTGAAATCTGCGCCGCGCCGTTTACCAGCGCCACCGTCGGCACCCCGATCACTGGCGTCCACGGATAACCCGTATGCCAGGTGTACACGCCATTCGCCTGCCAGTTGCCCAGCACATTCTTCACCAGCCCATTTTTTTCAGGGCTGGGCAGCGTCCATGTCCCCAGCGCGTTGAACCGCTGCCGCACATCGAAGTCCGACGGTCCCCACTCCGCCCGCGGATTCGCCGGATCCGTCTGGTTGCTCGCGAACCCCGGACCCTCCTCCGACGCATTGTCCAGGCTCTTCGAATACGTGTACACCACGCTGAAATCCAGCCCGTGCTGCAGCCGCTTTTCCAGATGTCCGTTCAGCGCGTTGTAGTTCGTCTGCACATCCGGCGTCGGCACGTACGCCGCGTAAAACGGCGTCTGGTTCACGCCCGGCGTGCACGCTCCGCCCGAGGCGCACGTCCCGTTCGACTGCGGATACAAAAAGTTCTGATCCACCAGCCGCAGAAAATGAAACCCTGTCGACCCCTGGTAGCCCACCGTGAACGCCATCTGCCACGGCAGCGCCCACTGGTTATCCAGCGAGAAGGTGTACAGCGTCGGCTGCCGCATCCCCGGCAAAATGCTGTACGTCTCCACCTGCGGCGTCGACGGCGTGCCTCCCGGCGGCGTGAATGCATTCGGCGTCCCCGTCGTCGGATTCGTTCCTACCGCGAGGTTCGGATTCGGAGCATAGCTGAACGGCGAATCGCTCGTCCCGAACTCAAAAACGATCCCCGTTCCCGTAGCGTTCGGGTTCGTCGACTGCAGTCCTCCGCAGCACAACCCGTAGTCGAAATACCCCGGCCCGTTTTCATACGCTGGCGAAATCGGCTCCTCGTCCAGATTGTCGAAGCTCACGCCCACCCCGCCGTGCACCACCAGCTTTCCGCTCAGCGGCCCTGAGGGTGGCTGCCACGCAAACCCGATCTTCGGCGCAATCGCATCGTGCGTCCCCGGATACAGCGTGTCCGTCGTCGCCAGCCGCGAGTTGATGATCTGCGTCCCCGCCCCGCTTCCCAGCACCATGTCGTTGATCGGAAATCCCTGGTTCGTCAGCCCGCCGTAATACTCATAGCGAATCCCCAGGTTCACCGTCGCATTCGGCTTCACCTTCCAGTCGTCCTGCACAAATCCCGCGTAGTAGCTCCGCCGAAAATATCTCTGCACATTGCCCACGCCGCCCGTGTTTGGATTCGCGCCGATCCCTTCATACAGCGGCGCATCGTTGGCCATATCCCATAGTCCCTGGAACGCGTAGTTCGGCCGCGCCAGCCCGGAGTCATTGTCGTTGTCCTGTTCTCTGCGAATCACCAATCCCATCCGCAGCGACATCGGCCCCAGCACCTTCGTCACCAGATCGCGAATCTCGTACGTGTTCTCCGCGGCAATATACGGCGTCGTCGGCGAGGCCAGCTGGCTGAACTGGAACGTCCCAAACCCGTAGTTCTGCGCATAGATTCCCGGCACGCCCCAGTTCACCTGCCCCGCCGTGTCGGCGATCTGGTTATCCGCGAACCGCGTGTAGTTCGCGCGCAGCTCGTTGATCAGCGTCGCGCCAAACGTGTGAATCCACACCGGCGTCGCCGACTGATTGAAAGGCCTGAACGGCAGATTCGAATCCGGCGCGGCCCCCGCGGCCGAATCAAACGACGACTGGTCCAGCTTCTGCGTGAAGAACCCCGCGTAAATCTGGTCCCGATGCCCGATGTACCAGTCCCCGCGCCCGTGGAACTGCGTCCCGCGATACTGGCTCGGCGTCTGGATTTGCGCAAACTCCACGTCCGCCACCCCGTCCAGTCCCGCGCCGGTATAAAGGTTCGGGCTCGCCGCCGTCCCATTCACATTGTTGTTCGGCAAATATTGCCCGTCCGCCCCTGCAAACGACCCAATGTCGAAACCCGTGCCCACCGGCGCGCATTGCGTCTGCAGCGCGCTGCATGCGCCCGGCAACACCGCCCGCACCACTGCTTGCCCCGAAGGCTTCGCGATCACGCTCGCCACCAATCCGCTCGGCCTTGCCGCCGCCAGCGCCGCGTACCACCCAGGCGTCGGCACATACGTCTCGCTGAACGACTGCAGCGTGCTCTTCACTGCCTCGTAGCTGCCGAACCAGAACAGCTTGTCCCGGATGATCCGTCCGCCCACGCTCGCCGCCCAGTCCCGCTGCTGCAGGTCGTCGCGGATCGCCGGCGCGAACACCCCAGGCGTGCTCGTCGGCCCGCCATACGGTTGATACGCATTCAGCCCCGGCTCGTCATACTGGAAAAACGCGCTCCCGTGATAATCGTTGGTGCCCGACTTGGTCACCGTCAGGATGTGCGCTCCCACACTGCGTCCCAGCGTCGCATCGTAGTTCGAAGCCAGGATCGTGATCTGGTCCACTGACTCGATGCTTGGCGTCACGATCGTCGATCCGCCGTGCAGCAGGCTGTCCACCGTCACCCCATCGATCTCGTACGTGTTCGAGGTCACGCGCTGCCCCGATGCCGAAATCTGAATCTGGTTCTCCGTCTGAAAAATTCCCACGTTCGACTGGTTCTGGCTCGTGTTGTTCGGCAGCGCAATCGCGCCCCCGCTCCCCGATCGCGCGCTGTCTCCCGTAATCCCCACGCCCGTGCGCAGCAACTCATAGGGATCGCGCCCGAACGCCGGCAGCCGCGTCACATCCTCCGCGCTGATCGTGCTCGAAGTCGCCGCATCCGTCGTATTCAGAATCGGCGTCAGGCTTCCGTTCACCGTCACTGTCTGCGCCGCCGCGCCCACCGTCATCTTCACGTCCAGCCCCCGCGCCTGCTCCGCCGTAATCGCGACGTCGCTGAAGTCCTCCTCCTCGAATCCGTTCGCCGTCACCTTCACCTTGTAGTTTCCGGGCGCCAGCTCGGTGAACGTGTAGAACCCGGTCGCGTTGGTCGTCGTCGTCTTTGCCGCCTGCGTCGCGGGATTGGTGAGCACCACCGTTGCGCCTGGAATCACCGCCCCGCTTTGGTCGGTCACCGTCCCGTTCAGGCTGCCGCCGAACTGCGCATGCAGCGCGGGCGCAATGAGCAGCAACAGCGGGATAAACAAAAGCGCCAGCATTCGGCTGGCGCTGCGGTGGTTGTTTCCTGAATGGACGATGGGCTGCGTTCTCCGCGCTTGGCGGAGTAGTCCTGCTGACGGCAGATTCATTCTGGCTCTCCCTGCAATAACTGCAATTAACTCGGGATGTCGCTTATCCCGACCGGGATGCCCGCCCAATGCCAAAGAAACTGCTGTCATCCGTCACAAAAAAAGCCGTCAGCGCTTATAGTGCGGAAGAACCGGTCCGCCGCATTCCGGCGCACTGTAGCTTTCCGTAGGGCGTTTCAAATTCCTGAGGCACTTGAACTTGTGAGGCGATCAAAATTGACCACCCCAGCTCCGCCGCGCGCCACGCTCCGCCCCGCAATAGTGTTGCCAGCCATCCTCATGACTGTCATGGGACTCACCACCGCCGCCTACTCCGCCGAAATTCCCAACGGCATCCCCCTCGCCCTCGCCCAGGAACGCGCAGCCCGCGTCTCCGATCTCCATTACCAGCTCGGCTACGTTCTTGTCCCGCACGCACCCATCACCGAAGCCACCGAACAAATCCGCTTCAACCTCAGCGACGCCTCCACGCCGCTCCTCCTCGACTTCCACGACGGCCACATTTCCAGCATCGCGCTCAACGGCACGCCCATCCCCGCCGAGATTCAGGACGGCCACATCGTCCTTCCTGCCTCCGCGCTCCACGCTGGCCAAAATCTCGTCGAAACAAAATTCACCGCCAACATCGCCCCCGCGGGCAAAGCCATCACTCGCTTCGAAGATCACGACGACGGCCAGGAATACCTCTACACCCTCTTCGTCCCCATGGACGCGAGCATGGCCTTCCCCTGCTTCGATCAGCCCGACCTCAAAGGCCGTTTCAAACTCACCATCACCGCGCCGCCAACGTGGTCCGTCATTACCAATACTGCTCCGACGGGCGCCTTTAGCAGCCTTACCGCAACTACCGCCTTCGCCGAAACCGAACCCATCCCCACCTACCTCTTCGCCTTCGCCGCCGGTCCCTTCGTCAACGTCCACCCCCAACCCGGCATGCCCAACGTCTGGGTCCGCGCCTCCAAAGCCAAATCCGCCGAAACCGAAGTCCCTGCCGTCCAGACCACCGCCGCCGCCGGCATCCGCTATCTCTCCGACTACTTCGCGCAGCCCTTCCCCTTCCCCAAATACGAAATGGTCCTCATCCCCGGCTTCGCCTACGGTGGCATGGAGCACGCCGGCTGCACCTTCCTCCGCGAAGAGTCCGTCCTCTTCCGTACCGCGCCCACCGCCAACAACCGCCTCAACCGCGACATCCTCGTCCTCCACGAGCTCACCCACCAGTGGTTCGGCGACTTCGTCACCATGCGCTGGTTCGACGACCTCTGGCTCAAGGAAGGCTTCGCGCAGTACATGGCCTACAAGACCCTCGCCGCGCTCCGCCCCAACGACGACATCTGGCGGCACTTCTACCAATCCATCAAGCCCGCCGCCTACGCCATCGACGAAACCCAGGGCACCACGCCCATCTACCAGGAAATTCGTAACCTCGACAGTGCCAAATCCGCCTACGGAGCCATCGTTTACTCCAAAGCCCCCGGCGTTCTCCGCCAGCTCAACTACGTCATCGGCGACGACGCCTTCCGCCGCGGCCTCCAGCTCTATCTCGCCCAACACAAATACTCGAACGCCACATGGAGCGACCTCATCGCCGCCTTTCAGTCCGCATCCGGCCGCGACCTAACCACTTGGGCCGATATGTGGATTCGCCATCGCGGCATGCCCCGCGTCGAAACGTCCTTCTCGTGCGACGGCTCGCACCTGACGAAATTCACGCTCACCCAAACCCCCATCCTCGGCGGATCGGACGTCTGGCCCATCGCCACCGAGATCCTTCTCGGCTATCCCGACGGGACCACACGGACCTTTCGCGTCGATTTCGATCACTCGACCGTCATCGATTTCCGGCATATTGGTGGGGAATCTGTGGAACTCCGGCGCCTTGCGGAGTCCTACGCTTGTCCGTCGTGGGTCTTCGCCAACAACGACGACCACGCCTACGGCCTTTTCCTCCTCGACGCAAAATCCCGCGCCGCCGTCACCGAGCAAATCGCCGACAACAGTCCGGCCATGCGCGACCTCTTCCGCCGCACCTTGCTGTGGGGTTCCCTCTGGGACTCCGTCCGTCAGGTCGAGCTCGACCCCGCCGACTACGTCCGCCTCGCCCTCACCGCGCTGCCCGGCGAACGCGACGAATCACTGGCGGCGAGTCTCCTCGCTCGCACCCAAACCGCAGTCCATCATTACGTAAGCGCGCAAACCCAGCCCGAACTCCTCGCCCGCGCCGCAACCCTCGCCGCCGAACAAATCGGCAGCAATCCCGACCACGATCTCCGCATCGTCTGGTTCCGCTCGCTCGCCGGATTCGCCGCCCAACCCGCCGGCCAGGCGGTCCTCAAAGACCTCCTCCAGGAAAAGCGCACCATCCCCGGCGTCAACCTCCGCCAGCAGGATCGCTGGTCCCTCGTCACCGCCCTCATCGCCTACGCCGACGCCGAAGCCGACGCCCTTTTCGCCGCCGAGCAAAAGCGCGACCCCTCCGGAGACGGCCTCAAGTACGCCTGGGTAGCCCAGGCCGCCCGCCCCGACGCCGCCACCAAGCAGCACTACTTCGCCGACTACACGCGCGACCCCGCGGCCCCGGAATCGAGCCAGGCCCCCAAAATCAGTGAAGACTGGATCCAGTCCTCCCTCGGCGCCTTCAATTTCTGGAATCAGTCACAGTTAACGGCACAATATCTCGACCCCGCCCTCGAAGCTCTCCCCGAGGTCAAACGCGAGCGCAAAATCTTCTTCCTCGTCGCCTGGCTCGACGCCTTCATCGACGGCCAGCAATCCCCCGCCTCACTCGAAACCGTCCAGCACTACCTCGCCACCGCGAACCCCGACCCCGACCTCCGCCTCAAAATCCTCGAAGCCATGGACGAACTCGACCGCACCGTCCGCATCAGAGCGAAGTACGCACACTGATCCGCCCACCCTCACCCCACCTCCGGCACCCAAACCTGCATCGAGCTCTCGTCCCGGTTATCCCACGCGTAGTAAGGAATCATCTTCAGCTCCGCCGGCTCCGTCCGCACCACGCCTGCCCCCAAAACATACAGCGCGTCCGTCGGCTCCATCCCCTTCGCGCCCTCATGCGTCAGCACCATCACCCCATCCAGCAAATCCGGCTTGAACTCCTCATGAATCGCCCCGCTGCGTTTCGCCAAATACAGCGGGAAGGTCTTCCCATCACCCTGCGCCTGGTCAAGACCCTCCATGCAATACACAATCGGACCGCGCTCCATCGCCACACGCCCCGTGTCCTCCGCCACCGCCGGATTCGCCGTCACCCTCCGCGGCGTCATGTCGAACGCCAGCTCCACCATCGTCTCTCCGCTCCACCGCCGCCGAATCGGCAGATACTCGCCCGCCCGCACCCCATCGACCGCAGCCCCAGCCACCTTCACCTGCGACTCCCGCGACCACCCCGGCACCCGCACATTCACCGTGAACTCCTCCGGCTGCTCCACCGCCACACTCAGCCGCACCGCCCCTTCCCACGGATAGTTCGTCTTCTGCGTCACCACGATCCCGTTCCCGCTTTCGAGCGCCCACTTCATCTCCGAGTTGTGGTACAGGTGCACGTACAGCCCGTCCTTCGCGGTCGAATAAAAATACCCCGGCAAACTCGCGAACGTCCGCTCCAGATTCGGCGGGCAGCACGTCGTGTCATACCACGGATTCCGTATCTTCTCCCCGCTCGCCGGATCGAACGCCAGCGGATTCCGATAGCAATACGTCTTCCCGTCCAGCGACATCCCCGAGTTGATCCCGTTGTAGAGCGCCCGCTCCATCACATCGGCGAACCGCGCCTCGCCCGTCGCCGCCAGCATGCGCCAGTTCCACATCATGTTGCCGATCGCCGCGCAGCTCTCTCCATACGCCTGCGCATTCGGCAGCTCAAAGTCGTTGCCAAACGCCTCGCCCTCGCTGCGCGCCCCCACGCCGCCAGTCACGTACATCTGCGCCTGCGACAAATCCTTCCACAGCACTTCCAGCGTCTTCCAGTACGCCGGATCGCCCGTCTCCAGGTAATAGTCCGTCGCCCCGCAGCACGCGTACATCGCCCGCACCGCGTGCCCCTGCAGCTTCGTCTTCGTCGTAAACGGAACCCCGCAGTTCATGTACACGATCTCCCGCGGCTTCAGATCCGCCCGCGGATCGCCCTGCAAAATGTACCCCGCCAGTTCGACATACTTCCGCTCGCCCGTCGTCCGGTACAGCTCGATCAGCGCCATCTCGATCTCCGGATGCCCCGACACAATCGGTTTCTTGTGCGCATCCGGCCCGAAATTCGGCAGGATGGTCCCATCCACATACCGCATCCCCGCGTCCATCAGCGTCCGGTCGCCCGTCGCGCGATAATACGCAATCGAGGCCTGCAGCATATGCCCCAGGCAGTACAGCTCGTGCCCGCGCTTCTGCGTCTCGATCGTCATCCGGTCTTTCTTCCGGTCGTCCTGGTAATACGTGTCGATGTAGCCGTTCGGCTCCTGGATCGCTACGACTTCGCGAATCGTCGTCTCCGCCGTCTGCCGCAGCGCCCGATTGTCCTCGGACTGCAGCGCAAACGCCACCGCTTCCAGCCACTTGTAAATGTCGGAGTCGGAATACACGGGCCCCTTCTGCGGAGCGCTCGATCCCCCCGTCAGTCGCAGAAAATTATCCATGCGCCCGTGCTCCAGCAACTCCTCATGCATCGACGGGATGCTCGACTCGACGTTCGTCGTCCGCCGCTTCGCCCAAAATCCGTCCTCGATCGTCACCGCCCGCACCGGAACATTCCGCAGCTTCGCATACGGCGAATGCGCCAGATTCAGCACTCCCTGATCACGCCACCCCGGCGTCGCGGCGGCTGACTGATCGAATCCCCATCCGCCCGTCGCCGCCATCAAAGGCCGCGCCGCCGCGGTCCCCGCAGCGAGTGAAAGAAAATTCCGTCTCGAGAATGAGCGACGCGACATAGCAAACCTCCTGGCGTCTCCGGTGCCCGGTGCCCTGAGCCCGGTGCCCGGAATCGCGCCCACCATTGTAGGCGCTACCGGCTACAGGCTACCGGCTACCGGCTGTCTTCTTCTGCTTCGCCGCCAGCCGCACCCAGTACTGAAACTCATCCGCGTACAGCTCCCCATCCAGATCCCCCACCCTCTGCTGCAGCCGCGCCTGCGCATCCCCGATCGCCTTGTTGTAGATCGCTGGCCCAATCTCCTCCAGAAAGAAATCCAGCAGCAGCCCCGCCCGCAAATCTCCAATCGGCTCCCGAATCTCCTCTTCGAAATACTTCTTCACCGACGCAATCGCGTCCGCCCTCGCCTGCTTCGACAGCTCAACCGTGACCATCGTTTCCGCCCTCCGGTGGAAGCTTACACGCCCCCCTCACACCACCCCGAAACCCGCCCCAAATCCCGGCCAAACGCCCGTGACCGCCAACACATTACCCACCCCATGCCTCGCTCTACCATAGATTCCAAACCGCTGGAAAGTGAAAGCCTCATGCTCCAGAACCTGCTCCAGGAAACCCGTTACGCCCTCCGTCAGCTCCTCCACCACATCGGATTCACCCTCCTCGCCGTCCTCACCCTCGCCCTCGCCATCGGGGCCAACAGCACCATCTTCAGCTGGATTCGCGCCACCCTTCTCAATCCCATCCCCGGCGCAACCCAAACCGCCCGCATGCTCACCATCACGCGCGGCGAGCGCAACGAGCATCCTTCTCCGCCCTTCTCCTATCCCGACTACGCCGACCTCCGCGACAACACCAAAACCCTCTCCGGACTCCTCGGGTATCACGACGACTACATGGCCATCACCGGCATCGGCAAGCCCGAACGCATCTACGGCGCGCTCGTCTCCGCCAACTACTTCAGCGTCCTCGGTGTTCGCCCTGCTGTCGGCCGCCTCCTGCTCTCTTCGCCCGCCGCCGAATCCACCGGCCAGAACGAAGTCGTCCTCAATTACGACCTCTGGCGCAATCATTTCGGAGCCGACCCCTCCATCATCGGCCGCACCGTCCAGATCAACCTCCATCCCTACACCATCGTCGGCGTCACCGCCAAAGGCTTTCATGGATGCAAAACCGGACTCCGCGCCGACGTCTTCATCCCCCTCGGCAATGCGCGCCAGGTCTGGGGCTGGCCCACCGTCGACGACCGCTCCGCCTCCTGGCTCAATACCCTCGCCACTCTCCGCCCCGGCGTCGATCAGCGCCAGGTCGACAACGAGCTCAACCTCCTCATGCAGCGCATCGTCGCCCAATACCCCACCTCGCACCAGGGCAACAACACCCTCTCCACCGATCCCCTCTGGCGTTCCCCCTTCGGCGCCAACGTCTATCTCTCCGGAACCCTTCCCATCCTCCTCGCTCTCGCCGCGCTGCTTCTCGTCCTCGCCTGCGCCAACGTGGCCAACCTCCTCCTCGTCCGCGCCATCTCTCGCCGCCGCGAATTCGCCATTCGCCTCTCCATGGGCTGCGGCCGCGTTCGCCTCGTGCGCCAGCTCATGATCGAAAGCCTCCTCCTCGCCTTCGCCGCCGGAGCCGCCGCCCTCCTCCTCACCCTCTGGACCGCCCGCACCATGTCCGCCTTTCTCCCTCCCACCACCCTCCCCCTCACTCTCAATGGAAGCGTCGACGGCGCCGTCCTCACGGTCACCATCCTTCTCTCCCTCTTCACCGCGCTCCTCGCCGGAGTCATCCCCGCTCTGCGCTCCTCGCGCCTCTCCCCTATCACAGTCCTCAAAGACGAAGCCCTCACCACCACCTCCGGCCTCGGCCGCTCGCGCATCGCCGCCGCTCTCGTCGTCGCGCAGATCGCCCTCTCCACCGTGCTGCTCACCTCCGCCGGCCTCTTCGTCCGCAGTCTCGAACAAGCCCAGCAAGGCGGCCCTGGCTTCGATCCCAACCACGTCCTGCTCGCTACCTTCGACCTCTCGCCCCAGGGCTATTCCGAAACCACCGGAATCGCATTCCAGCGCCAGCTTCTAACCCGCCTCCAGACCCTCCCCGGTGTCCAGTCCGCCACCCTCGCCGACTTCTCCCCCCTCAGCTTCACCATCCACTCCAACGGCATCCAGCCCGAAGGCTACGTCCCGCAGCCGCATGAAACCGTCGAAGCCGACCGCGCCAACGTCGGACCCGACTACCTCGCCACCCTGCGCACGCCAATCCTCCGCGGCCGCGACTTCTCCGACGCGGACCGCGCCGGCGCCCAGCCCGTCATCATCGTCAACCAGGCCTTCGCTGATCGCTACTGGCCCGGACAAAACGCCATCGGCAAACAAGTGCAGCTCTGGGAAGCAGCGCGCACCGTCGTCGGCGTCACCGCTAACGCCAAATACCGTCGCCTGGTTTACGATCCAACCCCCACCATCCTCCTGCCCCTCTGGCAGAGCTACCGCGGCGAAGTCACCATCCACCTCCGTGTCGCCGGCGATCCGCTCGCGTATACCTCCGCCGTCCAGCAAACCGCCGCCGACCTCAACCCCGACCTGCCCCTCTACAACATCGCCACCCTCAAAGACAACATGAAGATGGGCAACGTCTTCGAGCGCATCGTTGTCGACTTCGCCGGCTCCTTCGGCCTCCTCGCGCTCCTCCTCGCCACCGTCGGCCTCTATGGAGTCGTCGCCTACACCACTAAACAGCGCACCCACGAAATCGGTATCCGCATCGCCCTCGGTGCGGAGAAATCCATCATCTTCCGCCAGGTTCTCGCCCAGGGCCTGCGCCTCACCACCGCCGGCGTCCTCGTCGGACTCGCCGCCTCTCTCCTCCTCACCCGCTTCCTGCGCAGCCTGCTCTACGGCGTCGGCGTCGCGGACTGGCTCACCCTCACTACCGTCGTCATTCTGCTCGGCATCGTCGCCCTCCTCGCCAGCTATGTCCCCGCATGGCGCGCCACCCGCGTCCTCCCCATGGTCGCCCTCCGCCACGAGTAAGAACCGTCGCTCTCAGCCTCCGCCTGGTCTCAGGGTCCGACTCCACAGTTCGCAAAAAAAACGCTGGACCCCGGCCAGGTTCACCCCACAGCAAGAAGCTCAAGCTCCTGCCGTGCGCTCCCGGTACAACTGGATGCCCGACTTCCACTCTTAAGTACCGTCCCAGTCCCAAAACGGCACCCCCACCCGTGCCCGCTCCGCCACGAGTAAGAAAGATGAAGCAAGCCGCCCTAACTCGCCAACCAGCTACCCGCTACCGGCTAACCCAAATACGCCATGGAATAACCTGCCGCCCGTATTAAGCTAATCCGCAAATGTCCCGCGCACCTCTGCTCCCGGCCCTGTCAGTTCTGCTTCTGCCCCTTCTCTCTCCCGCGCAAAAGGCCGCCGCGCCCGCTCAACCCGCACCCACGCCGCCCACCGTCACAACCTCCAGTTCCTTCCCCGGCGAAGCCCTCGTCTTCGAAAAATATGAAACCGGCTACCGCATGCACGCCGACGGCACCGGCGAGCGCGAAATCCACACCATCCTCCACATCCAGTCCCAGGGAGCAGCCCAGCAGTTCGGTGTCCTCTCCCTCAGCTACGCCTCCGCCAACGAAACCCCCACCGTCAAGTTCGTCCGCGTCCACAAGACCGACGGCACGACCGTCGACACGCCCCCCTCCGACGCCATCGACATGCCCGCCGCCGTCTCCCGCGAAGCTCCCCTCTACAGCGACCTCAAAGAGAAGCACATCCCCGTTCGCTCCCTCTCCGTCGGCGACACCCTCGAGTACGATTTCCTCGTCGCCATCGACAAGCCCGAAGCCCAAGGCCAGTTCTGGGGAGCCGACCATTTCACCGCGCCCGGCACCTACATCGTCTCGGCCGAAGTCCTCACCCTCGAAGTTCCCGCCGACAAATACGTCCAGGTCTGGAGCCCCAACCACAACCCCACCATCGCCGTTCACGATGGCCTCCGCACCTGGACCTGGAAAGTCTCCCAGCTCGTGCCCGCTCCCAAAGCCACCGCCGAAGACACCAAGCCCACGCCCCCCAAAGATCCCGACGAAGACGCCGACGGCCGCAAGCTTCCCTCCGTCGCCTGGACCACCTTCCACAACTGGGCTGAAGTCGGCGACTGGTACCGCTCGCTCGCCCTCAGTCAGGCGCAGCCCACTGACGCTCTTCGCGCCCGCGCCGACGAGCTGACCAAAGACGCCAAAACCCCCGAAGACCAGATCCGCGCCATCTACGAATTCGTCTCTGCCAAAACCCGCTACGTCGGCATCGACTTCGGCATCGGCCGCTATCAGCCCCACTCCGCCGCCGAAGTCCTCGCCAACCAGTACGGCGACTGCAAAGATAAGGACACCCTCCTCGAAGCTCTCCTCCGCGCCAAAGGCTTCTCCACCGCACCCGCCCTCATCGGCGCCGGCATCGCTCCCGTCGCCGACCTTCCCTCACCCGCCGTCTTCAATCACGTCATCACCACCGTCAACCTGCCCAGCGGCCGCATCTGGCTCGATAGCACGCCCACCGTCGCCCCCTGGCGCTTCCTCACCTCCGTCATTCGCGACCAAAAAGCTCTCGTCATCCCCGCCACTTCCCCCGCGTCCCTTGAAACCACGCCCGCCGCCGCGCCTTATCCCTTCACCGCGCACTTCGAGGCCACCGCCGCCCTCGACGTCGAGGGCAAGCTCACCGGCAAAATTGTCTCCACCTACCGCGACGACGATGAGCTCATCGTCCGCGCGCTCGCCCAGGGCATCGCCCCCGCCGAGTGGGATAAGGCCTCTCAGTACATTTCCACCATGACCGGCTTCGGCGGCACCACCAGCAACACCCAGTTCAAAAACGCCGACGACCTCAACGACCCCATCGTCCTCTCCTACGACTACTCCCGTCATCCCTACGGCGACTGGAAGATGCTCAACATTGTCCCCCTCTTTCCCGCCCCCGACTTCACCCTCCTCGATGACGATGCGAAGCAGCCCGACGAAGACATCCAGCTCGGCGCCCCCCGCACCCTCACCGCCACCTCCACCATCGTGCTGCCCGAGGGCTACCGTGCCGACGTCCCCGACCCTGTCCATGTCAAAACCGACTTCGCCACCTTCGACAAGACCTACCGCTTCGATGGCAAACAGGTCATCGTCGACCGCACCATCGTCGTTTTGAAAAAGAAAGTCGCTAAGGACGACTGGAAGAAGTACCAGGCTTTCACCAAAGACATCGCCCTCAGCAATGAGCCGTGGATCCCGCTCATCCCGCCGCCCACCAAAGAGACCGCTACTCCTGGCACAAAGTCGGATTCAACCTCCGCGCCCGCCAAATCCGCCGCATCGTCTCCCGCCCCGTCCACCGCAGCCGATGGATCCAAAACCGTAACCGTCCATACCTCGACCCTGGCCGCCAACGCAGCCCCGCCCGAAACCACCGCCCCCGACAACGCCTCCGCCGCCGACCTCATGCAACTCGCCCAGGGTCGTATGCGCGCCGGAGACCTGGGCGGTGCCAAAGAAATCCTCGATAAGGTCAAGGCCAAAGATCCGAACCAGGAATATCTGTGGAGCATGTACGGCGCCATTGCCATGCTCGAGCGCAATGACGCCGAATCCATCGCCGACCTCCGCAAGGAGCTCGCCGCTCACCCCGAGAACTCCCTCGCCGTCGGTGCGCTCGCCGCCCAGCAAGCCCATGGCGGTGACTCCATCGGCGCTCGCCAAACCCTCCAGCAGTTTCTTGGCCAGCACCCCGACCAGCGCCTTTCCCTCTATCTCGCCTCGCTCCAGACCACCGCCCACGACTACAACGCCGCGCTCAAAACCCTGCAAACCGCCGCTACCCAGAATCCCGACGAACGCCACATCCAGGTCCAGATCAGCAACACCCTCGTCCTCCTCGACCGCAAAGAAGAAGCCGCCGCCGTCGCCAAAGCCATCCTCGACGGCACCGACGACCCCGAGCTGCTGAACAACGCCGCCTACGCCCTCAGCGAAACCGGCCTCGATCTCCCCGTGGCCGAGGAAGCCTCGCGCCGCGCCATCGCCGGCCTCGAGCAGAAGAGCGCCACCATGGCCGCTGCGGAAGCCAACAGCCGCACCTTCGCCGAAGCCCAGCTCCTCATCGCCTCATGGGATACCTACGGCTGGATCCTCTTCCGCGAACACAAATACGAAGACGCCAAACAGTTCATCGAGCCCGCCTGGCGCGCCTCTCTCCACGCCGAGGTCGGCGATCACCTCGGCCAGATCGACGAAGCTCTCGGCCTCAAACGCGACGCCCTCACCGCCTACGCCTTTGCCGCCGACGCCCTCACCCGCAACGACGCCCCCGACGTCCGCGGCCATATCCACGACAGCGTCGACCGCCTCCGGTCCGCCGACGTCAAAGAGCTCCCCATGGGCGGAGCCCTCGATCTCCAGGATCTGCGCACCTATAAAGTGCCTCGCGCCGCGGACGAGAAAGGCTGGGGCACCTTCCGCCTCGAAATCACTACCGCTGGAGTGATCGACTCGCAGCAAATGACCGGCGAGCACCCGCTCACCGCCGAAAAGAAAATTGTCGACGCCATGAAATTCCCCGAGCTCCTGCCCCCCGGCTCCAAAGCCCACCTGCTCCGCAGCGCCGTCGTCAGCTGCTCAGCGGGAACCACCTGCGAAGTCGTCTTAGTCCCCGACGGCGGCCTCCAAACCGAGCAACAGCAATAACCCTCGTCGAATCCGCGAACGTCGCCGCAATGCAGCCCGTCCAGAGCGAAACTTCCAGATTGCCGGTTACTTGGGCGGAAGAGGGGGAAACGGTGGTGGCTCCGGTAGGTGACCCGCTCTACATCATCACGGTATATGCCCTTGCGATAGCTGCGAACGCCTTGATCTATACGGTTATTGGAGCGGTCACCTGGCCATTAGCGAACGTTGTTCGGAAGACCCGCAGTCATCGGCATTTGACATGATTCGATGAAGCGACTGAGGTTTATAATGGTAAGAAGTTCGCCCACGCGTTCACCTTGAACCCGGACGCGGGCCTGCTCCCTCGCTGTACTGTCCGCAGGCGCCCCGGCATCCGGAAAGGGGTCGTCGCATGATTGACCTTCAGAAAATTCCGTTTGACGCCGAGGCCTTTCTGGCGAATGCCGGCCTGGGGCGAAAAATCGTGCAGATGCAGGCGAATCAGGTCTTCTTTTCCCAGGGAAATCCCGCCGACTCGATTTTCTATCTTCAGGATGGCCGCGCCAAGCTCACTGTCTTTTCAGCCAACGGCAAAGAAGCCACCATCACGCTTCTTTCCGCCGGCGACTTCGTTGGAGAGGAGTGCCTCGCTGCAGTGGCGGGGCTGCGAATGGCAACCGCTACTGCCATCACTCCGTGTGCCGCCCTCAGGATCGAGAGGGGGGAGATGATTCGCGTGATGCATCAAGAGCCTGCCTTCTCCGACCGGTTTCTGTCGTTTCTGCTGGCACGCAGCATGCGCATTCAAGCCGACCTTGTAGACCAGCTTTTCAACTCCAGCGAAAAGCGCCTCGCCCGGATTCTTCTGTTGATGGCGCAATTCGGCAAGCCGGGTCAACCGGAATCGTTGATCCCGAAGATCTCGCAGGAAACCTTGGCGGAGATGGTCGGCACCACCCGCTCGCGCGTCAGCTTCTTCATGAATCGCTTTCGCAAGCTCGGGTTCATTGAGTATAACGGCGGCATCCACGTCCACAAGTCCCTGCTGAACGTGGTGCTGATGGATCAATTGCCCGAGGCGGACGCGGCAGGCGCTCCTGTCCCGGATAGCGCTGAAGCATAGTCAGAGGGCAACGGGGGGCGCGGCTCAGGCGGATTTCCCGCGGCTGGCTCCTGCGGCGATTTGGGATCGGCGGAGTGGACAATCGCGTAGCGAATGGGGCTGGAGCACCAGGCGCATTTTGTATCGAGCATGGTGGCGGCGCTCTTGTCCGGAATCTGTGGGAACGCCCTGAGGCACTCAGGACAGGAAATCAGGACGTAGGGTTCTCCCGACGTATTGTGCCCGTTGGTGGGAATCCAGATGGGCGCGTTGGAACGTGGGGGATGAATGACCAGCGATCGCGGTGGGCGCATCATCGTTTGCACGATCCGGAGCAGGAGCGCCGGACGTCTGCCCTTTTCATAAAAGGCGTCGGCGGCAACGCCCGGAGGCACTGCCATACCGGAGAATGCGCCGCTCATAGCGATTACCCGGACTGAGGGGAACCGGCGGCGGACAATCGAGAGCAGTTCAAAGCCCGACATTCCGGGCATGTACAGGTCACAGAGAAGAAGGTCGGGAATCTCATCCCGTATGGCATCCAGTGCCGAGAAGCCGTTCGGGACGCTCCGCACCGCATAGCCAAGAGCGGTAAGCAATACGGACAGCGTTTTGCGAAACGCCGGTTCATCGTCTACGACCAGAAGGCTTGCTTTCAGGTTGGGCATCGCTCACCCGCAGGACAGCATCTAACCGCGTCTCGATAAGTCTCGCATCGCCCCGGTTTCGGTGCTGTTCAATATTGCACAGATTCGCGGATTCGTTCCTTATTCCGATCGGACGTTCCCCAACGCGGCTCAGATCTCCGATGAAGGGCCGGGATGAGCGATATCGAGCAGTATTCTGGATCGGCGCGGCGCGGGATACCACACCGCCCTACGCGCTATCGGAAGGCCCCCAGCAGATAGCACACCAGCAGGATCACCAGCACGGTGCCGAGGCCTATACCGCCGCCCCCGCGATAGCCCCAGCGGTTGTAACCAAAATATCCGCCGCCAAGTCCGAAAACCAACAGCAGAACGATAATGAGCAGAATCATTTCAGTCTCCCTTCACTCCAGGTCAAATGCGTGATTATGCGACAGCTTTGATTTCGCCGGGCGTCTTCACCTCGACGAGTTCATCGAAGAGCGAGCGGTACTGGATCATCGCGTTTCGCAGGTCTTCCGTGCTCGCCTCTTCTCGGCCTACTCGCACCGCGACGCCGTGCGCAGAGCGGTAATACTCCACCAGGCGCGGATGGTTGACGGAAATGTCGTCGGTGCGCTGATCGAATTCGGCGACGGGATAGCCGCGCGCCTTCAGCAACGAAGAGACCAGCTCATCGGCTTCCGTGACGGCGCCCTTTGGGTGATCGACAAAGCGCGATTGCACGACATGCCAGTCCGCTATGAAGCGTTCCCGTTCCGCGGCGCCCAGCTCGCGGATCTTCAGCCCTTCTACGCGCGTCTCACGATCCGCCAGTTTCGCTTCGGCCTTGCGTTCGGAACCATGCGTGAGAACGGCCTGGTCGTATTCCGGCCCGAAGCGAGCGCGCAGGCCCTCAGTGGTTTTTCTGCGCTTTCGCAAGTACAGCGCAACCACAACGACGATGATCAGGACGATCGCAATCGCGCCCGCAATCAGTCTGGGATTCGTCAGTTCTGGATTCATTTTCGCCCTCCTGGGCGTTGAATGCCGGCGACGGGGAGGATCGGGTTTGAGAGGTTTCCACGCCCGGTCAGGACACTCAACCCAGCGAGTATGGAACGGGGAGGTTTCGCAAAGCTGGTCAGAAACGCTCAGTCGGCCAAACAAGAGAAGTGATTGTTGCGGTGCATCGCTCGGGAGGAACTTCGCGGCGACGCCTCTGTCGCGGGGTGGGCGAAGGCCGCCAGGGGCTTTTCGAATCGGTCCACGCAGCTCGCCGCCACCGGTCCAGGCGGATATTCTGTCCATCGGAACGGCGAAGATCAACGACGCACTATAGTGCGATCGACGAATCGATGAAAGGGCCTGGGCTGAGCAGAATTGACCAGCATTGAAGATTGTCAGAGGAGGAGGATGCTCTTACCCACACGTGTTGGTTCATCATCTGAAGGGGGCACGATGCAGGAAACCAGGGCAAGACTCCTTATCGTAGACGACGAAGCGCCGATTCGGATGGCTCTCTCGGCCATCCTTGACGAATTTGGATACAGCGTGCGGACGGCTGACGACGGCTTCTCCGCACTGGCCGAAATGCGGCGAGAGATTCCGGATGTCATCGTCGCGGATCTCAATATGCCGCGCATGTCCGGTTTCGAATTGCTCTCGGTGGTGCGTCGGCGATTTCCCGCGATCCAGGCGATCGCCATGAGCGCCGCGTTCTCAGGCGACGGCGTGCCCCCCGGCGTTGCCGCCGACGCTTTCTATGAAAAAGGAACCCATCCGGGCCTCTTGTTCCGCATTTTGAAAGCGATGACCCAATCCCCGCGCCTGTCATCGTCCGATCGCCCCAACTCGATGGCGCCGATCTGGATTCCGCGCAACGGGCACGACCCAGCCGGAGAACCGTACGTCATGGTCACCTGCACGGAGTGCCTGAGAACCTTCCCGCAGGTTCTCGGCAAAGGCCTCGATGGGATCCATCAGGCGGACTGCGTCTACTGCTCCAGCCCGATTGAGTACGCCATCGTCCAGCCGCAGGATTCAGCGCTGCCGCAGGCGTTTCAGCGGAAGCCCGGCGCGGGGGCGCCCACTTCTCTCGGCGTTCCGAATCTCTGTTTCTAAAACCACGACAGAGGCGCCGCGCCGATGCCGAATGGCCTTACCAGCCGCGAGCGTGATACAAAAACTTCGGCAGACGGCAACAATAAGCACCGGACCAGTGTCACGAATGATTCCTTAGACGCCGTGCGCACTCTTCCTGACAACCCGGGCGGACGTTCCGCGCTCCGACTGATCGTGCCCAGGCTTTCCCCTTCTCGATGGATGCGACTGGTGCTGAAGTCGCTTGGCCCTGGCCTGATTACGGGCGCCGCCGACGATGACCCATCCGGAATAGCGACCTACTCCGTGGCAGGCGCGCAGTTTGGAACCAGGCTGCTGTGGACCGCGGCCCTGACCTGGCCTCTGATGGCCGCGGTTCAGATGATGTGTGCACGCATTGGCAAGGTGACGGGACAGGGCCTTGCCGGCAATCTCAAGGCGCGATTTCCAGTCTGGATGCTGTACGTGTTCGTCATCGCTTTGCTCATGGCAAACACCATCAACATTGGCGCCGACCTCGCCGGGATGGCCGATGCGGCTGCCATGCTGTCCGGGATCGATTCACGCATCTTTGTCGTGACTTTTGCTGTCCTGATCTCATGGGCCACCGTCCGGCTCCGTTATCAACAGATCGCGAACACGCTCAAGTGGCTGGTCCTGGTGCTCTTTGCCTATCCCATTACCGCGTTCGTGGTGGGAGTTAACTGGCGCGAGGTCGCACGTTCTACCCTCGTGCCCTCCATCCCACACAGCGGAGCTGAATGGTCGATGCTGGTGGCGCTTCTCGGTACGACGATCAGTCCGTATCTCTTTTTCTGGCAGGCCAGCGAAGAAGTGGAAGAAGAGAAGGCCGCGGGCCAGAGTACCCTTGCCATGCGGAAGGGAGCATCGGGCCAGGAACTGGAGATGAGGAACATCGATGTGGGCGTTGGCTCGTTTTTCTCGAATATGGTGATGTTCTTCATCATCCTGACCACCGGGATCACCCTCAACCGCCACGGCCTTACTCACATCGAGACGACCCGCGAGGCCGCCGAAGCCCTTCGGCCTCTTGCCGGCAGATTCGCAGCCACTCTGTTTACTGTGGGTATTGTCGGCGTCGGATTTCTCGCCATTCCGACTCTCGCCGGGTCGTCGGCATACGCCTTCGCAGAAACGCTGGGGTGGCGCCAGGGCCTGAACCGGAAACTGAAACAGGCGCGTTGGTTCTACACGCTGATTTTGCTCTCGACCGCTGTGGGAGTAGGTCTGAATTTTGCCGGCGTTAACCCGGTGAAGGCGCTTTATTGGACCGCAGTTATCAATGGATTGCTTGCCCCTTTCCTGCTCGTTGCCATCCTGGTTGTGGCGGCGGACAAGAAATTGATGCAGGGTCAGCCCAGCTCGCGCCTGAGCCTGGCGGCTGTGGCGATTACTACGGTCGCGATGTTTGCCGCCGGCATCGCCATGTTTGTTTTTTAGGCAGGACGCATTCTCGTCAGGGATATAACAGGATGCCGTGCCTGTTGCGTCCAGCACTGAACCATTCCGGGATGTGAGCAGAACGATACAGATTATTGTGTCTGCCGGTGCGATGGTAGCAATTGGACAGGAGCGCAAGAATGTCAGCGTTCGGAGTTTTGAAGCCAGCTCAGATTGGTAAGCGATTTCCCTCCCCCAGGACCCAGTCGGAGAAATGGCCCAGATGTAAAACGAAGTTGTCACAAGTTAGTAAGGTGAATCCATGAAGAAGTTCAGTGTTTTTGCAATCGCCGCTGCCGCGGGAATCTGCCTGGTGGCAGCCGCTCCCGCAGCAAAGGCTCAGGTGGTCGTCAACATCGGAGTCGCCCCCGCATGTCCCTATGGTTACTTTGACTACTCTCCTTATACCTGCGCTCCCTACGGCTACTACGGCCCGGAGTGGTTCACGGGCGGTGCCTTCATCGGCGCCGGACCATGGTTTCATGGCGACGAACACTTCAATGGCCACGTAAACAATCGTTACGATCCGCAGCACGGCTACCAGGGCTCACTGCCAAAGAATGGCGAAAAGGGTCGCTCCAAACCCGCACCCCGCAACTTCAAGGCAAATGAAACCCGGGATGGACGCGGTCACCCTGGCGACGACAAACGGCCGTAGCCAACCTCAATCGCTATCATCTACCGCTGGAGACAGGGATCCGCTGCTCGCCTCAGGGCTGCAATCGGCAGGAAACGGGCAGCTGCTCTCTTTCTCGATGGACTCAAGTCCGGTTAGGAACGCCATGCCACAGAGCACGCACGATCGAGCCGCTGAACTGCACAACCTCGCAGCCCACGCCCATGCGGCCGCCGCCGTGGCCCATGCAGCAGGGGATCATCCGACCGCTCACGAGCTTACCCGGCGAGCTCATGAGCACTCCGTAAGTGCGCATGAGTTTGCCCTGAAGTTCACCGTCGAAACGGTGGGAGGTCCCTCCAATGGATGAGCAGGAGAACACTGCATTCAGCGTCGATGACTTTCTGGCGAAAGCCGGGCTGGGGCGGAGAATCGTCCAGTTGAAGCCGGAGCATGTCTTCTTTTCGCAGGGAACCCCTGCTGACTCTATCTACTATCTCCAGAAGGGTCGCGCGAAGCTGACCGTTGTTTCGAAGAATGGGAAAGAGGCTACGATTACTCTGCTCGGAGCCGGGGATTTCGTTGGCGAGGAGTCACTCGCCGGCGGCGGGGGCTTGCGCATGGCAACAGCCACCTCCATTACTGCCTGTACCGCGCTCCGGATCGACCGCGAAGAGATGATCCAGGTGATGCACGAGGAGCATGCATTCTCCGATGTGTTCCTCAAGTTCCTGCTGGCCCGCAGTATGCGGACGCAGGCCGATCTTGTCGATCAGCTCTTCAATTCCAGCGAGAAGCGTCTGGCGCGCATCCTCCTGTTGATGGCGGAATTCGGCCAGCCGGGTGAGCCGGAAACGCTGATTCCGGCCATTACTCAGGGAACTCTGGCGGATATGATCGGCACTACACGGTCCCGTGTCAGCTTTTTCATGAATCGATTCCGCAAGCTCGGCTTCATTGAATATAACGGTCGCATTCGCGTGCACCAGTCGCTTCTCAACGTGATCCTGCACGATCAGTTGCCCGAGCATAACGCGGAAAAGCCCCCCATCCCGGACACATCCCCCCGCCCACCCCGGAAGATCGCTCAGAGTGAGCAGACCGAGCGAGCTCGATAGCCAGCCACGCGTCAGCGCTCGGCTGTCGGGCTTGACGAGTGCCGGGCCACGCGGAAGTGGCGCGTGCCGGGGCGCGGATCTCAGGCGGCTGTCGCGGAGTGCACGATCGCGCACTGAATCGGGACGCGGCACCAGGCGCACCTGGTCTCGAGGGTTGTAGCGGCCCTGTGGTCGATGGTTTGGGGGAAGGCCCTGAGGCACTCAGGACAGGAAATCGTGACGTACATCTCTCCAGAGGCATTGTGCCCGTTGGTTGGAACCCAGATGGGCGCCAATATACGGGGGCGGCGCGTGACCAGCGATTGGCCTGAGCGGGTCATGTCTTCGACGATGCGAAGCAGGAAAGTGGGATGGCTTCCTTTTTGATAGAAAACGTCGGCGGCAACTCCCGGGGGGAGATCGACGCCTGCATATCCGCTGCTCATGGCGATGACGCGAATGGAGGGAAAGCGGCGCCGGACGACGGAGAGGAATTCAAAGCCGGACATGCCGGGCATGTTGAGGTCGGAGAGGATGAGGTCGGGAATTTCCTCCCGGATTGCGGCCAAAGCAGAGAAACCGTCAGAGGCATCCCGCACCGTATAGCCGGATCTGGTGAGCATGTCGGACAGACACGTGCGGACCAGCGCTTCATCGTCCACTACGAGAAGACCTGGTGTGAGGTAGAGCATAGGGCACCTCGGGGGCAGATTGAACTTCGCCCGAACCCAAAGTGTGGCATCGCGGCAGAGGCCGCACTGATCAATACTGAACAGGGTCCGTCCCACAAAGGGGTCATAAGAGAAGGACAAAGTTAGTAATCGAGTGGTAAATATGTCATCGGAGCAGAACTACTCGCGTCGCGTGGGTTCTGGACGATTAGCCCGGCAATCCGGAAATGACGCGGAGGGCCGTCCTCGCCGCATCACCGATTCGTGCGCTAAAGTTCCGTTCCAACCAACCTAATGGAGATAAGGTAGCTATTTGCCAGGCAGCGGCGGGGCTGCCGCTGCTCGTCAACGTCGTCCCATTCATCAGCCAGAGGTAGACCTGCTTCGTGGCGCTGTTCCGCCACAGGATGCCGGCCCGACCGCTCCCCTCGTAGTCGCCAACGCCTTGAATGACCCAGTCGGAGGAGACGTAGCTAAGGTTCCCGCTGCTCGTCAACGTGGTCCCGTTCATCAGCCAGAGGTAGACCTGTCCGGTGGTGCTGTTGCGCCACTGGCCTGGGCAGCTTTGAGGTCCTGGTTGATTTTGCCGAGGTTGCTGTGGGCGAACCTGGCCTGGGCAGCGTTTGGGGCCTGGTTGCCGGCCGATTGTGTATCATCAGCGCACCTCCGCACCGGACCGCCCATCCTGAACTGCAAGGAGAATGCTGCACTATGAAACGACTCTGGATTCCCGTCCTGTTCCTGTTCATCGGTTTCGCGGCCGGCCTCGGCGTGATGCGCTCCCAGCAAGCGCCGCCCCAGACCCAGCGCTTTCCCCAATTCGAAAATGAGAATGTGCGCGTGTGGCGCTCGCTGGTTCTGCCCAACGCACCGCTCGCCATGCACCGGCACGATCACGGGCGCGTGATCATCCCGCTCGAGGGCGGGACGATGAACATCGTCCAGCAAAACGGCCCCACGGAAACGCACGTCTGGGAAGTTGGAAAAGCTTACTGGCTGCCCGCCAACCCTCCGGGAACGATGCACGCCGACGTCAACGCGGGTTCGAGGCCGATCGAAGTGATGGTCGTCGAACTCAAGAACGACAAGTAAGGACCCTGCACTCGATCTCCTGCGCCTTTGTCTACAGCCGATGGAGGTGTCCGCCGCGTTTCCATCGCTGTAAACTAGGACAGCAATTGGCGTTTCGACCAGTGGCCCCGTAGCTCAGGTGGATAGAGCAGCAGTTTCCTAAACTGCGTGTCGGAAGTTCGAGTCTTCCCGGGGTCACCAGCTTTTTGGGGCTTGGCTTCGGGCGACT
This sequence comes from Acidobacterium sp., assembly GCA_003131625.1. GTDB lineage: Bacteria > Acidobacteriota > Terriglobia > Terriglobales > Acidobacteriaceae > Palsa-343. Next base: position 70,880 of record PKVY01000103.1, on the reverse strand, counting down.
TAGTGTCCCGCGTGAATCTCGATGAGGAGAAACGTGGTGATCGCCGCGACGAGCAGGATGAAGGCAAGCAGAAAGCCTCCGATGAGGAGTTGGGCGGTGCGTTGCTGCTCGGGGCGCGGGCGGGTAATGCCGAAGGTGGTAATGAAGGTTTCCGTGAGCCAGGCGAGAAGTTTCATGAGGCGTGCTTACTCAGAATAAAACGATGCCGGTGACTGAAGACGATCATTGCCGGCTCTTTGCGATGGCGTCGAGGACTCCATTGAGGAAGTCGATGGATTCGGGCGCCGAGTAGCGGCGGGCGATCTCCAGCGCCTCGTCGATGACGATGGGGGCGGGGGTGCCGGGGAAGCCCAGCAGCTCGGCGACCGCCATGCGCAGGAGGTTGCGATCGACGGCGGGCATGCGCTTGAGCCGCCAGTTCTTCGAGTGCTGATCGAGAAGCGCATCGATTTCCGCCTCGCGTGCCGTGGCCACGCGAAAGAGATCCTCGGCGAAGCCGCGCGTCGCTTCGTCGCCCTCTTCACGGGCCTTCCAGAACGTGCTGCGCACCTCGTCGGGAGTTTGGCGGCCGATGTCGGCCTGGAAGAGCATCTGCATGGCGAGTTCGCGGGACTTGCGGCGCTTGCCGACGAGCGTCATGCTCGGGGCTCCGGTGGTTTTCCGTCAATTTTTCGATGCAGGGAGGTCATCTCGATGGCTGCGGCTGCGGCTTCGAATCCTTTATTGCCGCTTTTGAGGCCGGCGCGATCGAGAGCCTGCTCCAGCGTTTCGCAGGTGAGGACGCCGAAGGAGTGGGGGATGCCGGTTTCCTGCTGCGACTGGCCGATGCCGCGGGCGACTTCGTTGTAGATGGCTTCGTAGTGGGCGGTTTCGCCGCGGATGAGGCAGCCGAGAGTGACGATGGCGTCGAATCGGTGAGTCTCAGCGAGCTGGCGGGCGGCAGCGGGAATTTCCCAGGAGCCGGGGACGTGGGCGATCTCAATCTGGTGGCGTTTGGCGCCGCTGCGCAGGAGGGCGTCGAGGGCGCCTTGCAGGAGGCGCTCGGTGATGACGGCGTTCCAGCGGGCGACGACGATGGCGAAGGACATGTCTGCGGCGCTGAGGTCGCCGGCGAGCGCGATGGCCTTGCCGCGGAGTGGGTCCTGCCACTCCCAGAACGCGACGGAAAAGCCAGGAACCGGCTCGGCGGTGAAGAGGCGGGATTTCCAGTGCGTATCGGCGATGGCGGTGATGAGAGTCTTTGCCGCGCCGGTTTTGGCTTCGAGCCACTGGCGGGCGACGTGGTGGACGGCGTCGAGCGCGGTGACTTCGATCAGGAGGTCGGTGTTCAGGGTGGGAAGCGCGCCGTCGACAAACTCGAGATTGGCAAGGGGCGCGAGGAAGGGGCGTCCGCGGCTCGCGGCGCCTTCTCGTGTTGGCGGCTGGTCCCAGCCACGGCCCGGCTCAAAGCCCAGCGCGGAAAAGAAACTCACCAGCTCTTCGAAGTGAGCGGGAGAGTGCACGGGGCGAATGAAGGTGATGCCCTTAATCATGATTTGAGGGTACCAAGTTCAGGGCACAGAGCACAGGGCACAGCAACGACTGGTTCAGCCACGCGGACGGGCCATCGGCCGCGTCTGCGGAGAAAAGCAAAGGCAGGGAAGCCGCGTCGCTGCGGTCTCCCCTGCCTTCCGGCACTTCGTTTTTCGCTGACGGCCAGCGCTGTTGGCTGAGCCGTCAGCATGCTCCGACCCGGGTTATTCGCTCTGGATGCGCATACCGTAAAACGAGCGGTAGACGAAGAAGAACGATATGAGGAAGAATACCGCCGCCAGCACGTGCGTCAACGTCGGGTTGGTCGACGATAGTTTGACAGCTAACTCGACGGCGAGCAGGCCAAAGAGTGTGGTGAATTTGATGACGGGGTTGAGCGCCACGGAGGCGGTGTCCTTGAAAGGATCGCCGACCAGGTCGCCCACCACGGTCGCCTCGTGCAGGGGCGTACCTTTTTCATGCAATTCGACTTCGACGATTTTTTTGGCGTTGTCCCAGGCTCCCCCGGCGTTGGCCATGAAGATGGCCTGGTAGAGCCCGAACATGGCAATGGAAATGAGATAGCCGATGAAGAAAAAGGGATCCAGGAAGGCGAACGCCAGGGCGGCAAAAAACAGCGAGATGAAGATGGTCAGCATCCCGCTTTGCGCATAGCGAGTGCAGATAGCCACCACCTTCTTGCTGTCTTCGGTGGAGGCTTTCTCGGCCCCTTCAATTTTCATGTTTCTCTTGATGAATTCCACGGCACGGTAGGCGCCGGTGGTGACGGCCTGGGTGGCAGCTCCGCTGAACCAGTAAATGATCGCCCCCCCGGTGATCATGCCGAGCAGAAAAGGAGCGTGCAGCAGCGAGAGCTTATCCACGTTTTCGGTCAGCGAGTTGGTCAGCGCCATAATGGTGGCGAAGATCAGGGTGGTTGCGCCGACGACGGCGGTGCCAATAAGCACCGGTTTGGCGCTGGCTTTGAAGGTGTTGCCGGCACCGTCGGCCGCCTCGAGCATCCTCTTGGCGCGCTCGAAATCCACCTTCACGCCGAATTGCTTTTTCACCTCCGCGGGGACGTCGGGTTCGTTCTCGATCAGCGACAACTCATAGATGGACTGCGCGTTGTCGGTTACCGGCCCAAAGGAGTCGACGGCGATGGTCACCGGCCCCATCCCCAGGAAGCCGAAAGCCACGAGGCCAAAGGCAAACATGGGCGCGGCCAGAATCACGTTCGCGAATCCGAGGGTGCTGACTCCGTAGCCGAGGGCCATTAACAGGACGACGGCCAGTCCGAGGTAGTAGGCGGAATAATTCCCGGCGACAAAACCGGAGAGGAGACCCAGAGCAGCGCCGCCCTCCCTTGCCGACGCTACGACCTCTTTCACGTGACGGGCGGTGGTGGATGTAAAGACCTTGACCAGTTCGGGAATGAGAGCGCCGGCTATGGTTCCGCAGGAGGTGATGGTCGCGAGTTTCCACCAGAGTGTCGGGTCGCCCCCCAGGGTCGAGAGCAGGGCATAGGTGACCGGGTAGGTGGCGGCAATGGTGACGAGGGAAGTGATCCAAACCAGGGACGTGAGGGGCGCTTCGAAGTTGAATTGCTCGGCTTTGCCGTAGCGCGCGCGGGAGATCAGCCCGTTCAGGTAATAGCCCACAACGGCGGTGACCAGCATGGCCACGCGCACCGCAAACAGCCAGACGAGCAGCTTCACGCCAACTTCAGCGCTTTTCGCGCCGAGGATGATGAAGGCGATGAGGGCGACCTGGACCACGCCGTAGGTTTCAAAGCCGTCGGCGGTGGGACCGACCGAGTCGCCGGCATTGTCTCCGGTGCAGTCGGCGATCACGCCAGGGTTGCGGGCATCGTCCTCTTTAACCTTGAAGACGATCTTCATCAGGTCGGCGCCGATGTCGGCAATCTTGGTGAAAATGCCGCCGGCGAGGCGAAGCACGGCGGCGCCGAGCGATTCGCCAATGGCAAAGCCGATGAAACACGGCCCGGCATAGTCTCCGGGAACGAAGAGAATGATGATGAACATCATCAGCAGCTCGACGGAGATCAGCATCATGCCGATGCTCATGCCCGACTTCAGGGGAACGCTGAACGCGCGATACGCGTTACCGCCCAGGGAAGCCCAGGCGGCGCGCGAATTTGCGAGGGTGTTCAGGCGGATCCCGAACCAGGCCACAAAGTAGCTGCCCGCCATCCCCAGCACGCTGAAGGCAAGGATGATGACTACTCGCAGCAGGCTGAAGTGCAGCAACACGGCAAAATAGGCGAGGATGACGACCGCAATGAACGACCACAGCAGAAGCAGGAACTTGCCCTGGTGGAGCAGATAGGTCTTGCAGGTCTCCCAGATCAGCTGCGAAACCTCGAGCATCGATCGATGCGCGGGCAGGCCTTTCAGGTGAACGTACATGAAGAGGCCGAAAATCATGCCCAAAATACAGGCCAGAGGCCCGAACATGAGCAGGCTGTGGCCGTTCATGCCGAAGAAGTGAACCTGTCTCAAATCCGGCAGTTGCAGATTGGCTTCCCCGCCGACCGGTTCGTCAGCCGCAAAAGCCGCGCCCTGACCGAGCAAGGTGAGTGTGGCAAGGACGCCGGCGAATCTGGCCCAGCGTGACGAGAATAAGCGGCTTATCATAGTTCCTCTCGTGGCCGCTTTAAAAGAGGCGGCAATCTGCTGCATGGCTGGCGTGCCCGCGTGAGAAGCGAGCCGTACTGGTGTAAAGAACCACGCAACAACGAGCGGCAAGGCGCTCATGGCAACAAAAAAACACACCCAGGCGTTGACCGGCACACAACCTCCACGAAATCAGGTTTTAAGCTCTCCGCGTCCGATACCCCGAGCCGCGCTCAGGAACTGTATCACGCGAACCAAAGAGCATAACAGACGATTCATATTTTCGCATGTAGCAGGCAATACAGGCCTTAGAGAGATGTCACCGGGACGGTACGATGGTTACCGGCGGCCGGGGAAGCAGGGTCCCGGGTGCCGGGCGACGGAAAACCAAATCAGGCGCGATGTGCTTTCATTGCACCAGCACAACGTCAAGGAAGCGGGGTCCGTGAACGCCGCGGATGCGGGTCATTTCGATGTCGGCGGTGGCCGATGGGCCTGAGATAAAGGTCAGGGGATGGGTGGCGAAGGGTGCGAGGCGATCGATGGCTTCGGGCACCGTTTCGACCACTTGCTCCGCGCGGACGATGCAGAGATGGCGGTCGGGGACGAGGGTGAGGCGACGGGCACCCTCGCCGGGGCCGTGGGTGAGAACGATGGTCCCGGTGAACGCAATGGCGACGCTGCAGGCGGTGACGATGCCATCGCAGGCGTTCAGGGTGTCGACGCTGGCGTTGCGTTCGGAAATGAACGGGAAGTTGAGCGGGAGGATTTCCTCCGGCAGGCCGTCGGCCGCGATGACGTTTTTCTGTTCGTGGCTGCGGAGGACCTCGGCGATCGTTCTGGGGAGAGATACGGCGTCGGTTTCAACGACATTGGTGTCGTAATCGCGGAGGCGTTCTTTGAGCTGATGCAGGCGCGCCTGGAGGTCGAGCTGTCCGGCGCGGATGTACGTTCGGGGGATGGCGGCGTATTCGGCGGCGATGTCGGTTGGAGCGACGTCGCGCAGGCCAGTGCGGATTCGTTCCAGGATCGCATCGCGCGCATCAGCCATGGTTGTTCTTCCTCGTCGCCGCCGTGTTCCCGGCTTTTGCCCGCGCTTTCCACCATTCACGAAACGTCTGCTGCGGCAGGGCGCGCAGATCGCGGACGCGGGTCCAGTTGCCCAGCATGCCGGGAAGGTTGCGCATCCAGCCATTCGACTGGAACGGCCACTGGGCAATTCGTCCCAGGCGTTGCGCCGCCTCGAAGCGCGCGCGGCTGGCGAAGATGGCTGCAGCGGTCTTCATGGCCAGAGCTTCGGGGTCGAGAGCGCTCTTCTGCTCGCGCACGACGCGGCCGCGCAGGTGGATCAGCACTTCGGGGATGTTGATTTTTACCGGGCAGACGTCATAGCAGGCTCCGCAGAGCGAAGAGGCGAAGGGGAGCGACTGTCCGTGCTGCATTTGTAACAACTGTGGTGTCACAATGGCGCCGATGGGGCCGGAGTAGCTCGAGCCATAGGCGTGGCCGCCGGTCTGACGATAGACGGGGCAGGTGTTGAGGCAGGCGCCGCAGCGAATGCAATGGAGGGTCTGGCGGGATTCCGGGTCGGCGAGGATGCGGGTGCGTCCGTTGTCGAGCAGGACGACGTGGAAATGCTGCGGGCCATCGCCGCGGCGGACGCCGGTCCACAGCGAGTTGTAGGGGTTCATCCGTTCGCCGGTCGCGGAGCGAGGCAGCAGCTGGAGGAAAACTTCCATGTCCTGGAAAGCGGGGATGGTTTTCTCGATGCCGGCGATGGAGATAAGCGCCTCCGGCATGGTGAGACACATGCGGCCGTTGCCTTCCGACTCCACGATGCAGACGCTGCCGGTTTCCGCGACGAGGAAATTCGCGCCGCAGACGCCGATCTTCACGCGCAGGAATTTTTCGCGCAGATAGCGGCGCGCTGCGGCGGTTAGCTCCTCGGGATCGTCGCTCAGGTCGGGCAGGTTCATGCGCTCGCGGAAGATCTGCCGGACCTGGCTGCGGTTTTTATGCACTGCAGGCGCGACGATGTGCGACGACTTATCGCCGCCGAGTTGCACGATGACTTCGGCGAGGTCGGTTTCGTGCGGACGAATCCCTTCGCGTTCCGACGCGTCGTTCAGGCCGACTTCCTCCGAGGTCATGGTCTTGACCTTGATGACCTCGTTGCCGCCGTATCGCTTGACCAGGCCGACGATGATGCGATTGGCATCGTCAGCGTCGGCAGCCCAGTGGACCTGCCCGCCGGCCGCGGTGCAGGCCTTCTCGAATTGCGTCAGGTAGTGGTCGAGATGGCGCATAGTGTGCGCCTTGATCGCGCTCGCCGCGGTGCGCAGCTCCTGCCAGTCCGGCGTTTCGGCGACGACAACCCCGCGCTTGCGCTGGATCACGTCCGTCGCGTGGCGGACGTTCTTCCTGAGTTGCGCGTCTTCCAGCAGCGGCAGCGCGGCCTTCTGGAACGAGGGCGCGGACGCCGATTCGCCGACGCGGATGGTCATGCGCCGGCTCCTTCGTCGGTTTCAGTCGGGGCAAGAATTTCGGCGATATGCGCCATGCGCACCCCCGCGCGCTGCCGGTGCAGGCCGCCGAAGATGTGCATCAGGCAGGAGGTATCGACGGCGGTGATGACTTCCGCGCCGGTATTTTCGACGTCCTTCATCTTCTCGGCGAGCATGGCAGCGGAGACGTCGCCCATCTTGATGGAGAAGGTGCCACCGAAGCCGCAGCAGCGGTCGATGTTGGGCAGGTCGACCAGCTCGATGCCGCGCACTTTTCGTAACAGCCGCTGTGGCACATCGCCCAGATGCAGGCTGCGCAACGAGTGGCAGCTGGCGTGGTAGGTGACGCGATGCGGGAAATACGCGCCCACGTCTTCGAGGCCGAATCGATGAACCAGCAGCTCGGTCATCTCATAAACGCGAGGCAGCAACTCATCAACAGCGCGCGCCAGCCCAGGGTCGGATTGCTCGGCTGCCATCTTTGGATAGTGGTCGCGGATCATCGCGACGCAGGACGAAGACGGAATGCAGACAGCTTCGGAGTCGCGAAAAATTTCGACGAAGCGCCGCATCAGCGGCATGGCTTCCTGCTGATAGCCGGTGTTGTAGTGCATCTGCCCGCAGCAGGTTTGTTCCAGCGGGAAATCGATCGTGTGCCCCAGGCGCTCCAGCAGGCGCACCACGGCCTGGCCGGTGGCCGGAAAGAGCGTGTCGTTATAGCAGGTGATGAAGAGCGATACGCGCACGAGTACCTGTTCCGAGTGTCCCCCTCATCCCAACACATCTGTCGAGGCGAAACAAATGGTGTCCTGACATGCGGGACGGGAACGCCGGCCCGAGGACGCTATTGCTGCCGCTTCTGCTCCGCAATCCACGCCGTGATTTGCTGGTCGAGAACGTCGAGGGGCAGCGGACCCTCGCCGAGTACCGCATCGTGGAATTTGCGGATGTCGAACTTCGGCCCCAGTTCGCTCTTTGCCCGAGCGCGCAGCTCCAGAATCTTCATCTGCCCCAGCTTGTAGGCCAGCGCCTGCCCAGGCCATGCGATGTAGCGGTCGACTTCGCTGGCAATGTTGGTGTCGTCCATGGCGGTGTGCGCGTGGAAGTAGTCGACCATCTGCTGGCGGGTCCAGTGCTGGCTGTGCACGCCTGTATCGACCACCAGCCGCACCGAACGCCACATCTCGTTTTCGAGGCGGCCGTATTCGCTGTAAGGATCCTGATAGAAGCCGACTTCTTTACCCAGCCGCTCCGTGTAAAACGCCCAGCCCTCGGAGTACGCGTTGTAGCCGCCGAAACGCCGGAACTCAGGAATGTCGGTCAGCTCCTGCGCGATCGAGAACTGCAAATGATGTCCCGGAACACCCTCGTGGTACGCGATGGCCTCGACATTGAGCAGCAGGCGATGCGTGGGGTCGTACTCGTTCACATTGATGTAGCCGGGTCGGCTGCCGTCCCCGGCGCCAGGTGAATAGTCGGCAGGCGGAGCGGACGGCGCGCGGAAGGCTTCCATGACGATGACCTCGAGTTTCGTCGTGGGAAGATGGCCGAAGAGCTGCGGCAGCTTGCCTTCCATTTGCTCGGCGTAATGCTTGTAGAGGTCGAAGATCTGCTGGCCCGATTTGCCATAGAGGTCAGGATCGTGGCGGATGTGGTCGTTGAAGCTGGCCAGGTCCTTATAGCCGAGCGACTGCGCCAGCTTCAGCATGTCGGCTTCTATTTCGGCCACCTGCTTTACCCCCATCGCGTGGATCTCCTCCGGAGTCAGGTCGGTGGTGGTTTGCTCGCGCACCGCGAAGCGATAGCGTTCGGCGCCGTCGGGCAGCGCCCACACGCCAGGATCGGTGCGGCCCTGCGGAGCGTACTCGTTCTTCACAAAGGCGGCGAATTTCGCGTAAGCGGGATCTACTTCGTTATGGATCGCTCCCTGGATGGCGATGGTCAGCCGTCCGCGATCGGCCTGGCTCATAGCGGACGGAAATTTCTGGAGCGGCTCGGCGAACGGGCTGCTGGTGAGGGGTTTGGTGGCGATGTCCTCACTCTGCACGGCGACCTTATCGAGGAGATAACGCGGCGGCATCAGGTGGTCGGCCATGCCGAGGCGCATGTCGGCGGTGGCCTGGTCGAGCACGTGCGGTGTGCCGTGCAGGCGCGCTATGTAATTCTCGTAGTCCTTCACGGTCTTCAGCGGCATCTGCGTCATGAGGCCAGGAATGCCGAGCTGGATGCCGTTCATCTGATCCACCGGCATCTCCCAGTCCTTGAAGCGGGCGGCCTCGACGGCTTCGCGCAGCTGGCGCAGCATCAGGGTTTTGTCGAGAACTTCCTGTTCGGAAAAACCGGCTGCGTCGATTGCCTCGAAAACGCGAATCTCCGCGCGCGCATGCTCGGTTTGCCGCTCCTGTTCGGAGGCAGAGTAGTCGCTCCAGCGGTCGTTGTAGCGAGGATCGCCAATCGACGTTGCCAGTTCCGGGCTCGTGCGCAGCGTGTATTGCCATTCCTGCTGGAGAGCGTCGCGGAGTTGGGCGCGGCGCGCTGCGAGGTTTTTCGGCGACTGCGCGAGGCCGTTGACTGCGAAGACAAGAATCAGGAGCAGCGCAAGCGGGAGCGTGCGGCGAAGATTGAACATCGAGTGTGACTCCGAAAAAATGAAGTGATTCGCGCATCAGAACGCAAGAGCCATAGTACAGAAGCGCGAGTCGCGCACAAGCGTGTGCCGTTGAGTGCAGAATGTATTTGGTACATTGTTGTGGGTTCGTTCGAATTGCGATTGCTGGAGAACTGCCGTGTTTCTGGGAATGGATGTGGGCACAGGCGGCACACGCGCCGTGCTGGTGGATGAAAAAGGGCAGCTGGCCGGCTCGGCTTCGAGTGAGCATGAGCCGTTCCGCACGCCGCATCCTGGCTGGGCCGAGCAGGACCCTGAAGACTGGTGGCGTGCCGCGCAGCGGGCCATTCGCGAAGTACTCGCCAGCGGTGCTCGCGTCGATGCCGTCGGCCTGACCGGCCAAATGCATGGCGCGGTCATGCTCGATAAGGACGGAAAAGTGCTGCGGCCTGCACTCATCTGGTGCGATGTGCGCACCGGTCCGCAATGCGACTGGCTGCACAAAGTGATCGGCCGCGAGCGGCTGATCGAGCTGACCGCGAATCCCGCGCTGCCCAACTTCACGCTGACCAAGCTGCTGTGGGTGAAGGAGCATGAGCCGGAGATCTTCGCGCGCATCGCGCACATTCTCTGCCCCAAGGATTACGTCCGCTATCGCCTGACCGGAACGTATGCGATGGACGTGCAGGAAGCGTCGGGCACACTGCTGCTCGACGTGGCGCATCGCCGCTGGTCAAAGGAAGTGGCGAAGATCGCCGGCATTCCGGAGAGCTGGCTGCCGGAGCTGTTCGAGTCGCCGGAGATTTGCGCGAACATCAGCGACGAAGCGGCGCAACTGACCGGCCTGAAGGCTGGAACGCCGGTGGCTGCCGGTGCAGGCGATCAGGGCGCTGGCGCGGTTGGCATGGGCATTCTGCAGCCGGGTTCGGTTTCAGCCACGATTGGGACTTCGGGCGTGGTTTTTGCTGCGACGGCTGCTCCGACGCGCGATCCGCTTGGCCGCCTGCATACGTTCTGCCACGCGGTGCCTGGACGCTGGCATGTGATGGGCGTGACCCAAGCTGCAGGCTTATCGCTGCGCTGGCTGCGCGAGACGCTGGCCCCCGACCAGACTTACGACGACCTTACTTCCGCTGCGGCCAGGATTCCTGCCGGCAGCGACGGCCTGCTCTGGACACCGTATCTGCTCGGCGAACGCACGCCGCATCTCGATCCAACCGCCACGGCAGCGTTTGTCGGCATCACCGCGACGACCACGCGCGCCCACTTCACCCGCGCCGTGCTCGAAGGCGTGGCGTATTCGCTGAAGGACACGTTCACGCTTTTCTCGGAGCTGGGCATTCCGGTGAAAGGCGTGCGACTCGGTGGAGGCGGCGCACGCGGCCCGCTGTGGCGCGAGATTCAGGCGAATATCTATGGATATGCGTGCGAGCGGCTGACCGCCGAAGAAGGCGGTGCGTTTGGCGCGGCGCTGATGGCCGGCGTTGGCGCCGGACACTGGCCCGATCTAGAAGCCGCCTGTGCAGCCGGAATTACGGTTGCGGAGACGATCCAGCCCAAACCCGCAGCGGTCCAGCGTTATGCTGAGGGGTATGCGGGCTACCGCCGCGTCTATCCGGCCCTGAAAGGGATTCACGGATAGGCGCCTTGAGCTCGGCGTGCAACTCGGGACTGCGACTCGGGGATCGGGACATGCTGCAAATTGCCAAACTTCTGGCTCTCGCGCTCAGCATCCTCTCGCTCTGCGCTCTGGCTGGGCATGCGTTCTTCGTTCCCGGCAGCCCGTGGCAGGATCGCCTGCTGGACGGGCTGGCCATGTTGGGACTGACGGCCAGCATCTGTTTTGCGAGCGGCATGATCTTCGAAATCCCCGACCGCAAATTCGACCCCGAACCCTCGACTCCTCTCAGCCACACTCTGCCGGTTCGCCTCTTTTACTGGGGCGTGAGCCTGATGGCGGTGATGTTCCTGCTCTCGTGGTTTCTCGCCGAGTACTTCGTGCCGATGATCTGGAAGAACCAGCCGTACTGATCGGCCCCGCCAATGCATGGGTTGTGTTTCCTAACCCCTGGCTTTTTGCGATGTGATTGATTCTGCGGGGGTTGGCGAAAGCCAACCTGCTACGTGGTTGCAAAGAAGAGCAGGTGCAGGGCGCAGGGCCCCCCCAGGGGGGTATGGGACTGTGGCAAACTGCTGAGCCTGCTGGGTTTGCGGGAGTACGCTTTTTGACTGTGGCATGCTGCTGAAAATACAGGAGTTTGAAGGCATCGTTTGGCGCCTGGTGAGGGGGATGTGGGGACATCACCCTGGGTACAGCGGTTTCACAATCGACGAGAGCGGCGCAGGAGCGTGGCACGATCAACCCTCCAGAAATAGAAAAGGCCACCCGAGAAGGCGGCCTGCTTTGCCTGAACTGTTGGGGGATTTTTCTTCTTTACCCCCTATTATCAGGATACCAAGTCCAGCCTAAAAACCGGCCAAATATCTTTGAGGTTGTTGTGGTGGAAGTGGCGTGGAATGTGGGGTCATTACTTCGGTTTTGGGGCGCGCCTCTTGACAAATTTTCCACATTTGGTGGTTTTCGCGGAAGTCGAGAGGCAAAAGCGGGGCTACGCGCAATCCCGGGTCTGAAGAATCGAGACCCGGGCCAGGCTAGCTGTCGAGGCTCAACAGACGCGGAGCCGCGGGGAAAGTGCCCGTTTTTGGCCTGTTGAAACGCGGTGGCAAGCCCCTAACTCCAAACTCGAAGCAAAAGGCCTCTACGGATAGATACCCCGAATCTGCACCGCCTCCGCCACGCGTCCGATGCCCAGCATGTTCGCGGCAATGCGCATCGGAACTTTCCGGTCCAGACGGATCTTCAGCACGTCGCGGAACGCTGTCTTCATCACGCGCTCGAGGCGGTTGTAGACGTCCTGCGCTTCCCAGAACAGGTGCTGCTCATCCTGCACCCACTCGAAGTACGAGACGGTTACTCCGCCGGCGTTGCACAGGATATCCGGGATGATGAAGATTCCGCGGCTTTCGAGATTCCGGTCTGCACCGGGCGTGAGTGGCCCGTTGGCCGCTTCGGCGACGATCTTCGCACGCACCGTAGCTGCGTTCCCGGCGTGGACGACGTTTTCCAGCGCCGCCGGAACCAGGATGTCGCAGTCAAGCGCCAGCAGTGCGTCGGGCGTGATCGCCTCGCTCTCGGGAAATCCATTCACATGCCCGGTGAGGGTTTTCATGTGGATGACCTCGGGAATGTTCAGACCGTTCCGGTTGTAGATGCAGCCGGTCGAATCGCTCACGGCAACGACTTTGGCTCCGGCTTCGTGCAGCAACTGCGCCGCGATGGAGCCGGCGTTGCCGAAGCCCTGCACGGCGACCGTGGCGCCCTTCAACGTCATTCCAAGATGCTCGCAGGCGCACTGGATGGTATAGAAAACGCCGCGCCCGGTTGCTTCGTTGCGCCCGAGCGAACCGCCAAGGCTGATGGGCTTTCCCGTCACGACGCCGGGGATCGGATAACCCTTGGTCATGCTGTAGGTATCCATGATCCAGGCCATGGTTTGCGAGTTGGTGTAGACGTCGGGCGCGGGAATGTCCTGGGCGGGACCGATGAGCGGCAGGATCGCGCTGGTATAGCGTCGCGTCATCCGCTCCAGTTCGCCCTGCGACATGTGTTTGGGATCGCACGTCACGCCGCCCTTGGCGCCGCCAAAGGGAATATTCACGACAGCGCATTTCCACGTCATCCAGGTAGCCAGCGCTTTCACCTCGTCGAGCGTGACCTGTGGGTGGTAACGGATGCCGCCTTTCGCCGGACCGCGCACCGAGCTGTGCTGCGCCCGGTAGGCCTCAAACCTGTGAATATGGCCGTCATCCATGCGCACCGGCACGGAAACCGTCAGCACGCGTTCCGGATACTTGATCATCGCCCGAATATCCTGGCTCAGTTCCAGGCTGTCGGCTGCTGTGTCGAAATTTTCCAGAGCGAGGTCGTACGCATTCTCTGCAACTACGGTCGTAGGCATCTTTGTTTCCTCTCTGTGCGAGCCAGGGTCACTGCGCTTCCTCACGCCGGCATCGGCTCAAATGGCGCTCGCCTCTGCCAGCGAAACCGCGTGCGGCTCCGGTTCAATCTGTGACGGGAATGCCGGCACCACCCATTTCCGGTAAGCCCGCATATGTCCTCGCGATGCGTCGAAATACAACTGGCGTATTTCGCGCGTAACCGCGCCTATGGTCCCATCCTTCACCGGGCGATGATCGACGCGCACCACCGGCGCGACGCCTACCGCTGTTCCGGTAAGGAACAACTCATCACAAACGTAAAGCTCGCTGCGATCGATGGCCCTTTCCACAACGCGCTGGCCAAGTTCACGAAACGCCAGGTCAATGATCGAGGCGCGTGTGATCCCTTCCAGCACGTTCTCCGTTATGGAAGGCGTGATCAGCTGATCGCCGCGCACCATGAAGAGGTTGCAGGTAGCGCCCTCGGCGACATGACCGCTCTCGTTCAGCAGGATCGCTTCGTCGAAGCCGCTCTGCCGTACTTCGTCGGTGGCCAGCGCGCTGTTCACATAGGCTCCGCAGATTTTGGCCCGGGCCGGGATCGCATTGTCCTCGATCCGGCGCCACGAGCTTACACCTGCGTGCAGCCCTTTGTCGCTGTGCAGGTATTCGCCAAAGGGGAGCGCAACGACCGCAAAGGCATCCTGGTCGTCCATGCTGACGCCGATCCGTTGTGCGCACTTCCAGGCCAGCGGGCGGACGTAGACGTCGGTGCGAAAGGCATTCCGCCGCATCAGCTCAATGGTGATCGCGCACAACTCCTCTGCCGACGCGGGCACATGGATGCGCAAAATCCCGCAGTTCTGTTTCCATCGCTCGTAGTGTTCGCGAGGGCGCATGAGAAAAAGCTGATGCTCCGCGTCGTCCCAATACCCGCGAATGCCTTCGAATACGCCAGTCCCATAATGCAGAGCGTGGGTCAGGATTCCGACGCGCGCCTCGCGCAGGGGCACATATTGCCCGTCGAAATACACAATCAGGTTCGGATCCGCATCAGCCTTCATGGCATACCTCCTGCAGCGACTCCCGCAAAAGCTCGCGCCCTCGCGCCAGAGCGCGCTCGTCGAGCGTCAGCCAGCGCGGGCTCTTCACCAGCTGGCCCAGCGCAGCGTCCACACTGGCCTGCGGCAACGTTGCGGTGGCCTCGAGCAGCGCACCCAGGATCACCATGTTGCCGGCTCGGCCATCGCCCAGCTCGTCGGCGACATGCATGAACGGGCGCGCCAGAATATGCACGTCTTTCCGCTCGCACTCCTCCGGCACCGTCTCGCCGTTGTAGAAGATCCAGCCGCCGGGACGCACGCTGGCGCAGAACTTGTGCAGCGATGGCTCATTCATGGCCACCAGCACATCGGGATGGGCGACCAGCGGCGAATCGATGGGTTCCCGCGCGAGCCGCACATGGCAGTTCGAGGTGCCCGAGCGCATTTCCGGCCCGTAGGAGGGCAGCCACGATACCTCAAGTCCCGCGTGCAGTCCCGCTTCGGCCAGCACTTCGCCCAGCAACAGGACGCCTTGTCCGCCAAACCCGGCCACGCGCACTTGCAGATCGACGCCGCCTTTCGCTTGCGCATCGCTCGGTTCGGCCTCACCCTCGTCGGTGACGCCGAGAATCCGCGGAATTTCCTCGAGAGCGGGCCCTGTCGCCGGCGCCGCTTTTGGCTGGACATCCTTCGTGCGATCGCGAAGGACCGCGAGCGGAAAAGTCTTCTCCATCACGTCGCGGACCCAGTGCTGTGCATCCACCGGCGACATTTTCCAGATGGTCGGGCACGGGGACAGAACCTCGACCAGCGAGAAACCGAGCCCGCGCACCTGATTCTCCACGGCCCGCCGCACTGCGCGCTGCGCCTGCGCCACCTGGCGGTTGTCGCCCAACCCCACGCGCTCGATATAGACAGGAGCCTCCAGCGTCGCCAGCAGCTCGCTCACGTGCAGCGGATAGCCCTCGTTCGCGGCGTTGCGACCCGCAGGAGTCGTGGTGCTCACCTGGCCCAGCAGGGTCGTTGGCGCGGCTTGTCCGCCGGTCATGCTGTAAATGGCGTTGTTCACGAAGATGACCGTGATGTTCTCGCCGCGATTGGCGGCGTGCAGAATTTCCGCCGACCCGATCGCCGACAAATCCCCGTCGCCCTGGTAGCTGACGACGATGCTTTGCGGGTGACTCCGCTTGACCGCCGTGGCCACCGCTGGAGCGCGGCCATGCGCGCCCTGCACGTTGCCGACGTCGAAGTAGTAGTACGCGAAGACCGAGCAGCCGACCGGGCTGACCAGGATCGTCCGGTTCTGAATACCCAGCTCATCGATGGCCTGAGCCAGCATCTTGTGCACGATGCCGTGCCCGCACCCCGGACAATAATGCGTCTGGTGCTGCAGCTCGCCCTTGCGGTCGAAATTCTCGTAGAAGGCTTGCGGCCTGCCGTGCGTAACTTCATATTCCGCTTCCGTTCCGTTAGACATGGGCCACACTCTCCCTTTCCGGCTGCGGGGCCGGGAGCGTTTGCCTCGCCAGCTTCCGGACCAGTTCCAGCACTTCTCCGTGCGACGGGACATTCCCGCCGAAGCGGCTGAGGAACTCGACGGGCCGCACCCCATTCAGCGCCAGCCGCACATCTTCCAGCATCTGGCCGTTGCTCATCTCGACCACCACGAACACGCGCGCCCGCTCCGCCAGCTTTTGGAATTGCAAACCAGGAAACGGATACAGCGTAATCGGGCGCAGCACGCCGACTTTCAGCCCTTCGGCCTGCGCCTCGGCGGCGACCGCCTTCAGGATGCGCGCCACAATTCCGTACCCCACCAGGACGATTTCCGCGCCCTCGGTCCGCCATTCTTCGGCGCGCGCTTCCCGCTGCTGAGCGACGTAATACTTGGCTTCCAGCTGACGAACGTGGGCCTCCAGCTTGTCGGGCTCCAGGTAGATTGAGGAAATCAGATTGCCGCGCGATTCCTCCGTGCCCGCGACCGCCCACTTCGGCAAGTGCGGCTCCGTGGCAGTCTGCGGAAACTCGACCGGCTCCATCATCTGTCCGATGAATCCGTCGGCCATCACCACCACCGGGTTGCGATAACGATCCGCCAGCTCGAAGGCCAGCGCCGTCAGGTCCGCCATCTCCTGCACCGAATGCGGCGCCAGCACCAGGGTGTGGTAGTTGCCGTGGCCTCCGCCCTTCACGACCTGGTGGTAGTCGCTTTGTTCGGCGGCGATGTTGCCCAGCCCCGGTCCACCCCGGGTAATGTCGGCAATCACGCAGGGCAGCTCCGCGCCGGCCATGTAGCTGATGCCTTCCTGCATCAGGCTGATTCCCGGCCCGCTTGACGCGGTCATCACGCGGACGCCCGCGGACGCCGCGCCGTAGAGCATGTTGATCGCCGCCACTTCGCTTTCCGCCTGCAGAAACACGCCGCCCACCTGCGGCAGATACTGCGCCGCCGCCTCGGTGATCTCGCTGGCCGGCGTGATGGGATACCCGTAAAACGCACGGCATCCGGAAAGGATCGCGCTTTTGACAATCGCTTCATTGCCCTTCATTAATTGCCGGCGCATGGCTTCACTCCCTCTGCGCTGGCTGCGACATGGCTGGCGAGGCGCAGCACCGTAATGGCTCCCGGCTCGGGACACACCATAAAGCAGATCCCGCAGCCCGTGCAGCCCGCTCCTGCATACATCGCGGTTCGATATCCGTAGTGGTTCAGCCGCTCCGTCATCTGAATCACGTGCGGCGGGCACGCTTCGATGCACAGCGCGCAGCCCTTGCACTCATCCTGATCCACCCGCAGCCGTCCTCGATCCTGTTTCCCGGCGCTCGTCATTCCGCACTCCTTTCCGCAAGCCCGCCTCTCAGGCCAGCGCAACCGCGGTTTTGCGCTCCAGATAATGCGCGCGCACCGCAAAATCCTCCAGCTCCTGCTGAAAGCGCGGATCGGCAATCGCGATCAGCGCTTTGGCTCGCTCCCGCAGCGTTTTCCCGTGCAGGTAGGCGATTCCGTGTTCCGTGACCACGTAGTGCACATCGGCCCGCGACGTCACCACACCCGCGCCTGGGTCCAGGACCGGCACAATGCGCGATATCGTGTCGCCCAGCGCGGTCGACGGCAGCGCGATGATGGGAACCCCTCCACGGGACCGCGCCGCCCCGCGAATGAAATCCAGCTGCCCGCCAAATCCGCTGTACGGACGGGTGCCAATCGAATCGGCGCATACCTGTCCGGTGAGGTCGATCTGGAGCGCCGAATTGATCGCGACCATCCTGTCGTTCCTGGCCACCACAAACGGATCGTTGGTGTAACAGATCGGCCGGAACTCGCAGCTGGCGTTGTCATGAATGAAATCGAACAGCCGCTTCGTTCCCAGCACGAACGCCGCAACCGCTTTGCCCCGGAGCAGCGATTTCCGCTCTCCGTTGATCACGCCCGACTCGATCAGGTCGATCACGCCATCGGAAAACATCTCTGTGTGAATGCCCAGATCCCGCTTGTCATCCAGACAAGCCAACACCGCCTCCGGAATCCCGCCAATCCCGGTCTGCAGCGTGGCCCCGTCGGGGATCAGCGACGCCACATTGCGCGCCACCCGCAGGTGCATCTCGGTGAACGGCTCCGTGGGCAGTTCCAGCAGCGCGTGGTCTGTCTCCACGAAAGCGGAAATCCGGCTCACGTGGATGAATGTGTCGCCGTGCGTGCGCGGCATCTGGTCGTTGACCTCGGCAATCACCGTGCTCGCGCAGCGCGCCGCCGTCAGCGTGGAGTCCACCGTGGTGCCCAGGCTCACATAGCCGTGTGCGTCGGGCGGCGACACCTGCATCAGCACGACATCCAGCGGCATGGCGCCGCTGGTAAACAAGCCTTCAATCTCGCTCAGGAAGATCGGCGTGTAGTCGGCCCGCCCCGCCGCCACCGCCTCGCGCACGTTGGCCCCCAGGAACAATCCCCGGTGGCGAAAATGGCCTTCGAACTCCGGCTTCGTGTAATCGGCGCTGCCCAGGGTCATCATGTGGACGATCTCCACATCCCGGAGCTCCGCAGCCCGCGCGACCAGGGCATTCACCAGGGTTGAAGGGGTGCCGCACCCCGACTGAATCCAGACACGCGCTCCCGACCGCACCGCCTCCAGCGCCTGCGCGGCGCACATGGATCGGGTCCGATACTCTTCGCTCCAGGTCATTCTTCGTCGCCCTCCCGGACGCGTCCGTATCGGCTGCTCAGCATGCCTTTCCGCCGTTGCAGCTAAATGGCGGGAATCCAGCAACTTGGCCTTGTCCGGCCCGCTTCTGGAATCCTGCATTATTGCAGTCTCCAAAACCGATGAAGGTACGCCCTGGCAGGGGGAACGTGCTGTGATACCTGTCACCCGACCCGTTCCGGAACACTCCCCGGAAACAAGGAGGTCCCGCTCATCGCCCAGCGGCTACTGTGCAGGCAATGCCGAGGCCTCGGAGCCTTCGATCGGGAGGCGAATCAGGAAGGTCGTCCCCTTCCCTACTTCGCTCTCAAAGGTCAGGGTTCCCTTATGGCGGTCGACCACGGACCGCGCAATCGCTAATCCCTGGCCGGTTCCGCGGCCCACTTCCTTGGTCGTGAAAAAAGGATCGAAAATCCGGTCGCGAATCCCCTCCGGAATGCCCGCGCCGGTGTCCGCGATGGTAATCTGCGCCATCGGGCCCTCCTGGCCTGTCTGGATCAGGATCCTGCCTCTTTTTCCGGTTCCCTCCACCGCTTCCGCAATGGCGTGGGCGGCATTGACCAGCAGGTTCACGAAGACCTGATTCAGATCGCTCAAACTGCAAACCACCAGCGGCAAGTCTCCGAACTGGGTTTCCACGTCGGCAACATACTTGAGTTCATTGCGCGCGACGGTCAGCGTATTCAGAAGAGCCTTGTTCAGATCCGCCGGAACCATGCCCTTGTTTTCGGGGTGCGCGAATTCTTTCATCGCGCGCACGATCGTGACCACCCTGTCCACTCCCTCGAGGGTCTGGGTCAGCGCCTCGGGAATTTCCTTCAGCAGGTAATCGCAATCGAGTTCTGCCTCGAGGCGACGCAGCTCCGCAGGCAGGTCTGCGCTCGCGGTGGGCTGGCAGAGTTCATGCACCTTGCCGATGAGAGCCTGCACTTCTCCGAACGTATCCTGGAGGAAGCGCACATTGTCGCCTACAAACTGCATCGGAGTATTGATTTCGTGAGCGATCCCCGACGCCAGTCGGCCCACCGATTCCAGCTTCTGGGCCTGGCGCAGTTCCATCTCCGCCGCGTCGCGCCCGGTGATGTCGCGCGCAATCGCCTGGATTCCCACCGCCCTGCCGTCCCTGTAAATCAGGCGCGGATTCATTTCCAGCGTCACTCGCCGCCCCTCTTTGGCTCTGATCTCCAGCTCGATTTTCGCCGCGGGATGCCCTGCTACCAGCCGATCCACGGCTTCCTCGACGCGCCTCCACGGCTCAGCATCGACGAGCTGCCGCAGGTCCATCCCGATCGCTTCCTCCCCGGCATACCCCATCGTCGCCTTGGCGACGCGGTTGAGCGAGGTGATGCACATGTCGAGATCGAAGGTGTACACCAGGTCGCTGGCGTTTTCGAACAGCTCCCGATAGCGCTCTTCCGAAGCGCGCAGCCGTTCCTCGGCAACCTTGCGGCGCGTGATGTCCCTGGCGATATGCACCGCTCCGGTAATCTTCCCGGCCGCGTCGAAGACCGGCGAGGTATTCAGCGATATCTCTACCGACCGCCCATCCTTGCGGATCCTCACTGTCTCGTGGCTGGCCACTCCTTCTCGCCGCTGAATCGTCCGCAAAATGGAGGACAGTTCGTCGGGGCATTCCGGGGGAATCACCACCGCGGCCGTCTTCCCGATCATCTCCCCGGCGCTGTACCCATACAGCTCCGCGGCCCCTCGGTTCCAGCTGACGACCACGCCCTCCGGTGTGGTGCCGATAATGGCGTCCTGGGAGGACTCCACCAGCGAGACCAGAAAGGCCTGCGCCTCGTCGGCCTGCTTACGCAGGGTGATGTCCTCCACCTGGGTAATAAAATGCGAGGGATTCCCGGAGCCGTCCTTCACCACGGAAATCGTCACGTTCACCCATACAGCGTTCCCTCGTTTGTGGACGTACCGCTTTTCCAGCCCCAGCGTGGTCGCCACGCCCTTGCCGAATTCAATCCTCACCTGACGCGAACGTTCCAGATCGTCCGGGTGGGTGATTCCCTGCCAGGCCCCGGCCAGCAACTCCTCCGCTGTGTAGCCCAGCATCTGGCACAGCGCCGCATTGGCATGCAGAAAACGTCCGTCCAGTCCGGTCATGCACATGCCATGGGGAGCCTCTTCAAACGCGGTGCGGAATCGATCTTCGCTTTCACGCAGGGATTCCTGCGCCCGCTTGCGTTCCACGAACTGGGCGATGCTGTGGACCACGGATTCGAATGCCTGCAGCGCGGCCTCGGTCAGCGGCTGACAGGAAAAGGCAGCCGCCACCCCCAATACCTGTTCCCGAACCTTGAGGGGATAGCCCGCAAAGGCGTTGTCCAGCTGGGTTACGCCGGTTTCGGCAATGCGCTCGAGTCTGGAACGGTCCATGCGCAGGCGATCGGGACCGCAATTCAGCTGGATATCCGCGCTGGCCTGCAGCTCGAGACGGTGCTCCTTCTCGTTGCCGGTCCAGATCTGCGCAAAGGCGATGTCCGTGTTGCGAATCAGCGCATCCACGCATTGCTGCAGCCCCTCGCTCAGGTCCTCGGCTCCGGTGAGCGCCAGCCCAACTTCGGCCGCCAGGGTTGCCAGGCGATGGCGTTCCGCCCGCTCCGCTTCCGCCTGCCGGCGCCCGGTGACGTCCTGGTAAAGCGCCAGGATTCCCCGCGGCCGGCCCGCGATGACCAGCGGCACTCCGAAGATCTCCACGTCTACCAGCACGTTGTCTTTGCGGCGGCGCTGGCTGGTGAAGTGCGCGCCCCTCCCGGCCAGACATTCCTGGGTGAAGTGGCCGGCATCGGAAGCCAGATCGTCAGGGACGAGTAAGTCGCTCAGACGCTGGCCCTTCATTTCCTCCCGCGAGTAGAGGAAAAGCCGCTCCAGCGCCGTATTCGACATCTGAATCCGCTCGTCTTCGTCCAGAACCACGATGCCCAGAGGGCTGGTTTCAAACAGCGTATTCAGATAGGCGGTCTGCTCTTCGAGCGCCTTTTCCGCGCGCTTGCGCTGCGAAATATCGAGAAAACTTTCCAGAAGATAGCGGCGTCCGTCGATTTCGACCGGCCTTACCGTCTTGATAATCGAGCGCTTCTCCCCCTGCACCGTGAGCAGCACGCGCTCCGAGTTGTCCACCGTCTGCCCCAGATCCGTGACCGGGCAGCGCCCCTGTTCTGCCGGGCATACGAATTTGTGACACACCGCGCCCACCATCTTCTCGCGCGGCGCGCCGGTCAGTTCCAGCGCGACGGGATTGGCGTCGACGATCCGGTGCGATTCCGGATCGATGACGAAGATTCCTGTCTCCACTCCTTCGAAAACCGCCTGCAGTTTGGCGCGCGCTTCCCGCAGAGCGGCTTCGGCGACCTTTCGCTCCGCCAGAAGTTGCGGGACGGTGAGGTCGCCCGCATCCCGGGGCAAGCGGGCGCACGCGGCTTCGGGGTTGAGGAAAGCTTCATCCATGCGCCGTCCCTTGGTCGTCGGGGCGCTCGCGGCGCAGACCTCCGGCCAGCCCGGCATCGAAGGCCGCCAGCAGGTCGCTGAATCCCGGAAACTGCGCTGCCGGCAGAAGGTCGAAGGCGATCAGGCAGGCGATCATCATCCGCCTGCCGCTCACTTCGATGACGTATTCCCGCGCCTCGGCGACCAGCCGCTCCATCTCCATCCTGACCGCGGCGGGAGAGATATGCCGCCGCAACACGGCCATCAGAACGTCCCGGCTCCAGTGGAAGAGCTGATCGTCAGCACCGAGCGCCCGCGTCAGCAGCTGGGCGACCGTTCCCAGGTAGTCGCCGGCAGCTTTCTCTCCGTAACGCTCTTCGACGGTGCGCAGGACGGTGAGCTTGAGCAGCGCGACATAGCATTGAGCGTCCGTTCCCACCCGCGGCAGAAGGTGCGCTCGGGCCTGCGCGGGGCCGGGCAGGCCTGCGGAACTCTCAAAGTGCTCCCATCGATCGAAATCCACGGCTTCCCAGTCCGACTTCGAGCGCCCCATTTTCTCCGCGTTCTTCACCATCTCTCTCTCCGCTGTCTGGCTGCGATACTGAGCCACTCCGGTGTTGATCGCGGCGATCAGCACATCGCGCTCGCAGGGCTTGGTCAGGAACTGCAGGATCCGTCCCTTGTTCACCGCGTCGATAGCCGCCTTCATGTCGGAGTAGCCGGTCAGCAGCATCCGCACCGTTTCCGGCGCCCTCTCCCGCACCTGGGCGAGGAACTCCGCGCCGTTCATGCCCGGCATCCGCATATCCGATATGACCACGGCGAAAGGGCCCCACTTCTGGAGGATGGCGAGCCCCTGCGCGCCGCTGACCGCGGTGGTGACCTCGAACTGCCGGTGCAGGATTCTCTGGTATCCCTCCAGCGCCGACGCTTCGTCGTCGACACACAGGATCTTTTCCTTCACCAATGCTGCCTCCCCGGAACTCGCGCATCGAGTCCGTTCCCGACTCAACCAGCCGGGGGCCACCCGTCCCCCGGGAAAGTCCGACTTGCGGTGACGCGCGCGGCGTCGACTCCACCCGGACGGGAAGCTGGTACGGATATCGGCGAACCCAGCGAAAACACGAGCCGAGGTCCTGACAGGATGGCCAGCGGGCCAGGATCCGTCATGGCGTCGAAGATCGAGCCGATAAACGCCTTGTGAGGCGCGCACCAGGAAGCAGAATTGTCCGCTACGGGCTGGCGGTGGTCCTCGTCGGCCTCGCGCTGCTGTTGTCCGAGCTGGTCCACTCCATCATTCCGCACAGCGTCGACTATCTGTTCCTCGCCGCCATTGTTGCCAGCGGATGGCTGGGCGGCCGGGGGCCAGGTTTGTTAGCGGCTGGCGTTGCGCCTCTGGTACTCGACTACTTCTTTCTGCCTCCGCTCCACACCCTCGGAATCAGCCCAGAGGCCGGACCGGAAGTGCTGCCGTTTCTGCTGAGCGCCCTGGCCGCCGCCTGGGTGAGCTCTATGCGGAGCACCGCCAGGGAAACCAGAGCCCGGCTGGAGCGGAGCGAAGAGAAGTTTCGCCGTATCCTCACCAATCAACCCGACGTCGCGTGGACCGGGGATGAGAACGGCCGCATGATTTATATCAGCCCCAAGGTCGCGGACTGGACCGGGTACACCTCTCAGGAGATTTACGCCGGGGGCTCGCCGTTTCTTCTCTCGCGCGTCCACCCCGACGATCTGTCCCGCGTTCTGGAAGCCACCCAGGCGCTCTTTTCCCAAGGCGCGTCCCTGGATGAGGAGTTTCGCTTTCAGCGCAAGGACGACACCTGGATCTGGCTTCACAACCGGGCCATGGGCCCCTGGCAGGAGAACGGCGTCACGATCGCCGATGGGGTGATCTGCGACGTCTCCCGGCGGAAATGGTCTGAGCTCGAGCTGCAGGCGAAGACCGCTTTTCTCGAGGCGCAGGCGAATTCAACCATCGATGGCATCCTCGTTGTGGACGCAGCCGGGCGGCGCATCCTGCAGAACCGCCGCTTCAATGAGATCTTCGCAATCCCTGCCGCACTGGCATCCGGCCCGGACGACGAGCCGGTTCTCCGCCACGTCACCCAGAGAACCAAGGACCCCGCATCGTTCGTGAACCGGGTCCGGGAACTTTACAGTCATCCGGAGGAAACCAGCCGGGATGAAATCGAACTCAGGGACGGGACCATCCTGGACCGCTATTCTTCTCCCGTAACGGCCGCCGAGGGCCAGTACTACGGCCGCATCTGGAGCTTCCGCGACATGACCGAGCGCAGGCACCACGAAGACACTCTGCGCCAGCTCTCCGCCGCCGTCGAGCAGAGCCCGGTTTCCGTGGTCATCGCCGATACGCACGGCGATATTCGTTATACGAATCGGAAGTTTACTGAATGCACGGGCTACACCCTCGAAGAAGTGCGGGGTAAGAACCCGCGCATCCTCAATTCCGGCTATTCGCCCCCCCACATGTACGAAACCCTCTGGGCCACCATCCTGGCTGGAAAGGAGTGGCGGGGCGAATTTCGTAACAGAAAGAAAAATGGCGAGCTTTACTGGGAGTCGGCGGTCCTGTCGCCCATCGTGGACGCGAATGGGTCGATCACCCATTTCCTGGCCGTCAAGGAAGACATCACGGAGCGTCGCGCACTCGAAGGCGACCTTCGCCAGGCCCAGAAGCTGGAAGGAATCGGCCAGCTGGCCGCCGGCATTGCCCATGAGATCAATACGCCCACGCAATTCGTCACCGATAACCTCACCTTTCTTCGCGAGTCCTGCGAGGCTGCACTCGGATTGCTGGAACTCTACAGGAAGGCGGTCCGGGAAGATTCGGAGAGATTCTCCGCGGACGCCATCCGCGATCTGACCGAAGCGGAAAGAGTGTGCGACCTGGAATTCATCGGCGCAGAGGTTCCGCGCGCCATCACGCAGAGTCTCGAAGGAGTACGACGCATCGCGAAGATCGTTCGCGCCGTGAAGGAATTCTCTCACCCGGACCTTGCCGAAAAGGCGGAAGCCGATCTCAACCAGGGGATCACATCGACCATCACCATCGCCCACAACGAGTGGAAATACGTAGCGGACCTGACCACGGATTTTGACGAGGCGCTTCCGCGCGTTCTCTGCTATCCCGGCGACGTCAATCAGGTGGTCCTCAACCTGATCGTCAACGCGGCGCACGCCATCCGGCAGAAGCTGAAGGGAACCGGTAAGGGACAAATCGTGGTTCGCACCAGGACTTGCGGACCGTTTGCGGAGATCGCCGTATCCGACACCGGCACAGGAATCCCCCCGGAGATTCGCACGCGGATTTTCGAGCCCTTCTTCACTACGAAGGAGGTTGGCGCGGGTACCGGGCAGGGCCTGGCTCTGGCACACAGCGTCGTCGTGAAAAAACACCAGGGAAAGATCTGGTGCGAGACAGAAATGGGCGCTGGCACGACGTTCTTTATCCACCTCCCCATCGGTTCTGCCTGCGGAGCTGAGAAAAACCGATGCTGAAACGCCTGCTCTTCGTCGACGACGACGCCCTGGTCCTCGCCGGGCTCCGGCGAGCTCTGCACGACATGCGCCAGGAATGGGACATGCACTTCGCTCCCGGCGCTTACGCCGCCCTGCAGGCGCTCGAAAAGGAACGCTTCGATGCGGTGATTACCGACATGCGCATGCCCTCCATGGACGGCGCTCTGCTGCTGGATTGCATCAAGGATCGCTACCCGCAGGTCGTCAGAATCATCTTGTCCGGGCAGTCGGAAAAAGAGGCCGTGCTTCGCTCCATCGCCCCCGCGCATCAGTACCTGGCGAAGCCGTGCGATATCCGGGAGCTCAAGCTGCGTCTCAACCAGGCCTTTGCCTCGCGCGATCTGGTCACGAACCCGGCCATCGCCGCCGCCATTGCCCGACTGCGCTCGATCCCCAGCTTGCCGGCCATCTACAACGAACTGACGGTGGCCCTGCGCTCGGAAACCGCATCGCTCGGGCAAATTGAGCAGATCATCGCGCGCGACATTGGCATGGCGTCGAAGATTCTTCAGCTGGCGAACTCCGCATTCATCGGGGTGCACGGCCGCGTATCGAGTCTGCGCCAGGCGGTTTCGCTGATCGGGATCGAGACGGTCCGCACCCTGACCCTGTCCATCCACGTCTTCTCTCAGTTCGACAGGAAATCCGCAGTCGCCAGTTCCCTTCCCGCCTTGTGGGATCACAGCGTCTGCGTCGCCTCCGTCGCGCAGCGCATCGCGGTGGACGAAACCGGCGATAAGTCACTCGCCGAAGAGTGCTTTGCGGCGGGTCTGCTCCACGACGCCGGCAAGATCATTCTTCTCGCCGAGAAGCCCAAGGAGTACGGCGAAGTTCTGAAGAATGCGGAGGGCTGCGCGCGTTCCATCGAAGCCCTCGAGATCGAGGCTCTGGGCTGTTCTCACGCGCAGTTAGGCGCCTATCTGATGAGCATGTGGGGACTACCTATTTCCCTGGTGCACGCTGTGGCGTTTCACCATCGTCCATCGGAGGCCATCGAGGCGCGCTTTTCACCCTTAACCGCGGTTCACTGCGCAGACGCCCTGTCGATTGCATCCGGCGACGCACTGGAGGCCGGCGACATCCCGTTGGATGCTGGCTATCTCGACAGTTTGGGGCTGTCAGAGAAAGTGGATGCGTGGCGGAGTTACATCGACGAATTCCGTCTTTCTCAGGCGGAATCTTCCGCAACGGCCTGTAACTGAGAACGAGCTCCGCGCGTAACTCCTCGCCGAGTCAAGTCCTATTCCATCTGGAAATCTTCGGAGAGAACGGCGATGGGCCGGCGTCCCAGCCTGGAGAAAATGGGAAGGCTAACCGGCGTCTCGGCACATCGCGCCCCCAGGCGCATGCGGGAGAGCGAGTAACTGAACCTTGTGCCGCAATTGCAGCACACCCGATAGGTCTGGCCGCCGATGGTGAACACGCGGCTCAGGTCCGCATGGCGGCATCCGAAAAGGAAGTCAAATATTGCCGTCAAGATATGCATAAAACTCCTGTTCAATTGAATTTCCCGGCTGGCGTGCAGTCCGGGGGATCAGTCATTGAAAAATGGCCCTGAATTCATCCTTTCCACTTACGCCAGTCTGCCCGGTGGCGCTGCCATCTCTTTGCCGGCCCTGCTGCCCCACGCGCCGGAACGATTCGCCGGAAAGAGATAATCCACCAGCGTCCATCCCGGGGTTTTCTCTCGGAACCGGCCTTCGCGCGTCGTCAGCATGACATCGAGTGACGAGGGAATATCCCAGCGAGCCTCGCTCACCGTTTCGCTCAGCAGGACCCTGGTTTCACCGGCGCAGGTGTCCGTCACTTTGAACAGGACGTTGGCGCCGCAGTCTTCCCAGGGAGACCACGCGGACCAGGGCCAGATGGGAAGCGGAAAGTTTTTGGGCAGGATTTCAATGAGCCGCTCGCGCAGACTTTCGAGCGAGGCGGGATCGATGGCAGTGTTGGCAAGGGTCTGGCCGAGCTGGAAGACGCTGGTGGAGAATTTGGACGGCATCGGCCGGGGACCCGAGGCGAGCAGCGACTGGAAGACGTCGAGACTGGGCATGGGGGTTACCGGCCCGAGCGCGGCCAACCTGGGGTACTGGCGGACGAACGCGGTGACCTGGTCGACAAGCACCGCATTGGCCTGCCAATCACGGGTGACCCACCACCACCACGGCCACCAGCCGCAACCGCGGGTGAAGTCGATGGCGAAGCAACCATCGTCGTCGGTGGTCGCGCGTCCCACCTGCTCCTGCGCGGTCCACCACCACCATGCGTCGATGTCGAATGCGGAAACAGTTGCGCCGGTGATGGGAACGCCGCGCGAAGTTAGAACCCGGCCGGTGAGTTTGAAGGTCTGGCGCCAGTGCTGCCACCACCACCAGTGATACGAGGAAATTTGAATAGCGGGGAGCGAAACTTCGGACGCTGTTTGCCAGGAGGAAGTTGGTACGGCGACAGAAACGGTCTGCAGTCGCTGGAGGTCGGCGGGCGTAGCAGTCTCCGGTCCCAGCGCGACACGCAGGGATTCCGGCGGCTGCTGAAATTCAAACGAGGCGGAGCCTTGGCCCTGCGGATTGAAGGTCGCCAGACGTTGCTGGGGAACGCCCTGCTTGTGCCAGGCGAGTACGCTCACGGAGCGGTCGGGCAGGAAGTCCGGAACCCGCGATGCATCGAGAGGTACGCGAAGCACAAATTTGTTGGTTGAAGACATGCTGCTCCTTCGCGGCGACTTTTGGCGTTGAGGGGCCGAAGGGTCGAGCGGGATGGGGACCGCGCCTCACGTCGCACTGGGGAGTAGTGCTGCGCCTGGCACTTTCGTATCAGACATCTTGAGAAATTCACGGAGAAGGGATTCGCTCCCGCAATGGGCGCGGATGAATGACGCTACATACCGGTGTACAGCTGGAAGGAGGCCCAGAAAAAGGGCCTGCGAAAATCCCCTGGGGCATGCAGCAGGGAGAGCTTCGCCTGGCGCAGAGCGGCGCTCGGCGGCAGACCCTTTTCGAGCCCGCTGTAGAGGGCGTCCATCAGGCGCGGCGAGGATTCGTCGCTGACCTCCCAGAGCGCGCCGATCACGTTGTGCGCGCCGGCGCGCAGGAACGCCCACGAGAGTCCGACCAGACCTTCGCCCGCATAGGTACGCGTCCCGCCGCCATAACAGGCTGCAATGGTGACCAGACGCGCGTCGATGGGGTGCAGCATGATGTCGCGCGCATAGAGTTTAAACGAATCCTCTCCGCCGGAAGTGCGCGAGAGGATGATGGCCGAATCGAGCGGATCGGTGCGGCTGGCCACACCGTGCGCGACGAAATCGATGTAGGAATAGCGCTGCGGCGCGCTATCCAGGTACGAGGCGGCGCTCGCCTGCTGCCGCGCGTAGACGGTTTCGTCCTGGGGCTGAAAATGCCGGCGGATTTGTTGCATCTCGACGGAGGCGTTGGGTAGTTCGGGATAGTCGGGGCCCGGGGAAACGGCGTCGCCCAGCAGGAGGAGTTTGCGGCTGGTGTCGTGCGAAGGCTTCGAGGCGGCCAGCATCAGCAGCGACGGCGCGGAGACGATGTCCGCGTCTTCGATCCAGTAGTGAGGCTTGGTCGTATCGGTCAGAAGGGTTTCGAAGTTGAGTTGGCTGAGAACGCCGTCGCAGAGGATGACCACCTTCGCATTGGGTGGCAGCGCGCTCTTTGCCGGTGCGACGAGGATGCGATAGAGCGCGAGGCCGTCTGGGTTGGCGGAGGTGAGCGGATCTTCCGGTCCCAGCAGCGCCTGGCGGTAGCGTTCGACGATGCGCGTGATCTCGGCTTTGGCGGGCAGGGGGAAGACGGTGGTCTTCTTCCGCGTGATGGCCCAGAGCCAGGACTTGTTTTCTCCCAGCCAGTAAAAGAGCAGCGTCGCGTCGGCTCGGGACGCGATCGCTCCGGGATGCAGAGAGGCCGCCTGGATGGATTTGCTCCCGACCGTCACCCCAAGCCCCTGCTCGAGGGTGCGGGCGCGGCTTTGGTCGGCGGCGGCGAGCGCTGCTTCTTCTTTGCCCTGCGATATCAGCAGACGAATGTAATCGTCGTAGATAGGCGTGGCGTTCGCGAAGTAAGGAAGTTTCGAATCTTCGTTTTTGATCTTCGCCCGCGCCGACTCAAAGGTGGCCAACGCGGTCGCGTACATCTTCTTCGCGTCGTCGATGCGGCCTTGTTGTTCGAAGAGCCGGGCCAGCTCGTGCTCCGCGTCGAGGCGCATGGTGATCTGGCTGGCCGGATCGGCCTCGACCTGGCGAAAGAGCGCCTCCGCCTGCTGATCCTGACGCCGCGCCGCGGCGATGCGCCCCTGCGCCAGCAGGACGTCGAGCGCGTCGAGACGGTTGCCATTAGCGCGGATCAGGGGGTCAAGTTGGCGGAGGTAGCTGTCGGCGTCGCTGAGTTGATTGAGCTCGATGGAAATGTGGGCCAGGCTCTCCAGGGAGTTAATGATGTCTTCGCTGCTGTTGATTTCGTTTGCGGCAGCGAGGGCTCGGCGATATGAGTCTTCAGCCCGCAACCATTCGCCGCCATCCTGGAAAACATAGGCGGTGGTCGTGAGCCAGATGATAGCCTCACGCACATCCCCCAGAGCCACTGCTCTTCGCTCTGCATCCTGGAGCAAGGCTAAGGCGCGAACTCGGTCACCGAGACTGTAATAAGCCCAACCCAGGTTGCCGATGTTGGTGAGAAGGATGTCGTCAGCGCCCAGGGACGCCGCAATCCGATTCGAGGCATTCAGCCAGTCGATGGTTTCGTCAAAGTGCTCCACATATAGGTTAGTGTTCGCGAGATTGGCCAACGCTCTCGCCTCGTCAAATGGCTGTCTGAATTCGCGAGCAATGGACAGTTCCTGTAGACCAAAATGTGAAGCTTGCTCGTATTGGCCTCGCTCAATGGCAAGGGTCCAATGGGCATCGAGGACGTGGCTGCAAACAGCGCGACCCATCGAGGGACAGAATGCATCGGCTTCCGCGAGGTATTGTCTTGCGGCTGCATATTTGTGCAGGTAAGTATTTGCCCCGGCGAGGAGGGACAATCTGCGTACTTGAAGGTCGCGGTCGGTTGAGGATGGGAGGTCATCGGGGAGGATATCAAGGACCTGCTGGCTCAACCCGCGCCACGAGGCCGACTGAGCCTCAAGGATTCTGAACTTTACGAACCACTCCGGACTCGTGGCGTGGTATCGGTCTGCTAACTCGCCGGCAACTTCCTGGCTAGCGGCTAGCTCACCGTGTTGAAACATCAGCGTCGTACGGTCATATTCCTCTTCAACGGAGAGCGCACGGTCACCTATGCATGATGCGGTTACAACAAGGGAAGCGACAATCCCGACTATCCTCCGCCCTTTCCAGCTCCGTTGACGATGGTGTTCCCCGCCGCTGCGTTCCCGTGCCCGATGCAGCCCATCTCGATCTCCAGCATGGTCAGGCTGATTTTGGTCCGCATCGGGATGCCCGTCTTTTTGTTGGGATCCCAGTGCTCGATACGCAACACGGCCAGAAGGATCCGCCCAAAGCCCGGAATTTCGATAACGTGGCCGCAAGGCCGCCCAAAACGAGATGGCTCCGCCTTGCTGACCAGCGAGCATTCGAGAGATGCCTCAGGTTTGGAATCCGATGGGAGTTGATTGTAGCGTCCGAGGATCGCGGGGGGAAGGTTCTGTCCCCGGATGCCCGCGTATTGCTTCTCGACGCGCGCGCGGAATCCGGCGTCCTTGAGATACGGAGCGTCCTTCGTTGGTTTTGGTCCCAGGAAATCGAGGTCCAGGTCGACATCCACTTCTTTGCCGGCGATGCGCAGGTTTTCAAAGCGCGTGCCGAGAAAAGTGACTGTGGGCACATAGCCCACGAGGGGATGGTCGGTGGAAATTTGCGACACGATGCGGTCCGCAGTAACCACGTCGAGGACGTTGAAGCCTTCGATGACCGCAGTCGCCAGCGTGTTGAAGCCGTGGTCCTTCTTTTGGTCGCGGTTGCCGGCCACCTGCGTATAGGAATGCCGGAAAGAGAAAACACCCTCCAGACGATAATCGCGAGCCCGCTCCGAGAGATAGCCACCATATTTCTCAAGGCGGACGAAGGCCTGGGGCTTGATGGGCTGCTCAACAGGATGGTGCAGATGGCCCGAAAGGGCGTGCGCTTCCGCGTGATATTCGTGTTCCGGGTGGGGTTTATCGCCAGGCATGGCCGTACTTGCTCACTTTCCGGGGGGAGTGGGTACTACTCGTCAAAGCGAACATCAAGGATCCGCCGGTCCACCTGGGTCCGGCTGCCCTGAGGGGTGATGCCCGAGATAGTAAGCGTATACGAGCCTGGCTGCAAGCCCATTCCTGGGATCAGAAGAGAGAGCGTGCCGGCCGCGCCGCCCGTTTCCGAGGGGGCGCTGATGGTCTGGGACCAGAACTTTTTCCCCTGCGGATCCTCCAGATCGAAGGCAAACGAAGCGTAAGCGCCGTCGTTGGGAACATCGATGAGGAGCACCGCGCCGGATTTGCGGTCCGCCACGACCGGCAGGTGAGCACCGGCTCGAGTTCCAGCGTGAAGCGTCGCCCAGGGCGCCAGCCGCGGACTGGACGCCGCCGAGCGCAGTGACGGAATCGTGGCGATGTTCTGGTATCCGATCACGATGAGCAGCAGGGCGAAGGCGGGAACGGCCATGGCCGGGCGCAACCACGCGAACCACTCGCGCTTCCTCGGCGCAGGAGAAGCTGCCGGCGAGGTCGCCATGTTCGGCAACTGCACTTTGGCCGCGTCAACAAACGCCGCCTCGGCGCGAAGGTCGAGCGCGCACTCCTGACAGTCAAAGTAGTGCTCTTCAAAAGCCTCCCGCAATTCGGGGGACAACTCTCCCAGGAGGTACCGCTCGGTCGCCATCATCTGAACTGCTTCGCTATGATTCATGGGCGCGGACTCCAATTCCTGCTCTGACTAGTAGTGACTCGGCTCGGTGAAACGTTTCAGCGAATCGCACCATTGGAATCTCCGCCCATTCGTTTCACGTACTCGGCCTTGAAGTTCTTCTTGGCCCGGAACAGCAGGACCCGAAGATATTCCCCATCCACACCGAACTCGCGGCAAACCTCATCCCGATCTTTTTCGTCCAGAAAAATCGCCTTCAGCAGCGACCGATCCTTCGCCGGCATCTCGGCCAGAATCTCCCTCACCTTTTCCCCAAGCTGTCGCGTCGCGGCGATGTCGTGCGCGTTGGCTCCGGTTGCCGGCAGCTCCGGCCGGTCGTCCTCATCGAGGGATTCGCTGCGCGAGGACGCGCGGTAGTGCTCGAAGAGCACGTTGTTGCAGACCGTGTTGACGAACGCGCCAAAGCGTTCCGGCTGGCGCAGTCCGTTCTCTTTGCGCAGGGTCGCCAGCACGCGGACAAAGGTCTCCTGGCGCACATCTTCGATGGCCTGCGAGGATTTGAGCCGCGAGCGGAGTTTCAGGTGGAGCAGCTGGGTGAAATAACCGACAAAGTGCTCCTGCGTGCGAGGGTCCCCTGCGCAGAGACCTTCGATATAGCCTGCATCGAACGCAAAAAACTGCAAAGAAGTCCTCGCAAACCCGGGAGGACGCGAGTATAGCATCGGCGTCGGGCGCGCATTGAGCTTGTGATCGACCGACGGAGGGCGGACGTGCCTCTGCGCACCGGGAGCACGCGACAGGCCTGCGTTGTTGCGAACCAATTCGAGACTCATATCGTCGACCTGTACTCTTCGGGCATCACTCTCCACAGCAGGCCGGCTGCGGCCAGCTCAGCCTGCACGTGGAGGCGGAGTCCGATCCAGCCGCAACTCAGCCAGAGGGACAGGGGAAGAGCGAACTCAGGGCAGAAAGAGGAATACAGGTGAATCAGCGATCCGGGGAAGTTCCACAGTGTCAGCCGCGCCATCGCACGCTCCGATTGCGGTCCCCATCCTCGTGGGTCTGAGATGGGTACCGCGGTTAGGGATTCGCCGATGCTGGTTGGCACGACGACTTTCTCTGGGAGCATAGTGCGCGGGCCGGCCTCGGCGTTTCATCGCACGGGCGTTTTTCTGGCGAGTCACCCGTAGACCGGGGCATTCGTCGCAGCGCTTCCGCGATTGCAGAAATGCTGAGCTTACGGAGTCATGACCTCGCCGACTTCGGCGCCTGAATCCCCACGCGGAACGGGTCATCCTCCTGTAACAACAGCCGGCCTTCCCCCGTGATGTACGCCGAGCCGGTGATGCTGGGAATTACCTGGGTCTGCGGGCCGTCCCCGATCCGATAGCTGCCTTCAAAGACCGTCCCCAGGATTCCCTCCTGCCGCCACACCTGGCCCTGCGCGAGTTTGCCGTCTGCCGCAAGGCAGGCCAGCTTCGCGCTCGTACCGGTTCCGCAAGGCGAGCGGTCGTACGCGTTACCTGGGCACAGGACAAAATTTCTGCTGTCGTTTCCGGACACGGTCGATGGGGAGAAGACCTCAATATGGTCGATCTCACTCCCGTCGGCCCCCGTGATCTCCTGCGCGTTCAGCGCCGCCTTGACCGCCATCGCGAAGCCCGTCAGCGCCTCACGATTCTCCAGCGTCAGGGGCATGGGCGCGTCCTCCGTCAGGAAAAACCAGTTCCCGCCCCACGCCACGTCGCCGGTCACCTCGCCGAATCCCGCAACTTCAACCGCGATCCCCTTCCGGCAGCGATAGCTTGGGACGTTCTCCACCGTTACGCGCCCATCGTTGTGCAGCATCGCACGCACCACGCCCACCGGCGTTTCAATTCTGTGCTCGCCCGGCTCGACACGGCCGAGATGCGCGAGCGTCGTCACCAAACCAATCGCGCCGTGGCCGCACATGCCCAGATACCCGACGTTGTTGAAGAAAATGACGCCGGCAATGCACGCCGCATCCACTGGCTCCACCAGCAGGGCCCCCACCAGCACATCGGAACCGCGCG
Source organism: Acidobacterium sp. (assembly GCA_003131625.1). Taxonomy (GTDB): domain Bacteria; phylum Acidobacteriota; class Terriglobia; order Terriglobales; family Acidobacteriaceae; genus Palsa-343. Next base: position 36,488 of record PKVY01000103.1, on the reverse strand, counting down.
GTTCATTCACCACGGCCGAGCGAAAATCGTCGTGCTCGGCGGCAAACCGGCGCAGGCGCTCCGCGAACGGCCCATTGCCCAGCTCCGGTCCTCCGGCGACGATGACGCGGGTCGGCTCGCCCGCCGTATGAGAATCGACAATGTGAATTTCAGAAATCGAACCCACAGGGAATCCTGACCAGATCCTCCAACCATTCCATATTACGATTCAATCCGCACCGAATCGGGCCAAAACCTGTCACAGACAACTATGCGGCCCGCTCCCCAGGCCACCTGTCCGACCCGAGCCGCTCACCCGCTATACTCGGTGGGAGTTTTTCTTTCGGAGCGTGTATGAAGTCCACCTTTGCTGCTGCCTTCGTCTGGCTCTGCGTGCTGTGCGGAACACCGGGACCAGCGCAGACGAAGCGTGCGCTCCTGATCGGCATTAACACCTACGAACCCGCCGGCACCAGGGCACAGCATCCCGATGGCTGCACTTACGGCCGCTGCGAACTGGGCTATTTCGAGAATCTCGACGGCGCCGTCAACGACGCGCAGTCCATGGCGGACGTTCTCACCAGCCCCAAGTTTGGGTTCCCATCGAACCAGGTGGTGCTGCTCACCAATCCGGCGCCGCCTCATCCCGGCGCTAGCGAGACGATCCTGCCCGCCGGGCAGACCACGCGCGACGGTATTCTCGCGGCGATGCAGAAGTACCTCGTCGACGTTCCCCACTCCGGTGACACCGTCGTCTTCTATGCCGCCAGCCACGGATCGCTCCGCATCAACAGCAAAGGAACCAAGCTCACTGTGCTGGTCAACGGCAAGTACGTGCCTGCCGACAGCACCTTAGTTCCGTCCGACGCGTACAAAGGCGGCTACGACGTTCGCGATCGTGAAATGACCCACATCTTCAACGCCGCGCTGGACAAGGGAATTCACCTCACCGTGATCCTCGACAATTGCCACAGCGGCGGTATTAGTCGCGGCATCGAGCCAAAGTATCGCCAGCGGGACCTGCCCTTCGACCCACGCGACGTCGCCGAAGCCCCGGTCCTGCTCCCCAGCGGCGATCCGCCACCCGCGCCCACGGAACGGAAGGATAACCCTGCGCTGGTGCTTTCCGCCGTCCAGCAGGACCAGAGTGCCAAGGAGACTCCCGACACCGTCCCGCCGACGGAGCCCCACGGTGCTTTCACCGCTGCGCTGGTCGAGGCGCTGCAGGTTCTGCCCGCCGATGCGCCAGCCGCCGTCGTCTATCAGCGAGTCAGAGCCGTGATCCAAAACGAAGACGTTCCCGACGAGGACCCGGACCTCGACGCCACAGCTCAGCGTCGCGAGCAGCCACTCTTCGGTGGAGCGGCGACAGCCTCCGACAAGATTCGCACCGCCGCGCTCGGAACCAGCAATAGCGGCGCAGTGTGGCTCGACGTCGGCCGCGTCTCCGGCGTCGGCGTTGGCAGCGAATTCACCGCGACGCTCCCCAACAGCGACGGCCAGAAAGTCCAGTTGCGCGTCACCGCACTCGAGGGCATCGCCCGCTCGGTAGCCGAAGTCGTCAGTCCTCAGGGCGCTAAGGTGAGCTCCGGCGACATATTCGAGATGACGAAGTGGAGCCCCGCGCAGTCGGCGCCGCTGAGCGTCTGGCACTGGCCGGCAACCCTGGCGCAGGCGGACATCCTCGCAGCCGCCGCGCAAATTCAGGCTGCCGGCATGGTCTCCGTCTCCGATCCGGCCGCCGAACAATGGACCCACATCCTCAGTTGGGATGGCACAAACTGGACGCTGCAACAGGCCGGCGCGCCTTTGCCCGCACCGCTGGGCGCCACCCTCACAGCAGCGGCCCTGCGAAAAAAGATTCCCGCCGGCGCAAAGCTTTGGGTCAACCTCCCGCCATCGCGTGAACTTGTTGCGCAGCTTCTTCCGCCCGATCCCAACAGCGCTGTGCAAACAGTTGCGACGCTCGCAAGTGCGGAATACGCGTTGACCGGCGTTCTCACCCCCAGTGGGCCAGCGTGGGCGTGGTTCCACAAGAATGAGCTCGCCGCCGGTCCGCCCCCACCCAACCCCAACCATCTCACTCCTGGCTGCTCTGCGACATCGCAATATCCCGTCCGCAGCGACTGGGTCGCGATGCCCGACGTGAGCGCGATGGAAAAAGGCGCGGCCGCGTTGAATCGCTATGCGTCGCTGCTGGCCAAAGTGCATGGCTGGCTCCAGATGGCTAACAGTCCCGCCGACGCTTCTCGTGGGTACTACTATTCGCTGGCTCTGGTTCCGTATTCCGGCGGATCGCCGCTCGCCCCCGGTCAGGTGCTGCACGAAGGCGATCAGCTGAGAATGGCCTTGCGGGCAAACGGCCAGGTCACCGAGAAGCGCTGGGTCTACGTCCTCGACATCGATTGCCATGGTCAGGGCACGGTCCTGTATCCCAGGGGAAATTCGGGAAACCAGTTTCCCAACGAATCCGATACCGGCAATCAGTTTCTGATCCCGGGCGCGCCTGCCCTCAAAATCGGAGCGCCTTTCGGCACGGATACCTTCGTTCTCCTGAGCACCGCGCAGCCGTTGTCCGATCCTTTTGTGCTCAACTTCGAGGGCGTCTCGCGCTCGCGCGGCGGCGAGCAATCGCCGCTGGAACAACTGCTGAGCAATACCAGCAGCGGGACCCGCGGAAATCCCGGCCAGGTCCCTACCAACTGGGGCATTCTGCTGACTACAATTCACAGCATCCCCCAGCAGGCCTCGCAGTAATCCATATCTGAATCGGCGGGCCTCGCCCCCTGAAACCCGGAGCAGTAAAGTGGTCACGATGAATCCGGCGAAGACAATCTCGGTTTGTCTCGGCCTGTTATGCGCAACCGCCGTCGCGCAGCAGCCCGGAGCGCTGCACGGGCTGATCGCGCAACACGAACAGGCGCTCTCTGACGCGCGTGCGTCGCATAACACCAGGACAGAAGCGACGGAGCTGAACACGCTCGCGAACCTCTATCGCGAGGCGGGCGATCCGCAAAAGGGCCTCGACTATTGCGCTCAGGCTTTGTCCATCGAAACCAGCAAAGGCCAGCAGGCGCAGAGCAAAAACGTCGAAGGCCGCATCCTCACCGATCTCGGCCAGGAACAAAAAGCCCTCGACCTCTTCAACGAAATCCTCCCCGTCTGGCGTCAACTCAACATACTGATGGGCGAAGCTTCCACACTGAACAACATGGGCCGCGTCTATAACGACCTCGGCCAGCACGATAAGGCGCTTGAAGTACTCAATCGGGCGCTGCCCATGTGGCGCCAAACCAACAATCGCGCCGGAGAAGCCAGCACCCTCGACAATCTCGGCCGTTGCTATTCCGATATGGGCCGCAGCCAGGAGGCCCTCGACAATCTCAATCAGGCTCTTCCGCTTTGGCGCGCCGTTGGCGAGATTGGCGGGGAGGCGCAGACCCTCAATAACCTCGGCAGAACCTACACCAACCTGGGTGAGAAAGAGAAAGCCCTCGAGTCCTACCAGGCCGCGCTCCCGCTCTGGCGCGAACTCGGCCATCCCGAAGGCGAAGCCGCCTCCCTGAACGCCATCGGCCGCATTTACGACGATCTGGGCCAAAGACAACAGGGGCTCGACTACTACAACCAGGCGCTGCCCCTCTGGAAACAAGTCGGTAACCGCAGCGGCGTAGCCCTCGCCCTCTACGACATCGGCAGAATCCACGTCGAGATGGGCCAGCCGCAACCGGCGCTCGATTTCTACAACCAGGCCCTCGTCATCTGGCGCGAAACCCAGGATCGCCGCGGCCAGGCTGCCGCCCTCAATCACATCGGCCGCGCATATGCCGACCTCGGCGAGCGTGACAAGGCTCTCGACTTCGATTATCAGGCGCTCGCAGCCTGGCGCGACGTGCAGGACCGCCGTGGCCAGGCCTTCGCTCTGAACAGCATCGGCCGCGTTTTGTCCGATCAGGGCAAGCTCGACCAGGCACTCCCCCAGAAACTCGCGGCGATCTCCCTGGCGAAAGCAGCGGGCGATCCCGACCTTGAGGGTGGCATCGCAGCATCAATGATGCTCGATTTCCGCACCCAGCATCGCCTTGAAGAAGCTATCTTCTTCGGCACCGAAGCTGTGAATGCCTATCAGCTGATGCGCCGCAATATCAGCGGCCTCGATCAAAGCCTGCAGGAACAGTTTGCGCAATCGAAGTCCGCAACGTACCGTATGCTGGCCGAGCTGCTGCTGGAGGCCAACCGCCTGGGCGAAGCGGAACAGGTGATGGATCTGCTGAAGGAGCAGGAACTGCAGGAAGTCGTTCTCGCGACCGCGGATCATCCCGACGCCCACGCCACGCCGCTCAGTCTCACGCGTGCCGAGCAAAACGTCGAGACCGATTTGGCGGCTCACGAACAAGCCGCCGTTGCCTTGACCGACCTGAGCGCGCAATACGAGGCGCTGCTGGCCAAACCCAACCGCACGCCCGCCGAAGAGGCGGGAATGAAGGCGCTGGAGGCGAAGATCGAATCCGGCAACACCGACGTTTCCGACTTTTTCCGCAAGAGCCTCTATCCGGAATTGGCGCAGAACGCCGGAACCCAGGCCGCGAATGCCCTGCTCAGCGAGGAAAAATCAGAAGTCAGCCGCCTGCAAAACACGCTGGCGGACCTCGGCCCGCACGTCGTCGGCATCCGTCTCCTGCTCGGCGACGAGCACGCCTACGCTATCGTAATCACCCCGCGGTCACGCCAAAAATATGAACTGAAGGCCACGCCCGCCGAGCTCAACGACAAAGTGCAGCAGCTCCGCACCGAACTGCGCTCACCCTCATCCGATCCCAAACCCCACCTCGCGGAAATGTACTCGATTGTCATCGCGCCCCTCGAACCCGAACTCGCCGCGCTCGAGCGAAATCCCCTGGACAAGGGCCGCGTCCCCACGCTGCTCTGGTCCCTCGACGGCGCCATGCGCTACCTGCCCATGGCCGCGCTCTTCGACGGCCACCGTTACATGGCCGAGCGCTTCAACAACGTCCTCTTCACGCCCGAAAGCTACGGCCACATGAGCGCCCCCGACGTTAACAGAACCCCTCTGCGCGTCCTCGCCATGGGCTTGTCGAAGAGCTATGGCGGCCTGCCCGCGCTGCCCGGCGTCATCCCCGAGCTCGACGCGGTGGTGCACGACCCCACCGATCCCCAATCCCACGGCCCCATCGACGGCACGCTTCTGCCCAATGAGCGCTTTACCTGGGCAGCGTTGAAAGCGCAGCTGGGTCCCGGCTCCGGCTATCCCGTCGTCCACATCGCGAGTCACTTCGTCCTCGAAGCCGGCAGCGGAGCCGAGCCCTGGCTCATGCTCGGCGGCAACGATGCAGGCGACCCCCAGGGATTTCCCCTCACCCTCTCGCAGCTTGAAAACTCCGTCGTCAGTTTTCATGGCACGCGCTTGCTCACCCTCTCCGCCTGCAGCACCGCGAAAGGCGACACCGCCAACGACGGCCTCGAGATGGACAGCCTAGGGATGGTCGCCCAACAAAAAGACGCCGAAGCCGTGCTCGCCACGCTGTGGGACGTGAACGACGCCAGCACCAGCCACATCATGAGCGACTTCTATGCGCGCTGGGTCAAAGATCCCGCAATCGGCAAGGCCGAAGCCCTGCGCCAGGCCCAGCTTGCTTTTCTCCACAGCTCATCCGTCTCCGCGCATTCCGGAACCGGCCGCGGCGTCCAGGTTGTCCCGGAGCCCGCGACCCAGGCCACGTCTTATGCTCATCCTTATTACTGGGCGCCCTTTGTCCTGATCGGTAACTACCAGTAGCCAAAGAAACGAAGTCTCCACAAGGCAGTCTGCTGGCAATTCAGGAGGATCGAATGCTTCTTCTCTGCGCTTTCCTGGTGGGCCTCGTTGCAGGGCTTCGCTCCATGCTGGCCCCCGCAATCGTCAGCTGGTCCGCTCGCCTGGGCTTGCTCGACATCGAACAGACTTTCATGGCCCTGATGACTTACAGAATCACCGTTCTCGTCTTTACCGTCCTCGCTGTGTGTGAACTGGTGGTCGACAAGCTGCCCACCACCCCCAGCCGCAAGCAACTGGTGCCCTTCGTCATCCGCATCCTCAGCGGCGGTCTGGTCGGCGCCACCGTGGGAGCCTCTGGAGGAAAGCTCATCCTCGGCCTCATCTTCGGCGTCATTGGAGCCGTCGCTGGGACTCTGGGGGGCGCCGCGGCCCGTGCCAAACTGGCTGCCGCGTTTCATCGCGATTTCCCCGCAGCGATTCTCGAAGACATCGCCGCGATCGCGATTGCCATCTTCGCCGTGAGGCTTGCATGAAATACTCCTTCGATGCCATCGTCGTTGGCGCAGGCCAGGCCGGCCCTCCCCTGGTCACCCGCCTTGCCGGCGCCGGCTGGAAAGTGGCCGCCGTCGAACGTCATCTCTTCGGCGGCACCTGCGTCAACAACGGATGTACCCCCACCAAAGCCATGGTTGCCAGCGCCCACGCCGCTCACCTCGCGCGCCGCGGCGCCGATTTCGGCATTCACGCCGGTCCCGTCACCGTCGATATGCGCGCCGTCAAGGCCCGCAAAGACGCCATCATCCTCAGCGCTCGTAACGGCGTCGAGAAGAATCTGCGCACCACCACCAACTGCACCGTCTTCACCGGCACGGCTTCCTTCGCATCGCCCACCACCATGCGCGTCGGAGACGATCTGCTCGAAGCGCCGAAAATCTTTCTCAACGTCGGAGCGCGCCCGGCCGTCCCAAAAATGCCCGGCGTCGATTCGGTCCCGTATCTCACCAGCACCACCATCCTCGATCTCGAAAAACTCCCCGAGCACCTCATCGTCGTGGGCGCTGGCCCCGTTGGTCTCGAGTTCGCCCAGATGTTTCGCCGCTTCGGCTCTCAGGTCACCATCATCGACAAGAACCCCCGCCTCGCTGGGAACGAAGACGAAGATGCCTCCAAAGTCATTCGTGAAATTTTCGTCTCCGAAGGCATCGACGTCCGTGTCAGCGCCAACTGCATCCATCTCGAAAAGCGCGGGAACGAAGTCGCCGTCGGCATCGAGTGCAACGAAGGCGCACCCCACGCCACTGGCTCGCATGTGCTGCTCGCCGTGGGGCGCATACCCAACACCGACGACCTCAACCTCCCCGCGGCCGGCATCCCGCCCGACGAGCGCGGCTACATCCCCGTCGATGATCAGCTCCGCACCACGACTCCCGGCATCTTCGCCATCGGCGATTGCAACGGCCGCGGCGCGTTTACCCACACTTCCTACAACGACTACGAAATCGTCGCCGACAATCTCCTCCATGGCGCTTCACGCCGCGTCAGCGACCGCATTTTTGCGTATGCCACCTACATCGACCCGCCGCTCGCTCGCATTGGGATGTCCGAAGCCGAAGTGCGCGCAACAAAGAAGCCGGCGCTCATCGGCGTGCGTCCCATGACCCGCATCAGCCGCGCCATCGAGAAAGGTGAGACCTTCGGCTACATCAAAGTTCTCGTCGATGCCGAAACTCAACACATCCTCGGCGCAACCGTCTTCGGCACCGGCGGCGACGAAGCCATCCATTGCCTCCTCACCGCCATGTACGCACGCCAGCCCGCCTCGCTGCTTACCCATTCCGTACACATTCATCCCACCGTCGCCGAGCTCATCCCGACCACCTTCGAAGATCTGAAACCCCTCCAATAATGCTCCGCATTCCCTTCGCTGAACTCGCGTCCACCCTCGCCGCCGTTCTCGTTCGCACCGGCTTCGAGCCCAATCGCGCCGAGCACTGCGCGCGCCTCTTCGCCGAAACCACGCGCGACGGCGTTTACTCGCACGGGGTCGAGCGCTTCCCGCGTTTCCTCGACACAATCCGCATCGGTTCCGTCGACATCCATGCAACCCCCGAGCGCCTCCACCAGTTCGGATCCCTCGAGCGCTGGGATGGGCGCCGCGGTCCCGGCAATCTCAACGCATGGGCAGCGATGGCCAGAGCCATCGAACTCAGCGGTGACCACGGCATCGGCTGCGTCGCGCTCGCCAATACCAACCACTGGATGCGCGGCGGCGCCTATGGCTGGCAAGCCGCAGATGCCGGCGTCATCGGCCTCTGCTGGACTAACACCCTCGCCAATCTTCCACCGTGGGGCGCGTCGGTCGCCGCACTCGGCAACAATCCGCTCATCATCGCAGTCCCGCGTCCCGCGGGCCACGTTGTCCTTGATATGGCGATGTCGCAGTTTTCCTATGGTGCGCTCGCCACGTACCAGCAGAAAGGCGAGCTCCTGCCCGTCGACGGCGGATTCGACGCCGAGGGCCATCTCACTCGCGATCCCGCCGCCATTGAAGCCTCGCAGCGGCCGCTGCCCATCGGCTACTGGAAAGGCTCCGGGCTCGCCATGATGCTCGATATGGTTGCCGCCTTGCTCTCTGGCGGGCTCGCGACCCACCAAATCCCCATCGATCCCGTGAAAGAAACTGGGCTTTCTCAGGTCTTTCTCGCGCTGAGCCTGGCGAAGCTGCAACCCGCCGAAGAATCCGCTCGTGCAGCCGACGCCATCGTCGAGTCCCTGCTCGCATCCGGGGCCTCTGTCCGCTATCCCGGCCGGCAGGTCCTGAAAACCCGCGCCGAGAATCTTGCCCTCGGCCTTCCGGTCGGCGAAGAATTGTGGAACGACTTGCGCCGCCTCTGAACCGCCTTCCGGCGCTACTCTAAGAGCAAATGCGCGCCGCCGTCCTGCACCATCCCGCTCCCATCGCCTCACGCCCGCTGGCGCTTGAGGATCTACCCATCCCCGAGCCCGCTCCCGGCCAGGTCCTCCTCAAAGTCGAGGCCTGCGGCGTCTGCCGCACCGACCTCCACATCACTGCGGGAGAACTACCGCCTCTGCGCCAAGCCGTCACACCCGGTCACCAGATCGTCGGTCGCGTGGAGAAACTCGGCTCCGGCGTCGACTCCGTCCGCATCGGTCATCGCGCCGGCGTCTCCTGGCTCGGCGGAGTGGACGGTACCTGCCCGCTCTGCCGCAAGAACCGCGAAAACCTCTGCGACCACCCCACCTATACTGGCTATTCCGTCAACGGCGGCTATGCGGAATACGCCGTTGCCCGCGCCGACTTCCTCATCGCGCTCCCTGAAGAAACCTCCGCCACCGACCTCGCCCCGCTTCTCTGCGCGGGCATCATCGGCTTCCGCAGCCTCCGCGTCGCCGAAGTTGCCCCCGGCGACCGGGTCGGACTCTTCGGCTTCGGCGCATCGGCGCACCTCGCCATCGAAGTCCTCCAATCCTGGAATTGCGCCGTCTACGTTTCCACGCGCGGCGCGTCGCACCAGCAGCTCGCCCGCACCATGGGCGCGACCTGGGTTGGCGACGAAACCGAGCGCCCGCCCGTCCCCCTCGACTCCGCCGTCACCTTCGCGCCCAGCGGCGACGTGGTCCTCGCCGCGCTCGCCTCTTTGCGCAAAGGCGGCATCGTCGCCATCAACGCCATCCACCTCGACCGCATCCCGCAGTTCGACTACGACTCGCTGCTCTGGGGCGAGCGCCAGCTGCGCAGCGTCGCCAACATGACCCGCCAGGACGGCCGCGACTTCGTCGCTCTCGCCGCAAAGATCGGCATCCGCCCCCGCACCACGCTGTTTCGCCTCGATCAGGTCAACGACGCGCTGCTCGCTGTCGCGAATGACGCCATCGACGGCGCCGCCGTCGTCATCCCTTAGCCAACGACAAGGATCAGCGTAAATCCGTCGTAGCCCTTGCTGCCCACCGTCTGAATGGTCGTCGCGCTCACCCGCGGCTCCCGCGCCAGCGCCTCGTTCAGTCGCCGAATCCCCTGCACCCGCGGGTCCTCTGTCTCCGGATCGGCGACGTCGCCATCGCGGATCACATTGTCCACCAGGATCGCCGCTCCCGGCCGCGACAACCGTAGCGCCCACTCGAAGTACTCCAGGCTGCTTTCCTTGTCCGCATCGATGAAAACGAAATCAAAGGGTCCGCCGCCCTCCTCCGCCAACTCCGGCAGCGTCTCCAGCGCCTCCCCCAGCCGCTGATCGACCACTTTTGCCAGACCGGCGCGTGCCAGATTCTTCCGCGCTACCTCAAAGTGCTCGCGCTCCGCCTCCAGCGTCACCAGCAAACCATCGGCGGGCAGCGCGCGCCCCAGCCAGATTGTGCTGTATCCGCCGAGCGTACCGATTTCGAGAATCTTTCTGGCACCCTGCATCTTCGCCATCAGATAAAGCAGCTTGCCCTGGCCCGGCGTTACGGCAATATCCGGCAAACCCGCCTCGGCACTGTCCTCGAGCGCCGCACCGAGAATCGGATCGGCGGGCATGAGCAGCCCGTCGATGTAGTGTTCGACGGCTACCCAAACCTGCTCCGGTTTGCGCTTTGTGTTGCCCTGCGATTTCACTCGGGGTCTGGCCTCTCGTCAGGCGTGTACCAGCTCAGAAAAATCGGCGATCCTTGAAAACGCACTGAGCACTTCGCTGATCAGCGCCAGGCGATTATCCCGCGTCGCCTTGTCGTCGACCATCACCATCACTTTGTCGAAGAACAGATCAACGTGTGGCCGCAGCGTCGCGATTTTCTCCAGCGCCTGCCGATACTCCTGCCGCCGGCGCAGCTCCTCCACCACCGGAGCCAACTTCATCGCTTCCGCGCGAAGTCCACGCTCCGCGGGGTCCGTCAATAAGTCCGGGCTGGCCACGCTCGCCGCCCGTCCAGGAAGCAGAGCGCCCTTCTCTTCCGCCTGCCGCAAAATATTCTTGATTCGCTTGAACGCCGCGGCAATCGCCGCAAGGTCCTCCGACCCGCGCACCGCCGTCAGCGCCTCCGCCCGCGCAATGGCGTCGCGCATATTGTCGGAGCGCACCGCCACCACCGCATTCACGACGTCGTACGCGAAGCCGCGCAGATCCCGCAGCCAGAACACCAGCCGTTCCTCGAAGAAAGCCGCGAGCTTCGTGAGCGTTTCTTCGCTCAGGTCCGCCGGCACCGCTTTCACCAGATCCGATCGCACCAGCGGCAATCCCGTCTCCGCCAGAATCTTCACGATCGCGTTCGCTGCCCGCCGCAACGCAAACGGATCCTTCGACCCTGTCGGCTCCAGACCAATCGAGAACATCGCCACGATCGCCTGAATCCGATCGGCAATTCCCAGCACCTGCCCTTCCACCGTGGGCGGAATCGGGTCCTCCACCGCCGCCGGCGAATACTGCCAGTAGATCGCCTCCGCCACTTTTTCGCCCAGCCCCTGCGCGCGCGCATAGAGTCCGCCCACAATTCCCTGCAGCTCCGTGAATTCCTTCACCAGCTCGGTCGTCAGATCCGTCTTTGCCAGTTCGACCGCCTTCAGCAGCGCCTTCCGATCGACAGCCGTTCCCCGTTCCTCCAGCAAACCCGCCAGCTTTTCCGCGATCTGCAGATTCGACTGGGTTTTGTCCCAGTAGCTGCCCAGCTCCTTGTGGAAGGTCACCGATTTCAGCATCTCCACCCGATCCTCAAGCGGAGTCTTCTGATCCACCCTCCAGAAGAATCGCGCGTCGCTGAAGCGCGCCCGCAGCACGCGCTCGTGCCCGTGCCGGATCACGTCGATCCCCATCTCTTCCGGGTGCGTATTCAGCACCGCCAGAAAATACGGCTCCAGCTTCCCAGCGGCATTCTCCACCGCAAAGTATTTCTGGTGATCCCGCATCACCGTCACCAGTACTTCTTCCGGCAACTCGAGATATTCGGGATCGAAGTTCCCCAGCACCACTGACGGCCACTCCGTCAGGTGTGTCACCGTCTCTACCAGCGCCGTGTCCTCCCGCCAGCGCCCGCCCGGCACGCTCCGCGTTTCCAGATCCAGCGCCTTGCGGATGCGGTGTTGCCGCAACTTCACATCCGCCGTCACCTTCGCCGCCTCCAGCAGCCCCAGATAATCGTCGGGGTGATCGATGGTCACAGGCGCGTCGCCGTGCAGAATGCGGTGTCCCCACGTCAGATTCGCTGCCCGCACGCCGGCAAATTCCACCGGCAGGATCGCGTGATCCAGCAGCGCCACCATCCAGCGCACCGGCCGCACAAAACGCTCCGGCTTCAGCGGCCTCCAGCACATGTTCTTCGGCCAGTAGAGAGCGGCCAGCTCCGCAGCCAGCAGATCGCCCAGCACCTCGCTCGCCTCGCGCCCGCGATGCAGCACATTCGCCGAGACGTATTCGCCCTTCGGCGTCGAGATCTTCTCCAGCGCCTCGACCGCCACGCCTGCCTTGCGCGCAAAAGCCTGCGCTGCCGCCGTCGGTTGCCCATCCTTGAACGCCACACTCCACGCCGGCCCCGTCGTCTCGCGTCGCGCGTCCGGCTGCCGCGCCAGCACGCCATTCACCTGCACCGCCAGCCGCCGCGGCGTCGAATAGCTGTGAACCTCATGCTCGTCCCTGAGCAGCCGCTCCCGCCGCAGCAACTCCACCACGCGCTCGGTCAGCTCCGCCTCTGCCGCTGCGATCATGCGCGCCGGAATCTCTTCGAGCCCCGCTTCAAACAGAAGATCGGCCATCGCTATCGGCCTCCCGCTCTCTGCCGTTGCGCGGCATACGCCTTCGCCACTCCCACCACCATGTTGCGAATGCGCGCCATCACCGCCACCCGCTCCGTCACCGAGATGGCTCCCCGCGCATCGAGCAGGTTGAACAGGTGCGAGCACTTCAGGCACAGCTCATACGCTGCCAGAATCGGGAACCGCCGCAGCGCCACGCGCACATCCTCATCCGCCGGCGTGGCCGCTCCATCGTGCACCAGCCGGTCGTGAATCTTGTCGTGCCTCTCCGCCGTTTTCTCCGCTTTGAAGGTCCGGTGAAATTCATCGAGCAGCGCCTGGCACTCCGCCTCGTACAGCCGCAGATGCTCCCACAGCTTCCCGACGTCCGCCGCCTCGAAGTTGTAAACCGAAAGCTGCAGTTCCTCCTCGAGGCGAATGTCTCCGTACGTCACCGCGCGCCCCGTCTTCGGATCCACCGCCCACACTACGTCGTAGAGCGAATCCACATCCTGCAGAAACGCCGCGATGCGCTCCAGTCCGTACGTGATTTCTCCCGAGATCGGATCGAGATCCATCCCGCCGCACTGCTGGAAGTAGGTGAACTGNNTCGAACTTGATGTCGTGCTCGCGCAGCCGAATCCCGATCGCCTCCAGCGACTCGAGATAGATTTCCTGGATGTCCTCCGGCGGCGGCTTCAGGATCACCTGCAGCTGCGTGTGCTTGTACAGCCGGTTCGGATTCTCGCCGTAACGCCCGTCGGCCGGGCGCCGTGATGGCTGGATGTAGGCAATCGCGATCGGGTCCGGCCCCAGAACCCGCAAAAACGTGTCCGGTGACATCGTCCCCGCGCCCACTTCCACGTCATATGGCTGCGCCAGCACGCAGCCCCGCTCCGCCCAGAAACTCTGCAGGCGCAGCAACAGTTCCTGAAAGGTCAGCGCCTTCCGCGCGACAGCCTTGGTGGTTGCGGGCAACGGGTATACCTGGATTTAGAAAATTTGCTCTAACGATTCTATCGGCAGCGCACGTCAGGCGCATAACCGCGAATGCAGAAGCGCCTCTTCCCCTACGCAGCTCCTCCCAATTCGGTCTCTGCCCAGAACTGTACCGACGTCATCACTGGAACCACCTCGAAGTCCACCAGGTCGCTCCAGTTGGCGATCCACTCGCGCAACGCCGCCTCTTCGGGTGCTTCCATGAGCTGAAAACATCGCTTGCCCGCCACATCCACCCAGCTCGCATGGTAGGTCACACTCTGCGGCATCATCCGCCCGCGCCGCCGGAAGCGCTCCCCAACCGGTCGCGCGTCGCCGCTCCTGAACGATTCAATCACCATGAACAACATGGAAGGAGTTTAGCTCCGTTCGCCCGGCGAGCGCGCACCCTGCCGCCAGAAATACGATGGGAAACATCATCATCGTGTAACGCTGTTCGGGATTCTCCATCGTCGCCAGCAAAATGCATCGCAGCACGATGGTCGCCAGCAGCACTGCCTGCAGAGGCACCCGCCGCCTCACGAATCCCACCACCGCCAGCGCCAGATACCCGAGGTTCACCAGCCCCAGCCCGATCGCAATCGCACTGTCCCGCGGATGATCGCCCACATCCCACCACCAGATGTTCAGCGGGAAACGTTCCGTGCGCGGCCAAAGCCACATATCCGCAACCCGCCACAGCGGCAGAACCACGTAGTAATGCAACGGACGCTCCCGGATGCGCTCCGCCGCCAGCGCCGCGAATTGCGCATCCAGCTCTGGCGTCACTTCGTGCTGCTCGTTGTGCTCCTCAATCAGCGTTTCCGTCAGCCGGCACTGCGCAGCCGTCGAACACGCCCGCGCCGGCACATCTTCCGGATCGATCTCGCCGTTCAGATTCCAGAAAACCGTTCCCGCATCTACAAAGTTCACCGACCACGTCCGCATCCAGCGAAAGAACCCCGCCGGTACGAACTCTCCAGGATTATTCACATACCGCGGCGCCAGCGGCTCGATCACGTGAAAGGTTCGGTAATTCCGAATCGTCCACGGAACCAGGGGCAGCACCGCCAGCAACCCTGCCACCACCGCAAGGCGCAAACCGCGCCCCGCTCCCGCCGACTCCCTCGTATACCAAAGAATCCCCGCACAGAATGCCGCCGTCAGCAGAACTCCATCCGGCCGCAGCAGCATTCCGTAGCCCATCGCCGCCGCCAGCGCCAGCAGCGGCCCCCGCACCAGCTTCCCTGCTCGCGCTGCTCGCACCAGCCGCGCCAGCGCCCAGATCGCCAGCGCCACGCAGAAGATCGACAGGCTTTCCGTCAAACCCGTCACTGCGTAGGCCGCGGTGAAGGGGCAGAACACCGCCAGCAGCAGCACTGCCCATCCGGCCCGCCGCGAAACTTCCCTCCGCGCGCAATCCCACAGCAGCCAGCAACCCGCCAGGTCGATCAGCGCCTGCACCACCAGCACCGCGTGCGGATGCCCCCACCCGAACACGGAAAAAACCGCACCCAGAAAAAGTGGATAGCCCGGCAGCCGCACCAGCGAGGGTTGGATCATGTCGCCATTGAAGAACCCATAGATGCCGTGCCGGAACCAGTTGCGCGCCAGCTCTGTATACGCGGTCGTGTCATCGTCGAGCGAGAGCGGCATCAGCAGAAAGACGATGCGATACGCGAATCCAGCCGCGAGCACGGCCGCAACCGTCCACCGCTCCCGGATGCGCGCGCTCTCCGTCAACCCGCCGCGTGTCTCGCTCAATGCTGTCGCCTGAAAGAAATTCGCAGAACCGCGTGCTCAGTCCCCCGCCGCAATCTTCTCCGTGTGCCGCGACATCCGCGCCGTCCGCTCAATCTTCTCCCAGTTGAACGGCCGGCCCTCCACCGCCCGCTTCAGCGTCCGGAACAGCACAATCGAGAAGATTTGCCGGTAGCTGAAGCGCTGCAGCCACACGTGAAACAGCAGCCATCCGTCGCCCTTGTTCGCCGGGTGCCGCGGCTCCAGGCTAAAAGCCAGCAGCGAAGTCATGAAATCGATCAACAGGAAACCCAGGAAATACACCAGCAGCTTCTCGACCGTGGCCGCGTTGGCTGTCTCCGGATGGTAGTGTTTGTCGACCAGGAACTGGATCACGCCGAATGCGAACATAATGTCGATAAACGGAGACACCAGCGGCAGCAGAATCTGGAAGATCAGAATATTCGGCAGCGCGAAGAATCCCATTGCCCGATTCGTCCGCGCCGCCCCCCGATGCTTGAACACCGCCTGCAGAATGCCGAACGACCAGCGGAACCGCTGGCGCATCAGGCTGCGCGCCGTCGCGGGCGCCTCCGTAAATGCCAGCGCGTGATCGTCGTAGATCACCTTGTAGCGGTCCTCCAGCAGGCTCATGCTCAGGTCCGCATCCTCGGCCACCGTGTTCACCGGATAACAGCCCGCCTTCTTCACCGCGCTCGTCCGCCACGCCCCTATCGCCCCCGGCACCACCGTCACCACGTTGAACAGATCCATCGCCCGCCGCTCGAAGTTCTGGCTCGTGATGTATTCGAGCGCCTGCCACCGCGTCCACAGGTTGATGCGGTTGCCCACCTTCGCATTGCCCGCGACCGCGCCCACCCGCGGATCGGCAAAATGGCGCACCAGCTTCGAAACCGCGTCCCGAGCGATCACCGTATCCGCGTCGATGCCGACGTAGATTTCCTCCTCCACGTGATTCAGCCCCAGGTTCAGCGCCTCCGCCTTGCCGCCATTCGGCTTGCTCAGCACCAGCAGCCGCCCCTCCTCAATCTCCTTCGGATAGGCCTCCCGCGCCACGTCGAACGTCCGGTCCAGCGAGCCATCGTCCACCACGACGACCCGCAGGTTCGGATAATCCGACTTCAGCACCGATCGGATCGTCCGCACGATCACCTTCTCTTCGTTGTAAGCCGGAATCACTACCGCCACCTGCGGTTCATAGACGCCAGGCGGAATCCGCCGCTTGCGGAACCGGTCAATGGTCGCAAACACACCGACCAGAACCAGGCGCGCGCTCATCAGCACGTCGCCGATAAAGAAAATGTCCACCACAAAATTTGCGAAGAACGAGAAGAAGAAGAACGCCACCCAGTCGATGCGCGCCTGCCAGCGCATCTTCGGTGAAATCGGCGGCATCACCTCCGCCGTTGTCTTCCCCATCAGCTCCGAGACCGGCACAATTTCGTAGCCCTTCGCCCGCAGCGTCGTAATCAAAAGTGGCAGCGCCGCTACTGTCTGCGCGCGGTTCCCGCCCCCGTCGTGCAGCAGGATGATGCTGCCCCGCATCCACGGGTGGGTCTTCATGTCGTCCAGCTGCTGCAGAACGCTGTCCGTGATTTCCTGCGGCGATTTGCGCGGATGCTCGTTCCAGTCGTCGGTGTCGATCTTGTCCCCGATGATCGTGTAGCCCATCTGCTGGATCCGATACGCAGGTGCCGCCTCGTCGTTCGTGTCCGGTTCCTGATCGATCGAGTACGGCGGCCGGAAATACAGGGGCTGAATCCCTGTCTCCGCCGCAAACAGCCGCTCCGTCCAGTTCAGTTCCAGCTCCAGCTGACGCTGCGAGATTTCGCTGATGTCCGGATGCGTAAAGGTGTGATTGGCGATCTCGTGCCCCTCGCGCACGTACCGCTGCAGCAATCCGATGTTGTTTTGCGCCTCCTCGCCGATCACCATGAACGCGGCTTTCACGTGGTATTGCTTCAGCACGTCCAGGATCTTCGGCGTCCATACCGGATCCGGCCCGTCGTCGAAGGTCAGCGCCAGCTTGTGCGGGTCGTACCCGTATTGCTCAATCGTGTAAGAGCGCGGCAGTCGAACCATGTCCTCGTCGGTCACGGTGAAGTTGTCCGCGTCCGTCTGGATGGTCCGCTGGCCCGCCTGCGGCCGGGCCACAATGCGCAGAATGTCGCCCTCGCCCTCGGTATCCACATCCGCGCCCGGCGGCACCGTCTTCAGCAGATCCGGCGCGTTCGCCGCGCTGGGATGATCCCACACCTGCCATAGCGACGGATCCTCCTCGCCCAGCCGCCACACTGCGAAGGTGCGCAATCCCATTTGCCGCCCCGCGCGCAGCTCGTTCAGCGCCGTCACTCCATCCAGAAACCACACCTGGTGCCGCAGATGCGCGTCCTCATCGTCATACGCGAAGTGCGGATTCAGCTCGTCGCCTTCCAGATGCACATCCGCGCCCGCGTCTTCCGCCCTCTGCCACGCATCCTGCACTGAGAGGTCGTCGACATCCACCACCCGCTGCGCAGGCTTCTTCCCATTTTCCGGCAGCGGCACCGCCCAGTCGAAGCCGTAGTTGCCGATGCCGCAGATGATCTTCTCCTTCGGCACCAGCTTGAGCACCCGCGTCAGATTCGCCTCGAACCAGGGCTCGCTGGCCACCGGGCCAGGGTCGCTCGTCTCCTCGTGCTCGTCGTAGTTCATCAGGATGATGCCGTCGCTGTTCTGGCCCAGAAGCCGCAGCGTCGCATCGTCCGCCCCCGCCTGCGCGTTCACGTAGATGCGCAGGTTCTTCGCATGAAAATCGCTGTGCAGCTCGCCAATCCACTCCGCGTACAGCTTCTCGTCCTCGTCCGGAACCATCTCGAAGTCGAGGCAAATCCCCCGGTAATTCGGATTCGCGAAGAGAAATTTGTCCAGCTGCACGTGCAGCCGGTTCCGCGCCGCCGAACTCTCCAGCATCTTCCCGATCACATCGCCGTTCCACGTGCCGCTCAGCGTGTTGTAGTCGTTCAGCATGGGAAAGACTTCGGTTTCTTCCTTCGCTGCCTCGATGGTCGTCTTCACCCGGTTTTCAGGATCGACGCCGTGCACTCCGCCCGCAGCGTCCACCACGTCGTAGAAATGCACCGGGAACAGCGGCGTCGCCCCCACCAGATTCCCATCGGCCGAGACCACGTGCAGCCAGTCCGGAAACAGCATGTCGATCTGGTGAATGTGCGTCTTCAGGGTCGAGTAGCTGGCTTCGTCGTTCTCGTAGAACGCCGCCCGCAGCCCCTCATCCTGGTTCAGCACTACGTCCGACGGAAGCAGTTGTGTCTTGCGCCGCGCCGGTCGCGCCGCCGTCTTTTTCGCCAGTTCCGGCTGCCTTTCCTTCAGTGCCTTCACGTTCTTTTTCTGCGTCGGCAGCAGCAGTTCCGGCAGATTCTGCTTCGTGAACACGCTGAAGGCAAACACCGCCAGCACCACCGTCAGCACCACGATCGACACGTCCGTCAGCCGCCGGAAAACCTTCCGGCGCAGCTGCCGTGGATCGTAAAAAACCTGCTTCATAGTGGCTCTTTCAATCCTACGATATTGTCAACTCGATAACCGCCTGACCAGCTATCCGCTACCAGCTACTCGCAACCCGCTGTTCTAATGGTCCCAATGTCCGCGGCTCCCAGGAAATGGTTGCTCATCGCGCTGGCCCTCGCCGCCGGAGCAGCCCTGCGCCTCTGGTTCATCCACGCGTATCCCGAAGTCGAAGGCGACCCCCTCATCTACGGCGACATCGCGAAAAACTGGATGCTCCACGGCGTCTACAGCCTGAGCAGCGGATCGCAAATCAATCCCACGCTCATCCGCCTTCCCGGCTATCCCCTTTTTCTCATCCTCTGCTTCCGCCTCTTCGGCATGGAGCACTACCACGCGGTCATGTTCGCCCAGGTCGCCATCGACCTCGCCACCTGTCTTCTCATCGCCGCCCTCGCGCACCGCATCTGGAACGCCCGCGCCGGCTGGTGGGCTCTCTGGCTCGCCGCGCTCTGCCCCTTCACCGCCAACTTCGCCGCCGTGCCTCTCACGGAAACGCTGGAGCTTTTCTGCACCGCCCTCGCGTTCTACGCCTTCGACCGCTTTCTCCACTCACCGCGCTGGCCGTGGGCGCTGGCCATGGCCGCAGCCTGGAGCTACGCCACGCTCCTGCGTCCCGACGGCGCTCTGCTCGGCTTTGCGCTTTGCCCTGCCATCGTTTTTTATGGATACCGCCGCTGGGGCGCAGCCTCCATGATTCGCTGGGCTCTCGCCTGCGGTCTCCTCGCCATCCTGCCCTTCCTCCCCTGGACCCTCCGCAACGAACGCACGTTTCATGTCTTTGAGCCGCTCGCCCCCCGCTACGCCGTCGATCCCGGCGAGAGCACCAACCCCGGCTTCAATCGCTGGACCAAAACCGTCTGCGTCGACTTCGCCTGCACCTGGGACGTTTACTGGAACGCCGACACCGACGTCATCGATATCCAGGACCTGCCCGCGCGCGCTTTCGATTCTCCGCAGGAATACGAGCAGACCCGCGCCCTCATCGCCGCCTACAACCGCACCACCACCCTCACGCCCCAGCTCGACGCGGCCTTCGCCGCCCTTGCCGCCGAGCGCATCCGCGCCCATCCCTTCCGCTATTGCGTGGAACTCCCGCTCGCGCGCCTCGCCGACATGTGGCTCCGCCCCCGCACCGAGACGCTCTGGATCGAGCTGCGCTGGTGGCAGTACAACCGCCATAATGCCGAAACAGAATTTGCTGTTGGATACGCGGCCCTCAACCTCGCCTACCTTGCCGCCGCGCTTGCAGGATTCCTGAAACGCCCACGTCTCTCCGGCGTCATTCTCGCGTTTGTGCTGCTGCGCTGCGCATTGCTCGCCACGCTCGAAGCTCCCGAGCCGCGCTACACCCTCGAATGCTTCCCGCCGCTGATTGCCCTCGCCGGAATCGCTCTCACCCGCAAACCTGCCTCACCGCAACCCTCATCGGCAAACGGACGCTGATCGCTGTCACCTGTAACCCGTCACCTGTAACCTGTAACCCGTAACCTGAGATCGGTGATCTCCGATCACCGATCTACACATCCCCCTCATCCAGCCGCAGCTCCGTCACCTGAATCCGCCCCGTGCAGATCCTCATCGGCGTGGGGATCGTAAACGTCCGCTTCGTTCCCGGAGCGGTCACCAGAATCCGCCCCACCCGCGAACATTCCGCGCCCGTGGTCCAGGCCACTTCGAATGCCGCGACCGCGTGCGGCATCAGCGTCACCACCGGCGTTGGCGCGCTCGACTCCGGGGCAGGGCTCTTAGACAGCTCCGCCACTACTTGGGCCGCGCTCACCTTCTCCAACGCGATGCTGCCAATGTTTTCACCCTCTGTGCCGATCAGCGCGACGCTCGGGTAACCGCCCAGCTTGCACGGCGCCGCGCCGCGATTCATAAACGCCAGTTTCACTGACCGGAATGTGCCATTCGCATCGCCCGCGATCTCCTCCACCGACAGCACGTCGGGATCGCACGGTCCCGCACCCTCCGCTTCCAGCGCCGTCGCGCGCGGAATCAGATGAGGCGTGCCCCCGGGGAGAATATACGGCGCGTTGGGATTCGGATGCAGCGCCACATCGTCCGGCGCCATCCCCTGGGCCGCCACATTCGCCTTGCCGGCAGTGCGTGTCCCGGAGCATCCCACGCACACGGCCAGCAAGCAGCCTGTGGCGACGGCCGAAAACAGCAAACGCCTGAACATGGGGGATCCTTTGCTCTTATTGTAGGATGTTCCGGCTCCGCGTGCCGTTGCATCCCGGGCTCAGAAGGTTGCCTGGACCAGGATTAGAATCGGGCCATGAATCCCCAGGCCCCCTTGCAGGGCAAGGTCGCCCTCGTCACCGGCGCCGCCAGGCGCATCGGGCGCAGCCTGGCCTTGTCTCTGGCTGAAGCCGGCGCCAGCGTCGCCATTACCTGGCGCGACTCAGAGCACGAAGCCGCTCAGACGGTTGCCGACCTTGAAGCTCTCGGCGTCCAGGCCCTTGCCCTGCGCGCCGAACTTCGCGACCCAGCTCAGGTTCGCGCCGCCGTCGAAGCCGCCGCCGCCCGCTTCTCCCGCCTCGACATCCTCGTCAACAACGCCGGCCGCTACGAAACCGCCGCCCTCGAAACCCTCACCGTCGAGCAGTGGGACGCCATGTTCGAAACCAACACCCGCGCCCCCTTCCTCGCCGCGCAGGCCGCTTACCCGCATTTGAAAGCCGCCCACGGCCGCATCATCAACATCGGCTCCCTCGGCGGACTCCATCCCTGGCCCACCCACGCCCACTACTGCACCTCCAAAGCCGCCCTGCACATGCTCACCCGCACCATGTCCAAAGCCTGGGCTCCGGAAATCAGCGTGAACTGCGTCGCCCCCGGCATGATCGTCAACGGTGAGGTCGCCGAGGAGTTCGAGCACTTCGCCCGCCGCACCCCCATGCGCCGCAACGGCTCGGCCGACGATGTCGCCGCCGCCGTCCTCTTCTTCGCCACCGGCCCCCACTTCATCACCGGCCAGATTCTCTCCGTCGACGGCGGCCTCGGCCTGTAGCTGCTCGCGACTCGATTCATCTTCCCTGCCTCCCCCGCCGATAAACCTCGGTGAGCCCCGGCTCCGGAGGAATCCTCGATGGCCACCTTTGCGTGGAACGAATCCTACAGCGTCCATGTTCGCCAGTTCGACGCGCAGCACCAGAAGCTCTTCGAGATCATCAACACCCTCGCCGACGCCATGCGCATGGGCAAGGGCGAAGACGTCATCCGTGATGTGGTGGGCCAGCTTGCCGTTTATACCCGCACCCATTTCCTGCAGGAAGAAGTGGCCATGCGGCAGACCGGCTACGCCGAGCTCGCTTCTCACCAGGCACAGCACAACAAGCTGATGACCGACGTCGAGAGATACAAGCATGATCTCGATGAAGGACGCAAACCCAACACCATCGCCGTGCTCAATTTCCTCAGGGACTGGCTCGTCCAGCACATCCAGAAGTCCGACAAACTCTACTCCGACCACCTCAACACCCACGGCGTCCATTGAGCTTGTCTGTTGGATCGAACGACTTCAGGGATCAGGGCCACGCTCGCTTTTCGCTCGCCGTTTGCTGCCTGTGGGCGGCTACTTCCCAAACAGCTTCGACATCAGCCCCGGCCGCCGGCCCGCGTCGTCTTCGTAGACGTACACACCCTCCGGCTCCGGCTGGTCCCCCAGCGGCCGATTCTCAAACGCCGCCCGCGGATTCTCCACGAACAGCCGCTCCGCCGTTCTCTCGCCGAACTTCCGCGCGATCCCCTCGTACGCCGGACGCAGCGACGGCCGCCGCCCTTCCAGGTTATGCGCATCCGTCGCGACAAAGTGCACCCAGTTCTTCTCCAGCAGCTGCCACGCCAGCCCCTGCGCGCGCCGCCCAAAACGCCCGCCCAGCGAAGACGCCGTGATCTGCACCAGGCATCCGCTGCGCATCCACTCCGCCATGCGCTGGTGATCCTTCTGCAGGATCGGGTTCCGCTCCGGATGCGTGATGATCGGCCGCATCCCCTTCACCGTGAACTCGTAAAACGTATCGCCGATGCTCTGCGGAATCATGAACTCCGCAAACTCCACCAGCAGATACTTCCCCTCGTTGATGGTGAACTTCGTCGGATGCTTCAGCGCATCCTCGATGTTTTCGTAGGAGAGATGGAAGTCGCAGCCCAGCCCCAGCGTCACCGAGTCTCCAATCCGCTCGCGGATCGCTTCCAGCTTTTCCAGATTCTTCCCCGGATTGAACTCCCACGTATCGTTCGCGTGCGGCGTGCAGGCGATGTGGGTAATGCCCTCGGCCGCAGCCACTTCGGCCTGCGCCACGGAGCTGTCGATGTCCTTGGGCCCGTCGTCCGTTGCAAACAGCAGGTGGTGATGGATGTCGATCATGTTTGCTGGGCCAGCGCCCCCACCAGCGACTCGAAGATTTTAAACCCATCTGCCGACCCCAGCAGCGACTCGCTGGAACGGTCCGGATGCGGCATCATCCCCAGCACATTCCGTCCCTCATTCAGGATGCCGGCGATGTTTTCGAGCGACCCGTTCGGATTCGCTTCCGGCGTCACGTTTCCCTCCGGTGTCGCATACCTGAATACGATGCGATCCCCGCGCTTCAGCTCGGCCAATGTCGCCTCATCGCAGAAATAATTCCCCTCCATGTGCCCGATGGGAATCTTCAGCACCTGCCCCTTTTCGAGCGTCCGCGTAAATGGAGAATCCGTCGTCTCCGTCCGCAAATAAACCTGTTTGCAGACGTATTCGAGGCCGGCGTTCCGCATCAGCGCGCCCGGTAGCAGCCCCGCCTCGCACAGAATCTGAAATCCGTTGCAGATCCCCAGAACCAGCCCGCCGTCCGCCGCGAACTTCTGCACCGACTGCATCACCGGCGAAAAGCGCGCAATCGCTCCCGTCCGCAGGTAGTCACCGTAGGCAAATCCGCCTGGAATCAGAATCGCGTCGCAGTTTTCGAGCGACGCCGAATCGTGCCACAGAAACGTCACCGGCTGATGTGCGAGCTCCGCCACAACGTTATAGGTGTCGTGGTCGCAATTCGACCCAGGAAAGACCAGTACGCCGAATTTCATCGCTTCTTTAAGGTTAGCAGGTCCGCCCTTGGATTCGTCATCGCCCTGAGAACCGCGTCAAAGGGCGCCATCGAGTTACGGTGCATAGCGCGCTGCCCCCCAGGAGCTCCCACGCTAGGGACCCTGAGCCCTCCCCAACGATGTCATCCTGAGGCCGCGCCTCGCGCGGCGGAAGGATCCGCGGTTGCCTTTTCTGCGGTTGATTTTCTCTGTGCACCCGCCACGCGAAAGTTCCGGTTTGCCGACCAACCAGACACTACTCGGAAAAATGGCCTCGATGCGCGCATTGGCCTGATATCACTTGTCGAGGCAAACTACTACCTTAGGACGCTTCCAGAACTGCCACATTATGTCGCCGCGACGGATCGCCATGCGGCTAGCCTGGAATGGCGTGGCGATCAGGCTTCCTGAAGGAGGAGCAGAGGCGTA
Source organism: Acidobacterium sp. (assembly GCA_003131625.1). GTDB lineage: Bacteria > Acidobacteriota > Terriglobia > Terriglobales > Acidobacteriaceae > Palsa-343. Next base: position 12,207 of record PKVY01000103.1, on the reverse strand, counting down.
TGCAGCGGTGGATTGGATGGTTTGTCATAGCAGTTTGTGGGGTGGCGTACGCACAAGAGGCGAGTGATGACGCCAACCAGAGAATTCTGCGCGCTCTACGCACCTTCAACAAAGCGCAAGTTTTGTATGAAATTTACGGCAAAGGATTCGCGTGCCGGCTAGAGCAACTCGGGCCACCGCAGAACGGCGCAAAGCCTTCCCCTCAAGCAGCGGGATTGATTGACGAGGAACTCGCATCCGGCAGATTCGCGGGCTACCAAATTCAGTTGAACTGCACGCCTGATGACTATCAGGTCATCGCTCTTCCTGCGTCTGATGGCGCAGGAGCCGTGTGGTGTGTTGATAAGAGTGCGCTGTTGAGAACCGCAGAAACGGCGGGGACGTGCATCGCTGAAGGTAAGGTTCCGCCACGCCCGAAGCGGGCGATGCCAGATCAGTTCTCAAAAACAGCTCCAAGCGTGGCTCAGGAGACTCAGGCACGTGGGTACTGGATCGATCCGTCCGATGGCCTCATGTGGGCCGCGAAAGATAGCGGCAAAAGGGGGAGTTGGCACAACGCAATGAAGTATTGCCGCAAACTGCGACTGGCGGGATATTCGGATTGGAGGCTGGCGACGATCGATCAACTGGAGAGTCTCGTCAACCTGCCGGCTTACGCTACCGAATATGTAGGTAGCTCCGACATCCTGCATCGCAATGGTGACCTTCAAGTTAGCGGAGGTCTCGAGCTTACCTACGGACGCCAATGGAGCAGCACTCCGGTCATTGAGGCGAATGGGCATCCTTCCGGCGCCGGCTTCTGGTCCTTCTGGTTCGATGAGGGGCGCAAGTGGAAGGGCTTCGAGGATTGGGCGGAAGGTGACACGATGAATGCGCTCTGTGTCCGGGACGCCAGCCCTCCGCCCTCGAAATGAACTCAGCTCCGGCGCGGAGGGTCGGCCTCCGCCGTATTCTGCCGAACCATGGTGATAAATCGCCGAGTCACTCATTCAAGACCAGCGCCAAAGGCGCGAATGGATTCTGGCCGAATTACCGTCAATACTTCCCTTTGCCCTTCGCCGATCAATGCCGCGCTGACGCTGTTCACGATCACCGAAGCGTCTGTCAACGTCTCCGAAGTAACGCTCCGGCAACCTCTCATTCCACCGGACTTCGCGCCCCCGGCCCCACTCCGGCGGCACGCTCCCGACGGCTCACTTCGATAGAATTAGAGTAAGCAGGAAATCCAGGCCTGGCCGCCAGCGGTTGGGCTTTTTCGTCCCGTTCTTTGATAACCCGGCCTCGCTGATGCCTTGTGTCAGGGCACGACTTTCAGTCGTGCCGAAACCAGCGCAAAAGGATCGGGCTTCAGCCCCTGAGTACCGTCCTGCCAGAATCTCTGCGCTCTCTGTGTCCTCTGTGGTTCGGCTTTGCCCTGTAACGGTGGGGCGAAGTCTTTCATTTTCAAATACATGCAGTTAAGTTCATTGTCTTCAAATACGTGGGTCCACGAGGGCCCCCGGAGGGTAATACCCAAATCGCAGTACCCAAAGGCCCTCGCAGAATCAACGACTTGCCACACACCCGGGGGGGAGGGGGGGTACCCCCCTCAGCCATTCCTCCATCGCCCGCAAGGCCTGCTCGCACTGCATCCGATGTCGCTCCCGCTTGTCCCGCACCCGCCTCCGTGTCTCGTCGTCCAGCGGCTCCAGCAGATCGAATGTGATGTTCGCCGGCTGAAACTTCTTTGCCTCCGCCTCCGTGATGTACCGCACCAGCGACCCCAGCGCCGTCCCCCGCGGAACCGGCTCCGGGGTCCCACGCTGCGCAACCGTCGCCGCATACATCCCCGCCAGCATGCCCGTCGCAATCGACTCGGTGTACCCCTCCACCCCCGCAATCTGCCCCGCGAAGAAAATCCGCGGATGCTCCCGCAGGTTCAGGGTCCGCGTCAGCACCCGCGGCGCATTGATGTAGGTGTTCCGATGAATCTGCCCGTAGCGCAGAAACCGCGCCTGCTCCAGCCCCGGAATCATCCGGAGAATCCGCGCCTGCTCGCCGAACTTCATGTGGTTCTGGAAGCCCACCAGGTTATACGAATCGGCCCGCAAGTTCTCCACTCGCAGTTGCACCACCGCCCACGGCATCTTCCCCGTCCGCGGATCGCGCAGCCCCACTGGCTTCATCGGCCCAAAACGCAGCGTGTCGCGCCCGCGCCGCGCCAGTTCCTCCAGCGGCAGGCAGCCTTCAAAATACTCCAGCTTCTCCCACTCCTTCGCTTCCACGCTCTCCGCCGTCATCAGCGCATCGTGGAACGCCTCGTACTCCACCTGCGTCATCGGACAATTAATGTAGTCCGCCGTGCCCTTGTCGTATCGCGCCGCCAGATACACCCGCTCCCGATCGATCGAATCCGCCTCCACAATCGGGCTGATCGAGTCATAGAAAGCCAAGTGCTCGCTTCCCGTCAGGCGCGCAATCTCGTCGGACAGCGCATTCGAAGTCAGCGGACCCGAAGCCACAATCGTGATCCCGTCTTCCGGATCGAGGCGCGTCACTTCCTCGCGGTGTACCGTGATCCGCGGCTCCGCGGCAATCTTCTCTCCGATCAGCCGCGAGAACTCCACCCGATCCACCGCCAGCGCATGTCCCGCCGGAACCGCGCTCGCGTCGGCACACTCCAGAAGCGGCGATCCAGCCCGCCGCATCTCCTGCTTCAGCAGCCACGGAGCCGTGTTCTCGCTCTCGCTCTTGAGCGAATTGGAACAGACCAGCTCCCCAAAATCTGCCGTCTCGTGCGCGAGCGTCATCCGCACCGGGCGCATTTCATACAAATCCACCTCCGCGCCCATCCGCGCCGCCACCAGCGCAGCTTCCGGACCAGCAAGCCCTCCACCAATCACCCGAATCCTCATAGCGCCGGCTCGTCGGCCAGAGCCCGCAGCGGCTCATCCGTCAGCCGCATCCGCGTCCAGTCCTCCAGCGCCGTCGCCCCCAGCGACTTGTAGAACTCAATGGCCGGCTCGTTCCAGTCCAGCACGTGCCAGAACAGCAGCGCGCACTCCCGCTCCACCGCCAGCGCCGCCACCTTCGTCAACAGCGCCTTCCCGATCCCCCGCCCGCGAAACCGCGGCCGCACAAAAAGATCCTCCAGGTGCAGCGCCCGTCCTCGCCACGTCGAGTAGACCGGAAAAAACAGTGCGAATCCCGCCGCCTCGCCCTGTTCCTCCGCAATCAGGCACTCGAAATACCGCTCCCCGCCCACCCCGGGAAACCCATCCCGCACCAGCTCCGCCTCCGTCAGCTTCACCGCACCCGGCTCGCGCTCATACTCGGCCAGCTCACGCACAAAAGTAAGAATCAGCGCAGCGTCTTCCGTACCCGCAGCTCGAATCGTCGTCATGCGTCCTCATTATAAGAATCGTGGTCGCCCCATCCCCGCCGATGCCCCAACCTGCTCACCATGCGCTGCATGCCGTCCTTCTTCCTGTACCCTGAGCGTTTGTTGAAATAGCCTGCTTTCCTTTTCCTGTTTTTCGCGTAATCATTAAAGTACGTTCCGGCCCCTCGGGCCTGGACTGTTTCCGCAAATCCCTGATTTGCCATTTGTGGGAACAGTCAGGAGGCGCTTATGCAGCGCTGTTTCGCCCAGGCAACGCAAATTCTCCTCGTCGGCGTGCTCGCTGCTCCTGCGGGAACCCTGGCCCGCGCCGATTCTCCTCAGCTTCTCTCCTCCACTCCGCAGTCGGATCAGACGCCCTCCACCGACCTGACCCCGGAGGTCCGCGGCGATCTGGCCATGGCCCATCAGCAATATCTTGAGGCCATCGACGACTATAGCCAGGCGCCCGACAAATCCGCCGTCATCTGGAACAAGATGGGCATGGCCTATCATCATCTCTTCGCGGTTGACGAGGCCCGCCGCGACTACCTCCGCGCCCTCCAGCTCCGTCCCGATTACCCTGAAGCTCTCAATAACCTCGGCGCCATCTACTACGCCAGGAAGAACTACGGTAAGGCCCTGAAGTACTACCAAAAAGCCCTCCAACACAATCCGCAATCGGCGCCCATTTACAGCAATCTCGGCACCGCGTATTTCGCTCGCGGCAAGGTCAATGAAGGCATTGAGGCCTACCGTAAAGCCTTCGCCATCGACCCGCACGTCTTCGAATCCGGCTCCGCTCTGCTCGTCAACGAGTCTCTCCCCGCCCATGAGCGTGCTGAGCAGGACTACTGCCTCGCCAAACTCTTCGCCGAGTCTGGCAAGAATCAGCAGGCCATCGAATACCTCCGCAAGGCGCTCAACGAAGGCTTCACCGACCGCAAGAAGATCCTCGAGGACCAGACCCTCGCCTCCCTGCGCGCCACGCCTGAGTTCAGCCAGCTTATGGCTGAGCAAAAAACCGCTAGCCGGCACTGAGTGTCCCGCATCCCTGACGTTGGGATTGAGTAACGGTGCCTGGGTGCCATATCTGCCCCGGTGTTGAGCAGTTGTGGGATGAAGCGTTCCTCGCCCGTTACCCGCGACCAGCCACCTGCGGCTTGCCCTTCAGCCATCCTTAAGCTGCCGTTGCTATCCTCCCGCTATGTTGCGGTCCTGCGCCTCTTCGAGACTCGCGGCCCTCCTCGGCTGCGTCGCGCTCCTCTGCGCCTGCGCTGCAGCCCAATCCCTGCCCCAGGCCCCGCAACCCGCGCCCGCTCCCGCCATCACTCTGGACCAGGCCATCGCCGCAGCACTCGCTAACGACCCGGCTTTTGCCACCGCCCACGCCGCCACCGGCTCCGCCCGCCTCGACGCCGCTCTCAGCCGCGATGCGCTGCTCCCCAACGCCGCCGCCCATGGCGACTACCTCTTCACCCAGCCCAACGGCCTCCGCAATCAGGCCGGACAAATCGGCAGCCAGCAGGCCCCGCGCTTCATCGCCAACAACGCCATTCGCGAATACGCCGCCCAGCTCCTCGTCAACGAAACCCTCAGCGTCGCCGGTGTTGCCGGCTACCGCCGTTCCCGCGCCCTCGCCGCTCAATCCGTCGCCGACCTCGAGAGCGCCCGCCGCGATCTGGTCTCCCGTGTCGTTGCCGCGTATTTCTCCGTCCTCTCCATGGCCGGCAAAGTCGACGTTGCGCAGCGCGCCCTCGACGAAGCCCGAGCTTTCGTCGACCTCACCAACAAGCTGGAGAATGGACGCGAAGTCGCCCACGCCGACGTCGTCAAAGCCAATCTCTCCGCCCAGCAGCGCCAGCGCGAGTTCGACGACGCGACTCTCGCCGCCGAAAAAGCTCGCCTCGACCTCGGCGTCCTGCTCTTCCCCGATCCGCGCGCGCCCTATACGTTGGCCGAGCCGGACCAACTCGCCCCCCTCGCCGACCAGCCCAGCATCGAAGCCGCCGCCGCCCGCAACAACCCCGACCTCCGCAGCGCCCTCGAAGCTCTCCGCGCCGCGCAAAGCGACGTCCTCGCCGCCCGCGCAGGCTACCTGCCCTCCTTCGGATTCAACTACACCTACGGCATCGACGCGCCGCAGTTCGCTGTCAACGGACCCGATCAGGTCCACAACCTCGGCTACTCCGCCTCCGCCTCCATCGATTTCCCCGTCTGGGACTGGTTCGCCACCCACGACCGCGTTCGCCAGAGCCAGCTCCGCGAGAAAGCCGCCCAGGCCGCTCTCACCACCACCCAGCGTCAGCTCATCGCGCAGCTCGACGAGTACTACCATGAAGCCCGCGTCGCCTCCGACCAGGTCGCCTCCCTCCGCACCAGCGCTGACACCGCCCGCGAAAGTCTCCGACTCACCCGCCTGCGCTACTCCTCCGGCGAAGCTCTCGCGCTCGAAGTCGTCGATGCGCAATCTTCTCTCGCCCAGTCCGAAGCTGCGCTCGCCGACGGCATCCTCCGCAGCCACGTCGCCCGCGCCAACCTGCAAACTCTCACCGGAGTCCTCTAGATGACGACCCCAATCCGCAGCAAATCGGGACGAAATCCCAGATTAAACCTCGGCTTTGAAGGGGCACGGCTTCAGCCGTGCCGTAAGAATCGCAAAACCAGGCCGGCTTTAGCCGCCGAGGGACGGTTTTGTCTTAGCGCCTCTTTGGCCGCCCTTCTGCTGCTCGCCGGCTGCTCAAAGAAAGAAGCCTCCGAGCCAACCGCCGTCGCCGTCCAGGCCGCGACCGCCCAGGTCCAGACCATCACCGAGCACATCGTTACCGACGCCGTCCTCGCGCCCATCGCCGAAGCCGCCATCTCACCGAAAATCACCGCCCCCGTCAAAAAGTTCTACGTCCAGCGCGGCTCGCATGTGAAGGCGGCCGAACTCCTCGCCACCCTCGAGAACAGCGACCTCGCCGCCGCCGTCACCGACAACCAGGGCTCGTTCGACGCCGCCGACGCCACTTACCAGACTTCCATCAAAGCGACGGTCCCCGAGGATTATCAAAAAGCCCAGCTCGACCTCGCCCAGGCCAAGGCCAATCTCGACCTCAACCAGAGCATCGTCGCCAGCCGCAAACAGCTCTTCGCTCAGGGTGCCATCCCCGGCCGCGATCTCGACACCTCCCTGGCTGCCCTCGTCCAGGCCGAGGCCGCTTACGACGCCGCCAAACAGCATCTCGACGCGATGAAAGCCGTAAGCCGCGAAGCCGCGCTCCGGGCCGCCAAAGGCGAACTCGAATCCGCCCGCGGAAAATTTCAGGGAGCCGAAGCCGCCCTCAGTTACTCCGAAATTCGCAGCCCCATCGCCGGCGTCGTCACCGACCGTCCCCTCTACGCCGGAGAAACCGCGGCCTCCGGCGCGGCCCTTATCACCGTGATGGATACCTCCGCCCTGCTGGCGAAGATCCATCTGTCACAGCCGCAGGCACAATTGCTGAAGACCGGCGATCCCGCCTCCGTCGCGGTTCCCGGCCTGCCCGACCCCATTCCCGGCAAAATCAATCTCATCAGCCCCGCTCTCGATCCTGGCAGTACCACCGTCGAAATCTGGGTCCGCCTCGAAAACCCCAAAGGCACTCTCCGCCCCGGCGCCGCTGTCCATGTCTCCATCGCGGGCCGCACCGCGCCCAAGGCCGTCGTCGTCCCCTCCGAATCCATCGTGATCGCCAGCTCCGGCAAATCCACCGTCATGGTCATTGGCTCCGACGGCGTTGCCCACCAGACCCCCGTGGAAACCGGCATCGCCGATGCGGGTCTGACCCAGATCCTCACCGGCCTCCCCGCGGGCCAGCAGGTCGTCACGACCGGCGCTGCCTCCCTCGACGATGGCACCCACGTCAAAGTCGTCACCGCTGCCGACCGCGATGACGCCAAACCCGATGCGGCCAAAGAGGACGGCGACAAGTGACGGACCCCACTCCCGCCTCTGAAAGCTCCTTCTGGCTCCCGCGCTGGGTGCGCAGCATCTTTTTCTTCACCGTCGTCCTCGCGGTCGCAGGCATCTTCCTCGCTTTTCGCATCCCGATCTCCGTCTTCCCCCAAACCAACTTTCCCCGCGTCGTCATCGGTGTCGACAACGGCGTCATGCCCGTCGAACAGATGGAAGTCACCATCACCCGCCCCATCGAAGACGCGGTCAACACCGTCCCCGGCCTCGTCACCGTCCGCTCCATCACCAGCCGCGGCTCCGCCGAAGTCAGCCTCTTCTTCAACTGGAACGTCGACATGTTCCAGACTCTGCAGCTCGTCAATGCCGCCGTCGCCCGCGTCCAGCAAACCCTTCCCGCCACCGCACAGATCACCGTCAACCGCCTCACCTTCGCCACCCTCGACCCCATCAGCGGCTACGCCCTCACCTCCACCACCATCTCGCCCACCCGCCTGTGGGAGCTCGCCACCTACGAGCTCAAGCCGCCTCTCAATCGCCTCGATGGCGTCTCCACCGTCACCATCCAGGGCGGACAGGTCCCCGAATTTCACGTCATCCCCAACACCGGGAAGCTCATCTCCGCCTCGCTCACCATCTCCGACCTCGTCAACGCCATCCAGCAGACCAACCTCGTCCAGTCCCCCGGCCTTTACGAAGCCAACCACCAGCTCATCCTCTCGCTTGTGGGCGACCAGGCTTCGAACATCGATCAGCTCGCCGCCATCTCCGTCAAAGCCACGCCCGCAGGCGTCCCCATCCACCTCTCCGATGTCGCCCAGGTCGTCCCCGCTACCGAGCCCGTCTATACCATCGTTACTTCAAACGGCCAGCCCGCTGTCCTGCTCAACATCTTCGAGCAGCCCGATGCCAACACCGTCGCCGTCGCCGATGAAGTCAGCGCGGCCATCGCGCAGCTCCGCGCTAATCTGCCGGCCGGCGTCACCATTACCCCCTTCTACGACCAGTCCCATTTCGTACGCGACAGCATCGCCAGTGTCCGCGATGCCATCCTCATCGGACTCATCCTCGCCGCCATCATCATCGTCCTCTTCCTCCGTGACTGGACTTCATCCCTCGTTGCCGGCCTCGTCATTCCTGTAACCATCGCTGTTACATTCATCGTGCTCTGGGCCATCGGCCAGAGCTTCAACCTCATGACCCTCGGCGGACTCGCTGCCGCCGTCGGCCTCGTTATCGATGACGCCATCGTCGTCGTCGAAAATATCGCTCTGCATCGTGAGGCCGGTGAACATCGAATCGAAGCCGTCCGCAAAGCCCTCGCTGAAATCACGCGCCCCCTCATCGGATCCACCATCACCCCCATCGTTGTCTTCCTGCCTCTCATCTCGGTCACCGGCGTCACCGGAACCTTCTTCCGCGCGCTCGCCCTCACCATGACCGTCGCCCTCCTCACCTCGCTCGCCCTCGCTCTCACCTGGACCCCCGCCCTCTCTCTCGTCTTCCTCCGCACCGGCCGCAAGTCCGCGCACATCATCCCCATCGACGCAAATCCCGAACCCGCTCATGAACACCGCCTCATGGCGCCCATCCTCCGCGCCCACGAGCGCCTCCTCCGTGCCGCCCTCGCCAGGCCACTCTGGCTCGCCGCCGCCTGCGGCCTGCTAATTGTCGCTGTGTTCGTTGCTTATCGAGCTCTCGGCTCCGACCTGCTCCCCGAAATGGACGAAGGCGCTTTCGTGCTCGACTACATCATGCCCGCCGGCTCATCTCTGCAGGAGACCAACCGCGTCCTGCTCCACGTCGACCGCATCCTCCACCAGCTCCCCGAAGTCACCACCACCTCGCGCCGTACCGGCCTGCAAATGGGATTAGCCGCTGTTACAGAAGCCAACACCGGCGACTTCACTGTCCTGCTCTCTGACCATCGCAGCCGCTCCATCGACGACGTCATGGAAGACGCCCGCCAGCGCATCCGGGCCGCCGAACCCGAACTCGACATCGAGTTCACTCAGGTCCTCCAGGACATGATCGGCGACCTCTCCAACGCCCCCGAACCCGTCCAGATCAAGCTCTTCTCCACCAACCAGGACCTCCTCAACCAGCTCGCCCCGCGCGTCGGCGATGCCATCAGCAAAGTCCCCGGCGTGGTCGACGTCGAGAACGGCATCGACAACACCATCAGCGGTCCCGCCACCACCTTCGAGGTCGACCCCGGCCTCGCCGCTCGCCTGGGTTTCACCACCTCCGAAGTCGCCACCGACGCCACCTCCATCCTCGACGGCCTGCCCACTCCGCAGCCCCTTATCCAGAACGGCCGCCCCTACACCGTCCGCGTCCGCCTCGACGACTCCCACCGCGCCTCCCTCGACGCCATCGAGAACACCGTCTTCCTCAGCTCCACCGGCAAAATGGCCACCCTCGGCGCCCTCGCCCACATCGAGCAGCTCCCCCCGCAAAACGAAATCCTCCGCGAAAACCTCCAGCTGATGGTCGCCGTCACCGGCCGCCTCGAAGGCTCTGACCTCGGCTCCGCTATCGCCCGCGTTCAAAAAGCGATCGCCGATCTTCACCTTCCTTCGAGCGTCCGCGTCCAGTACGGCGGCACGTACCAGGAGCAGCAGCAATCGTTCCATGAACTGTTACAAGTTCTCCTGCTCGCCCTCGTCCTCGTCTACGGCGTGCTCCTCGCGGAGTTCCGCAACTTCTCCGCCCCCGCCTCCATCCTCGTCTCCTCCGTCCTTTCCACTGCAGGCGTCATCTTCGCCCTCCTCATCACCGGCACCACCTTCAACGTCGCGTCCTTCATGGGATTGATCATGGTCATCGGGATCGTCGCCAAAAACGGCATCCTCCTCCTCGACGCCGATCAGCGCTTCCGCCTCGCTGGCCTCAGCCCCCGCGACGCCATGATCCAGGCCGCCCGCCGCCGCCTCCGCCCCATCGTCATGACCGCGCTGGCCGCCATGACCGGCATGTTGCCGTTAGCCCTGGCCCTGGGATCCGGCTCCCAAATGCTCCAGCCCCTCGCCATCGCCGTCATCGGCGGCCTCCTCATCTCCATGGCCCTGTCCTTGATCGTCACTCCCGCCGTTTACTATTTCCTCGCCGGCGAATAGCCCCTTGACATCCGTTCCGCATCTGTCCTAGAGTCGGTCATCGCTATATCGATCATCGACTATGCCAAAACGCAAACTCGACCCGCTACCCTCCGCCGCCTTCCACATCCTCCTGGCCCTTGCTGGCGAAGACCGCCACGGCTACGGCATCATGCGCCAGGTCGAAGAACAAAGTGGCGGCCGTATGCGCCTCGGCCCCGGTACCCTCTACAGTTCCGTCCAAACCCTCCTCGAAGAAAAGCTCATCGAAGAAGTCGACCCGCCCCGCGACGACGACTCCCCCAACGCCGAGCGCCGCCGCTACTACCGCCTTACCTCCACCGGACGCAAACTCGCCCGCACCGAAGCCGATCGACTCGCCGCCCTCCTCCGCGTCGCCCGCGCCAGCAAAATCTTTCGGGGGGATTATGTCTGAGAAGCTCTACGCCCTGCTCCTGCGCCTCTACCCCGCGCAATTCCGCGCGCGCTACCGCGACGAAGCGCTCCAGCTCTTCCGCGATCGCCTCCGCGACGAACCCGGCCTCTTCGCCCGGCTCCGCCTCTGGTTCGATCTCCTCTCCGACCTCATCACCGCCCTCCCGCAAACGCATCGCATGCCCCCGCACGCCATCAGCCCCGCTGCCGCAGCGTCCTCGCTCCCTTCCTTCAGCGTTCTCGAACCGCAGTCGATGCGCCCCGCCGCTCTCGTCCTTGCATGGATCATCGGAATCTCCGGCCTCGGCGCCTTCACCGTCCTGCTCAGGTACGGCGGAACCAATCACGCCTCTCGCCTCGCCATGGTCGAAATGCATGCTCTTGCCGAAAGAAGATCGACATCGGGTGGCCTGTTCGCGGAGTCCCTGCCCATACCCCCCCCGCCCCCTTTTGAAACGCCGGGAGCGCCCGACGTTAACGCGGCACAACCGCCCGCAATTCTTCATCATCGACCCTTCCGAGGTTCGCGCCCGGCAACCTCGCGCACCGATCCCAGGCTCTCTCAGCCCACAGCCACACCAGTCCCGATCTCTCGCCCCCCTGCGAACAATCTCCGACCCAACCTCGCGCAGCCACCCGCCCACGTCATCGCCGTCCCCGTGCTCGGCCCTTTAAGCGGTGACACTCATGCGATTCCTGTGCCCGCACTGAAACGGCAATTCGGCATTCTGCCCGCGCCGGCACATCAGGCTCCGCCCCGCCCCTCTTCCGCCGCGCTTTCCACGAACATAGGCGGCAGAGGTTCTATAGTGGTCTGGAACCCCACTCAGGAGACCAACCCCTGCCCTGCGACGATCTCAGAGACTGGATCAAGCTCCTCGACAAAGCCGGCGAGCTCCGCCGCATCCGCGAAGAAGTCTCACCCCTGCTCGAAATCGCCGAGATCACCGACCGCG
>PKVY01000103.1:0-402 GCA_003131625.1 Acidobacterium sp. | reverse complement strand
TCGCCCTCGGCCTCGACCCCGACAAAGGTTCCCTCGATGAAATCGCCAAACGCATCCGCGCCCTCCTCGAAATCAAATCCCCCGAAGGCCTCCTCGAAAAACTAAAAATGCTGCCCCAACTCGCGGCCATCGGCAACGTCTTCCCCAAAACCATCTCCGCCAAAGACGCCCCCTGCAAAGAAGTCATCCTCCGCGACAACTTCTCCCTCCTCGACTTCCCNNCCACCGGCATGCACTGGCAGCGCCAGAAAAACGCCGCCGAACATCTCCGCGAACGCCTGCGCGCCACCGCCCCCAACGCCGCAGCCCGCGTCCAGGCCATGGCCGAAACCGCCGGCGCAACAACGAACATCCCCGCAGCCCCCAGCGCCGACCGCCTCGAAGTCGCCGTCGCCATCGGCA
>PKVY01000135.1 GCA_003131625.1 Acidobacterium sp. | reverse complement strand
GTATATGTCGCCGGAGCAGGCGATTGGGCAGAAGGCGGACGCGCGGAGCGATGTGTGGAGCCTGGGGGTGACGTATTACGAGTCGCTGACAGGGGTGACGCCGTTCCGGAGAGCGAGCAACCTGGCGATTTTGCGGGCGATCACTGACGAGCCGGTTCCGGCGCTGCGCGGAGTGCGGGCGGATATGCCGGTGCTGGCGGAGCAGATTGTGGAGCGGGCGCTCGAGAAGGATCCGGAGCTGCGGTACCAGCATGCTCGGGATCTCGCGACGGATCTGCGGCGGGTGATGCGGGATCTGGAGCCGGGGTCGGGGAGGCTGCCGCGGATCGAGACGACGGGAGGAAGGGCTGGGGTTCGCAGTGAGCGGCGGAGAAATGGGCTGGTGCTCTGGGGTTCGATACTGGGTGTGGTGCTGGCGGTGGCGGCGTTGGCGATTTTGCTGACTCCGGCGCGGGTGACGGGGCCGCTGGATTCTACGCAGATTACTTTTTCGGGCGAAGACAAGCAGGGGCCGTTGCTGACCGATGGGCCACGGCTTTATTTTCAGAGCCGCAACGTTCCCTCAGAGATGGCGACCAGCGGCGGCGTGATCGCGCCCATCTCAGGACTGAGCCCGGGGATGTATCTGGTGGATACGTCGGCGGACGGCTCGAAGGTGCTGGTGTGGACTGCGGATCTGAACGACGAGACGGGCCGCGGATGGCTGCTGGTGGGGTCGAGTCTGGGAGGAGCATGGCGGAAGATCACCAGCCATCCGGCGCATCCCATCGCACGCTGGTCGGCGGATGGGAAGTCGATCTATTTTGTGGACGGTCACCAGATATGGGTGATGGATGAGGATGGGGGAAATGTCCGGGCATTGTGGAAGCCGCCCTTCGATCCGGTGGATCTGGCTCTTTCTCCGGACGGAAAGGAAATGTCTGTGACCTTGGCCAATGCCGACGGCACGCGGTTATGGCGGGTGGACAGTGATGGGAAAAATCCTCGACTGCTGGAATTGGACTGGCCGGCTGACGCCAATGAGTGGGGCGGACGCTGGACGCCGGATGGGCGGCATTTTGTATTCAACTCCGACCAGGAGGGGCGCGGAAATATTTACGAAGTGGTGGCGCCCCGGTGGTTTGAATTCTGGAAGAAGCCGGCGGCGGTGCGCATCACCGGAAATCAGGTGAACACGACGGATGCAGCGCCGGCGCGGGATAGCCGAAGCCTGTTTGTGCTGGGGCGGCTGGAGACAGGAACGAGCCTGGTGTTCGATCCAAGAATTGGGAAGCTGGTGCCGTTTCTGGGTGGCTTGTCCGCGCTTCAGTTTGTCATTTCGCCGGATCGTCAATGGATGGCCTATACGGAATATCCGAGTGGGCACCTGTGGAAGAGCCGGCTGGATGGGAACGAGGCGGTCCAGCTGACCAACGCGCCGGCCTATATGCTGCAGTGGTCGCCGGATGGAAAGTGGATTGCATACTCGGACTGGCGGAAGATTTACCGGGTGTCAGCGGATGGGGGCGCGCCGGAGAAGCTGATGGCGAGCGGCGATCACGAAGTGATGCCAACGTGGTTTCCGGACGGGAAATCGATCGCGTTCAACCGGTTCAATGGTTCGGATAATCCCGACGGCATGTATGTGGTGGATTTGGCGAGCCGCAAGGTGACTCCGATGGCGGGCGCGGAGAAGTACTATGTGGCGGCGTGGTCGCCGGACGGGAAGTACCTAGCAGCGATAGCGCGGGAGCCGTTGCGCATGATGATCTACACCGCAGCGACCGGGAAATGGCGGGAACTGCGGCGGTTTGATGCGCCGTGGGGCTACTATGCATGGACGCGGGACAGCCGGTACATCTATTTCGACCAGACCGCGACACTTCCGGGGTTGTATCGCTTGTCGGTGCCGAGCGGGGCGTGGGAGAGGATCTCGGATGTTCCCAGCCTGGGTAGTGTGCCGGATGCGTTTGTGAGTGTGACGGTGGATGGGCAGCCGGCGGTGATGAACCATACCGGGGTGGCGCAGGTGTATTCGCTCGAGTGGAAGTGACGTTAGGGATGTGCCCGCGCGGTGTAGAGAAAGGGCGGCGTGGGGGTGAGTGCGCCGCCACAGTCTGCGATTAAGGGTTGGGGAGTTAGCGAAGGGTGATGTCGCGGATGAGGAAGCTGGNNGGGCGTTTTCGTAGCGCTTGTCTAATACTTTCTGCTCGGCGGTGGGGTCTCCGTAGTGCTTCATGCGCAGGGGGTAGATCTTGTCGCCGATGCCGTCGAGGGCGGCCATGTTCTGGTAGACGATGGCGTAACCGAAGTTCCAGTCCTCGTTGCTGTTGGCGGTTTCGTTGAGGAAACAGCGATAGCTGACGATGAGGCCGGCGCTCTTTTCGGCTTCAAAGAGGGGGATGCTGTTGGTCTTGAAGTCGGCGTAGAAGGCGTCGCTGCGGCCGGCGTTAATGTGGACGTGGACGATGCGCTGCACGTTGCCTTCGGCGTAGGGGAGCTGGGCGTGGGCGGCGGGGATGGCGGCGAGCGACCCGTTCGACGCGCGCCTCCGCTTCGCTCAGCAGCTTGCTCAGGGCAGGCTCTGTGCAGAGCAGGGCGCTCAAGAAGAGGATTACTTTTCTCATGTGGAGAAAACCCTCGGAATTGAATTTGTTTGGGGAGGCTCAACCGTACGCTGGCGGGGTGGGGACAATGAGGGCGGGTGCGTTCGTGCGCGGGACCCTTGAGATGGCGCGAGAAACATCCCTCAGCGGCTAAAGCCGCGCGTCTTTGGGGTTCCTTACGGCACGACTGAAGTCGTGCCCTGATACAAAACCTGTCCCTTCAAAGAAGGGAGTTTTTCTAAGCGAGCTGAAGCCGTGCCCTGACACAAGGCCAAACGGTTGGAGAGCCCGGGCCTATTAAGCCCGATTCCCGCTACGACTCTTACGGCACAGCTGAAGGTGTGGCTCTTCAAAACGGCACAGAGGCCAAAGCCTCGATTTTGGGGCGTTAACGGCACCCGTTCGACTCGGCGTCTCGACGCCGCCTCGCTCCGGGATGGCTAATGAAATCTTGCCCTGACGCAAACTGACTTTCAGCGAACTGTGAAGGTGCGCCCCGCGTTGCCGCCAATTTGCCGAAGCGAAGGCGAGCGGAGTAGTGCCATTTTGGTTTCAGAGACGGTACTGTGGAGTTGAAGTCCGGAATTTAGTTGTACCGGCAGCGCACGATGTGAGCCTAAGCTTCTTGCTGTGGGGTGAACCTGGCCGGGACGCATTGGGGTTGGCAACGAGTTTTTCCGCAGGCTGTGAAGCCGCGCTCTGACGATTGCCACCCGCTTGCCAAAGCAAAACGGACAGGAGTGGCGTGCCATTTTGGTTCCAGAGACGGTACTTAGGAGTTGAAGGCCGAAATTTAGTTGTACCGGCAGCGCACGGTGTGAGCCTAAGCTTCTTGCTGTGGGGTGAACCTGGCCGGGACGCATTGGGTTGGGGTGGGGTGGCAGCGGCGGCGGGTTTTTCCGCAAGCGGTGACGTCGTGGCGTGGCACAAACCTGATTTTCGGCGAGTGAAGCTGCGCGCTGCTGCGGTTGCCGCTAGAGTTCGCAAAAGCGAAGGCGTGCTGAATAGTGCCATTTTGGTTCCAGAGACGGTACTGTGGAGTTGAAGTCCGGAATTTAGTTGTACCGGCAGCGCACGGTGTGAGCCTAAGCTTCTTGCTGTGGGGTGAACCTGGCCGGTACGCATTGGGTTGGGGTGGGGTGGCAGCGGCAGCGGGTTTTTCCGCAAGCGGCGACGTCGTGGCGTGGCACGTGCCTCATCCGAGGGATCTCGAGCTGCGAATCCCAGTGAGGAGCTAAGGGACGGAAGCGCGGGTCTGCGGCTCGGGAATGTACCAGCTATGCCAGTCGGAGAGAAGGATTTCTGGTCTGCCGCGGAAGAGGGTGATTTTGCCGCTGGCGCAGACCTTGCCCGATTTGGGGAAGGCGCCGACGGTTTCCTTGTTGTCGCCCCAGATGACGAGATCGAAGATCGAGTGCGGGTACGGCTGGTCGAGATCGATGAAGGTGGGGGTGCCGTGGCTGCTGGCCGAAGTGTATTCATTTACAATCTGGCCGCAGACGGTCCGGTTCTCGCCGACGTGCTGGGCAGCATCGGCGGCGGAGAGGACAGGGGGCGGGGTCTGAACCGAGGTTTGGGCGGAAGCGACGGGCAGGACAGCGCCGATGACGATGGAGCACACCAAGAGACGCATTGTTTCTTCTCCTTCTGAGCTGAGCGCTCAGGAAGCGAGTAACGGGGGATTCATATTTGCGCGGCGATCCGACTGCGAGCAGGGTGGGGGCAGGGCGAATCGCGCAATGGGTTTAGCTTGCCCAGTATATTGCGACGGGTGGCGGTGGAAAGGCAAGTGAAATTCGCAGCGGTCCCTGTCGACCTATTCGGTACGGAGAGTGAAACGGCGATTGGATTTCGACGGATGTTCCGAGGTCTCCGTCGAACCGGGTGGTGGATGAGGCTGACCAGGGACAAACCCGCTGATTCCTGAAACTTCCGGGGATGCCGGTGAACTGTCCACAACCGCGTTTGGGCGCCTGAAGGGGCGCGACAAGCCGATCTTCGATTTTAGTGACTGGTCGCTATCTTTCGCCTTTTCGAATTATCCAGCGGGTATCCTAACGTGGAGCATTTCCCCAGAAATGGATGAAAACGTCGAAAACTCGCCCGTAACGACCCGAACCCGGTGGAAAATCTACCTGCTGACGCGCGTGGCCGGACTGCGGCAATCTGAGAACCAGATTTTTCTGGTCCTGGCAATCGTGATCGGCGCACTCACCGGTTTTGCGGTCGCCGCATTTATTGTGCTGACGGAACGATTTGGGATGCGGCTGTACCCGGTCGGTGGTGCTCCGTGGCGACGCCTCCTGTTCCCCGTCGCCGGCTCGCTCATCATTGGCTACCTGCTCTATCGCTATTTTCCCAACGCACGCGGCAGCGGCGTGCCGCAGACGAAGGCTGCGTTGTATGCACGCGAAGGGCGCATCACGCTGCGCACCGTACTGGGCAAGTTCTTCTGTACGTCGGCAACGCTGGCCAGTGGGATCCCACTGGGGCGCGAAGGGCCTTCCGTGCAGGTCGGCGCGGGCATTGGTTCGGTGCTGGGGCGCCTCCTCGGATTGCGCCCCGAGCAGGTCAAGAAACTGATTCCGGTGGGAGCGGCAGCGGCCATTGCAGCCGCATTCAATACGCCCCTGGCGGCGGTGCTGTTTGCCCTCGAAGAGATCGTGGGCGACCTGAACGCACCGGTGATGGGTGCAGTGGTGCTGGCTTCGGCCACCGCATGGATGGCTCTGCGTGTCTCTCTCGGCGATCATCCCCTCTTCAAAGTTCCCCAGTATCGACTGGTCAGTCCGGCGGAGTTTGCGGTCTATGCGGTGCTCGGCGTGGCTGGCGGCCTGGTTTCGGCGGCCTTCACCAAGCTCTTGCTGGGTATGCGGGCGCGCTTCCTGCGCTTCCCGCAGAAAACGGTCTGGTTCCAGCCCGTCGCGGGCGGATTGCTGGTCGGTCTGATGGGCTGGTTTGTGCCGCAGGTTCTGGGCGTAGGTTATGGGTTTGTCGGCGACGCGTTGAACGGCAGGATGGCGTTCAAGCTGATGGTGTTGCTGGTGGTATTGAAACTGATCGCCGTTACCACCAGCTATGCTTCGGGCAACGCGGGCGGTATCTTCGGCCCAGCTCTCTTCATTGGAGCGATGCTGGGAGGTGCGGTGGGGACCGTGGCGCATCATTTGTTTCCCGCTTACACGGCCACGCCGGGCGCTTACGCACTGGTTGGGATGGGCGCGGTGTTCGCGGGGGTCGTGCGCGCTCCCATGACCTCGGTGCTGATGATCTTCGAGANNTGCCGACGGCGAAGACGCGCCAGCGATCGGGTCAGCGCCGAGTAGCAGGAATCATGCAGAATACGAGCCAGCTGCTGCCGGCCGAGACCACGGTTCGGGAGGCGCTCAAGGAGGTTCGATCGAGTGCATTCCGAACGTGGCTGGTGATGGATCGGCGAGGTGTCATTGGCGTTGTCAACTTTGCGAGGCTGGAGCGCGAGCTGGCGGAAGGCGCGGATAAGAAGGTCGG
>PKVY01000021.1 GCA_003131625.1 Acidobacterium sp. | reverse complement strand
CGAATTTCAACAAGTTCCTAGTAGCGGCAGTCAGAAAATCAGACCGCTCATTATGCTGCGCCCAGCGAAAAACGTCCGTGCCAAATTGTCGAACCTTGGCCCAAACCCAACATTCGGTCTAGCCAACAACCTCATTCCAGAAACTGTCCTATATAAGAGCGCAGATCGACAATGCTGGTGGGTTCGCGACCGCTTGCGGTGCCGGCTTCGAGGAGGACGCGGTTAGCGACTTCGCCTGGTCCGCCGAAACGTTGCGCGTAGGAGAAGCGGTCGTTCCGTCCGAATCCGCCGATGGTTTCACTCTCTTCCTCGACAAACGTGAGCGCAGGGTGCGAGCTGACTGCTTTGCGGAGTCTCTTGAGTTCGCGGTTGATGCCATTCTTGCCGAGAGCTGGCTCGAACGCCCGTGGATCGAGGAAGATATCGATGTCTTCGGAAAAACGCTGGATCAAGTTCCAGCCTTTCGACAGGCTCGTGCCGCCTTTGAAGATGACCTTGTCGCCGGCGGTGACGGAGATGATCCGTAGCGCCTCCGTGACGTAGTAATCCTTTTCAATGATCGCGGGGCGTAATCCTCGTCCGCGAAAATGCTCGGCGGCACGGAGAATCGCCTGCTCGAATTCAGGATGTTCATACAACTTCATTTCAGCGATTCCCTTTGGCCTGCCAGTGCTTCGCGCCCGGCAGGCTGCTGAAGAATCCGAAGTCATATTTGGAAAACGGATTTAGGGAAGCCCGTAAGCGCCGAATTGCGGCAGGTTTCTTACCGATCTGTTCGCCAATGGCGCCAAGAATCGCACGCACTCTGGGGGGCTCAGAGTCGGCCACTCTGAGGAGACGCTCAAAGCGGCCCTTTTCAGAGAACAGCGCTACAGTTCGGGCGATGGTTTCTGTTGGCGACAGTTCACTGTTCTTTCCTCCCCGTCGCAGGAAGTCAAGCAGTGCGGCGTCGGTCTCTGAGAGACTGGCCCACGCCTCCGGTCGCCGGGTGTGAACCACGGTCTCGCTGCCAATGAGTTTCCGGGGCAAGCTGAGGGCACTGGTGGCAACCTCGCCGCGTCGCGCAGTCTGCGTTGTAAAGCCGAGGAAATTGGCAGCGGCGGTTCCCGAAGGAAAGACTGTCTTGTGTCGGGGTGTGAGTTTCTGGATTGCAGCTGGACTGGGCAAGCTCTTCCCGAACCTCGTTGGCCGACTCCTGTAATAGACGCCCTTGCTGAGGCGTTCGAGTGCCCCTTCCCGCGTGAGACGTGACAGTGCTTGCGCAACCGCCGAAAATGGGAGGTCGCCGAAATCGTCAAGCCGCCACAGGCGTTCGCCCGCGCGCTCGATTCGACGACGGACGAGGCCCATGGTGCGGCTTGAGCTGGCCGGTTGTGTCGTGTGTGTTCTCACGCGAGGAGTATCTCCGGAGAGGGCCACTATGTCAAGTTTTATTGCAAAAAAACTTGACATTCCGATACAAGATTCTCGATTACACTGATCCGCATGAATCTGAACGAAATTCTGTCCTCAATCGACTCTGAGATTGCCAGCCTCCAACAAGCCCGCGCCCTGTTAGCCGGTCAGGTCGGGCACAGCGCCGGGAAGGGTCGAGCCACCAAGAAGCGGACGCTGAGCGCCGAAGCAAGAGCGAAGATCTCGGCCGCACAGCGGAAGCGTTGGGCGGCTCAGAAAAAGGCGGCGAAGACAGCAGCCTGATGTGGGCCGCTGCATTGTCTCGCGTGTTAGTGCAGTTCCATGCAGAGAACCCGAAAACAGATTTAAGTCCGCTGCGTCTGCCGATTTACAGGAGTTATTTCCAATTGCCCATGAGGACGAAGGGCGCCCAGTAATAAGGCTGGGCGAAGCTGGTGCGTGTTGGATCGGTCGGGTCCGGTTTCGGCTTTACCTCGCCGTGCAGCAGATCCAGCTGTGCCAGACGCAGCGCTTTCGCCTTCGTCACCTTCCCGTTGCCCTCGACCCATCGCTTATAAAAATCGGCCATCAGATCGCCCGTGCTGTCATCGTCCACATCCCACAGAGAGGAGATCACCGCCTTTGCCCCCTTCAGTTGCGCCGTCGTGCTGAGGCCATCCACCTCGCTGCCATCGGCGGCGTTCCCGCTCATTCCGGTGTCGCAGGCGGAAAGCGTGAGCAGGTCGGTATGGCGTAACGTGAGCCTGGGGTTGCTGCTGAAGTCGGCCACCGTCAGCGATAATCCCCCCGCGCCACCCTCGTCCTTGCCTGCCAGCAGTAGATAGGAGTGGCTGTCGTCGCCCGGCCTGAAAACGAAGTGGCTCGCGATATGCACCACCGCGTGCCGGCCGTCGAGCAGATTCTCCATTGCCTTCTCGGTGAACTGGTCGTCTAACAGAATCTTTCCAGGCAAAACCCCGTTCGCCCCCTGCACGTGCGAGTCCTTCACCACGTGGTCCAACTCGCCCACCACCGCCGGCAGTGCTATTAGTTCCTTCCTGTACTGCTTTGAAATCCCCATCCCGACTGCGCTCATGCCGGTCAAATCTGGCTGGTCGGCAAGGTGAGGAATACTCTCCGGGGTAATGGTGACGGTGTTGTAGTTCTCTATCAGATACTTGTTGCCGTCAAACAGGGCAGCCATGGGAACGTAGCGCAGCACCCCGTCCAGGGACCACACGAGGGTCTCAGCCCTGGCCTGGTCCAGGTCCGCTTTGACGGGACCAATGAGGATTTTGTACAACTCCTGGGCCGCCGGTTTCGGGTCGTGAGCACCATCGGACAGCACACGCTGAAAATCAGCGACTTTCTTATTCAATTCCGATTCAGGAATTGCATATTCCCGCGCGACCGTTCCAGTTGCGGTAATCACGATCACGCCGTAGTGGTCGCTTGTGACCATGGTGTAGAGAGCCACGGTGCCAGGCATGTCGGCGACCAGATCTTCGAGCGCGCTAACGTTTCCTTTCACTGCGGCTCGCTGCCTGTTTGCATCGCTGTTCTTACCGAACAGATCGTAGAGACGGTGGTAGTAAGCGGTCAGACCCTTACTGGCCGCGTCGAGCTGAGCGTTTAGCTGCTGGTACTGCTGTTCCTGCTGTGGGGTGCGCGTGGCAATCTTGTTCAACTCCGCCCACTGTGCGCCCAGGGAGACCAGCTGTGTGGTGGATTTCTGGTAGTCCGCCTCCGCCTGCTCTTCCGCCGGAGTCAGCGTCAGTGTGTTCGTCAGGTCGCCGCCGCGAACGTAATCCGAATATTCCTGTTCTTTCAGGAGGTCCAGCACCTGCTCCGCCTCGGGCAGGCGGCCTTGGGCGATCAGCAGGTCGGCCACCGTGTGATAGTAGTCTTCCTTCGACGCCAGAAAGCTGGCCTGGAGCTTCTTGTCGATCCCCTGGATATTGCCGCGCACCTGCTGCAAGAACTTGACCGCCTGCTTGCCATAGAAGATCGCCAGCGCGGGCTGTGTAGCCCTCTGATTGTTCGCCAGGTTGTAGAAAATGACGGCTTCCAGAAGCGGATCGCTGACGGCTGTGGCAATGGGCAGCGCCTGGTTGTAGTAGTCGAGCGCCTTCTGCTTCTCGCCCAGAGCGGAGTAGACGCTGCCAATGTTGTTCAGCGCGGTGGCCTCGCCGGCGCGGTCGCCCACCGCTCGATAGATCGGCAGCGCCTGGGTGAAGTAGTCCAGCGCCTTCTGCTTGTCGCCCAGATCGTCGCAGATTTTGCCGATGTTGGTCAGCGTGGTAGCCTCGCCGTCGCGGTCGCCCACCGCTCGAAAGATCGGCAGCGCCTGGTTGTAGAAGTCCAGCGCCTTCTCCTGCTCGCCCAGATTGGAGTAGGCAGTGCCGATGTTGCTGAGCGTAGCGGCCTGGTCGCCGCGGTCGCCCACCGCTCGATAGATCGGCAGCGCCTGATTGTAGTCGTCCAGCGCCTTCTGCTTCTCGCCCAAATCGTCGTAGACAGTGCCGATGTTGTTCAGCGTGAGGGCTTCGCCGGCGCGGTCGCCCACCGCTCGCAGGATCGGCAGCGCCTGGTTGAAGAAGTCCAGGGCCTTCTGCTTCTCGCCCAGAGCGGAGTAGACGCTGCCAATGTTGGTCAGCGTGGCGGCCTCGCCGTCGCGGTCGCCCACCGCTCGAAAGATCGGCAGCGCCTGGCTGTAGTCGTCCAGCGCCTTCTGTTTTTCGCCCAGATCGGAGTAGACGCTGCCGATGTTGCTCAGGGTAGCGGCCTCGCCGGCGCGGTCGCCCACCGCTCGAAAGACCGGCAGCACCTGGGTGAAGTAGTCCAGTGCCTTCTGCTTCTCGCCCAGAGCGGAGTAGACGATGCCGATTGCGGTCAGCGCGTCGGCCTCGCCGTCGCGGTCGCCCACCGCTCGCAGGATCGGCAGCGCCTGGTTGTAGTAGTCCAGGGCCTTCTGTTTCTCGCCCAGATCGGAGTAGATTTTGCCGATATTGTTCAGCGTGGTAGCCTCGCCGTCGCGGTCGCCCACCGCTCGCAGGATCGGCAGCGCCTGGTTGTAGTAGTCGAGCGCCTTCTGCTTTTCGCCCAGAGCGGAGTAATCGAAGCCGGTGTTGTTCAGCGTGGCGGCTTCGCCGGCGCGGTCGCCCACCGCTCGATAGATCGGCAGCGCCTGGCTGTAGTAGTCCAGGGCCTTCTGCTGCTCGCCCAGAGCAGAGTAGACATTGCCGGTACGCCGAAGAATCGTGGCTTCCAAATCACGGTCTCCCGCACGTTGGGCCAGCGGCAAGGCTTGGTTGTGGTAGTCGAGCGCCTTCTGATTCTCGCCTTTATTGTTATCAACCCATCCCAGCCCATTGAGCGCCGTGGCCTGGCCCCGCAGATCGTCGGAAGCTGTGGCCAGAGCTAACGCCTGCTGATAGGCGTCCAGCGCTCTGTCGTTCTGCCCCTGGTCCCGATAGCAGCTTGCGATCCCGTTCAACGCTGCTGCGTGTTGTGGAGCATCCTTTGCGGCACGCGCGACGGTCAGGGCCTGATTGAAGAAATCGAGTGCTTTCTGATAGTCGGAAATGCCCCAGTAGAGGGCGCCGATTTGATTGAGGGCATCCGCTTCGTCGTGGGCATTCTTCGCGTCCTGCGTGGCTTTCAGCTTCGTCTGGAGATCGGCGAGCTTTTGCTGCACCGAGGCGGGCGATTCGTTCGCGGGGGATGGAGCCGCGGGTGCCGCTGCCGATTGCGTGTAAAGCGGGAGGACGGACGCAGACAGAAAGAGGCTGAGAACAAGAGTGGCGCGCACAGCCATGGTTCAGGCTCCGATCCGGGCGCGCTGGCCCCACTAAGCTGAACCAGTGCCGCGCCCCTTGGGATGAACGAGCTTACCTCCGGGCGGCGATAAGAGCAATAATCTTCTTAAGGGCTCAGATAAGGACTGGATGGAGGGGGATAGGTTCGACGCTCACCACTGAGAGCGACAATCGCAGTTGTTGACATAAAACGGAAGCAGGCTTTACGTGAAGGCCGCGAGACTGCCCTTGTTCAGCCGGGCCTGAATATCGCTGTTCCTGACGCCCTTCAGGTAGATCATGGTCGAGGCGATGTCGCGGTGTCCCATCCACTGCTGAAGCGTACGGATGTCGATGCCATCCTGCAGGTGCCGTGTCGCGTAGGTATGGCGGAATTTGTGCAGAAACCAACGGCTGCAGAAAGGGCCATCTGCGCAGCGGTTGACCAAAACTCGACGAAAAATGGGTCCTTGCCCCAGCCCTGTTCGACAGCAAGGGCCGCATCCGCCGCGATCATGTTGTGGTCGATGACAGAGATGAAGCCCACGCCGAAGGCAGCTGCTTTCTCGAATTCTGGGATCGGGGAAAGCGCAAGCGCGAGGCGGTCGGCCCCGATGCCTTCGCCGCCGCCGACCGGGCCAGACACCGCCAAGCCGGGCTGTCCGCCATCCGGAGTGGCCTGATCGAAGCGCCCGTCATCGTCGAAGCGCCGGAGCGCATCAAGGTCCAAGATGCGCTCGGCAAATACGCGGACCACATCCGCTATCACCGCTCCTTGCGGATCTACCGGACGTATCGCCCGATCCTGAAATCCTTCGGCGAATTCTGCGCGCACAGGAACGACCAGTCGGGACAGAGATACTCCGGGATGCTGAGTAGTTTGAATGAAACAAACCGGCGATGAAGTGCGCCTACGCCCGCCGGTACAAATAGTTGACGCGCGGCATGCGTACCGGGTTTGGCAGCCCCCAGCCATGCCTAGCGCCGCCTGACCCTCAAAGGCCGTTGGAACCAACTGGCACGGCTTCCACTAGCCTGCAGGCCAAGTCCCTTTGGCAGTTCGGCAGGGCGAGTTTTGCCGTTTTCTTTCCCAAAACGAGGCCTTGGTATTGACCATGTCAGCGCCGACGTGTGGCTTGTTGCCGGCCGGCCCACTGACCGGAGTGGCCGGAGGAGCAGTAGCAACGCGCCGCGGAAGCTCGCCGCACCTGGTCCGCAGTGCAAATTCCCAGACGACTTCTGCCGGCAGGCAGAGTGCCATATCCTCCACCCGGATCCCGTCAGCCTGTCGATCGGATCCATGTGAGTTTGGCAGGCGGGGAGGGGGTGGCGGAACTGGGTGGGGTCGTACATCCGGGAACTCTCTTCCCCTGTCTTTGCACTCAATGGGAGCGGAACTCTCTCGGGCTGTACGGCAGGTCTTTCCGGCTGGACTCCTCTGACGGGAAGCCTCTCTTCCCGTTGAGATTCCGTAGGGTAGTCTTTCGTATTGCGAAAGCAACACTCACTAACCCGATGTAATACGTGTTGCTTTACCTATATTGAAATACCCGTTGAGATACTTACTGAGATACTACCGGTGCGGCACAAATGAATGCTAGGCACAGCATAAACGAATGCTCAAGCGTGTCACAAACGCATCGTCGAACGGTTTAAGGATGTCACAAATGAATCCTTGAGCATGGCACAAACGAATACTGAGCACAGCGCAAACGAATGCTTAAAGATGTCACAAACGTGTGCTCAGACTCGATGTCCTTACGTGGGCGATGTCACACTCCGAGAACGCCCATTGTTCCTGGATGTTTCCGGATTGACTTACAGCACTGCCACTGCAACCCGCTACAGAATGACGCTGTTGTTGCAGCACCTTTGATCCGCCGCCGATCTCACTGTGCAGCGGCCCTGCTCTAAATCTCACGGTCGGTACTCGGCTGGTGCCGCAAGAATCTATATATTGTGGCACCCGCAAGGCACCACTATATGTTGCTTACGAAAATTCCCCGCAGGTTCAGCTTGGTCTTTTCGGACTTTTGCCCTCCTTGGATGTAAGAACTCACAAGGAGAAACTTGATGACCCGAAAAGAAGTACGCCGGAAACTCGCGCAATTCATTGCTGATAATCCCCAGCTTAGCTACAAGGCATTGAGCCTCAAGCTGAATTGTGCAATCTCAACAGTCGCCACAATCGCACGCGAGTACGAAATCCGCCGCCAGCGACCCGCCCTCACTGAAGCTGACCTGACCAAGCTATCTGAGCTGACAGAGAAGGGGGAGTAAGCGAATGCCCCCAAGGATAGTACCCGCTCCTCCAGTTGAGGATCCGCAACAGGAAGTCAAGCCAGCCAGCAAGGGCGTTGCGGTCAATTATGCCTTCAACACCAACGTGCCCAACTACGTTTTCAATCCAGCTCTCTGGCATCCAGCCAAAGGTCGGAAGCCCTCAGTTGATGCATTGCTCTGTTATCTGTGGTGCATTGATAAGGTCACATCGGTGTACGAAGCCGAAGATGGAACTCCCAACGGCAAGGTGCTGGATGGTTTGCCCATCGGCTTTGCCGTCATCGCCAACAAAGCTAATCTCGGCAGCTCGTGGAGTTCCGTTCAACGCAACATGAAATACCTTGAGGGGGTCGGACTCATTCGCCGCGTTCGCGGCACCATCAAGGACAAATACAGCTACGAGGTCTTGAACTGCCGGAAGCAGTTGAACAGAAAACAAGCGGACGGAACTATCAGGATGGGCGGCAAGACCTACAGAACGGCTCAGCCAAAGGAAGATATTCAGTTCCTTGACGACAACAAGACGGCGACCGCCTTCAATATCGAGGATGAAGATGATGAACTCGCGTAAATAGAAGAGGATAACAGGCAATGATTAGCAAATTCATTGTCCGCAAAATTTGGGAACTTGTAGAGCTCTGTGCTGATCAGCGGAGGCACTGCCGCCGGGTGAGCATGGATGATTTTCGCAATGCGCTCGATAGTTGGCAAATCGACCGGAATGAAGCGTACGCCGCCCTGCGGGAGTTGGAGCGGGAAAACTACCTCCTGACGATGACACGCGGGGAGGGTGACGAGATCACCGATATTGTCATCACGCCGAAGAGCTTCCGCTGCAATCACTGCCGCCTGGTGGTGAGCAGCCGGCTTGATTGGAAAGACCACATGCCGGCTTGTCGGCGCCAGCAGGCGAAGATGCGGAGACTCGGCCTTATTGCCTGAGAGGCCGGGCATCAACCGCGCCAACATTTTCAATAGAGTAGTCGGCGGAACCGCGATCGAAGTCCTCGTAACACCCCGGGCCGCCGGGGCCGGCCGAGACACATGCAACACTCTTCCATGGACGAGCTGAAGAGGTTGGCTCCAACCACCCACTTGTTCTTATGCTCGTGGCACAGGAACCAGTGATCGTTGCCATTATTGAGATATCCGTCTGTCTTGTGACACCGCGGACACACGCCACAGTTGGGGTTCACCGCGTTGCACGGGCCAGTTCCGCACACCTCGCAAGTTGCCGGCGGCACGAAGACGGCGCCCGCAGGCAGACCGTCAGGTTTTGCTTGCAGATCGGCAAGCACGTCGTTCTGAGTCTTATCGTTCATGGTTTCTTTAAGAATCTGGTTAATCTTGTTTCCCATCGGGACATCAAGCGTAGCCGTACCATCCGCCTTTAGTTTGTAATCTGCCATTACGCCTCCTTCTCCGCTGCCCGTGCTAGGAACTTGTTGAAATTCACTGCCACACGGCGGATTTACTGGGGATTTTCTTTTCCGCCGAGTTGAAATCCGTCTGAAATGTGCGTTTAGCCAGTGTTCATCGGGGTTTGGGGGGCATCGGAGAGAGGATCCCGATGGCGGTGGCGACGTTCAGGCACACTGCTCCCGGAGCTTTCCCGGGGGTTGGGCCATCAGTTTCGGAAGCCGCAGCAGGTTGTGCGCGGCGCAACTGAAGACGAACGGCCAGTCCACCTTCTCCAGTCCGCGCAGCTTCACCTGACGCAGCGGCCCGGTCTGTTTCAGCCACGCGAAGCTCTTTTCGATCAGCCAGCGACGGCTCAGACTAACCGCATAGCCGGGCTGCCGCGTAGTTCTCCGATCCAGGTTGCTGGCGCGGTTGCTGTCGTTCTTCGTCACATGCGGAGTTACCTGCAGCTCCCGCACTGTGCGCACAAAATCCTCCGTGTCATAGGCCTTGTCGGCGCCGACGGTGCTCCGGCGCGTGCGCCCCTGTTGCTTCTTTTCCAGCATCAGCAGCGCCGCATCGCGTTCCGCGTATCCATCGGCGTGCGTCACCATCGCGGCGGCGATCAGCCCGTTGCGGTTCTCCACCAGCGCATGGCCCAGATAACTCAACTTCGACTCTTTGCCATAGCTCTTCTTATATAGCCGGGCATCGGGATCGGTCGTGGACTCGTGGATCTTGTTACTCCGCTTCTGGCCATGGAAGTTCCCCCCGTCACCGGGCCCGTCGCCATCCTTCGGACGAAAGCTCTTCTGCGAAGCCCAGGCCTGAATCAGCGTGCCGTCGACGGTGAAGTGCTCGTCCGACATAAACTTCTTCGCCTGCCGGTTCACTTCGGCAAAGAAGCGCTGCGCCACTTCGGACGTCAGCAGCCGGTCGCGGTTCTTCGAAAACACCGCGTGGTTCCACACCCCATCGTCCATGCCCAGGCCCACGAACCAGCGNNAACCAGCGAAACAGCAGGTTGTAATCGATCTGCTCCACCAGCAGCCGCTCCGAGCGCACCGAAAAGAACACCTGCAGCAGCAGCGCTCGCAGAATGTACTCCGGCGCAATCGACGGGCGACCGGAGTCTGCGTACAGCGCATCCAGTTCGCGGCTCAGTGAGCCCAGCACCGTGTCGGTCAGCTTCCGCACTTCGCGCAGCGGATGATCTGTCGGCACTCGCTGCTCCAGCGAAACATAGCTGAACATCCCGTCCTGAACCCGTTCGTCTCCTCGCATGCCGCTTAGACGAATCAGCACCACAATGCGGCGCACAGCGGGAACCTATTTCAACAAGTTCCTAGAAGTACCTTCACGAAGTCAGCGGACGACATTTCGATTGAGCCATCGTCAAATGTCGTCCCCGGCATCAGCCGCATCAGCCGCATCAGCCGCCGCCTCAAACTCATTGAAGCGGTTTTCGTTGTCGAACTCGCTCTGGCGAATGTCGAGGTTGAGGTCACCGATGTAGCCGCACTGAGTGTCCCAATAGGCGGGTGGGTCCGGATCAATGGCGTCGAGTTCGGTGATGGACGTTATGGTGTCGGGGTCATAATCAGGGTCGTCGGTTGACTGCACGGTTTGCTTCCCTACCAAATCGGGACGTGTTAACAGATAGTCGTCAAGATGTTTGCGGTCGTAAGTCCAATCTGAAAGCGGGATACCTTGAACATCTACGATGCGGTACTTGGTGGGAGCCTCAAACACATCCCGGTCAAGCACACCCTGCAAGTAGTTCTGCATGTCCCGGTAGGGATTAGCAGCACCACCCGGTGTCTGGCTGATTGTGATGTCGAGGGCACGGAGCAAAATACCAATCTGGTAGCGCTGCAACTCGACTGTAAACTTTTCGAACGGGTTCATACTCTTCTCCATTTGAAGCGGGTTGGGGCGGGTGAACTCCCGCAGGTTAGATTTCGTCGTCATCCTCGATGTTGAAGGCGGTGTACTTGTTGCAGTGTGGAAGGTGACCCGCAACCGCTGACCCTTGATCCGGATGCCGACCCGCATATGGCTGAACTGGACGCGATGACCACCGCCGAGTTCAAGACATATATCAAGGATGAGATTGCCTTCGGTGAGCGCGTTCCGGCTAAACCGCCTAGCAAGCAATACTCAGAATCTGGCAGTTTCTTCGTTGAAAAAACGTAAGCTGGCCAATATTTGTGGTGGGCATTCTGCTTGCCTATCCCAGGCATCAGCCGCAAACGGCGCTCAATTGATGCGCCCCTTTGACCTGCCCCCCTGGATCCGCACAGGAGCAAGTATGATTTTCGGATTCAGGAGAGGTGGACATGGGCAGGAGCAGGCATACGGAGGCGCAGATCATCGCTGCGCTGAAGCAGGTCGAAGCCGGGCGCACGGTAGAGGGTGTGGCCCGGGAGTGCGGCGTCAGTTCGGCAACGATCTATGCGTGGAAGGCGAAGCACACTACCCTCAACCGCAGCCGCCATGCGCAGGCAACTATTTTCGTAATACTCGGCTGTGAGCCAGTTCTCGGTATGCGCACCAGGTTTTTGGTGGCCACTTGCGTCTTCACCGATGAAGGAAGACGATCAACAGATTCGTAAACCGTTCGGCGTGCATGGCTTCGCGTAGCCCCGCGCTACTGTGTCCTGCCCAAGAAAGCAGAGCGCTGTTGCGACGCGTGCGAGGTGGATGTGTAGTGTAATTTGACTGCGACAGTAGTCTGACAGCCTCTCGGCTCACCTTAACTACGGTATCGAAGTGTCGCCGGCGAGCTGTTTTTTGAGATCATCATCCGCCGATCTAAGTGCGCCGCTTTGGTGGGCCGGAAGGCAGGAGGATGGCGCACCATTATGACTACTGACCCGGAAGACGGGTAGCCCCGCCGCTGGGGCCGGCGAGGCTGCCGTTTCAGGGTTGTGCCAGGTTCCTGGGAGCCCCAGCCTCATCGCGGGATCCAAATCGCTCAGCGTGGCCCGTTACCGCTTTGCGAAGACATAGATCGGTTCACATTTGAACCCATTATTGCCGTTGCCCCTGGTGCCCATCATCCTCGACAATGAATACTGCAGCGTATCGACTCGTTTCCAACCACGCGACGATGCCATCTGGAGAAAATCGGCTGTCAACGCGGGGTAAGACCGTACGTTGGCAATGTTGATGACGAGGCGTCCCGACCGCTTCAGTCCGTAATGGCAGTTGTCGAGGGTCGTACCCAGAAATCCATGAAGCCACTCTTGCCTTCCCGGGTACTTGCGGTAGCTTTGCGTTGTCTCGTCGCTATATCGTTCTGTGTCGAAATATGGTGGCGATGTGAAGCAGAGATCGAGCGAATTGCCGGTCGGGCGGAAGTCTTCGCTTCCAATTTTGTGCAGTTCGATCAGGAGATCGTCTCGCCCAAGCTCACGCGCCAAGGAGCGCAATCCATTCATCGTTGCCGAGCAAGGATCTGTACCAATATAGTGCGAGACGTGGTCGCACGCGATCGCCCCGAGGAGGCGGCCGCCGAACCCGGCAGACATATCCCAGACCATACCGCCATGCCGCCCTAGGTACCGATGGTACACAGCCGCCGCTGAAATGGGCTTGAAGTTACTCACCCCCTGCGCGCCGGAGAAGCTACGCACAGCCTTCCGGACTTCTGAATCTGTAAACTTCGTGATTCCCCACTTCGCTCGTTTTGCAAGCGCCCGCCGGAAGGCATTATCGTCGGTGTATATGCTCATTGGTGTTTTCATCTTGCCGCACTCCACGGACCATGAGTGTGGAAAGTATGACCACGCGAGAGCGAGACCATGCATCTTTTGTTCGATGGTCTTGTTCGCGATGATGCGAGAGTGATCAAAGTTCAAAAGGTTTTGCAGTTCCCTGTATTTGTCTGCTGGTGTCAGGTTGTAGAATGGAAAACCGCTTGAACGGTAATGCTGAAAGGCTGACTCGACAAGCGCGTCGATGTCTGCCTGGTTGCTACGTAACTTTGAGATGTTGTATGCCACGGAAGTGCCTCCCGTGGCCTAATACCGAGAATTAAGAACTATAGGTGAACAACAACAAATTCAGGAAATGAGATAAGGAGAGCTACAGAGGGAAACCCGGGTGACAAGAGGTTGCTGCAGTGGCGACACGCGGATCGCGGGTGCTCCTTGGCACTCAGGCGGTAGTTCGCATGGAAGGTGGGACTCTGGCGGATGACGGGCTTTTTTGGAAGGTACGGTAGCAGCGGCTTTTTTCGGGAAGTAAAGTTCGAAGGTAAAGTACCGCGGAAATCTAGCTTCAACCGTTACCAAGGAGACGCGCCTGGACGGCGCCCCTTGCCCAGCTTCTCCAAAGCAGCGCCAACTCGCCACGCACGCCTCTGGCGATGAATAGACGCATTGGGCCGGGGATATCGTCGATTGGCGGCGCCGCAGTCCAGTAGGCGAGCAACAAGGGAGAGAATCAAATCCCGGTCAATGGTTTCCGAGATTCCGAGTATCAGAAAGCGTGGACCTAATTCGGCGTCAGCCGACTCGGGCCACTCATTTCGATTCTCGGGTGCGCTTCAGTGGAAGAGGAAATTTATTCCGTTGCGGAAATTGCTAAGACCCTAAAGGTAAGCAAAGATAAGGTCACCCACATGTTTGAAGATGAACCGGGTGTGATTGACCTGGGTGCTTCAGAGAAGATCCACAAGCGTCGCTACCGGATCCTGCGCATCCCGGCGTCTGTCCTGAACCGCGTTCTACAGAAGCGGCGAATCAGGTGAAGGGACCTGCTACCGAGCGCTTCGGGAAATTTGAGCCGCTAATGGACCATCCCTTCGATGACGGCGTCCGCTAGGTTCAAGGTCTCTGACGCCGGGGCGGCGCGTTGCGGCGAGAAGGCCGGTAATTCCATCTTTGTCCACGCCTGTTTCACCTCTATCTCGAGTTTCCGCTGGCGCTCTTTCACCCAGGCGGAGTAGTACCTCTCCGTTGTCCGGACGGTCTTATGGCCGAGTAACTTGCCGACTTGCTCGATTGGCACGCCCGCGAGAAGCAGTTCGACCGCAAAGCTGTGCCGGAGTCTGTGGCTCAACATTTCCTGCTGGCCGTGCTTGACGCCCGCTCTATCAAAAACCAATCGGAGCCAGTCGCCGAACTGGCAGATCAGGGAGCTCCTTTTCATCCGCTCGGGATTCCAAAAGAAGTAATCCGGATGATCATTGGCATGCGCGCGCAGCATCTTTGCAACGGCCGGCGGGAGGGGAATGAAAACTTCGGCGTCGGTCTTGGTGCGATGCACTTGGGTGAGGTTGTCGTCATGTCTCAGCAGATCCCGACGCAGGGTTGCGGCGTCCACGCAAGCGAGACCGGACCACCGCTGCAACAGGATAAAAACTCGCACGCGTTCCTCGATATCCAGGCTGAACCCACACTGTCTGGTCGCCATGAGCAGATCTGCTATTTCATCCCGCGTCAGAGGCTGAACCTGTTTGCGGACGATTGGAAGGCTCTTCAGCTTGCTACTGACATCGGAGGGAACGAGATCGATCGAATGTGCCCAGCGACAAAACGTCCTGACGATCGACCAGGCCACGGCCGGGCCGCTTGAATCCTTGCGGAACGTCCATGTAGCGCGCCACTCGGTCAGCATGCGCGCCGTGATGTCCTTGAGGTGCATGACGTTTCGGGCGTACGAGTAATTCCGGAGTCGCCCAATCAGTCGCAGGACCTTGGAGGAATCCCGGATCCCCCGCTGGTCTCTGTCGGCCAAATAAAGTCCCAGCGCTTCATCGATAGTCACGTGGTCCGGTTTCCTCGGCTGTTCAATTCCGAGGGCTTCACGCTCAAGTTCGTCTTCGAGCTTGCGCGCGGCCTTGGTGGCAATCTCCCAGGTACGCGTTCGGGCCGCGCGCTTGTTGGTCTTGCCCCAGCGCAACCAGAGGGGACACCCACACCGCCGATATTGCCCGGCATTTTTCTTCTTCCTGTGGGGGCACTTCAACGAGTGCCGGGCATAAACAGAGACGACCATCTGTGCGAATCCCTCTGTCCGCCTAATACTGCGAATTGGCAAAAGGCCGCGGGGCGGGATCTGCCGGCAGTACGAAAGCAGGACAATTTTTTAGGGATTCGACGGAAGTGGCTGGATTATAAGGAGATGATTTTGGCTCCTCAGGTAGGACTCGAACCTACAACCCTTCGGTTAACAGCCGACGACTGAAGCCCGGAGTAGTCATGTTTTCAATGGAGTAGAAAGGAGCGAATCGGAGCAATCGGAGCCTTTAAGGCACACAATTGGACCAAATTCTGGACCAAGTCCACCCAGCCAAGTCCCGGTTCTCACAACCTGATTGTGGAGAAATCGGCTCACTTTGGTCTGACAGAACTACTGGGCTATTCGCCATCATTCTCTGCAGGATCGACCTCGACCACATACTCCTTACGGTTGATCGAAAGAACCTGTTTCATGGTCTGCCGCGCTGCAGGAAGTGCTTACGGGCGTGCCATTCCAGATTCGCAGAGAGAAGGAAGGTGCTGTGGCGAGAGCAGTCCCGCGTCGAAGGCCGCCTCGCGTATATTGAGCCCACCCTCTTAGTCGCGCAAACCCCTGGGCGAACGGCTGACTCTCAATTCAAGGCTCGGATGGATTTGCGGAATTCCGCATAGAGTGCATCGCCAAACGGTCCTGACGTCACCCATTGAACCTGGCCAGCAGATCCCAGCAGCATCACGCAGGCGTTGCGTTCATTGGTGACCTGCAACCGCTGCCTCCACAGGTCCTCATTCCGGTACAGGAGAATGGTTCGATCCTGCAGGACGGGCGGCATTCCATCTTTGATTCCGGAGACTGCGATGGGACGAAACAATCCGGGAACAGACTCCAGAAAGATGACGGTGTAGTTTGCCAGATGCGGATCGTCTTTCATGAGGCGTTGAGTCCATAGCTGCGCGTCGCGGCCACCGGCGCGACTGAAGGAAAAGACCACCACTGCCGGTTTCCCGCCGGAGGCAGATTCAACATCGAGCGACCTTCCAGTAAGCGCCTGACCCGCCAACGGCGGCAAGATGTCGCCGGGCTTCAAACAGGACTGACATGGCTGCGCGGCGGAATACGCAGAGAGTAGGAATAAGGATATTGAGAGACCCACGAAGAAAAGAGAACGGCGATGCATGATCCATCTCTCGAGAATGCTGAACCGGAGGGTAGCGCCAACCTGATGTTCCGGGTACAGCGATGCCTACGGCGAGTTTCCGGCTTTGCTGGACAAGTGCTGGATTACCATCCAGAACACGGCCAATCCGTTCAGGGTGATCAGGGTCGCGCGTATCCAGTGGGTGCTCATGGCGCGCACATACACGGGGTCGAGCGACCCATCCGGCAGCTTGGCGAAGTAGGTTTGTGCCTGCCAGCGTGCCCAGAAGACAGCGGTCAACGTATAGGTGGCCAGGTGCAGGGTAATGTTCAACCAAACGGGTGCCGCCGTCACGCCTTCGGGTCGCCACCAGATCAATGCGATCGACCCGAACACAGCGATCGCCGCTGAGGGGAAAATGACCGGCTTGATCATCGTCCACCATGCGTTTTGGTATGCACTAAAGTCGTCGGGAGCAACATACGGCCAAAGGCGCCAGCCGAACTGCGTCATCCAAATGTTGCCAACGCCATAGAAGCTGGCCGCGAATGTTGTCATGCGAATCCACTGGGACCGATTCACGGTTTCCTCGCTTTCAGTGCCGGTTTACCCTGCTCCGGCCTGGAGGCAGTTGATTCCCCGCGAGTCTCCTGTCCGGGCGAAGGTAGAGCCTTTCTGAGCCGGCCAGGCGCTGCGCGAACTCATCGAGCAGCACGAGGAACTCGCGGCGCCGGATTGCGTGCATGCCATCGAGCCCCTTCACGAGAACACTGGTGGCATCCATCTTCGGAATCTGGCTAAAGAGCGCGGCGCCCCTTTTCTCGAGCGAGAGAGGTTCGCGGCGGCGGTCGTTTGGATCCTTGCCTCGCTTCACCAGCTTCTTTTTGACCAGTCCATCCACGACATAGACCAATGTGGAGGGCGCGACGCCCATTAGCCGGCTGATTTCGGCCATGGAATCCACGCCGCGGGTCAGATGGCGAAGGGCTCCGTGTTCGATGGCGCTTATTCCGGAATCATGGGTGTCCAGGCGGGTTTGGAGGTCTGCGCGGGCGATTTTGGTAATGATGGAACACAAGGATCGGATCTTGTCCGCCATCGCGATCGTCTCGGCCGCCGCTGCAGAATGCCTGGGGTGAGTCGACATTGGTCACTTCGAATAATTCAGTTTGAATGATGTTCCGAATGACCTGGATTGTCAAGGGTGCGTCGATTGGGTGATATCAGACCTTTCTGTGTTTCCAGGCCCCACACCCGCGAAGCGCAATTTGACGGTCTCACCGATAAAGAGCTGGTCGATTTCACCGCCCGTGATGGGCGGCAGATGAAGAATCGGTCATTCGCGCGATACCGGCTTACGGCAGCGACCCGCACCCGTCGCGGCGCATAAGAGATCAATGAACAAGTCTTCATCTCTGCCATCCTTCCACGGTGCTACCAGGAGATGGGGAGTCTCGTCTGAGAGAGTAGGTGAAGGATCTGAATCTGGCTTGCCGTATCACCTCAATTGAGCGCAGTTGTAAGCGGGAGTCCATGAACGATTTGAACAAAGACAGATTGAAGCGGGTATGGTATTGAGAATACGGAGCCTGTTCTCTCGAGTAGCCGACCGTCGCTGGATGATCATTCCTTCGTCGTGCGTCGTCCAGCTTTCCTGGCACACGCAAACATACACAACATATCGTTTCCATAATCAGGTAATGGTTCATTGCATACTGCTACGGTTTACCTGAACCGCATCGCCACTGCCGTNNGGTCTTCCGCCGCATGGTGAGCCGCGCCAACATCGCACATCGCTATTCATTCCTCGATCCGCAGAAAGATCCCGGCCAATTCTCGTCGCAAGCGGCGCATGAGTTTTATCGGCTTGGCAACTTTCCCAACACGGCGCAGCGAATGGAGCTGTTTGAGCAGAGCGCTCCGGTGCTGATGAAGAAGGCGGTGGACCGGCTTGCGCTCGATGAGGAGGAACGTTCCGGTATCACGCACGTGCTGGTGACATGCTGCACGGGGCTCTATGCGCCGGGGCTGGACTTTGAGATCGTCGATCACCTCGGGCTTTCGGCGGGCGTGGAGCGCACGATGGTTGGATTCATGGGATGCTATGCCGCGATTAATGCGCTGAAGCTGGCACGGCACATTGTGCGCTCAGAACCGAAGGCGGGTGTGATCATGTTGAATCTGGAGCTGTGTACGCTGCATTTCCAGGAGACGCAGGAACTGGAGCAGGTGCTCTCGTTTCTGGTTTTTGCCGATGGTGCGGCGGCGAGTTTGATTACTGCGCGCGAGCAGGGATTTGCGCTGGACGGCTTCAAGGCGGTGATTGTGCCCGAGACGAAGGGGCTGATTACCTGGAAAATCCGCGGCCTGGGATTTGACATGCTGCTCTCTGGACAGGTGCCGGCGGAGTTGGGCCGCGCGCTTCAGGGCGAACTGATGGCCGAGCGCGACGGCATCGACCTGTGGGCGGTGCATCCAGGCGGACGGTCGGTTCTGGATGCGGTGGAGAAGGGACTGGAACTGCCAGCCGATGCACTGGCGGCATCGCGCGAGGTGCTGTCGTGCTTCGGAAACATGTCGTCGGCGACGGTGATGTTTGTGCTGCAGCGGATGATGCAGCAGGCGCGNNGGCAGCGCGGGTGCGCGATGTCCTTTGGCCCGGGGCTGACAGCGGAGATGATGTGCTTCCATGTGGTCTAGTGCGGAGATTGACTTCAGACGGCGGGTTGCTCCGCGCGATCTGCCGGAGCTGATGGATGGCGACTGTAGCTATGAGGATTTCCGTGGCTGCCTGGGCAATCTGGAACAGGTCAACCGCTGGCTGCTGGGCTATCGGCCGACGCTGGCCTGGCTGGAGCGGTTGCCGCGTGGGCTGCGTGATCCGGTGCACATTGTCGACGTGGGCAGTGGCGGCGGCGATCTGCTGCGGCAGATCGCAGGCTGGGCGCGGAGGCGCGACATTGCTGTTCAATTAACGGGGATCGACATGAATCCCTATGCAGCGCGAGCAGCAGCGGAGTTCACGCCGAAGGAGCTCAGAATCGTATGGGTGACCGGCGACGCTCTGGAGTATCGACCGAAGAAGCCGGCGGATATCGTCGTGAGCTCGCTGATGGCGCATCATCTGGAGGAGGAGGAGATCATTGCGCTGCTGCGGTGGATGGAATCTACCGCGCGGGCAGGCTGGTTTATCAATGATCTGGAGCGGTCGGAATGGAGTTGCAGAATGTTTGGGTGGGTAGCGGAGGTGGTGGGCTGGCACCCGTTTGTGCGGCATGATGGGCCGGTGTCCTTCCGCCGGGCCTTGCGGAAGGAGGACTGGCTGCGGTTGCTGGCGATGGCTGCGGTTCCGCGGGAGGCTGTGACGGTGGAGCATTGGTGGCCGGGACGGTTGTGCGTGGGGCGGTGGAAGTGAGGCCGGTGTCAGCCGGGGGTGGCCCGGCTGCGGCTGAGGCCTGGCTGGCGCGGGCGTATATCCATTGCTGTGAGCTGTTCTCGCTGTCGTTAGACTCGTGGCACAACTCATCACGTCTAACCATCTGAGAGCGAATCATGCCGACTTCCACGCTGATAGAGCGCACAACCGCCGGTTCCAGATTCAAAACGATTCTCTGGGTCTCCCTCGGTCTCACCGCGCTCTTCGTCTTCATTACCTCGGAAGTTCTCCTCGTCACCGATTACCCGATGTACCATGCCTACCGTCTGCAGGTCATCGCCGACCGCGGCCTCCTCATCCCGCATGCACTCGCCGGAATCTTCGCTCTCCTGATCGGCCCGGTCAATTTCTCCTCGCGGATCCGCCAGCGTCACCTCCAACTCCATCGGGTCCTCGGCCTTGTCTACGTCGTATCCGTGTTTGTCGGTTCCTTCACGGGGATCGCTCTCGCAGCCGGCCGCCCGGGTTTGCCCGGAACTTCCATGCAGGCCGCTGCCTGGATGGTCTGCACCACCGCCGCCTTCGTCGCCGCACGCAACCGCCAAATCGCTGTGCACCGCCAATGGATGGCGCGCTCCTATGCTGTCACCTTTACCTTTGTCTCCAGCCGCGTTTTCAATCTTGTGCCCGCCTACTGGAGCCACCTGGGCGACGTCTTATCCGCTGTCGGCGTGATTGCCTTCACACTTGCCTCGATACTGATCGTGGACATCGGCCTCAACTGGCGCGAACTCATCACGCGCCGTGAGGGATCGTCGGCCTGGAGGCCATGAGATCTTCAGGGCATCCTCATCAAGGCGCGTGATCCACTGTGAGATTTTGGGATTGCAAAAGGGCTTATTTCCTGAAGCTGGCCCCATCCAGTTCCGAACTGAGCACAGGACCGGAACCACCCAGCTGTCCAACTATCCGCATCACCGCTGGCTTCTCCCCTTCCAGGACCCAAACCATCACATCTTTTGGCTGAAGGTTGAGCAGCTTCGCAATCATTCCCAAAAAGCCACCCAATTCCGGATGAATGCGAAACACCGTCGCCTTCAGGGCCTGTCCCGTCTTTTGAAACGGTTGCTCGCCCTCCGGCGAAATCAGGATCCGAATCAATCGCCCGCCGAAGACTGGAGCCAGTATCCCCACGCGGAATGGCGCGGTATTGGGCGGCACATTCAGCAGTACAGTGCCTACGAACCCATTCGCCAGGTCATCCGGCAGGCTGATGTGCTCGCTCTCAAAATGTATCTTGCCGTTCTTGTCGACTGTGCGGGTGGTCGCTGTGCCGGTAGCAGCTTCCACCGCGAAGTCGACAGGCTTTGCAAAGAACGGTCCTTGCTCTATGTGATGGTTGCGTACTAACCGAAACGTGCCCTGTTGCCTGTACGTCGTCGCCTCATCATCAATCGATCCATCCAGAAAGTGATAGGTCAGGCGCATCGTGACTTCATCGCCCTGTACGGTCTCCGTAAACTCAACCCGGGCGATGACTTTTCCAGTCTCGGAGCGCGCCACCATGAACTCGTGCCTCGGGAGCTGGATATGTCTTACTGGAATTGGGTCGGCCGGCGCCGCGGTGACCAACGTAATTGCCCAGAAAGCGGCTACCAGGAAATCGTTTCGCCTCATCAATTACCTCGTTCTAACACCTTAGACGCCTTCCGATCCCCCGATGAACTCCGCATATTCTCACTTCTACATCTTCATCCGCGCGGTCAGCTCTTTACCTGCTCCCAAATTACGATTTGTACAGAATGCTGTGCCGAACTGCTTTCTGGCCGTCTACTAGAGAGATGGAGTCCGCTTCAAATCGATGGATATCCAGCGAATTGGGAGGGAATCCTTTGCAGGACGAAGTACTGATCGTCGGTGGTGGAGTGGCAGGCTGTGCGGCTTCGATCACGCTCGCTCGAAAGGGACGAAGCGTCACGCTGATCGAACGCGAGCCCACACCGCGCCATAAGGTCTGCGGAGAATTTCTAAGCGGTGAAGCCCTTGAGGATCTGCATGCGCTCGGCATCGACGTGGCCTCGCTTGGCGCCGTGCCCATCAATTATGTTCGTCTTGCCGCTGCCAGACGCGCAGCCGAGGCTCCTTTGCCGTTTCCAGCAGCCTCGCTCACGCGTAAGGCGCTCGATACAGCGCTCATCGCCACGGCCGTCGCGGCTGGAGTCCGCGTTGAGCGTGGCCGCAGTGTGCAGTCGCTCAGCCGCGCGGCAGCCAACCTCTGGCAGGCTACGCTCGACGACGGCGCCACATACGAAGCCTCAACCGCCTTTCTCGCAACGGGCAAGCACGATCTGCGCGGCCACGGTCGCCCGAAGGACCCTCACCAATGGGTCGGCTTCAAGATGTATTACCGCCTGTCTGCCGCCCAGACCGCTGACTTGGCGGACGCCTCCGAGTTGACGCTCTATTCCGGAGGCTACGGTGGTATCCAACCGGTGGAAGACGGCATTACGAATTTCTGCTGTGTGGTCCAACGGCGGTATCTTGCGCGTGCGGGTCTTCGCTGGGAGGGCCTCCTTGCCAAGATGCAGCAGGACTGTCCCCACCTCGCGATGAGGCTAGCCGGTGCGAGGCCGCTACTCGACAAACCGATCACCATCACTCATATCCCGTACGGATACATCCGCCGCGAAACAGAGGATGGGCTTTACTGCATCGGCGATCAGGCAGCCGTCATCCCCTCGTTCACCGGCGATGGCATATCCATCGCGCTGCATACTGCCCGCCGCGCCGCCGCTGCCTATCTTGCCGCGGAGCCGGCGCCGGTTTTTCAGCCACAACTGCGCTCCGCAATGCTGCCCCAGATGCGTCTTGCCGACCTCGCTGCCGACAGCTTGAACAACGCACTCGCGCGCGCTGTACTGCCGTTCTGCCTCAGGATCTGGCCCGGCGCGATGCGCGTGACGGCCAGGCTGACACGCGTCACCCAGCACGCCACTGTT
Source organism: Acidobacterium sp. (assembly GCA_003131625.1). GTDB lineage: Bacteria > Acidobacteriota > Terriglobia > Terriglobales > Acidobacteriaceae > Palsa-343. The sequence continues at coordinate 54,096 of PKVY01000021.1, read as the reverse complement.
CCTCCCATGCAGTCGCCAGCTGACATCTAGCCACGCCAAAACAACAACTCCCAATAGTGAAAACACCACAGGAGAGATGCAATGAAATCCTTCGCAGTCTTAGCCCTCGCTGTCATACTCGCTCCAGCCGCACTCGCCCAGCATCAGACCTTCGGAGTCAACTCCGATGCCAGCGAGGTCAGGATGACGCTCAACACGACGCACGAGGTTGTCAACGGCACGTTTCACATTCAATCCGGATCGATTGAGTTTGACCGAAGTGCTGCTCGGATGTCGGGTTCAGTCGTCGTACTGGCCGAAAGCGGAAGGACCGGCAACGACAGCCGCGATAAGAAGATGAATAGGGACATTCTCAAGGTGGATCAGTACACGACCGTCTCCTTTGCGCCCAAAACATACAGCGGGACAATCGCGCCCTCTGGCGACTCAACCATTCAGGCGAGCGGAGTTTTCACCTTACTCGGCTATCCTCACGATCTGACGATTCCGATGCAGATTCACATCGATGGATCGAAGGCAACGGCGAGCGCGCAATTCGTCGTTCCCTATGTTGGGTGGGGTCTCAAGAACCCGAGCTTCATGTTCTGGAAAGCTGAGAATGACGTAGCGATCGATCTTAGTCTCGTTGGCCAGGTCTCTAACTAACTGACCGTCCTGTTTACACGCTGTAATAGGACCATTCCGTTCTAACTGCACTCTTTTTTCATCGAACTCACTCGGAGCTACAAAGAACCATACCCAACTCCGTGTCTCGCCCAACGCTGACACGCAGACGTTTTACTCAACTTTCCGGACTGGCGGTCGGCTCACTCGCATTGTCCGGCTCGGCCCACACCGCGGAGGCGCCGGACGTGACGCTTGAGATTGCTCCGTACGCCCTTGAGGTTTCGCCGCAGCATCACATCCGGACCGTAGCTTACAACGGCCGGATTCCCGATCCATCATTCCGGACGCGGGAAAGAGTGAGCCGCAGTCTGTTGAGATTTAGAACCTGACGAAAGATGCGGACGTCGTGCACTGGCACGCCTCTACTTGCCAGTGGAGATCGACCAAGCCATCGCGGGAGAATTCTCGGCAACACTTCGCTTACGAACGCCAGCGCCTGGAACCTGGATTCTGCAATCGCGTGACCTGCGGGTGCCTGAATCGCTGCGAATCAAAAAACAAAACGCGCGAGCAGATAAACCGTGTTGTTGTCACTTGCATTGCGCCCGGCGCCGTCATAACTCGTTGCTGCTCCGTTGAACCGAGTGTAGGCCGTGTATTGCGCGGCCAGATCGAGGTTTTGCATCGGCCAGAAAGAAAAGTTGGCGATATATCCGGTGCTTCTCGGACCACCATTGGCACTGCCTGTGATTGCGGTCTGAGCATAGAGCAGCGGATCGGGGGTGCCAGACGTCATAAACCATCCCGCGTTGGCTGAATATCGGTTGCCAAAATGATATTCGGCGTTCAGATTCCCGCTATCCAGATGATGCGCGCTCTGATCGGCAGCACCGCTGGCCAGACTGGCAACGAGCGCCGAGTTCTCGCGGAGATAGCTGCCCCGCACCGAGAGCACGTCTTTACCGAAGGTGTGGTCGTATTGAAAATCGGGACCCCAGTCCGTGTAGCTGTCTTCGGGTCCCTGGATCGCACCAGGCGTTGCTTTCACATGAATGCCGTAAGTACCGATTTCGAAGTTATCCTTCCGGCCATTTTGTTGCCATGCCAGACGCCAGTAAGGCGCTACACCCCGTATGTTGATGGTTGTGCTCTGGCCATTCGTGGGCTGCGGACTGCCGATATGATCCGAGCGGTAGATCGTTCCGGCGAAATATAGATGCTGGTCCCACATGGTGTAGGCGCCGATGCCCGCAACATCCTCCGCTAACCCTCCGCCGATCAGGGGTGCAGCCGTGGGTGTGGGCGCAGAATCGCTGACGATGAAGGGAAATCCCCAGGCCGGTGTGCTGTTCCAGAGGTCTTCGACGGTGGGATTGTTATTCAGAGTAACTCCGTAGACCCAATCTCTACCATTGAACTGTTTCTTGTTGGCATAGCGAATGTCGGTGTTGTCGATGCTGAAGTGATCGCCCTGCGCGTCATAGGTTACCTGGAGAAAGCTGCCCACGTGCGGGGCCCACGCCCCGGCGAGGAAGAGTGAAACGTCCTGAGGAAATTCAAAATTACCATTCTGGGTTCCCGTTTGCGCCGCCTTAGTGCTGGTGAACGAAGTCTCAAACCATGCTCCCAAAGGCAAAGATGCGAGCATATCCAGCCCCGACCGCCGACCGCCCGACTCAGCCGTGATGCCGGTGTCTTTCATCTTGTCGATGTAACCCATAAGCTTGAACAGCCTTCCCGCGGCGTTCAACTCGGGGGGAGTGTAATGGCAGCCGCTGCACGGCAACCCGGTTTGACGAGCATAGCTGGGAAGCGCGGTGGCAGTGGGAACGATCTCCCGGCGAACGCACAATAGCAGAAGGGCGAACAGAATGACTGCACTTAGCATCAGGTTACGCATGGTGATCGTCCTTCCAACAACTGGGATTAGGCCCGGTGAAACAAACTGCGCCAGCGAGCTTCGCCGCCGACAAGCATTTAGCGCTTCGCATAAACCACTCCGGCAGCTCGCCACGGAGGATCGGAGATGAGACGGATATACGCGATCAACGCCTGCACTTCAGCCCTGCTGAGCGTCGCTCCGTATGGGGGCATCAGAGCGGAGTGGTTCAGCGCCGGTCCGCCGTGGCCGATGATTGCGGTGAGGTCGGCATCGCTCAGCGCGTCCTGCGTCTGCCCGTCGGTGAAAGCGTGCGGCTTCACGGCGAGGTTGTCGTAATTCGATACGCGCTCTGCCGACGACTCCTGGTCGTGGCACCGCGCGCAGTAGTTCTGATCCACCGCATATCCGACCTGTTCCTGATATCCGAGAGCCAGCTCGGTGATGCTCAGCGTGAATGGCTTGCCGCTCTTGTCCGTCGACGCCGCCCTCAGTTCATAGCGGCCCGAGGTTCCCCCGAGCATCACATTGGTCGTTAGCTGTCCGCTGGAATCGGTGAGACTCTCGGTTGGCTCGAACCTCACGCCACCACTTCCGCTGAAGATCACAAACGCTCCTGTCACGGCGTTCCCCTGCGCATCGTTCACCTGCACCACCAGCGGCTGCGGCAACGCAGCGCCGGGCGCTCCCAATTGCTTCCCGCCGCTCGACTCCACAATCGCAGAGCCGAAGGCGGTTGCTTGTGCTGCAGGAGCAGCCACAGGCTGCCGCGCGCAACCTGCCGCAATGACCAGCGCCATCGCCCCGGGGATCCACAACAGTCGCTTCATTGCTTCGCCCCTGGCTTTCCGGATGTCTTCTGCATCATGAGGAATGCCGTCAGCGCGCCTGCGTCTTCATCGCTCATGCTTTGGTTGGGCTCGATGGTGCCCGGACGCAGCGCCTGCGGATTCTTCAGCCAGTGATAAATCCACGCCGCATTCAGCCGCGACCCAACCTGCGTGAGCGGAGGCCCGATATATCCCTTGTCCTGCTGCGTGTTCACCATGTGGCAGGACTGGCAGGAGTACTTCGAATAGAAGAGTTGCCGTCCCTGCTCCACCAGCGCAGCAGAGTAGCCGCCCAGCGGCATCGAATCGCGGTCGAAGTCGGCCGTCTGATACACGGTCATGAAATAGTCCGTCACTTCGGCCCGCTCGCTGTTAGAGAGGTTGAATCTGGGCATGCGGCGAATCAGCGCCGGGCGCAGTGTGTTCGGATTTTTCAGAAAATCGTCCAGCCACGGCCGCTGCACCGCTGAGCCTTCCCACGTCAGATCGGGGGCCATATCTCCGCCGCGGCCGTTGATGCGGTGACAGGCGAAGCAGTTCAGCTCCGCCATCAACTTGCCCGCATGCCCAGCTGGCTGGTAGGTCGTCATCGGCTGCGCCGCTATCTGTAACCGCGACGGTAGCGCGAAGCTGCGATCCGTCAGCGACAGCAGCGCCGTCGTCAGTGCGTCCACCTGCTGCGCAGTGAACGTGTACAGGGGCATCCGCAGACCCGCCCCGAAGGCACGCGGATGGCGAATCTTGCCATCCACGTAATCCGGCAGCGTCTTCGGCATTCCCGCGGTGAACACCAGTTGCGCCAGCGGCTTGCTGCCGATCCGGCTCAGTTCTGGCGCAAAGTTCTCCGGCTTCGCGACGCCGCGAATCTCGTGACAAACGGCGCATCCGTACTCCGTCACCAGCGCTTTTCCGTGCGCGATCTGCTGCGGCGTCGGCGCATCCAGATGCACATTCGCCAGGAAGTCGGAATCCGTCTTGTTCGCCACATACCCAGCCAGCGCCGTGAGTTCCTGATCGGTCCAGCGGTAATGCGGCATCTGCGTATGCGCATCGTAGTTGCGCGGATCCTTCAGCCAGGCCTGCAACCATTCCGGCTTCACCTTGCTGCCAATCCGCGTCAGTTCCGGACCGATGTTGCCGCCCACCAGATTGCCCGCGGCGTTCTGCGTTGCATGGCACGACGCGCAGAACGATTCTCCATACAAGCTCGCTCCCGCGGCCGGATCGGGCGCCTTCGATGACGCAGGAACCGCCAGAGTATCGCCAGGCTGCGGGGTACTGGTGGCCATCAGGAACGCCGAGATATCCCTGGCATCCGCATCGCTCAGCTGGAAGTTCGGCATCGTCGCCGACGAAGCATAACTCGCCGGATCCTTCAGCCACGCGTAGACCCACTCGCGTGTCGTCTTGTCGGCGATATGCGTCAGAGGCGGTGGATCATCGGTAGCCGCCATCATGCTGCCGTCGGGAAGCCGAATCGTGTGGCAGCGCACGCACCCGTAGCGCGCCAGCAGCTCACGCCCCTCATTCAGCCTCGGCGTCCCCGCCATCGGCGCGTGATGGCACTGCCCGCACGACGACTCGATATACCGCGCCGGCAGGATGGGCTCTTCCCGCGCCAGCGCGCTGTGATGCGCCTCCGCTACCGTCGTTGCCGCACCCTGCCCGCGATGACAAACCACGCATCCGAATTCGTCGAGCTTGTGCGGAATCGGTGGATGCCTGCGAAACGGCTGCGTGCTCACGTCCGCCAGGCTCGCCTCAGCCAAGCCGGTATGGCAGGTCTGGCAGCGATCGACCACACCAAGATCGGGCAGCCAAATCTGCTGGATCCCGCCCCGGAAATGCCGCTGCAGCGTGACCGCATCGCCACGATCGAGAATAAGCCGCAAATATTGCTTCTGATACGAGTGCCACTCACTGAAGTGATCCTTGGCCGGTGCCACGGCCAGCGCCAGCAGCAGCAGAACGCTCACCACCCCGAAGGGGCGAATCGGATCGCGAAACCAGGCCCGCCACAAAGAGATGAATTGCGCCTTAATGGATTGCATTCATCCCCTCCATGGCCAAACCCACGACCATCCCGGCCCGCGGAAGAACGTCCCCACCACGGTCAGCACGATCAGCTCGAAAAGAAACCACGACATGATCCACCACGAAACCGCCCGCGATTCCAGATAGCGACGGAATGCGTGCGGGGACCGCGCAGAACTGAACGCGGCGACAAACATGAGGCCCGCGATGATCAGCGTTGGCCCCAGCGCTACGTACACCTGGAAGAACCAGAGGAAGACCGACAATGCGCCGGCGCCGATATAGAAAATGGTGAGGCGGCGCTTCCGGTTCTTCACGAACACGCCGTCCGCTTCCACATTCACGTTGAAGTAGGGGATCACCACCAGCGCCACCACCAACACCGTCGGAATCAGAACTCCGGCGACCACCGGCGGAAAATAATGCAGCATTTCCTGCAATCCGAGGAAGTACCACGGCGCCTTCGCCGGATTCGGCGTGGTCGTCGGGTCAGCCATTCCCTCCAGAGGCGCGTTGAAGAACAGCGAGATCAGCACCAGCGCAATCGCCAGCAGCTCAATCGCCAGCACCACGCGCAGCAATCCTTCCGGATAGGTCTGTACCTGCTCCTCATCCGCAACCTTCACCTGCGCTGAGGTTCTTCGCGTGACGAACAGAACGCGCTTCTGCGACTTCTTAATATCCGAACCGATGCCGGCAGTGAAATCCTTCGGCTCTGTCATACCTTCTCCAGGACAGCTTCTTCAGCCGCGGTCTCCGGCACAGCCTCACGGCCCGGTTCGCTCTGCCGCACGTAGAGTCCGCCATCTTTGCGGATGCGCCACATGTGCACGGCCACAAACAGCACCGCCGCCAGCGGCAGCACCACGCAGTGCAGCACATAGAAACGCAGCAGCGCGTTCGCGTTCACCTGGTGACCGCCCAGCATCAGGAAGCGAACCTCGTCGCCGAACACCGGAACCGCCGACGAGATATTCGAGCCAACCGTGATCGCCCAGAATGCCAGCTGATCCCACGGCAACAGATAGCCCGTGTAACTTAGCAGCAGCGTAATCAGCAGCAGCACCACGCCCACTACCCAGTTGAATTCGCGCGGCGGCCGATATGCGCCCCGGTAAAACACGCGGAACATGTGCGCGAAGACCAGGAACACCATGGTGTGCGCCGACCAGCGGTGCAGGTTCCGCAGAAACATGCCCGACGAAACTACGAATTTCAGATCCTTTACATCCGCGTACGCCTGCGGCACCGAAGGGTGGTAGTAGAGCATCAGCAAAATCCCGGTCACCACAAGAATGAAAAACGTCCCGAGCGTCAGCGCGCCCAGATACCACGTGGCCCGGAACGTGAGCATCCGCCGACGCACTTTCGTCGATAACAAATGCAGAAAGACGTTCTGCTGAATGGCCAGCGCCCGATGCAGCGTGCTCGATCCCGTGCCGCTGCGGAACATCGAGCGCCACACCCGGGTGCGCTGCAGCTTCTCGACGTAGCTGTCCGTCTTGCGCGGCATTGTCAAATCCTCAAAAACTCGAACGGTTGAATGGTGGCCGACCGGTCCACCATGATGTCGCCGTCGTCGCTGATCCACGTCTTTAGCCACGACAGCGGCTTCGGCGCCGGCCCCGCCAGCTTTTGTCCCTCGCGGCTGAACCGGCTGCCATGACACGGGCACGCGATGATGCCCGCCTCCGGCTTCCACGCCGTCATGCAGCCCAGGTGCGTGCAAATCGCATTTAAAGAGAAGAAACCTTCCGGCACATGCACCAGATAAATTGCCGAGTTGACATCGAGCGTCACCGAATCCACCGGATAGCTCTCCGGCTTCCCCGCGTTCACAACCGGCGACGCCTCATACAAAACGTTGGGTGAGAGAAAGCGATACGTGAAGGCCAGCATCCCGGCAGCCGCCACGCCCAGAGAAGCCACCCCAAGTTTGGTGAACAGTTCGCGGCGGCTGATCTCCTGCTCACCCGGCGAAGGCGTCGTTTGCTTTTCGCTCATCTCTCTCCTCACTTCACAGCTGCGACTGCTGCGCGAAACGGCGCATCGATGGATTCAATCGAAATCAACCCCGTCGGCTCAGCGGGAATCAGGTTGTAGGACTCCATCGTGATGGTTCCCACCGGGCAGCGCGCCGCGCATAGCCCGCACCGGATGCAGCGCGTTTCGTCCTTCAGCATCACCGAGCCGGCAACCACGCCCAGCTCATCCGCACGCACCTCGTCCAGCTCAACGTTCATCAGGCTCTGCCGCTCCACCAGCTGCTGCACCACATCCGGCGCGAATTGAAACCGGTCCAGCGCGACTAGTTCGAGGCAGTTCTCGGGACACACATCGATGCACCCGCCGCAAAGCACACACATACTACCGTCCGCCAGATTGCCTTCGAAGATGGTGTTCACCCAGCAGTGCAGGCAGCGCTGCGCCTCGGCCTGCGCGGCTTCTTCGTCGAAGCCGAGTTCCACTTCCGTCATGCCGGTGCGGCGGTTGAGCGGCAGCGCGGGGATCGGTTGCCGGACCAGATCCAGAATCCCCAGGGGCATGCTGTGCCGCTTCAGGATCTCCACTTCCACCATGGGATCCGGATGCCGCACACCGCGCAGATATTCATCGATGCCCACCGCTGCCCGCTTGCCGTCGGCCACGCTGTCGATAATCAGCCGCGGACCAAACACGCAGTCTCCACCGGCGAAGATACCCTGCGCCGAAGTCATGAGCGTCTCGCGATTCACCGCAATCAGCCCGCGGCGCGATATCTCCACTCCATCCTCAGGCTTCAAAAAATCGAGCTGCGGTGCCTGGCCGATGGCCATAATCACCGTGTCGCAATCGAGAATCGTTTCACTGTCTTCATAAAACGCGGGATTGAACCGCCCCGCCGCATCGAAGACCCACTTCGTCTTCAGCGTTTCGAGGCCGGTGACTCGACCGTTTTCCCCGACCACGCGGTGCGGCCCAAGCCCGGGATGCAGAATGATCCCTTCTTCTTCCGCTTCCACGATCTCTTCCAAAGCCGCCGGCATCTCTTTACGGCTCTCGAGGCAAACCAGATGCACTTCCTGCGCGCCCAACCGCAGCGCGGAGAGCGACACGTCCACCATCTCCTTCGTCGCGACCGCCTCCACGTTTTCCCGCGACGGCTCGTGCGATTCCACCCCCGCCGCATGCTGGCGCAGCACCTCGCGCGCCGCGGAACGCGCCACATCCATGGCCACATTCCCGCCGCCGATCACGACGACCTTTTTCCCGATCGTGAACTGATACCCCAGGTTCACGTTCAGCAGAAAGTCGATTCCTTTGTGCACCCCGTCCAGATCCACGCCAGGAATCGAGAGATCGCGGCTGCTGTGCGCGCCTACAGCCAATAGCACCGCGTCGAATCCCTGGCTGCGTAGATCGGAAATAGCAAATTCGCGCCCCGCCGCGTGATTCAGTTTCAGCGTGATGTCGCCCGTCGCCAGAATCTCGCGCACCTGCGCTTCCACCACATCGCGCGGCAGTCTGTATTCCGGCACGCCGAGATATAACATTCCGCCCGCAACCGGCGCAGCCTCAAAAATTGTGACGGAATAGCCCATCAACGCAAGATCGTGCGCGGCAGACAGTCCAACCGGGCCGCCGCCCACCACCGCAATCCTGAAAGGCAATTTGTTCTGAGCGCGCCCCTCGTTGACGTCGACCGGCCGTTTCGACTCCGGTCCGTGCCGCTCTGTCAGAAAGCGCTTCAGCGCGCGAATCGCAATCGGCTGATCGATCGCTCCGCGCCGGCACGCTGTCTCGCACGGATGTGCACACACCCGCCCGCAAATGCTTGCCAGGGGATTGGGATCGCGCGCGATCCGGTACGCATCTTCATAGCGGCCCTCCGCGATCAGGGCGACATACCGTCCCGCGTTCGTATGCGCGGGACAGGCCATCATGCACGGAAAGTTGCTGTTCAGCCAATCTGCGTCCACCGTTTTGTTTTCGTAGCGCTTCAGCATGATGGCTCTGTCATTGTGTGGTCCCGCTGTGTTCTTACTTCGTCAGTGTGGCGTCGGCCTTTGTATCGCCCGACACAGTGACCTGGCCGGAGTGTGGCTTCGTTCCTTCGTTCCAGAACGTCACGGTGTACGTGCCGTCGGGAACGTTATCGATGTGGTAGGCCCCCGTCTTATCCGTCGTGGCAAAGTACGGCGTCGGCGAAACAATGATGTAGCCCGCCATGTCCGGGTGAACGTTGCACAGCAGTGGAACCGCGCCCGGTTTATCGAAGGTGAAATTGCGCTTCTCGCCCTGCGGCCACGTGCCCATGTTGTGGCCCAGCTTCTTGTCGCCGCCAATCGAAGGCCAGAAGACGTTGTGCGCCACGCTGTCGCTGTTTAGAAACTCCACCGTCGTCCCCACCTGCACCACTACAATGTGCGGCACAAACATCAGCCCCTTCTGGTTCACCGTCACATGCTGCGACGGGGCCGGAAACGTTTTCCCCGTGACCGCTTCGACGTAGACGACTGATTCCCCTTTTGCGCCGGAGACTTTGCCGCTGATGGTGCCTGCAGATGCGCCGCTCGCCACAGCGAGGACCACGAGCGCTGCCGAAATGCCGTATTTCATGAGTTCTCCTTCAATCGGTATTTCTGGTTAACCTGCGGTTGGTGCGCCAATCCAGCGCCTCGCTGCGTATGCAGGACTGTGCAGTGACCGGGCTAAAACTCCGTCGATTCTCTTCGCGCGCGTGTCAGTCCGGCATTGATTGCGGTATCTGCCTTCTCCAGGCTCGCGGATGGAAGATGGCCGACCGCGATCGCCACGGATGGTGGAACCATAAGAGAGGGAAAGGGTTGCAACTGTATGTGACGCACATCACAAACCAGCTGGGAGTGACTCGAAAAGAGGGATGTGTATGCCGGCTCCAGCTCAGAGAATCGCAGCCGTGTCACACCACGCATTCGGCGAGAACCACCAACGGCTGTCGGTCACAGCTGCCACGGCGGCCCTGGTTCAAATGGAGATGCCGCTCGGCACCCGGATGCTTTCTAACCTGATGGAGAATGAGCTTCCTAAGCCGGCACAGGCAGCGAGGTTTACTTGGAGTTGTATTCGGTGACCGCATAATCGTCGACCCACCGGTCAGCGGTTTTCCGACCCTATCACCGGCTGGTAGGCCGACGATAGAAACACAACGAAGGCAACCGAGTCCGCGGCTCTTTCGGAAATTGCCATAAGCCGACCGACTTACAACCCTTCGGGCGAAAACCTAATCCGCCTCGGCTACAGTCCCCGCCTTTTTGAATTGCCGAAGAAAACAAAGGAGTTCGTGATCTCGGTGCGCAGCTGATCAACCTCTGATGAGCCATATGTGGTCCAAGTTGGACCAACCTGGACCAAGTTTCGATGAGCATCGAAATGAGGCCATCTCTATGTATTTGATTTTACAGAGGATTGGCTCCTCAGGTAGGACTCGAACCTACAACCCTTCGGTTAACAGCCGAATGCTCTGCCATTGAGCTACTGAGGAGTGTGGACGCGTATTTTGTCTGCCAAAATTATACCAAAGGGACAACCGCTCTCGAGCCCCGCATCCTGCGATACGCTGGTTACTATCGGGAGAAAGTCATGCTGAAAACTGCTCCGCGCCTTTCGCGGGTTCCACGCGCCCAGGCCACGCCGGCCGTCGCCGAAATCTACGAGCGCTACATGCGTACGCGCGGCAACGTGCCCAACATGTTCCGCACCATGGCGCATCGGCCGGAGATTTTCGCGACCATGATCGCGCACTTCGAGGCGATCCTGCACACCGGAACGGTTCCGCTTCGGCTCAAGGAGCTGGTGATCGTGCGCACCTCGCAGCTGAATCGCTGCGAATACTGCCTCGGCTCGCACACGCAGATCGCGCTCAGACTGGGCTGGTCGAGCGAGCAGCTCGACCAACTCGCCCACTGCGCCGACCGCAGCGACTTCACGGCAGCGGAGAAGGCGGCGCTGCGCCTGGCGGAGCAGATGACGCTCGATGCGAATCACATTCCCGATGAGAATTTCGAGGCTCTGCGCGAGCATTTCGACGAAGGGGAGATCGTTGAGCTGATGGCGGCCATCGGCCTCTTCAACTACTTCAACCGCTTCAACAATGCGCTGCAGATTGAACCGACCAAGCCCGGCGAAGGCGCTGAATAGTCTGGGCTCTTCAGTAGAAGAGAATCGCAACACGATAGGTTGTGAAGTTCGCCTGGGCGGGCTGCGGCGCGCACGCGCCGACAGCAGCTTTCCTGAAGTCGCCACCGCGAATCTGCTGCGCCACCTGGGACGGCAGCTGGGTCAGGTCGGGCGTCTCGAATCGGATGATCGAGCGTGCATTCGAACCCTGCGGAATTCCATGGCCCATCGAACAGGCCTGCTCCGCCGGTCCGGCCGGGGCCGAAGGATCGACATTCTGGGCACGCAACAGTTCGCGAACGCGCTGCTCGACCTGTTCGAGGTTGAGCGCCTCGGACGATTGCGCGAAGTCCTCAACCGCGTATAAAGATCCCCCACGTTCTGCTATGGCCACACCGATGGCATTCATCCTGGGATCGAGGATGTTGGTCCGATGCGCAGTCGAGTGCATCCATTCCTGTTCGATAGACTGCGGGTTCGGACCCGTGGCGATGTTCTCGGCGATGGCCTGAAAATGCGCGCCCGCGGAAGCAGCCAGCGCCATCAGCTCCGGTTCGCCGGAGTATTGGTGGGAGAGCGCCGGTTCACGCGCCATGCGGTCAGCGTGGGCCTGTGCAGCGGCCGCAAGCGCTGCGTTCCAACGCAGAGCGGGAAGCCCGTGCTCCTGCCGATTCTGGTTGGTCAGCTCGAAAATGCGCCGCGCCCGGTCTTGCGAATGAGCATTCGCAAGGCATGAACCCAATGCGGCAGGAAGAAGGGCGACCCGGAGCAATCTGCGAACTGTGACTGCGATTCTCATATCGCTCAGCTAACGTGCAAAATCCTCCGGAATGTCGTGCTGCCAGTCCAGAAGAGCCTCTGCCAGTGTGAATTTCCATGGATAACCGAGTTGCCTAAGCCCCCTGGGGTCGATCGAAGTGGAGCGAAACAACTTCCGCACCCGCACGGGGCTGATGGGTTGCCGGATCCGGAACAACGATGCAACTCCGTGAATCGGGTAGGAAATCCCCAACAGCAGCGAACGGGGCAGATTCAGCGGAGAGCGCCGTACGCCTGCTGCCTTCTGAATTGCCGTGACATAAGTCTCCAGCGTGGGAGGCGGGTCCATGGAGAAATTCAGCAGCGCTAAGCTTTCTCCGCTCTCGTCCTGATGTCGTAACCCGAATTGCATCACCCGGCAAAGTTCCTTCACATAGCCGCCGGCTTTGCGAGTCTGCCGGTTTCCCATGTAGACAAAGTACCCCTTCACGACGCTGCGGATGAGCCTTGTCACATTCCCGCGTTCGCCTGGGCCAAAAACGACGCCGGGGCGAAGGATCAGCAGCTTGCGGCGATTGCAGGCGGCCTGCCACACCATGTGCACCTTCTCGGCCGCCAGCTTGGAGCTTCCATACGGCGAATCGGGCACCGGCAACGATTCCTCATTCTTCAACTCCCCTGAGGGACCATAGGGAGCGATGCTGCTCGTAAATACGACCCGCTGACAACCGGCCGCGGACGCCCAGGAGCACACATTCTCCGCACCGTAGAGATTCGTTTCGAAATATTCGTGAGGCTGGTGGCCAGGTTCCCTGTGAACGGCGGCCAGGTTGAAGATGAGATCGGGATTGGGGAGAAGGCCGTCCGGGATTGGCTGGCGAACGTCCCAGCGAACCCAGGCCGCTCGTCCCGTTTGGAATTCGCGATGGAGTGGCGCCGTCCAGGGTTCGTCGCGAGGCGGATTCAGGTCGACGAGAATGACCTTCTCCGCCAGATTCTCTCCGAGCCAGTACATGGCCACATGGGTGCCGATAAATCCTGTACCCCCGAACAGGACTACTGTGCGATCGCTGTTCACGGTGCTCAGGCTGGATGTTTCCACGTTTGATTCCGTCCGTTGTCCACGTTCGCCAGCGCCAGATCCACGGGTTGCATTTCCGGCTGCTGCGCTTGCCCGCTGAGAACGGGAAGAAAACGCGCCGCAATGACGTCTATGGAGAAGTTCTGTTCGGCATACTGGCGGCCGTTCGTCCCGAACCGTGCGCACAGCGCGCGATCGGCAAGAAAACGGTCCGCCGCCGCGATCAATCCTGCGGGGCCATCGGGAGACACCACCAGGCCTGCCTGTGCCTGCTCAACGACCTGCGCTGCTTCATTGGCCGCCGGCGCTGCGACGATCAGGGCGCGCCCCGCGCAGAGATAGGCGAGCGTCTTTGACGGAACCGCGAAGGCTCCTGCCTCGGAATCCAGCAGGGCGATCAGCACATCGGCCGAACCCAAAACCTCCGAAATCCTCTCGTAGGGCTGGAAGGGCAGCACCGTCAGAAACTCAGGGCTCACCTTATGGGATCTCTCGCGAAGCCAGTCCGCTCCGGGGCCGGCCGCAATGACCAACAGTCGCGCGTCTCCCCGTTTCTCAAGATGTTTTGCGAGATCCAGCAGCAGTTCAGGGCGGTGCTTGGTGCCGAGGGTGCCGGAGTACATGAAACAAAACCGGTCAGCGACTCCATTTTCACGCGCCCATGGATTGTCTCGCGGAGTGGGCAGAACCTCATCCAGGGGCGCCCAGTTCCTGATCACCGTGATTTTCGACTCCGGAATTCCCCACGTCCGGATGAAATCGGCAAATCCTGGGGCGATACAAACGATCGCATCCGACCGCCGCATCAGCTTCTTTTCGAGGCGCTCAAAATAGAGCCCCCCGGCCAGCGCCAGCAGCCTGGACTTCTTCCGCAGGACGAAGCGAGCCGCAACAAAGTAGACGTCCTGGAGCCAAAAGACAAACCGCGCATGATGACGCTGTGAGGCCTTCTGCAAAATCTTCTGCGCATCCAGAGGCATGTTCGCGGAGATCACGACGTCGGGTCGAAACAGATCCACGCGCTTCGCAACTTCCCGGCCATATTCCAAATCAGCCTGGCGCCGGTTGAGCACGGAGTGTTTGTGCCGGGCGAAGTCGCGCTTGATGTGGATGCCCTCGATGGTCAGGCCCCGGGAATCGTCCGGCCGCAGCGCGGTCTCTCCTTTAGGCGTCAGCGTGTTGTCAGCGAAATAGACGTGACAGACCTGATGGCCCATCTTCGCCAGCTTCCTGCTCAACTCCATTTGAAACGGGTGCCCGCAAAACTCGTTCACGAAGACGCGCATTGGGTTGTCAGTCAACAAACCTCTCTTTGACTCGAATCAAGCCATTCAGGAGCGAGCACCCACCAGCATCTGGCTTTCGATCCATTCATACGTTCGGGCCATTCCATCTTTCAGCCGGATCGAAGGCTCCCATCCCAATCTCTCGAGGATCATGGTGTTGTCGCTGTTGCGCCCATTCACGCCCTTGGGAGCGTCCAGTTTGTAATGGCGCTTCAACTTCACCCCGGCGATCTCTTCCACGATGTCCACCAGCTGATTGATGGTCACCAGTTCGCTCGAGCCCAGGTTGATAGGCTCGTCGATATCGCTCTCCGTGATCGCCAGCGTGCCTTTCGTGCAGTCGTCGATGTACATGAAGCTGCGCGTCTGCTTGCCGTCTCCCCAAATCTCGATCTCCAGCTTGCCGGAAGCTTTCGCCTGGATCACTTTGCGGCAAATCGCCGCCGGCGCCTTTTCGCGTCCGCCATCCCAGGTTCCCAAAGGGCCGTAGACGTTGTGATACCGGGCCACGCGACACACCATCCCGAAATCCTCTTCGAAATGGCGGCACATCCGCTCGCTGAAGAGCTTCTCCCATCCATAGCCGTCCTCCGGCAATGCCGGATACGCGTCCGCCTCTTTCAAAGGCACGACGTCTTCGTTTTTCTGCTTGTCTCCGTTGTAAACACAGGCTGAAGAGGAGTAGAAGAAACGCTCTACGCCGGAATCGCGCGCGGCCATGAGCATGTGCGTGTTGGTCAGGACGCTCAGCATGCACAGGGCTTTGTTGTTCTCAATAAAGCCCATCCCGCCCATATCCGCCGCCAGCTGAAAGATCCCCTTCACGCCTTTCGCAGCCTGGTAGCAACTATCTTTGTCCTTCAGGTCCAGAACCAGGTTTTCCACGTCGCTTGAAGTTTGGTACCACTCGGTCAGAGGCTTCACGTCGACGGCGCGCACCACGTCCACGCCCTGGGCCCGAAGATACTTCACCAGGTGGCCGCCAATAAACCCGCCCCCACCGCAAACGGCAACCTTTTCACCCTTCAGTTTCATCGGATTTGAATAGCTCCTGTTAGCCGGCGATGGACAGCCGGGTGAGTTTGACGACAGTCCTCGAAACCCCAGACAGACAGGACCTACAGTCTTCGCCTGCAGGCAGGAGAACGGAGCCCTGCCTTCCAGCGTAGGTTGTTCCCCAGGTGTGTACCATGCTTGTTAAGCATGACGGCGGCCCTGCATACGCGCCACAATCATGATTTTATTCGACCTGTTTCCAAATTGATATACCCGGAAAGGGCGAGGAGCGCCGCCGGTTGATTCGACCTGAGACAGTCCTCGCGGGAGATTTTGCCAGCTGATCCTGCCAACCCGAGACCACCCGGATTAGATGCGGCCAGACGCCTTTCCTGGGCATCGAAATCGCTTCGACGTCAGCCCCTCGCGTGGGTTGGCGTGGCTCTAATGATCTCTTTCCTGTTCATGGCTCTGTTTGCGCCCCTCCTGGCGCCGTACAATCCCGCCGCGCTCGATCTGGTTCATCGCCTGGCTGCGCCAGACAGCACCCATTGGCTCGGGACCGACGAACTGGGGCGCGACATCCTCTCGCGTGTGATCTGGGGGGCTCGGCTGTCACTAACCGTGGCCGTCTCGGTGGTAGGGCTCTCGTTCCTGCTCGGACTTGTTTTTGGCGGTATCGCTGGCTATTACGGGCGCTGGCTCGATGTGACCATCAACACCTTCCTGATGAACGCGTTTCTCGCGTTGCCCGGGATTCTGCTCGCCATCGCCTTTGTCGCGTTTCTGGGGCCCGGATTGCTGAATCTCATTCTGGCGCTCTCCATCGGTGGCTGGGTTGGTTACGCCCGGCTCGTCCGCGCGCAGGTGCTGGCCGTGCGCGAGCGGGAGTTTGTCGAAGCCGCCCGCGCCGTCGGGGCCAGCGATTTTCGCATCTTCACGCGGCATATTTTGCCGAACATCCTGCAGCCACTCATCGTGCAGGCGGCCATCGGCATGGCGGGAGCGGTGCTGGCCGAAGCGACTATGAGCTTTCTGGGCCTCGGCGTTCCGCCGCCCGCGGCGAGCTGGGGATCGATGCTCAACGATGCGCGCCCGTTTCTATTCGACGCGCCGCATCTGGTCGTCTTCCCGGCGATCGCGGTGATGCTGTGCGTGCTCTCGTTCAATTTTCTCGGCGACGCGCTGCGCGATTACCTCGATCCGCGGACGAGGATCGCAGTCGGACTGTGATCGGCAAGCCGCCATTCCGTTGGTGATTCTGCCATGCGCACCGGCGTCATCTCCGACACCCACGGGCTATTGCGGCCTGAGGCGCTGAACGCGCTTGCCGGAGTCGACCACATTCTTCACGCGGGAGACGTCGGCGACGCAAAGATCTTGTCTGCCCTCGAGGAAATCGCACCGCTGACCGCTATCCGTGGAAACATCGATCGAAGCGGTCCGTGCGCAGCGCTGCCAGCCACAGAGATCGTCGACCTGGGCGGAACGACCTTTTACCTGCTGCATGATCTCCATGAGCTGGACCTTGATCCAATGGCCGCCGGGATCTCGGTGGTCATCAGCGGACACTCGCACAAGCCGCTCATCGAGCGTCGCCGGGGCGTGCTGTATCTCAATCCCGGGAGCGCGGGTCCGCGGCGATTTTCGCTGCCGATCACGATTGGGCTTGTCACGCTTGGCAAGGGCTCGCCGCAGGCTGAGATTATCCCCCTTGTACGGTGAGGACAGAGGCTCTTTGCCCCCGTTTGACAGCGAGCGATTCGGGGATTCCCCGGCTCTGACGACAAAAATCCGATAAAAACATTGCATAAGCTGGGGATGTGCCTTTATTGTGCTCGGCGGAGGAAATACCCATGAATGTTCGCAAGGCAGTTTTGGGCTCCGTCATCGGCTTATCGCTCGCGGCAGGCGGCGTGTTCATCGCGCACGGGTCGGCTGCCCAACAAATTAATCCGGGACGCCACCCCAACCTTGCTGCGGCGCAGCGGCTCACCGAGCAGGCCTACGCCAAGGTTTCTGCCGCACAGGAAGCCAACGAGTTTGACCTGGATGGGCATGCGGCAAAAGCCAGGGATCTGCTCAATCAGGCGAACCAGGAACTGAAAGCCGCAGCGGCAGCAGCGAATCACCACCGGTAATCCCGAACAACCAGGGCTCAGCACACGCACATCGCGGATCAGGCTGACGACCAGGAAAAGAACACACTGCCTTTCCGGTCAGCCTGCGCCGCAGCTTTCCATTCCTCGCGCAGCAGGCTCAGAGGATCGAGCGAGGCCCTTGCACGGCCATGATTCCGGCCCTCCGGCTGGCGGCACACGGATCGAAGGCCCACGCCTTAATACGCCCAGCTGCAGTCGCGGGTGAAATCAGCGGTGTCGGCGCGCTGCCAGGTGGTGCCGGCCTTCTCGACTGCAAAGATTCCGCCGCTGCCGCAGAAGCTGCCGCACATTTTGATGACCGACACCAGGGCGTGCGTGTGGGTTCGGTCGAAGCCGGGAACCCCGAGGAAGCGCACGTGCCTGACCGTTCTGTAACCCCCGCATTTGGCGGTGTCGGCGCCGTGGGTTTCCAGACAGCTTTGTGCCTGGGCAGCGTCGGCCGCGGAAAGCAGCCGGTATCCCTGCGGGATCGCGAATTTCGGCTCCCAGCGATGGCTCTGCGCGTTGGCTGCGACAAAAGCGTCGTCCATCTCATGCTCGTCAGGCGTGGACGGCTTAAGGCAGCTGCCGCCAACCTGCGGAATATCGGTCACTGACTTCTCGGAGAAGACCAGGGGCTCATCGCTCGGAGCCTGGTAGAGCGCGGAGTAAACCTCGTACGCCTCGGCAGGGGCTGCTCCGCCACCGGCCTGGTTCAGCGGATTGGTGGCCGAAAGATCGGGGACGCGTGGGTTGGCCGGCGCCCTGGGGACGTGGCGCGGAATGAGGCGCAGTCCGATGATGGCCACGGCGATGGCGACCAGAATGAGCCGGAAACCCAAACGCGGCGAAAGACGCATGCAGAGCTCCTGAAGAGAAATTGTAGAAGGCGGCCAGAATCGGGCACGTAGGAGGGGTCGCCGCTCTCGGCCAACCTTGGGTGAGGCGGAGCGCAGAGCGTGCGGACGAAGGCGGCCCCGTTTCACGAGGCGAATCATCTCCGGCGCCCGTTCCCCGGGCCTGACGGCCATCTTTAATGGCGGTTTGACGGCGAATTTTCGATTCTCCTGCTATAGACTGATTCGAAATCACAGGAGCGCCGCCAGGTTTCCGCAGGAGGCATTGCACGATGGCACAATTGACTCGGACCGCGATTCCCATGCAACGGACGATCCTCGCTTCTCTCGCTTTGCTGTTGCTGGCCGTGACGATGCGGGCACAAATCACCACCGGATCGGTGCGTGGCATCGTCCAGGACCAGACCGGCGCCCGCGTGAGCGGAGCGCAGGTCGAAGTGCGGATGCCAGCGGCAGCGGCGATCCGGCGCGCCAAGTCGGACAGCCATGGGGAATTTCTGCTGGAGAACCTGCCCCCAGGGCAGTACACGATGACCGTCTCCGCTCCAGGCTTTGCCCTGGCCTCGGCGGAGGTTGTGGCTGCGGTGAGTTCGGTCCGGGACATTACGGTGCGCCTGACCCCGGCTGCCGTGCAGCAGTCGGTGCATGTGAAGTCGCAGGGTTCATCGATCACGGAGCAACCGATCGACTTGGCTAGCGATGTTCACCAGAGCGTCATTACAAGCCAGGACCTGGAGACGTTGCCGTTGCCCGCGCGCAGCTTTGCCGATATCGCCTACCTCGCGCCAGGCACGGAACCAGTGGAGCCCAGCGACCCCACCAAAGCGCGCATCACCGCAGTATCCACGGGAGGCAGCTCGGGGCTGAACAATGAGCTTTCGGTCGATGGAGGCGACAACTCCGACGACTACATTGGGGGATTCCTGCAGAATTATTCGCCGGATGCCGTGCAGGAATTTGCGGTGCGGACGGCCCAGGAAAATGCGGACACGGGCGGCACCACAGCCGGCTCGGTGGTAATCACCACCAAAAGCGGGACCAATGACTGGCACGGAGACGAAGCGTTCTTCGATCGCCAGGCGGCGCTCAACGCGCGCTTCCCGATCGAGAACCCGGCGCCGACGCCCAAGCAGCCCTTCTCGCGCCAGAATTACGTGGGAACGCTGGGAGGACCGATCCTGAAGGATCGTGTTTGGTTCTATACCGCGGTCGAAAACGTCCACGAGAACGCCAGCATCGTTTACAGCCCTGCCAGCACGACGGAGTTCGATGCGCTCGCTACCCTGGCCGACGATGGGTTGATTCCCGGAGTGCCTTCGATCACCGTGCCGGCGAATGTGCCGATTCCCTTCCGCGACACGCTGGGTTTGCTGCGCTTTGACTGGGCGCAGACAAAGAAGTCCACATGGTTTCTGCGCAATTCAGTCGATACCTACACAACGCACAACGATCTGGTGCAACAGGGAACGCTGCCGTCAACAGGACTGCTGACCCACAACAACTACCTGAGCCTGGTGATCGGCAACCAATATGATTTTTCGCCGACGCTGGTGGGAAACTTCGTTTTCAATGCCAGCGGCCTGCACCTGACCCAGACGCGGACTTCGGATCTGGGCTTCGCCCTGGCGTTTCCCTTCAGCTCGACGTCGCTGACGGTTTCCGGATTTGAGACCTTCGGCGACAACCAGTTCGCCACGCCGATCACCTTTTTTCCCTCGGAGAGAAGCCAGGAGAAGTATCAGTTCCGCTACGACATCAGCAAAGAGCTGGGCGCCCATTCGTTCAAGGTGGGCGCGAACTTCATCCATGAACCGGTGCTCGACGGCGCCTTCCCGGGAAACACGGAGACGCTGTATCAGTTTCCGGAAAACCCGACTTACTACCTGAATAACCTCCCGCAGTTCACGCCCGACATGCAGGCTGGCGCATCCATGTCGACGCTGGGCGGTATGTTTGCGCAGAACGTGCAGCGGCTGGCGTTCTATGGTCAGGACTCGTGGCGAATCAACCGGCAACTGAGCTTCAATTATGGGCTGCGCTATTCGACAACGTGGGGACTCTTCGTCGGATCGGGCCGCACGCAAGCGGAAAATCCTGGAGCGATCACGCTCGAGGCGCTCAAGATTCCGCTGGTTTCCAGCGTGCCGCAGGACGACCACAAGCAGATTGCACCACGGTTGGGCTTTGCCTATACGCCGGGCAATCGCGGCACGACGGTGTTGCGCGGCGGATTCGGGCTTTACTTCGACGATCTGGCCCAGAACGGTTGGGTGACGGCGCTGCAGGCGCTCGACCAGGCGCCTGGATCGTGTGTCGATCCGGTGCAGAATCCTGGCGGCTCGGAAAATGCCGGATGCGTTGCGGGCGACGCTTCGGGCGGAACGGCGAACCTGATTGACTCGAACTACAAGACGCCGTATGCGATTCACATTTCGGGCGGCGTGCAGCATGCTTTCAGCGCGAGCTGGTCGCTGAGCGCCGACTACATTCATGAGCAGGGCAATCACGGGTACCGAGCTTACGGCTATACGGGTGGAACAAATCTATTCACGCCGCTGCTGACTGCCGATGATCCGAATCAGGCGACGTATGTGCCGGACGTGAATGTCTTCCACTCCGATAACCGGTCGAGTTACAACGGGCTGCTGGTGCATCTGCAGGGAAATGTCGGCCGACGGCTGAGTTTGGTGGCCAACTACACGTTTTCCAAGGCGCAAACGTGGGGTTGCGTGCTGGGTGAACTGTTCGACTACGTCAACGGCGTCTGCAATCCGCTGGATCCTTTTGGACCTGGCGATTATGGCCCGTCCGGCGAAGATGTGCGGCAGCGGTTTGTGTTTGCCGGCGTTTGGCGCACGTTTGGCGGCGTGGAGCTGAGCACGCTGACCCAGGCTGAATCTGCCAGGCCGTTCACGATTACGACGGCGGACAACAGCGGGCGAATCTCGATCGACGGCACCCCGACAGCGCTCGATCAGTTCCGTGGCACGCCGTACATTCAGGCGGATTTGCGCGTCAGCCGGCCTGTGTCGCTGGGCGAGCGCTGGTCGGTGACTCCGTTTGTCGAGTTCTTCAACCTGTTCAACCGGAACAATCCTGGCGCGAATTACGTGACCAACATCGCGACGCTTCCGGTTCCAAGCGCGGAAGCGCAGACGGGCAACGTGACGGATATCTGCGTGGATTCGTCGTGCTCGTCGACCGAGCCGATCAGCAGTCCGAGCCAGCTGCGGGTTGCTGGCGGCGCGCTGGGCGACTTTTTTGGACCAGGAACGACGGTCGGCATTCCGTTTGCGGCGCAGATCGGTGCTCGCGTGACGTTCTGAGCAGCCTTCCGGCGCTTCGAGTTCTACAATCCGGCTACGCTGCTCTGGATATCTTTCTCTGCCGCGGCCACGCTTTCCGGCCGGCCGAGATCGCGCCAGTAGGCGCCATCCGCGCGGAACGCCATCACCTTCTCGCCCTGAGCCGCCAGCCGCAGATACGCGTCGATGATCGAAAATGCGCCCTCTTCGCCCATCAACGCGAAGATGCGCGGCGAGACCACGTGGATCCCCGCAAACGCCAGCGCCTGCGTCTCCTCCGCCGGGCGCACCAGTTCGGCCTCCGCATCCTTCTTCGCGCGCCGCCCGCACAACTGCCCCGCCTGATCGAACAGCAGAAGCCTGGAAGCCTCGCGCTCGGCGACGGCTAAGGTCGCCAGCGCCCCCTGTTCGCGATGGAAAGCCGCCAAGCGCGCGAGGTCGATGGTGCTGATCACGTCGACGTTGTGCACCAGAAACGGCTCGTTGCTCTGCTCCAGAAAAAAACCCGCAGCCTTCTGCAGCCCGCCACCCGTATCGAGCAGCGTCTCCTCGCGCGAAACCTCAACACGCATCCCAAAATTCCCATGCGCGGCCAGATACGCGACGATCATTTCCGCGTAGTGATGCGCGTTGACCACGACCTCACGCACGCCGAAGCCGCGCAGCCGGACCAGCGCGATCTCCAGCAGCGTCCGCCCCGCCACCGTCACCAGCGCCTTGGGCCGATCGTCGGTCAGTGGACGCAGCCGCGTCCCCAGGCCCGCAGCCAGCACCATGGCCTTCACGCGCGCGCCCTCACCGGCCCATCTTCTCCAGTTCCATCTTTTCCAGTTCCAGGTGCCGCACCACGACCTCGACGCCGCTCATCCCGCGCAAATGCTTCGCCAGTCTCTCCGCCAGATACACCGAGCGGTGTTGCCCGCCCGTGCAGCCGAACGACACCATCAGGTTGTTGAAGCCGCGCTTCTGGTAGCCGGCCACACTGGAATCCACAAGCGAAACCACATTGGCCAGGAACTGGTGGACGCTCTCCTCCTGGTTCAGGTATTCGATCACCGCTGCGTCCTTGCCGGTCAGCGACCGGAAGCGCTCCTCGCGGCCTGGATTCGGCAGGTTCCTCGCATCGAAGACAAAGCCGCCGCCGTTCCCGGTAACGTCGCTCGGCGGCTGGCGATGAAACGAATAACTGAAGATCCGCACCGTCAGTGTGCGCGTGCTCGCCGCCAGGCCCTGCAGCATCGGCGATTCCTGCATCGCCCGGAAGCACTCCAGCAGTGTGGGCAGTGCAATCGGCAGCTCGACGTTCTCCCCCAGCCAGCGCAGATTCTCGAGCGCGTAGGGAACGCTCTGCAGGAAATGCGCCTTGCGCTCATAGAAGCCGCGAAAGCCGTACGCGCCCAGCGCCTGCATGATCCGGACGTAGACGAACGCGTAGTAGTACTTCATGAACTCTGCACGGTCCGTCTTCACGAAACCTGCCAGGCACTCGAGGTAGTTGTCCAGCAGCTCCTGGCGCAGTTGCGGCGGCAGCGCCGCTTTGCCGTCGTAGAGGAGCGAAGCCACGTCATACTGCAGCGCGCCCTTACGTCCTCCCTGGTAATCCAGGAAAAACGGCTGGCCGTCGCGCAGCATGATGTTGCGCGACTGAAAATCCCGATAGAGAAAATAGTCGTGGTCCGCGTTGAGCAGGAATTTCGTGAGCCGCGAGAAATCGTCCTCCAGCGCCTGTTCGTTGAAGGGCACTCCGGCCAGCCGCAGAAAGTAGTACTTGAAGTAATTCAGATCCCAGCCAATCGACTGCCGGTCGAACCGCGCGCGCGGGTAGCAGACCTTGTAATTCAGATCGCGGCTCGCCTCGACCTGAAATCGCGGCAGCACCGCGACCACGCGCCGGTACGCTTCGACCACCCGCGGCGCGACTCCCTCGCCCTCCCGGTTCTCCATCAGAAACTGAAACAGCGTCTCGTCGCCGAGGTCCTCTTCGAGATAAGCGCCCGCGTTCAGATCCTCTTCGTAGATTTCCGGAACCGGCAATCCATGGCGTCGAAAGTGACGGGAGAATTCGAGGAAGGCGACATTCTCCTCGCGCACGGCATGCTGGATTCCAATCGCGGTCCGTCCGCCTGCGCCGAGGCGCACGAGGGTTCGCCCCGAGCCGCCCAGCTGGCCCTGCAGGGCGCGCACCTCATCAGCCGGCGCGTGGAAGTGCCTCTCAAACAGCCGCTCAAGAATATCCATAGATGCGTTCCGGCACAGCGCTCAGGGTGCTTCACAAACGATACAACCTCGCCCGTTGTACCGGACGTCTCGGCTTCCACGGGTGCGCCCCTGACACGGTTTCGTGCCTGAATTGAGACGGGATCGCGCTGCGCGCGATTCCCACGTCCCCAACAGCAGGGACGTGGGGCACCCACTTAAATATGGTCAGTCGTAGTACTCGAGGCCGAGGTGAGTGATCAGGTCTTCGCCCATGATGTGGCGCAGCGTGTTTTTTAGTTTCATGGACTGGATGAAGAGGTCGTGTTCCGGATAAAGGCCGGGGGCGGATTGTGGGCTCTTAAAGAAGAAGCTGAGCCACTCCTGAATGCCGATGTTGCGGAGTTCGGGCGTGCGCTGGGCCAGGTCCAGGAACAGGACCAGGTCGAGGGCGATGGGCGCGGCGAGGATGGAGTCGCGGCAGAGAAAGTCGACTTTGATCTGCATGGGATAGCCGAGCCAGCCGAAGATGTCGATGTTGTCCCNNTCCCAGCCTTCTTTGTTGTCGCCGCGGGGCGGGTAATAGTTGATACGGACCTTGTGGTAGATGTTGCCGTAGAGGTCGGGGTACTTATCGGGCTGGAGGATGTAGTCGAGGACTCCGAGCTTCGATTCCTCCTTGGTCTTGAAGGACTCGGGGTCGTCGAGGACTTCGCCGTCGCGGTTGCCGAGGATGTTGGTGGAGTACCAGCCGGCGACTCCCAACATGCGGGCTTTGAAGGCGGGGGCGAGGACGGTCTTGAGGAGGGTCTGGCCGGTCTTGAAGTCCTTGCCGCAGATGGGCGCGCCGTTCTGGCGGGAGAGCTCGATCATGCAGGGCAGGTCGACGGTGAGGTTGGGCGCGCCGTTGGCGAAGGGGACGCCTTCTTTGAGGGCGGCGTAGGCGTAGATCTGCGAGGGGGCGATGGCCGGGTCGTTGTCGACGAGGCCTTTTTCGAAGGACTCGACGGTGGCGTGGCAGGGCGCGGGCTCGAGGAAGATTTCCGTAGAGCCGCACCAGATGACGACGACGCGATCGACCTGGGACTTGAACTTCTGAATGTCGGAGCGGAGCTGCTGGGCGAGGTCGCACTTGCTCTTGCCGGTCTTGACGTGGGTGCCGTTGAGGCGCTTGACGTAGTACTGGTCGAAGACGGCGGGCATCGGTTTGATGGCTTCGAGGAAGGGCTTGATGCTGGCGAGGTGGTCCTTGTCGAGGACGGCGGCGTGGCTGGCGGCTTCGAACATGTTTTCGGGGAAGATGTCCCAGCCGGTGAAGACGATGTCGTCGAGGGCGGCGAGGGGGACGAAGTCGCGGAGCAGCGGCGTGCGATTGTCGGTGCGCTTGCCGAGGCGAATCGTCCCCATTTGCGTGACGGAGCCGATCGGCTTGGCGAGTCCCTTCCGGACGGCTTCGACGCCGGCGATGAGGGTGGTGGCGACGGCGCCCATGCCGACGGTCATGACTCCGAGCTTGCCTTTGGCCGGCTGAATCCCTGGTTTATCGGAAGATGCCATTTTGAGTACAGCCTTTCAGGGGGAGAAAAATGTAGAAAGTCCAAACAGGTAGTTTCTCGCTTGCGCGGGAGAATGGCAAATTCGTTGGCGTTGAACGGAGGTTTGAGCGGGGTGAATGGGGAGTGGACGAATCGAAAAACAAACGCGAGGTCCTTCGTCGCTGCGCTCCTCAGGATGACACTTCGTCTTCCGGGCGGACGCGGTTGCGCCAGTGGGTCCAGACAAACCAGACAATGGCGACGAGGAGAAGCACTTCGACGCCGAGATGGAAGCGGTGGAAGAGAGCCTGAAAGCGGGGATTACTGTTAAACGACGCGCCCAGCCTCATGCCGACATACGCCAGCACATAGCACCATGGCCACGAGCCG
This sequence comes from Acidobacterium sp., assembly GCA_003131625.1. GTDB lineage: Bacteria > Acidobacteriota > Terriglobia > Terriglobales > Acidobacteriaceae > Palsa-343. The sequence continues at coordinate 28,063 of PKVY01000021.1, read as the reverse complement.
ACAAAGGTGTAGATGTGGAAGCGCACCTGATTCATCCGGGCAACGCCCGCCGGGAAGGCGATGAAGGTGCGAACGATGGGCAACATGCGGCCGATGAGCACCGTCACCGAGCCGTAGCGCGCGAAGAAGTGGTCGACGCGGTCGAGGTCGCGGCGGCTCAGCAGCAGCCAGCTTCCGTAGCGTTCGACCATGGGGCGCCCACCCTTCGCGCCGACCCGATAGGCGGGGATCGACCCGAGGTTGGACGCCAGTGAGGCAACGGTCGCCAGCAGGACCAGCTGCATCTGCGTATGCGCGAGCGCATAGCCAGCCAGCGGCATAATGATTTCCGACGGGATGGGAACGCAGGCAGACTGGATGGCCATGAGCAGGACGACCGCGCCATAGCCGCCGGCCGCGATCAGGCTTACCAGCAATGCGAGGATCTTTTCGCTCATGCGAGATTGAGTTTACCGCGCCGCGCTCTCAGGGCTGGACTGGCGCGGGCTAGTGGCGGACGCCCTGGATCTCAAATCCTTTGTTGATTTCGAAGTCGAGGGTTCCGGTGAAGGGCACGGCGCGGCCTTCGACCATCAGCGGGTGGAAGGTCCACTGGCGGACTGCGTCGAAGGCGGTTTGCGCGACGCCTGGGTCGGGGTAGGACTCGAGGCGCATGTCGCGAATCTGGCCGTCTTCGCCGACCCACAGGCGGATTTCGATGTCGCCCTGCAGGCTGCCGTTGATGGTGTGGGTGGACTGGTCGCGCACACCGGCAGCCTGAGTGAAGTCGGGATCGGTGCGTTTAGCGGCCTGGCCTTCAAGCTTCTTGCCCTTCAGCTCTACGGGCTTGGGAAGGGCTTTCGACATGTCGCGATCGGGGGCGAAGGGCGCGGAGGGCATGCCGTCGAGGGAAATGGCTTCCATGCGGCCTGTGCCAATGACGTTTCCGCCGAAGGTGACGCTGACGTCGGTGGGGATGTCCTTGCCCTGAAACGAGCTGATGCCATTGCGGACGACGGCGACGCCACCATCATCGACGAAGACGCGGAGGGTATCTTTGCCGGGCTCGGTGCACCACGAGGGGTAGAAGCCGATGGGCTGATTGGCGACCCGGCTGTTGGACTTGGCCAGCATGATGCAGGGAAGGGTCACACCGCCGAGTTGCAGAGTGCGGGCGGTAGGCTTGAAACCGGCGGCCTTGTCTTCTTCGGCCATGGGGTTGACGAACTGATTGAGGATGGTGGCGAGGGTCATCGGTTCGGAGATGAGCCCGGCAGAGCGGAAGATACCGTCGGAGGTGATGATCTCGGTGCCCTGGTAATCGGGAATCGCGAAGACACGCTTTTCGTTGCCGGGGGCCATCCACCACTCCTCGACGGTGCCGGCGCCCGTGGAAACGCCCTTGAGGTCGTAGAGCTGGACGGAGAGCTTCGCGTGCCAGGGCTTGAGGCCGGCTGCGGTGGGAGAGCTGAGGTCCGCGGATTTTTTCAGCTGGTCCTGCAGCTGGCCGGTGTTTTCCGCGCCAACAAAGGGTGCTGCGGCGAGGAACAGAACGGGAACGATCAGGCTCGACAGGACCGCTCGGGAACGGGTCATCACAGGACCTCCAAAGTTGCGGCGACAGGATACCACCCAGACGGATGGGAGGGCAGTTTGGACGCGCTCAGGCGGAGCGGAGGGTGCGGCGTTCGATGCGCTTTTCATAGAGCGCGCCCTCGAGGATGCGCTTCACGTAGATGCCCGGGGTGACGATGGCGTCGGGGTCAAGTTGGCCGACGTCGACGAGCTCTTCGACTTCGGCGATGGTGATGCGGGCGGCGGCGGCCATCATGGGGTTGAAATTGCGGGCGGTCTTCCGGTAGATGAGGTTGCCGGAGCGGTCGCCTTTCCAGGCTTTGACGAGAGCGTAGTCGGCGCGGAGCCAGGATTCGAGCAGATAAGTGCGGCCGTCGAAGTCGCGGCTCTCTTTGCCTTCGGCGACGAGGGTGCCGGCTCCGGCGGGAGTGAAGAAGGCGGGAATGCCTGCCCCCCCGGCGCGAATTCTTTCGGCAAGAGTCCCCTGGGGGATGAGGCGGAGATCAAGCTCGCCCTTGATGACTTTTTCTTCGAGGAGCTTGTTTTCGCCGACGTAGCTGCCGGTGTGGGAGGCGATCATGCCGGCTTCGAGCATCAGGCCCATGCCGAATCCGTCGACGCCCATGTTGTTGGAGAAGGTGTGGAGGCCGGTAAGGCCGCGGCGCGCGTTTTCGGCGACCAGGGCGTGGATGAGGTTTTCGGGGATGCCGCAGAGTCCGAATCCGCCGAGCATGAGGGTCGAGCCGGAGGGGATGTCGGCGACGGCGGCTTCGGCGGATGGGAAGACTTTGTTCATAGGGGCGACTCAGCAGGATAGCGGAAAAGACCAAGGTGGGCGGTTCAGCGCACCGGATCGTGGCAGGCGGGAGTTGATGCTGAAGCGTTCTCGGCAGAGGACGGCTTCGAGGCGGCTGCGCTCTTTGCAGGCCCCATCTCATGCAACAGATTCACGAGGCGCGCGAAGGCCTGATCGCGCGCGGTTTTGTTGGCGGCGACGGTGTTGCCGGGGTCTTCTCCGGCGCGCATGAATCCGTGGCCAGCGCCGTCGTACGTTGTCGGATCGTAGAATTTGCCGGCGGCCTTCATCGCATCGGTTGTGGCGGGGATGGTGGCGCCGACGCGGGAATCGTTGCCTGCATAGAAGCCGTAAACGGGAGCGACGACGGGCGTAACGTCGGCGGGAGCGGTGCCGTAGAAGACGAAGGCGGCGCTGAGGTCGCGGCGGTGCGCGGCGAACGCGAAGGATTTGGATCCTCCCCAGCAGAACCCGGCGACGGCGATTCTGCCGTTGGCGGCGGGCAGCTTCTTGCCGTAGTCGGCGGCGGCATCGAGATCGGCCAGCACCCCGGCGGGATCGAGTCCGGAGACGGCTTTGACGCGGTCATCCTGGCTGGGGAAGGCATCGGAGCCGCCACCGCCGGGACCGTAGCCGCTGAGCAGGTCGGGAGCGACGACGATGAAGCCCTCGCCGGCCAGCTCGTCGGCCATCTCTTTGGCCCAGTCGCTGAGCCCGAAGATTTCGTGGATGAGAACCACGACGGATGCCTTGTCTTTGACCTCGGGGTAGACGACCAGAGCCTGCAGGGTGCGCGAGCCATGCTGGAGGGTGACATATTCGCGATGGCGAGGCGAAGCTTCAAGGCGAGCTTTGGCCCAGTCCTGCGCGTGTGCGGCGACGGGGAGCAGGGCAAGAGCGAGGGGCAGCGAGAACAAGAAGGAAAGCGGGCGGGCGGAAGCCATTTTCATGGGGAGAAGTGTAGCGATGGGGGAAGAGGCTCGCAAGCGTGCGATGGAAACGGTCGGGGCGACGAGGGGGAATCCGAAGAAGGGTCGCGCCCATTCATCCACGCATTGAAGCTGGCGGCGCCCTTCGACGCTGAGGACGGGATGCCGACGTCCGGCTGACGTGCCTCGGGCCGCGATTTACTGGTCGCGCAGCAGGATCACCGGGTCGATGGAGAGGGCGCGACGCGCGGGAATCGATGCGGCCAGGAGTCCTACCAGGGCCATGGCCACGACGACACCGGTCAGGACCAGCGGATCGCGCGGCGTCGCCTGATAGACGACGCTGGCGAGCACACGGGTCGCCAGCAGTCCGAGGACCAGGCCCGCGGCCGAACCGATCGCCAGCAATTTGAAGGCGCGCCCGAGCGCGGCCTGCAGCACTTCCTTGCGCTGCGCGCCGAGGGCGACGCGGATACCCAGCTCGCGCAGGCGCTTGCTGACCGAGTACGCAGCCATGCCAAAGATGCCGGTGATGGAGAGCAAGGCGCCCATCGCGCCGAGCACTCCCAGGGCGAGGGTCGCCATGCGGGGGCCGAAGAGGACGGCGGCCATCTCGTCGTAGCGCGATTCAACCTGGACGGGTAGGCCCGGATCGAGCTGGTGCAGCGCGTTCCGGATGGCCTGGCGCATGGGCTGCGGATCGCGGCGGGAGCGCACCACCAGCCACGCGGACTGTGAAGGCCATTGCAGGATCGGGAGAAACATGGCGAGGTGCGAAACCTCGGTGAGAGTCGCGTATTTTCCATCTTCGGCGACCCCGACCACCTGCACGCGCGTTCCGTCGGGCATCTTGTACCAGGCCCCCATGGCGGCGGTAACCGAGCCGAACATCCTGCGGGCGAATTCGCGATTCACCACGGCGACGCGCGGCGAGGTCTTGTCGTCGTGCAGCGTGAAATTCCTGCCCGCGAGGAAAGCCGTGCCTTCCGCCTGCAGGTAGTCAGGAGATACGTGGTAGGTATAAGCGCTGGCGGCGGCGTTCGAGGCGCGCAGGTCGGCCGTCTTATCCGTAAAGACACTGATGTCGTTGGTGTCGTTGAGGAGCAGCACATCGGTCAATCCCGCGGACTGAACGCCGGGAATCGTCTTCACCGTGTCGAGGATGCGTTGTTGCATGATGGGCACCCGATCGCCGCTGTATCCGGCCATGGACAGGTCGGTCTCGACCAGCATGGAGTGCAGGGGTTCAAAGCCGAAGTGCCCATGCAGCGAGCGAGCCAGGCCGCGGACCGCGACCAGCGAAGAGGTGACCAGCACGGCGCAGATCGCGATTTGCACAGCGAGCAACACATCGCGGGCGGTGAGGCGGCGGCCGACTCGGGCCGTGGTTCCTGCCTTGACGACCTCATACGGATTCGCCAGGAACACCTGCCGCACGGGAACCGCTCCAAGGAGGAATCCGCTGGCGATGGTCAGCAACAGAGCGATGAGGTAAACCGTTGCGTCCGGGTTCACCGGGGTATGCATGGGGAAATTTCCGAAGGGCTGCCAGTTGCTCAGCCAGTGCAACAACCCTGCGCTGGCCCAAAGCCCGACGCCTCCCCCGACGAGTGCAATCAGCACAGCCTCAGTAAACAGTCCGCGCAGAATGCGTTGGCGGCTTGAGCCCAGAGCGAGCCGCAGGGCGACTTCGCGGGAACGGTCACCGGCGCGCGCGGCAAACAGGCTGCCCAGGTTGGCGCATGCGGCCAGCAGAATCAATCCTGCCAGAAGCATCAGCCCCGCGAGGAAGGCCTTGAGGGGACGGCCAAACTGATCGCCAAGCAGGCCCGGGCGCGCGAGGGAGAAGGTCATTTTGGCGTCGTCTTTGGGGTAGTTCTTTGCCAGATACGAGCCCGTCGAATTCAGATCGGCGACAGCCTGCGCCGGTGTGACTCCGGCCTTGAGATGGCCCATCACCATCAAAAGCCCGCGGCTTCCGCGGTCGTTCAGGTGGTTGGTCCCCTCAATCTGTTCCTGGTTCACCAGCGGGACAAAAAAGTTGGGAGAGTAAAACACCAGAGTCCCGCGGAACGAGGGCGGCGCAACGCCCAGGATGGTGAAGGGATGCTGGTTCACCTGGACGACACGGCCGACGACGCCAGGATCGTCGTGGAACTGGCTGTGCCAATACGCGTAGCCGAGCACGATGGAGGGAGCGCTGTTGGGGCCATGTTCGTCGGAGGCGTGAAAGAAGCGGCCGAGATACGGTTGAACGTGGAGTGCGTCGAAGTAGTTCCCGCTTGCCTCCAGTCCCCAGGTCGGGGATGGACCCTGACCTGTGTCAAGTCCCACCTGAGGGATGCAGTAGGCCGCCAGATCTTCAAAGCTGCGGTTGCGCGCGCGCAGATCGAGAAAGTCGGGATACGACTGGCTTGAGACCATCTCGGTCCCGCGCTCGATTGCATAGAGACTTCCGGCCTTAGGGACATGCAGCGGGCGCAGAACCAGCCCATTCATCACGCTGAAGACCACGGCGTTGGCCGCGAGCGCCATGGCGAGGGTCAGAACAGCAGTGATGGAGAAGCTGGGGGACTTGCGCAACTGCCGCAGTGCGTAGCGAATATCCTGCAACCAGCCGATCATTGGGGCACTCCGTTTGGATCTCTGGGGAGACTCCGAGAGGCTCCTTGTGAGTGCAATTATCGTGCCCTTGTCAGGAAATCAAGATACTGAAAATAAAGGAATTAGCTGGCAAGCGGACGGAACGGAGGGTGGGTGCTGTCCGCTTATGGGCATTTGTGTTCACGAGTGAACAGGTGGATTCGCTCGGAGCTGGAGCCCAACGTGAAGGAGAAGGAGGCGTGAAGAAAAAACAACGAGGCCACCCGGCCGAAATCCTTTAGGGAGGCCTCGTTGTCCGAGGAGAGTTGCTGTGTGAGAAGCCCGCCGGGACCCCTCACGCATAGTTGGACCCCGAGGCGGGATCAAAGTTGCGGCCGGGCAAAATTATTTGAATCCGCAGGGCTTAGGCCTTCCGGGGGACGAGGTCCCACTTCAGCCCCATGCGGGGACGCCGAAGTGCTATTCGGCTGGGGCGCCGCGGCGGTCATACTGGTCCCCTCTCTGGAAATGTGCATTCCCCGGTGAAAGATTCGACCGTATGCGTGACCTTTTCATTGCTGTTTTATTTGTTGCCATGGTTCTGACCCCGGCCGTTGTGGCGGCCCGCAGCGGCCGGGACCTCCATTCGGACGAGTAAGCGCGCCCCGCCAGTTACCTTCCGCCGTCAACCTTCGTAACGTCCCCTCCGCATCGAATCTTCGCCTTTCCGCCACCCTTGGACTACACTTAAGGGTTCAGCTAAAGCGAGGACACCACGATGCTTGTCGTGATGAAGGCGCAGGCGACCCAGGAGCAAATCCAGGCGGTCTGCGACCATATCGAGGCGCTGGGTTACCGCGCCCATCCGATGCCAGGGGCACAACGCACCGCCATCGGGATCACCGGGAACCAGGGTGAGGTCGACCGCGGCAACATCGAAGAGCTGCCCGGCGTCGCGGAAGTCATCCGGGTCTCGAAACCTTACAAACTGGTCAGCCGCGACGTGAAGGAAGAGGACACCGTCATCCGCTTCGCCGGGACCGACGCGACCATCGGCGGCGCAAAGGTGGCGATGATCGCGGGACCGTGCTCGGTTGAGTCGCGGGAGCAGGCGTTCGCTATCGCCGAAAAAGTAGCGGAAGCCGGCGCTCAGTTTTACCGCGGCGGCGCCTACAAGCCGCGGACCTCGCCGTACGCGTTCCAGGGGCTGGGCGAAGAAGCGCTGAAGATCATGGCGGAAATTCGAGACCGCTTCGGGCTGCGCATCGTGACGGAGGCGATCGACCACGACGCTCTGGAGCTGGTGGCCGAATACGCCGACGTGATCCAGATTGGCGCGCGCAACATGCAGAACTTTTCGCTGCTGAAAGCAGCGGGGCGCAAGCGGAAGCCGGTGTTGCTGAAGCGCGGGCTGGCGGCGACGCTGGACGAATTTCTGATGGCCGCCGAGTACATCATGAGCGAGGGCAACTACGAAGTGATCCTGTGCGAGCGGGGAGTGCGGACGTTCGCGGATCATACTCGCAACACGCTCGATCTGAGCATTGTGCCCGCGGTGCAGCGGCTGAGCCATCTGCCGATCCTGGTGGATCCGAGCCACGGTACGGGCCAGCGCGCCAAGGTGCTGCCGTTGTCGCGGGCGGCGATCGCGGTGGGCGCAGACGGGCTGATCATCGAAGTCCACGACCATCCTGACAAGGCTCTGTCCGACGGCATGCAGTCGATCCTGCCGGAGCAGTTTACGCAGCTGATGGATGAGTGCTCGCAGATCGCAACGGTGCTGCACCGCCGTATTCCGCGCGGGATTCATGTCGAGGAAAGCGCGGGCGTCCCGGTAACGGCGCGATAGGGCGATTCCCTTCTTCGAAGGCCTGCCTGAGCCGCGGTATTTCTCTTGAGGATTGATCCCCGCGTATTCTGAACGCGCATGGATTCAGGCATGAGGTTGGTACAGGACCGTTCCGCAGGGGCTCGATCCCCAACCCTTTGGGGAGCGGTTTTCGCACAACTTAACAGCTTCCGAAAAAAAGCCCCCGCCGCAGCCGGCCAGGTTCACCCCACAGCAAGAAGCTTAGGCTCACTCCGTGCGCCGCCCGTACACATAGTTTCCGGACTTCCACTCCTTAGTACTGTCTCGGAAACCAAAACGGCACTTCTTGCCGATACAAAACCCCTGCCGACGGCAACCCGGAAGGCCTGCGTGGTTGCTCTGCTCTGTGGGCTGGTCATCGTGAGCGGATGCCGGCGCAAGCATTTTCCGCAATACCCTTCCGATTTTCGTGAATACGCCTGGGTGACCAATGGCGGCGGGAATTCTGTGACCGTCTTCGACCTCGTCCACATGCAGACGGCCGCAACGATTCCGGTGGGCGACGATCCCACGGAAATCGCGGTGAGCCCGACACGGAACGAGGTCTACGTCGTCAACGCGGGGAGCGCGTCGGTGAGCGTGATCGACGCGGTGGCCAATCGCGTGGCCGCGACGATTGAGGTTCACCGCGAGCCGTCGTCAATGAGCGTGGACAGTCTGGGGCAACGCGGCTATGTCGCCAACGCAGGATCGAACAACGTTTCTGTGCTCGATTTAGGGCGGCGGCGCGAGATTGCAGCCATCGGCGTGGGCGAATCGCCGGCCGTCGTGCGCGTCTCGCCAGACGGCGGGACGCTGGTCGTGACCAACCGCGACGGCGGCAGCGTGAGCGTGATCGATGCGCAGCGGCTGCAGGTGCGGACTGTGCTGAGCGGCTGTCCTCAGGCTTCGGATGCCGTGATCCTGCCGGATTCATCGAAGGCTTTCGTGGCCTGCACCGGTGGACATCAGGTGATGGCGGTGGGTCTGGCGCGGCCGATCAGCCAGAATCCCGAAGATCGCACGGATCGCCTGCTGGCATTTCTCGATGTGGGGCCGTCGCCGGTGCATCTGGCGCTGAAGCCTGACGGCGGCGAGATCTTTGTGTCGAATTTTGGCGGCGACACGATTTCGGAGATCGCGACGGGCGCCAACGAAGTGGGCGGCGCGTATGTGGTGGGCGCGAACCCGATGGGCGGGATCGTGAGCGCCGACAATTCGACGCTGTGGGTGAGCAACTATGGAGCGAACACGGTGGCCGCGTATTCGATCGACGACGGCGCGCTGATCAACGCGGGAATCGGCGTGGGCGATGGACCGGGGCCGCTGGCGCTTTCAGACAACGGATTTTTGCTGCTCGCGGTGGACAAGCTTTCGGGCGATGTTTCCGTCTTGCGAACCATCAGCTATACGCCGCACGGCGAACCGATTACGGGTTCACTGTTCACGGTGTTGTCGGCGGGGAAGCATCCGAACGCGATCGCGGTGAAAAGTTTTCAGATAAAGCCGGCAGCGGGTAGCTAGCATGGGTAGCACTGAGCCGGCAGCTATTTGGAGACGAGCCCGGTCCGGGGTCTGCGCCACACGATGGCGAGTTCTTCGCGATCGAGAATCTTGCGCACCTGCAGGCGCGCGTGATTCGACCAGGGGCCGACGGGATCGAGTTTCACGTAGGCAAGCCAGTGCCGCAGGGCGCGGCGGCGCTCGTTGCTGCGTTCGAAGGCGAGGGCCAGGTTGTAATGCGCGTCGGCGTAACCCGGCGAGAGGCGAATGGCCGCCTTGTACGCCTCGACCGCCTCGGGCAGCCGCTGCAGCTCATCGAGCGCATTGCCCAGATCGAAGAAAGCCAGCGCGTAGTCGGGATTGGCGAGGGTGGCGCGGCGGTAGAACTGTTCTGCGCGCTCGAACTGGCGCTGGTTATAAAGGATGGTGCCGAGATTGATTGCGGCGGGCGCGTGCTCGCCGAGCGAGAGCGTCTCTTCGTAGAGAGCCGCGGCTTCGGCGACCTTGCCCTGCTCCTCGCAACGCACGCCTTCGAAGAACAGGACGTTGATTTTATTTTGGCGCTGCGTTTCCGTGACCGCGCCGTCGTCGACAATTTCCAGCCGCGCGCCGCCGCCTTCGAAGTCGAACTCGAATTGGCCGGCGATGGGATCCATGGTGGCGCCGGAGTGGCGGAACACGAGGCGCGGACCGTGCAGAGCGACGCTGGCTTCGAGCAACGGATTCGGAAGTCCGGAGACTGCCTTCATGGCGCGCACGCTGGCGCTGATGCTGGAGGCGGAAATGCGCTGGGCGCGCAGTTCGCTGAGTTTTCTGAGCTGGACCAGATCCTTGAAGCCGTAGTCGGAAGAGACAGCGATGAGTCCTGCTCTCTCCCATGCGCTGAGTTGCCGGGAGGAGATGCGCAGTATGCGAAGTACATCCTGGCGGCTATATCGATTCACTCTGGCGTTTTTGCGAACACCGTTGTTCTCCATGATTATCCTGGGCTGCTATGAGGGGAGCAAGAGCGCGCAACAAGAAATCAGTGGATAAGGAGGTACGAAACAGATACGTATCACGGAGGGTTCATCGACACGCAATGATGCCGCGTTGCGACACGGAGATCGCAATGCAAACGAAAGTTACTTGCCGCTGGCTCCGGAAGCACCAGGCGCGGCAGGCGCGGGGGTCGCCGAAGGCGCGGGACGGATCAGCACCGCGGTGCGCGGGAAGGTGAACGTACCGCCCGCGTCGTCGATGACGTTGATCTGGCAAATGTAGGTCCCGGGTTTCAGGCTGTCGAGAGGCACGTCGAACTGAAACGCGACCGCATCGCGGGTCGGTTCGTTGAGCTGGGTTGCCTGAACCAACGGCGTCTCGAAGGCTTTCGCCGATCCGGAGAGAAACTCGATGCTGGTCATCACGCGGACCGGAGCGGGCGCGTTCTTGTCGGGCTTCGGCGCTGGCGCTGAGCCCGCGGTTTGCGTCCCCGCAGCGTCGACAGCCTTTGCGCCGGTGGCGTGCGCGGGATCGTAAACCTCATACAGCAGATACATGTGCTGATCCTGGCGGAAGACGTGCGGCAGGTTGGGCACGAGCTGCTGGCCATCGCGGACCAGCGGGCTGTCCTGCTTTTTGCCGGCGGGCATGCGCTGGCTGGCGAGCACGACGGAGCTCATCTTGAGCGGGACTTTTTTCAGGTCCGGGACAGTGAGGTCGGTTTCGAAGGAGCCCATGCGGCCGGTTTCGTTTTCGCGCACGACGAACTTCACGTGATACTTGCCGACGGGCAGGTTGAAACCGGTGGTGTACTGCACGTTCTTCTGCCGCACCTGCTGCGACTCGTCGACGGCGAGTTTGACGGTGTCGCGGATGTCGCCGATGTCGTGGCCGGCGGTGTCGCGGACCTGGCCGATGATGTCGAGGGTGGCCTTATCGCGGTCGCCGCCTTTGACAAACGGGATCTGCGAGCCGGGCACGACCAGTGAAATGGGAACGTAGAATCGGTCGTCGCCGGTGCGGAAATAAAGCGCCTGCATATAGACCGCCATATCGGTCGAGGGCAGGTCGCTGGCCAGTTCTTCTTCGAGCTGGCGCTCGCGTTCGTCTTTGGTGGCGTGCTGGTAGTCAGCGGGCGCGTAGTAGCCCGGGCGGTACTCAAGCTTCACGTCGCCGCGATTGATTTTGACCGAGAGGCGGCGGTAGCGGCCATCGCGACGCAGATCGGTGGAGTGGTAGCCGATGACGTAGTAGGCCGAGGTGTCCTTCTGAATGCGGTCGAAGGCGCCCGAGAAATCGTTGGAGTCGAAGAAGGCCTTGCCCCCGGTATCGGAGGACAGATTGGCCATCACTTCCTGAGTGTTGAAGTTGGAGTCGAGATTGTTCTGCAGGGCCGCGCCGTTGAAGGAATTCGCTCCGCGCAGGTTGCCGGTGGTGGCATCGCCAAGCGGTGAGATGGCCTGGAGACCGCGCGCGTCGACGCTGTAAATCGCCACGTTGGCGCGCACCGAGGCATTGATGGCCGCGTGCAGAGAGGCCTGGTTCTCGATGCCGTCGCGCTGGATGCCACCGGAGAAATAGAGCAGCGACTTTTTCTCGTTGAGGTAGGCGAGGGACTTCGAAATGTCCTCAATGGCGAAGAGCTCGCGGTCGGTGTTGATGTCGTTGTACTCCGACTCATCGGGCGAGAAGGAACTGGCGTCCTCGACCTGGTTGCTGGTGCTCGTGGCGCCTGCGCCGAACCCGGAGCCCTGCGTGCCGCCGTAGGCGTTGACGGCTTTGAGCAGAAGGTCTTTGCTGGCGGTGAAGTCCTGATCAAGGGAAAGAGTCGCGTCGAGCGAGACGACGGCGACCAGGTCAGCCGGATGCATCTGCTTGTTGATGTAGTTCCGGGCCGCATCCTGCGCGCGGTCCAGATCGTCCGGCTGCATTGAAGTGATGTCAAAAAACATGACAATGAGCCGGTGATTGCGCAGTTCTTCCGTGGTCGCCGTTCCGGTTTTCGCGCCAAAGACGCCGTTGGGCGCGGCGGCGTTGATGGTGGCCTCGTTCAGCGCCGCGGCTTCGTCGACGTTTTCAAAGTCGAAGCTGGCGATGTGCTGCGGCTTGCCATCTTCGGTGATGGTGAAATCTTTTTCGGTGAGCCCCTTCACCACCGCACCGGTTTTCTTGTCGCGCACCACGATGTTGGTAAGGACCAGATCGCTGTTGACCTTGAGGGTGAAGGTGGAGCTTTGCGAAGAGTCCTGCGCCGGCGGGTTCTGATTCTGCGGGGACGCAGGCGCGACCAGAGCCAGCATGGCGACCATGGCGACTATTCCGGAGAGACGGCTTCTCATCATGCGATCCTCTAGAACCTGTAGCGACCAACAAAAGTAAACTGACGCATCGCGCCGGTGGAGGTGACCTGGCCGTAGGTGCCGGAGCCGAGCGTGGAGTCAACGCCGGAGTACTGCACCGTATTGAAGACGTTGTTCGCGGTCGCGCGCAGTTCCATCGTCTTGGTGTCGCCAAAACGGAGGCTCTTCGAGGCAGACATATCGACGGTCAGAGTTCCGGGCCCAGGAATGCTCAGCCGCGACGCGGTTCCGTAGAGGCCGCTCGGCGCCGCGAAGGCTTCCTTGTTGAACCAGTTGCCGAGCGAGCCGCCGCCGGAGGTCAGGGATACGCCGGGAATTCGATCAGGACGCAACGAATTTGTGGTGCCGCGCGAAACGTCCGCCGCATTGGCCTCATAGTGAGGGGTGAGAGGATTGCCCGTTGCAATCCCGTAGGTGCCGGAGAAATTCATGTTCGCCAGCACATGCCCGAACCACCCTGTGGTCAGCAGATGCGTGTCCGGTCCGAAGGGCAGTTCGTAGACGAAGCTGCCGTTGACCTTGTGCCGCACATCGAAGCTGGAGTTGGATTTCTCGGCAAGGATGGCCTGCCAGTTCTGGACAATGCCCGCGCTGGTGCCGCCATTGCCGCCCACAGAGGTTGCGTCGTCGATGGCGTGCGAATACGTGTAGGTGGCCTGCAGCGAAATGCCACCGCTCATACGCTTGCGAGCGCTGAAAGTGAGCGCGTTGTAGTTCGAAAACGCCAGCGCGTCCTCGTAGTCGTAGAGCACGGTTTGCCCGTTGCTGACGGCGGTGGGCAGCGTGGTGGTCGGCTGGCCACTCACGATTTCCGGGTAGCGGCCGGGTGCGTCGATGATGTCGAGGCGCGAACCCTTCGAGCCGTTGTAGCCGAGGTTGAGCAGGATGTTCCAGGGAAGGGTGCGCTGGAGATTCACGTTCCAGACCTGCACATACGGAAGCCGGTAGTTCTTGTTCACGGCATAGTTCCCGATTTGCTGGCTCTCGGGAACGGGAAAGCCATTGGCGAGGCTGATGGGCGCGCCCATGGTCGCCTCGTTGGTCTGCACGTCGGCAAACGGAGGCTCGAAGGCGAAATCCTGCACGAATTTCACGTACTGGCCGACGGTGTAGTTGATGCCGTAGCCGCCGCGAAGGACCGTGTCCTTGAAGGGGTGGGCGGCGACGCCGACGCGCGGGGAGAAATTGTTTTTCTCCGGGTAAATGAGGTCGCGCGGATATTTTCCGCTGAAGGCGCCGGCCCCGTTGGGCGTGACGATCCCCACCTGGGAGAAATTGCTGCTGGCGTCGAGTGTCGCCATGCGATCGTTCTCCTCGGAATACGGCGAGTAGTAGTCATAGCGCAGGCCGAAGAGGAAAGTGGTGTTCTTCATCGCGCGCCAGTCGTCCTGCGCATAGCCGTCCATCTCGTTCTCGCGAAGATGCGCTTCCTGGTAGGCGGCCTGCAGGGTGGTTTCCTGAGGCAAGCCCAGCAGCATGTCAGCGAGGGACGATCCGCTGGACGCAAATCCGTTGAAGCCGCTGTTGCCCGCCGTGCCTGAACCCGGCGCCTCCGTAAACAGTCCGGTGAAGACGAAGGTTCCCGTTGAGTTGGTGTTGCCGATCATGTCGTCATAGACACGCCGGAAGTCGCCGCCGAAGCGGAGGTTGTGCTTGCCGTGAACCCACGCGACGGTGTCAGCGACGGCGACAGTTTCGCCCCGCGTGAAGCTCGGCTGCTGTTCGTTGAGCCCGGTGAATTGATTCAGCGTGACGTTGGGCAGGCCCCACAGCTGCGGCGAATCCGGCAGGCCGTTGATGCCGAGCTGCGGCGCGATATCGGTAAGGTTGCTGAAGTAGTTGCTCGCCTGGCTGTGCGACAAGTTCCAGGTCCCGGTCAGGTTGTCGGTCAGGCGTCCTTTGCCGATGGAGTAGCCGAGTTGCAGCGAATACTGATGGCTTTGGTTCTTGCCGCCGAGCTCGGGAAAAAGATTCACGCTATCGGAGGCGGAATGACTGTAGTTGAAGTTCGCATTCATGCTCTGCGTGATGCCCGCGTTGCCCTGCCCGAGAAATTGGCGGGCCATGCGGACCAGCCCGTTCATTCCTGACGAGTCTTTGCCGAAGTTGTGCATCAACCGGACGCCAATCTGCGTCGTGTTGGTCGTCGCCGAAGTGAGGCGCTGGTAGTTCTCGTTTTGGCCGGAGATCGTGGGCAGCGGAACGTAGTTGAGGAGCGCAGTGGCCTGGGGCTGGATCTCGCCAGCCGGGATGCACTGCGAGCTGGGATTACCCGCATCCGGGCCGCTCGTGCAGGGACCATACGGCACCCCGGTGCTGGGATCGTAGATGGTAATTTTGCTTCCGCTCGGTGTAGTCAGGCCGGTGAAGTCCCCGCCGCGCTCGGCGAGCGTAGGGACGGTGCCGTATTCGTCAAAGGGCGACGAGGACCGCGTGCCGGAAAGCGTGAAGAAGAGGAAATCGTTCTTGTCGTTAGTGAGGATCTTCGGAATATAGGGCGCCGACAGGAAAGTGAGGCCAAAGCGGTTCGATTCATACGAGGGTTGGTCGATGGGCTGACCACGCAGCGCAAAGTCCTCGGCGTTGATCGCGCCGTTGCCGCCATTCCAGAAAATCGCGCCGTGCGGCTGGTTGGGTTTGAAGTTGCGGAAGTTGCCGCGCATGCCACCTCCGCCTCCGCCGCGGCCACCACCGCCGCCGAACCCGCCTCCACCGCCCCCGAATCCGCCACCACCACCGGGCCCGCCACCGCCAGGCCCTCCGGCTCCGCCCTGTCCACCGTTCAGCGATTGGTTCAGCTCGGCGTTATCCCTCATCTGGCTGAAGTCGACGCCGGCGAACGGGTTGGTGGTCCCGGTTTGCCCGGTAACGGCTACCGAATCGGACGAAGAGAAATCGGAATTCGACGCGAGCGAGGGGAGAGCCGCGCCCGCATCCTCGCCACCAGCTCCGGCCTGAATCAGGTCCGATGCGGCCCCGAGCAAATTAAGGCTCTGCGCGCCCCCGCCCGCGAGTTGCCGCGCCGCGCTGGCCAGGTTGGTCTGCTGCTCCTGCTCAGCGGCGCGTGAAGCCAGCATCACGGAAAAGTCGACGGCCTGATCGTGCGCGGTAGCGTTGAGGAGCGCTTCTTTGGTGACGGGGGCGAAGGCCGACAGCTCCGTCTTCAGCACGTAGCGCCCATTCTGCGGAATCACGAGCGAATAGCTGCCGGTGACGTCGGTGGTGGTGCTGTACTTTTTGCCGGTGAGCGAATTGCTCGCGGTCACGCTGACCCCCGGCAGCGGGATGTTGCCATCCTTGACGGTGCCGTGAATGGTGCCGCCGACGGGGGCCGGAGCCGCACCGGCGGGAGGAGCGGGAGAAATTGCGGCCGGCGCCTGCTGCGAATCAGGAGCCGCCGGCGCTGTCTGCGCCGACGCGAGCGACGCCGCGAAGACCAAGGAGACAAAAAGAGCGGGCAGGCGCATCGGTGGCGTCATCGGGGTCTAGTTCTGAGTGCTGCTCGGAGGCTGAGGAGCCGCGGATCCGGCCGGTGGCGCCTGCGGTGGCGTCTGCGAACCCGGAGCGCCTTGTGCGCCACCCTGTCGACCGCCGCCAAACCGGTCCTGACCACCACCGTCGCGCGGCTCCATGATGGTCAGGTTGGTCGCGAGGAAATTGCCGCCCTGCACGGCGCCGCGCACGTTGACCATGTCGCCGACCTTGATGTCAGGGAAGGTGATGTCAGTGGCGTTGCCGCGCGCTCCCTTGTGAAACGTCGTATTCTCGTCGACGGCGATGGTCTGGGTGACCTTGTCGGGCCGTTCGATGGTCACGGTCAGATCCTTGATCGCCGTGATTTTGCCCGCGGTCCAGGTCTTGCCGAACTCGGCGCGCATCTTCTCCATCTGCGCGGCCTGGTCAGGGGTAAGGACCATCACGAACATCGCGCCGACCGTCTTCGCCTGATCATCGATATTGCCGCCTGCCACGATGGTGTCGCCGACGTGAATATCGGAAACCTTGACCTCTTCCCGCTCTTTGCGGAAGTGGGTATTCGGCCCGGTTTCGACTTTGTAAACCTGCCCCTGCTCGTCCTTGATGGTGATCTCATTGCCGGTAATGACGGTCACGGCGCCGTGAGCGCTGTTGCCGCCCATCATCATCATGCCGCCGCCACCCATTCCGCCGCCGCGGCCGCCGCGCTGCCCGGGTTGCTGATCCTGCGCGAGGAGGGCGGGGGTTGCGAAGAGTGCGGCGAGAAAGGCGCAGAGCGCAAATCCTGCAAGACGGGACCGGAAAATTCTCATAACTCATACCCTTCAAAGACGGCACAGACGCCGTTCTGATTATGACCGATATAGACGCTCCCCGGGCTGGAAAGACGCGTTCCCGCGAGGTCCGCCGGACGGTTCCGAAGACCCGAAGCCGGCTGGGAATTCCGAAAAA
Organism: Acidobacterium sp.; assembly: GCA_003131625.1. Classification (GTDB taxonomy): domain Bacteria; phylum Acidobacteriota; class Terriglobia; order Terriglobales; family Acidobacteriaceae; genus Palsa-343. Next base: position 11,080 of record PKVY01000021.1, on the reverse strand, counting down.
GCCGGTGGGGGAAATCGTGAAAACGCGCCGAAAAATGAACCGCCGGTGAAACTTTCAGCATCCCACACGTCTATCCCCTGCGGGAACATGCAGGGAGTGGTACTCTGACGGGCATCCCCAGCCCCCGGGCCACTCTCTTCCGCTGGGAAGGACCTCACCCAAGGAACCGTTCCATGAGCGTGGTTACGCCAACACTACTCGCAGAGGAATTCTGTCGCGTGCGGAGCCAGAGCCTTGCGCTCTGTGCGCCGCTCACGCCTGAAGACATGATGGTGCAGTCGTGCCCGGAGGCCAGTCCCGCGAAATGGCATCTGGCCCACACAACGTGGTTTTTTGAAACTTTTGTCCTGCGCGAATTTCGCCCCGGCTACCGGCCCTTCCATCCCGATTTCCTCTGGCTCTTCAACAGCTACTACAACGCAGTCTCCGCGCAGCCGGAGAAGAAGCTGCGGGCGTCCTTCTCGCGGCCCACGGCCGAGGAGATTCTGGCCTATCGGCATCATGTGGACGCGGCCATGGAGGATTTCGCCGCCGGCAACATCCCCGAGGCCGCCCGCGAACGCATCGTGCTCGGCCTGAACCACGAGCAGCAGCACCAGGAATTGCTGATTACCGATGTCAAGAATGCGTTCTGGACCGATCCGCTCCATCCGGTCTACTTGCCGAGGTCGCGGAACGAGGCGCGGGAAGCTTCGCCGTTAAATTGGGTCAGTTTCCCCGGCGGCGTAGCGGAGATCGGTTATGCAGGCAAAGATTTTTGCTTCGACAACGAAATGCCGCGGCACAAGGTTTATCTCGAGCCGTTTCGCCTGGCCTCGCGGCCGGTGACGTGCGCCGAGTATCTGCGCTTCATGGAGGACGGCGGATATTCACGATCCGAGCTGTGGCTCTCCGAGGGCTGGTCGACGGTGCAGACGGAGCACTGGCAGGCGCCGCTCTACTGGCGTCCCCGCGACAACGGGATCTGGCAAGTCTTCACCCTGGGTGGTCTCGTCGACCTCGACGACCTGCTGGCCACGCCGGTCTGCCACATCAGCTACTTCGAAGCGGACGCGTATGCGCGCTGGGCGGGCAAATGCCTGCCGACCGAAGCAGAGTGGGAAGTAGCCGCCGCGGCGATTCCGGTGAGCGGCAATCTGCTCGAAGGCGAGACGTTTCATCCGCAAGCCGCGCCGCCTGCATCTGAGAAACCTGAACTGCTTTACGGTGACGTCTGGGAGTGGACCGTGAGCGCGTATCTGCCTTATCCTGGATTCGATCCGCTCCCCGGCGCGCTGGGCGAGTACAACGGCAAATTCATGTGCAACCAGATGGTGCTCCGTGGGGGTTCGGTGGTGACGCCGGCGTCTCACATCCGGGCCACCTATCGCAACTTCTTCGCGCCCGCGACCCGCTGGCAGTTCTCCGGCGTTCGTCTGGCCGACCACTGATCGCGGAGGCTCGAGTTCCCGATGCACGCTCTTTCATCCATTCCTCGTCTGCCCGAGGCGGCTTCGACGCCGGTCGGCGCAGAAGTCTATCGCGGGCTCACCGCGTTCCCCAAACGCCTTTCTCCCTGGCTCTTTTACGACCAGCGAGGATCGGAGTTGTTCGAGGCCATCACGGCGCTGCCGGAGTATTACCTCACGCGCACCGAGCGCGCCATCTTCGCCGAATATGGCGATGAGATTCTTGCCACGGCTTCAGGCGACGGCAAAGTGGCCGTCATCGAACTCGGCGCCGGCACTGCGGCCAAGACCGGCCTTCTGCTGGCGGCGGCGGTGCGGCGTCAGGGTCGCGTGAGCTACTACCCGATCGATATTTCCGTTTCCGCGCTCGAAGCCGGGCGGACCCGCATCGGTGAAGAGATGCCCCAGGTCGTGGTGCGTCCGATCGTCGCCGACTACACCACCGAGCTCGACGAGATTCCTACTCCCGGCGGACGCCGCCTGGTGCTGTATATCGGATCGAGCATCGGCAACTTCGAACCAACGGAGGCCGCTGCCCTGCTGCGCCGCCTCCGCAGCCAGCTTGCGCCAGGGGATCTGCTGCTGCTGGGCGTCGATCACATTAAGGATCGCAATACGCTGCTGCCCGCCTACAACGATGCGGCCGGGGTAACGGCGGAATTCAATCGCAACATTCTCACTCGCATCCGGCGGGAGCTCGGCGCGGGTTTCCGGCCGCGTCTTTTCATGCACCGCGCCTGCTGGAACGAGCACGAATCGCGCATCGAAATGCACCTCGAGAGCCTGATCCAGCAGGAAGTTTCGATTCCGGCTCTGGACCTCACGGTGACATTCCGGCGCGGGGAGACCATTCATACCGAGAACAGTTACAAATTCACGCCGGAACGCGTCGACGAACTCCTGACCCGCTCCGGATTTGCGGTCGAGCGCGCCTGGACCGACGCGAAGAACTGGTTCGGCGTCTATCTGGCCGAAGCGGTTGCCGGGTAAGGATAGACTCCCTGGCAACCCTCCTTGAACCCTGTCATCCCGAACGCGGAGCCTCGCGAAGCGGAGGGATCTGCGGTTGCTCTTTCCCGCCACGACACGGTCTTTTCACGGGGTTTCCACCTCGAAACTTTCGGGTTGCCGGTGATATACGCCACCCTGCTCCCTCGGGCACCCAGCACCCAGGGTACCCCCCTCCCCCCCGGGGGGTTGGGGCAAGTCGCTCATTCTGCACGGTCGATCGGGTACCGTAAATCAGGTATTACCCTCCTCCGTACCGCTCTACGACACGGCCTGTTTTCGCGGCAAAAAGAAAAGCTCTGTTCGGGCCGGTGGAAACCGGGCGGACAGAGCCTTCCTTGTCTTTTAGGTTAGGAGTTCTGCGGGGCAGGTTCAAGCAAAATCGAAGGGACGCGCAGTACGAAGGTCATGAGGCGGGCAAGCTGTGGCCCCGGCGTAGCGTAGAGTGGCCGCATGGACGCCGAAAGCCTGCGCGCTTTCCTGCTTTCTCTGCCGGATGTTTGCGAGACGATGCAGTGGGGCGACAACCTCGTCTACTGGGTTGCCGATAAGGCCATCGGCGGAAAGATGTTCGCACTGGCCAGCCTCGAGCCGGATCATGGAGCGGTGTTGTCGTTCGCTGCCGGGCCGGAGCGCTTCGGTGAGCTGGTGGAAATGGAAGGCGTCTTCCCGGCTCCGTATCTGGCTCGCGCGCACTGGGTCGCGGTGGAGCGCTGGAACACGCTGCCCGCTGCCGAGCTGAAAGAACTGCTGCGCCACGCGCGCGAGCTGGTCTGCGAAAAGCTGCCGCCGCGAACGAAAGCGCTACTGGCGATGGCGCCCTCGGAGAAGAAGAAGCTGATCGCAGCGCGCAAAAAGCTGCTGGCGAGCAAGAAGCGCTGAGGGGAGGCCGAGGGCTACAGCGGATCGAGTTCTAGTGCGCGCCGGCAGCGGTCATCAGGCTCGCGCGCGAGTCGGCAGACATGGGGCCCGAAGCTCGCCACAGGATGTGTCCCTGGCGATCGACGAGCAGAATCACGACCTGCTTTTCATTGGGAATCTGCAGATCGGCGAAAAAACTTTTGCGATCCACCCAGAGCGGGACGATCCAGTGCCAGGTTTCGGGATCGGTCTGATCGCTGCGCATCGAAGAGGCTTCCCACCAGCGGAAAACGAAGTTTTCGCGCTCGGCCACGGGCAGCTGGTAGTAGTGGAACTGAAAACTGGCGTGCTGCAGAGCCTGCGCAGCCGGCAGCCAGGAATCGATGTCGGGATCCTGTTCCGGCTTGAACGAGATGAGCAGGAGATCGGTCTGGCCTTCGAGGCCGCCGGGCAGCGAGACTTTTTGCTTGTCCAGGCTGTATCCGGTGACCGAAGGAAAAGCGGCGGCCTTTTGCTGCTGCGCCGCTCCGAGCATCGGCAGCGCGCAACACAAGAGCAGAAAGATCAGCAATGGTTTTGGATGCCGCAATCAGGGGTCCGGAAGAATGCTCGCGATGTCAGAAAGCCTGGAGGCATGGTATCACCCGCAAAATTCAACTCCCTGTTCTCTGCCGGTGCATGAACCACGTGAATTATTATGGAAGATAGAATGACTCCGCATCCGTTTCAGACCGACGATCCGCGCCTGCGCCCGATTGCCGAGAAGGTCGCGGCGGCCGAGCGGCTGAGCGGCGACGACGGTCTGGCGCTCTATCGCTCCGGCGATGTGCTGGCCGTTGGATGGCTCGCCAACAGCATGCGGGAGCGGATGCACGGCGACGTGACCTACTTCAACGTGAACCGTCACATCAACCCCACCAATGTTTGCGTGGCCGCCTGCCGGCTGTGTGCCTTCGGCAGGAGCAAAGGCGCGGACGGCGCTTACACGATGGCGCTGGACCAGGCGTGGGAGACGGCGGCCTCCGGGTACAGCGAGGCGGTCACGGAGTTTCACATCGTCGGCGGTCTGCATCCGGATCTGCCTTTCGAATATTTCCTGGATCTGGTGAGCGGGCTCAAAGAGCGCTTCCCTCAGGTGCACATCAAGGCGTTCACCATGGTCGAGGTCGCGTTCCTGGCGAAGCGCGCGAAGCTCACCATCCCGCAGACGCTGCAGCGGCTGAAGGAAGCCGGAGTCGATTCGCTGCCCGGCGGCGGCGCGGAGATTTTCGCGGATCGCGTGCGGCACATTATCTGCGACCACAAGATCGACGGCGACGAATGGCTGGAGACAGCGCGCGCGGCGCATCAGATCGGACTGAAGTCGAACGCGACCATGCTCTACGGTCACATCGAGAACGATGAAGACCGCGTCGATCATCTGCTGAAGCTCCGCGCGCTGCAGGACGAAACAGGCGGCTTCCAGACTTTCATCCCGCTGGCATTTCATCCCGACAACACGCCGCTGGCGCATTTGCCGCGCACGACGGGCCTGACGGACATTCGCCAGATCGCGGTGGGCCGGCTGCTGCTCGACAATTTCCCGCACATCAAAGCGTACTGGCAGATGATGACGGCGAAGATCGCGCAGATCGCGCTGCGCTTCGGCGCCGACGACATCGACGGCACGGTGATTGAAGAGAAGATTTACCACGACGCGGGCGCGACCACCCCGCAGGGCATGCGCCGCGACGAGCTGATGCGACTCATCACCGCCGCCGGACGCGTTCCGGTGGAGCGCGACACGCTCTACCGCGCGGTAACGCGGACGGAGGAGAGCTTCACGGTCGCCGTGTAATCGGGCTGTCCGATCAGCGAAAGCGCACGCCTTCAGCTTCGGCGGCGAGGGCGACGCGCTCCTGCAACGTCGAGTTTCCAGAGGATGCGACGCGGTCTTGCGCAGCCGATGGGGCAGGCATATCCGATGCCGGCGGCTTTTTCGCGTTCTTCTTCGCCCGGCGAGTTCGCACTTCGTTGGCAGCTACGAGAAACAGCGAAATGAACGTCACCGCCAGCAGGGCGATGGCGGTGATGCCGGTGAGTTGCTCCATCTCGCCGTAGAGAAGCGCCAGGCCGCCGAAGACGAACAGCAAGTGCGCGCAGAAAACCTGCAGCGAGGCTTTGCCGAGGGTGAGGAACGGCTCGCGCGCGACCACCACGCGGACGTACTTGCGCAGCCAGTAAAAGACGATCAGAAACGCCGCGATGTTCAGGACGCGCAGGGGACCGACTTGCCACTTGTCGAGCAGCAGGCCGAGAGCCTGCTCATTCAGGTGTGGGCCAAGCCATCCATGGCGAACCGCGACAAAGCCGATACAGACGGCGACGCTGAGGGCGATTCCCCACCGCGGAACGAGCTTCAGCGGAACGTCGTGCTGCGCGGAGCGAGCGCCCAGCCACAAGCCGACGATCCAGACCATCTGCCACGCGAAGAGGTTGAACGCGCCGGTTTCCTGGAGGGGAATTTGCAGGTGCGTGAAGTGAACGACCCAGTTGTGGACGATGTCGCGCAGCCCGAACTGGGCCAGGAGCCAGATGAGGGTGCTGGCGGCGAGGACGATTCGCCATCCCACCCGCACCGCCGCGGAGAGGAAGAGCGGCGTGAGGAAGAGAAACATTACGTACATCGGCAGGATGTCGAGCAGCGGCGGGCAATAGATGAGAAAGATGGACCCGACGATCGCGGTTCCCGGGTGGTTCAGGTAAAAATTCAGCAGATTCGTGATAGCGGCGCGATGGTGGTGAACGGCCCAGCTGGCGGCGATGGTGAAGGCGAACGCCAGCAGAAAAATGTGGTACGCATAGAGCTTCAGGGAGCGCTTCCACAGGCGCCACGCCGCGCCGGCAGGGTTCTCGGTGAGTTCGCGGATATAGAGGCGCCCGATGAGCAGAGCCGAAAGAAAAACGAAGCCCTCAGCGGATGAAATGTAACCGAAGGGCTGGTTCACGAAATCGCTGAAGCGGGTAGGCAGATGCGTCAGGGTCATCCAGACGAGAAACAGCCCGCGCAGGGCATCGAGTTCGGGAAGCCGCTGAAGCTTGGGGAAGAGCATGCGGATGTGCGGCCCTCAGGATTTCGGGGAGCGCTTCTCCATTAGACGCGGCCTGGGCCAGGGGGTTGCGCTCGCGAGGAATCAGTAAGCTGCGATTCCCGTGACGCTGTGGCCGAGGATGAGGGTGTGGATGTCGTGCGTTCCCTCATACGTCTTTACGGATTCGAGGTTCATCATGTGGCGCATCACGGGATAGTCGTCGGTGATGCCGCTGGCGCCCAGCACGTCGCGGGCCAGGCGCGCGCATTCGAGCGCCATCCACACATTGTTGCGTTTGGCCATGGAAATATGTTCGTGGCCGACTTTGCCCTGATCTTTAAGCCGGCCCACCTGCAGGACCAGCAACTGCCCCTTGGTGATTTCGGTAATCATCCAGGCCAGCTTTTCCTGGACCAGCTGATGGCTGGCGATGGGCTGATCGCGAAACTGCTTGCGCACGAGGGAATACTGACGGGCCGTGTCGTAGCAGGACATGGCCGCGCCGATGCCGCCCCAGGCAATGCCATAGCGGGCCTGGTTCAGGCACATGAGCGGGGATCTCAGGCCGTCGGACTTCGGCAGCACATTCGATGCGGGGACGCGGACATCCTGCAGCGACAGGCCCGACGTGACGGAAGCGCGGAGCGACCATTTGCCATGCACATCCCAGGAGCTGAAGCCGGGGCGGCCGGATTCGACGAGGAAGCCGCGGACGCGGCCGTCTTCACCGCCGTCGCCGTATGTCTTCGCCCAGATCACGGCGACATCGCTGATGCTGCCGGAGGTGATCCACATTTTTTCGCCGTTCAGGACGTACTCGTCGCCTTTGCGGTCGGCGCGGGTGCGCATGCCTCCCGGATTCGACCCATAATCGGGCTCGGTCAGCCCGAAGCAGCCGAGCTTTTCGCCGGTGGCCAGCTTCGGGAGCCAGAAGTCCTTCTGCTCGTCGGAGCCGAAGGTGAAGATGGGATACATCACCAGCGCCGACTGCACGCTGACGAAGCTGCGCACGCCGGAATCGCCGCGCTCGAATTCCTGCATGACGAGTCCATATTCGACGTTCGACATGCCGGCGCAGCCGTAGCCCTGCAGGTTGGCGCCGAAGAAGCCAAGTTGTCCCATCTGCGGAACTAATTCACGGGGGAAACGCCCCTCGCGGTTGCACTCCTCGATGATGGGAACGAGGTTGTCTTCGATGAACTGGCGCGCGGTGTCGCGAGCCAGGCGCTCGTCGTCGCTGAGCAGGTTGTCGAATCCGATGAAGTCTACGCCCTTGAAAGGGAAGGCCATAAAGACAGAGTCACTCCGGAAGGGAAATCATACCGGTTCGGGAAGGCCACGAGGAACCGGATGTTTTGGGGCGGGCTTTGCGTCGAAAAGCGCCCCGGAACCGTCAAAAGAAAGATTTCCGCTGGCGGTTTACGGAAACCCCGGAAATAGAGGATGATGACGTAGAGGGGAAATGAGGACTCACCATGGCTGGCGATCAGCAACTCACTTGTAGCGACTGCGGGCAGGAATTCACCTTTACAAGCGAAGACCAGGCGTTCTTCCAGGAGCGCGGGTATTCCGCGCCCAAGCGCTGCAAACCGTGCCGTCAGGCGAAGAAGAACGAGCAGGGGGGCGGTGGCGGCGGCGGCGGATACCAGCGAGCTGAGTCGAGAGGCACAGCGGTGGTTTGTTCCGGATGCGGCCAGCAGACGACGGTGCCGTTTGAGCCGCGCGGCGACCGGCCGGTGTACTGCCGCGATTGCTATCAGGCGCAAAAGGGCGGCGCGAACCGCGGCGCCGGCGGCGGCGGCGGCGGACGCGGACGCTACTAAGCCGAACTGAAATTCATTTGCCAGAACCGACCGGACCAGCCGGACGTCGCGGTATTTCTGTGCCTGCGCGAGCGCCGGATTCTTTCGGGTTTAGGGTCGACGGATCAACCCTTTTCCAGCATGCTTTTCAGCGTCTCATAGAGCCGCCCTGTGATCTGCTCCGGCGAATCGTTCGGATCGAACGGGATCGGTTCACCGACGCGGACGGTCAGTTTTCCGGAACGGAACCATCCGTGTCCGCGCTGCTTGAGCTCGCTTAGACCGACTAACGCAACGGGAACCACGGGCGTGGCAGATTCGCGCACCAGCAGGCCGATGCCCGGACGGAAGGGTTGCAGGCCCGTCTCGGTGCGAAATCCCTCGGGGAAAACTACCACGTTGTAGCCTCGGTCCAGCGCCTCCCCGGCGTGCTGAAACGAGCGGCGAAAACCGGCGCTGCGGGGCAGCGGGAAAACGTTGTACAGCGCGGTAATGAGCAGCCATGCCGCCGGACCCAGGACATCGAGGAACGGCGTGACCGCGCGACCCTGCGGTCCGACGTTGCGCATGTGGAGAAAATCCCGGAGCATGTTGCCGGCCATCGCAGCGGCAGCGCGGCGGCGCATCGGCCCGGGCAAGCCGTAGAGGATCAGCGCCAGGTCGTAGGCCGTGACGTGATTGGCGATGATCAGCACGGGACCTTCCGGCTGCAGATGCGGGGGCCACTCGACGCGCGGTTTGCCAAAGAACCACACAAACGGCTGCGAGACCAGCTCGAGATACGCGATGCGCAGCATCCTCACCGGCCATGACCACGGCCAGTGGGGATAGATGTCCTCTTCGCCCGGTCTGCGCGGCTCATCCCGCGCCTCAGCGGGCCTGGCGGACACGGGAGTGGCGGGGCCAGCGGATGACTCCGGCGCCGATGCGGGAGAAACCGTCTCCGTGCTGCAGAGACCCAGCTCGCGGCGCAAATCACCCAGCGTGACCACACGCTCCAGCGCTACGTCGTCGAGGGTGAGCCCCAGCTTTTGCTCCAACTCCGACTGCAACTGCACGCGCCCCAGGCTGTCGAGGCCCAGGTCTTCCGAGAGCCGCGCATCGTCGCCGGTGGTTCCGGCGCTGGCGTGGCTGATGGAGAGAATCATCGCCAGCAGCGGATCAGCCGCGGCACCTTCGCCGGCCTCGGCGCGCTGCGCGTTCACCCACTCCGTCACTTTGGGTCGGCGCACCTTGCCCGTGGAGGTGCGCGGGAGATCGAGATCCGGCCAGAGGCGCCACTGGTGAATCTGCTGGTACTCCGCAAGCTGGCTATTGGCGGCAACAACGGCCTGATGCGCCTGCTCCTGCGATCCGCGAAAGAGCAGCACGGCTACCGGCTCGGTTCCCGCCGTGGTCAGCAGTGGAACGACCGCGGAGGCCTGGACGCCGGGCTGCGCGTTCAGCGCCGCCTCCACATCTTCGGGATGAACATTGAGCCCGGAAGGGGTAACGATGACCTGGCTCTTGCGCCCGACGAAATGAAGCTGACCCTCGTCGTCGCGTTGGGCCAGATCGCCGGTTGCGAGCCACTCGGATTGGTTCTGTTGGAGTGCGCCATGCTGCCATGAGGCCTGAGACACCACATCGCCGCGCACCAGGATCTCGCCCTCGTCGGTGATCCGCACTTCGCGTCCGGGCAAAACCTTGCCGATCGTCCCCTGGCCGGGATTGAAGGGGTGATTCAGGGTGATGATCGCGGAGGTTTCCGTCATGCCGTAGCCCTGAACGAGCAGAAATGCCATGGTGGTCCAGAAGCCTTCCAGCTCGGGCGATAACGAGGCTCCGCCGCAGACGAACGCCCAGAATCTCAAACCGAAGAGGCGATGCATTCCTCGGAAGCGCCACCAGCGCCGCCAGAGTTTCTGCCCGGCTGTCTTTTCTACTTCCTCCGCGAGCTCCGGATCGACCGCCAGAAGATGCGAGCGCAGCAAATCCAGCACGCGCGGCACGCAGGAGACGACGGCAATTCTTTCGCGATGGATGGTCTCGATGAGGCGCTGCGCCTGCAGGCGCGATTCATAGTGCACCTCGGCGCCGAGGAGCGGCGGAATCCACAAGGCCATGAACTGGCCGAAGACGTGGCTGAGCGGCAGCGTGTGCAGAAAATGCAGCGGGTGAAAGATGCGCTCGTACTTCAGATACTTTTTCATCTCCTGCTCGATAGGATCGAGGCTCGCGAGCACGTTGCGGTGAGTGTGGACGATCCCCTTGGGTTCGGCGGTCGTGCCGGAAGTGAACAGGATCTGAAAGGGTGTATCGAGGGTGAGGCTGGGCTCTCGCAGACTGGACGATGGCGCCCGGGCCAGCTGATCGGCATAATCTTCGAAGCTCAGTCGGGGCGAATCGCCAGCCAGTCCCTGCAGCAGCGCCCCATCGCCAACAACCAGGCAGGGCCTGGTATCGGCGATCACGCGGGTTGCGAAATCGAGCGCTCCGGCGGGATCGAGAGGGACGGCAATCACGCCGCGCTGCACGCAGCCGAAGAACGCCCCCATCCACTCGAGACCGTTCTGACCCCAGAGGACCACGCGGTCCCCCATGGCAATTTCGCGGCGTACCAGCTCTGCGGCAAAGCGATCGGCGAGGTCCGCAATTTCACTCCACGTCGAAATCGAACGGCGGTTGCCGCGATACACAACGATGGCCGCGGCGTCGCCGTAACGGCGGTAGTCGTCGAGAAATGTGGCAAGACTGGAGCGCATAAGCGGACTGGGGTTCGATTCCCATGATCAGCTTACGCGCGGGCGAAATCGATATACCCCTGCACTGGGTCAGTTCGCACAAGTGTCACACGCAGCCGGTCGCCCACGTCGACGCCCTGCTGGCCGCGAACGAGCATTCCATCCAC
>PKVY01000075.1 GCA_003131625.1 Acidobacterium sp. | reverse complement strand
GATGCGCATGTGCAGTTTGAAGTGAAAGCGTCGAAGCCGGCGGAGTTTGCCTTCAATCTACGGATTCCGGCGTGGGCCTCAGGAGCATCAGTATCGGTCAACGGCAAAAATGAGGCGGCACAGACTGGGAGCTTCGCCCGAGTGCAGCGGCAGTGGAAGACTGGCGACCGGATTGATCTTGAGCTTCCGATGAGGGCGCGGCTGGAGGCGGTCGACCCGCAGCATACGGAGACGGTCGCGCTGCTCGTGGGGCCGGTGGTGCTGTTTGCGATCACGGATGCAGATCCCAAAGTGACGCGGGCGCAATTGCTGGCGGCGAAGAAAAATGGGCCGCAGAGCTGGCAGGTTGAGATGGCGAGTGGGCTGGTGAAGATGCTGCCCTTCGACAACAAGAGCGAGTTCCAGGTCATCGTCAACATGCCCGCTGGCACACCCCTCGAACAGACGACGCGCGTGGCGCAGACCCTCGGCACGTACCTGAGCCGCCAGCCTGAGGTGGAGAACTATCAGATCTACGCGGGCACATCGGGGCCTTCCAACTTTAACGGCTTGGTCCGCCATTACTACCTGCGCCGCCAGCCTAACCAGGCGGACCTCCAGGTGAATCTGCTGCCGGCCGAACAGCGCACCACACAGAGCCACGCCATCGCGCGGCGGCTGCGCCCCGAACTGGACCGCATCGCCGATGCCTACGGCGCTCGCATCCAGGTATCGGAGGTTCCGCCCGGGCCTCCGGTTCTCCAGACGCTGGTTGCCGAGGTCTACGGGCCGAGTTTGGACGGCCAGACGCACGTAGCCCGTGAGGTGAAGCAGGTTTTTGAGCAGACACCGGGCGTGGTGGACACCGACTGGTATATGCAGGATGCGCAGCAGCAACTGGTGATGCACGTGGACCAGGCGAAAGCCGCTCTGCACGGAATTCCGGTGGTGCAAGTGGCGCAGACGCTGGCATTGGCGACGTCCGGAGTGCAGGCAGGTCTGCTGCACGTGCCGGAATCTCGAGAGCCGGTGCCCACGGTAGTGGAATTCAATCGGCCCGAGCGGTCGTCGGAAGAGGGACTGGAAAACATCCGTCTGCGCGGATCTGACGGCGCCATGGTTTCGCTGCGCGAACTGGTCGATGTCGAACACACCACGCTCCAGCCGGACATCTACCACAAGAACCTGAAACGCGTGGTCTATGTCACCGGCGATCTCGCCGGTGCGGAGGAGAGCCCCGTGTACGCGATCCTGAAGATGAATCGCGCCCTCGACCGGCTGAAGCTGCCCGATGGCTACTCACTGGTTCGGTACAACTCGGTCCAGCCGGAGTCGACGGATCGCTTCTCAATGAAGTGGGACGGCGAGTGGCAAATCACCATCGAGGTCTTCCGCGACCTGGGGCTGGCGTTTGCGGCGGTGCTCATCCTTATTTATGTGCTGGTCGTCGGCTGGTTCAAATCCTTCACCGTGCCGCTGGCCATCATGATTCCGATCCCCCTGACGCTGATCGGCATTCTGCCGGCGCACGCCATGCTCGGCGCGTTCTTCACCGCGACGTCGATGATCGGCTTCATCGCGGGTGCGGGCATCATCGTGCGGAACTCGATCATCGTCGTCGACTTTATCGAGCTGCGCCGGCGCGAAGGCATGCCATTGGCCGAAGCCGTGATCGACGCTGGCGCCATTCGCCTGCGTCCGGTTCTGCTCACCGCTGCCGGCGTCATCGTCGGCGCGAGTGTCATTCTCGCCGATCCGATCTTTCAGGGCCTCGGCCTCTCGCTGATCGCGGGCGGCGTGGCCTCCACCTTCCTTTCCTGGCCCGCGGTTCCGGTTCTCTACTACATGCTCAACGCCCGCGAGTCGCATTCTGCAATGCCCGCTCCTCAGGAGCAACAGGAGGTTGCATCATGACGGTTGAGTGTGCGGTTCGCCTTCTTGCCGGAGTTATCGTGCTGGTTTCCCTCGCCCTGGCGCACTGGGTCTCAGCGTATTGGCTATGGCTCACTGCTTTCGTCGGATTGAACCTCATCCAGTCGGGCTTCACGAACTGGTGCCCGGCGATCTCCATTTTCAAAGCGATGGGCCTGCGCAGCAGTGACGCGCGCTCGTAGCTGCATGCGCAAGGACAGCGATGGCACGCGTTTCCGTGAGGACGACCGACCGGCTGAAGGACGAAGTCTACCGTCAGATGCTTCGCCTCGAAGCTGGCCACTCCGCCGCCCTGCCCCTGGCTGTCGCACTACTGCACGCCTGGATGGCGTGCGATGAGCAGCCCGCAGCCTGCGAATTGAGGCGCTGGCTGCGAAGGGTTTCTCCTCTTTGCCTGCAGACGATCGAGGGAGCATGTCACGCCGGTGGTGACCGCTGCAGTCGGGAAGCGCCACCGAAGCCGAATCGCTCAAAGAAGGGCAGCGGATTCCCTGCTCGACCGCAGACATTCTCTATCTGACTGCCTCGTCTCTTGTCGTGGTTCTCTGATTCGCAAATGAGCGCCTCCTGACACTCGCCATCCTCCCGGCCAACCCGCTATTCTTCTTGGCGGCCCCTCTATGTCGCCCGTGAACAGACGTCAGTTCCTCCATGGGAGCGCCGCACTGGCCATCTCCTCACCGTTCAATCGCCGCTTCTTGCCGCAAGGACTCGCTGCCGACTCACCACCTGCGCCTCCCAGGTTGGACATCGAGCTCCATCGCTTCGGGGTGAACTACACTCCTTCCCATCATTGGTGGTTCTGCTGGAACGACTGGGACCCCGATTCGATCCGGCGCGACCTCGATGCGATCGCCTCGCTCGCGGCCGATCACTTGCGCATTCTTCTGATCTGGCCGTACTTCCAACCGAACCCAGCATGGGTCAGCCCGCTTCACCTTCAGCGGCTGGACCAGTTGCTGACGTTCATGGCCGAGCGCCAGCTCGACGCGCTCATCACGGTCTTTACCGGACAGCTGAGTGGCTGGTACTTTCTGCCGCCATTCAATCGGCCGGGAGAAGCCTTCTTCACTGACAGCGGGATGTGGGCAGCCCAGGAGTTGTTCATTCGCGAGCTGGCACGGGTCATGGTGAGTCATGACAATGTGATCGGTTTCGACCTTGGGAACGAGATCAATACCTGCTGGAGCGCCCCGACACACGTAGGCGATGCATGGATGAGCAGGATCTTCTCCCTGACGGACTCGGTCATGCCCGGACGCCTGAACGTGAATGGTGTCGATCATCATCCCTGGTTTGAACGCACCACTTTTTCTCCACAGGCCCTCGTTGCCGATCAACAAATGGCGGTGATGCACTGCTACCCCTGGTGGACCGGTGCCCTGAAGTACGGTGGCCCCATGGATCCGCCAAGCGTCAGGCTTTTGGCGGGAATGGCGGCTCTGATCCGCTCCTGGGCCGGTTCGCAGCAGAAGCCTGTCTGGGCAGGCGAGTTCAACACCTGCCTCGAGACGCTCACAGAAAAGCAGCAAGCGGAATGGCTCGAACGAGCCGTTTCGGCGGCAATCGATGAAGGAGTCGCCTGGTTCACCTATTGGGACAGTCACGATGTAGACCGCCGGTTCGCCTTCAATTCGGTGGAATACAGTCTTGGACTACTGACCAACGATGGTCGCGTGAAAGAACAGGGGCACATGTTTCGGCAGCTCGCACTCGCGCATCGCGGCAAGCCTGTGCGACATCCGACAGCCGCGTTACCGCCACCACCCAGCCAGCCGACCCAGGAGTCAACCTGGCGCTGGCTCCTCGACTGGATGGGGTGACGCGGGTGACAAGTCACGGCTAAACAGAAAATCGTGACGCGGTTTCGGACTCTTGCCCACGACTGTTAGCTCAAAAGTCGTGAGCGCCCGCTGGCTAAATCCAAACAACACCCGGACAGCAATCAGGATAAGATTCCTCACCCTGTCGCAAGCGGGACCTCCAGGATCCAGAGCAACCTTCGATCACACCCGCAAATGTGGGGTCATGGGCTGCTATTGAAATCACGCCGGATGCAAGCAGCCCGCAGTTCAACGAGGCTGGCTGTCATTCCTGCTCCAATCCGGGTCAGGACGTTGCGTTGAAATGAGTCCAATTGCCCGGAGATGCTCACTTCCCCCGGCCGGCCCGGACCCCATCGCCGTCGGTTTCGAACAAGGCAAGCAGACCCTGGGATGGAAGTCCGAACCCGTTGGCAATGCGGTTGAACGCAGCGAAGAGCGCGGCCACGTGGACTGCCTCGGCGATCTGCGGTTCTCTCCAGCCGTTTTCGGTAAGCAGCTCCACATCCCCCCGCGCGACTTCATGCGAGCTTCGGTTGACTTTCTCCACGAGCCGCAGCAGCGCCTGTTCCGCCGTGGTCAGTGCAGGCGAGCGTAGATCATTCTCCTGAATCGCGCACAGCGCCTCCAGGGAGCCGCCCTGCACGCGTAGACGGTAACCATGACTGTCAGCGCAGTACGGGCAATTGTTCTGCACGGAGACAAAGGTAGCAATCATTTCTTTGTGCTGGCGCGTCAGGTGGCCATCGGCGAAGAGCAGTGCTTCTGCGATGCCCATCATGTGCTGCAGCAGCGGCGGATGGGTCGCAAAACACTTCAGGATGCCGGGGATATCCTGCCGGCCAAATCGAGAGCGGAACTGATCGTACAGCAGCGAAACCTCGGCGTTGGCCTGGCCTTCCTCGACGACCGGCAGATTCGTCGAGGCTGGCAAGCCATGCTTTGCACCCATGTGCGACAGCTTCTCATATTCGGGCAACACGCTGGGTTTTCCGCTCAAAACTCGATGCGCGTGGCAAACTGGAAAGCTCGTGGGCCACCGGAGCCGAAGAATCCCCCGGCCGTACTCACCGGTGAGTAGAAATTCGCCTGGACGGCCTGCGCGGGCTGACCGTTCTGCGCCGGCTGGTACGGGCCGATGGAAATGTTGCGCCCGGAGTAGTTCGTGTTGGTCGCCCCGCGAATATTGGTTTCGTTGAACATGTTGAAGCCTTCGCCCATAAGGCTAAGCGTCGCGCCCTCGCCCAGGCGAATGTCTTTCTTCAGGCGCAGGTCGAGCGAGCTGAAGGGGCTGGCGAAGTCGATCCCCGAGGGCACATTCTGGAGCGTGCCTCCTGCGAGGCAGGGGAAAGCCGCCGGACAGGCGGGCAGAGCATTCCAGCGATTGATGATGGCGTTGAGCTGATTGCTGTTCTTCACCTCGCGGGCGAGCGCGTTGCGAGGGAGCAGCGGCAGACGCGCGCCGCTGGCTCCATTGATGGCTGTTCCAGGAAGGAACGTGTCCGCGGCGACTCCCGATCCAAAGGTATAGAGCGGAGCCAGAGAAAAGCCCCACGGCAGCGCCGCGTTGCCGTAAACCGTCAGCCGGTGACGCTCGTCGGTCACGGCATAGCCCTTTTCCAGTCTCAGGTCGTTGATCCCCTCCACCAGGTCCACTTGCTCGTCGGCATTGCTGTTGGTGAGCTGGTCGTCGTCGGAGTAGTCGAAGGTCTTGGAAAGGGTATAGCTGACGTTGTACTGGTAGCCGATGCGCCCAAGCTTCGCGGGCCGATGCGCCAGGCTGACTATGAGGCCGTCGTACCAGGACTTCGCCTGGGACTGCAGGAGCGTGATGTTGTCGGAGATGCCCGTCAGCGGGTCCGTGATGGTGCAGGGAATGTTGTCGCCGGGGCATGCAATATCGGGGGAACTGGAATCCGTGCTGCGGACGAGGTGCCCGATCAGCTGCCGGGTCGCGAAGACGTGCAGACCGTCGGCTGAGAGGAGCCAGTCGCTCGCGAACTGCTGCTGCAGGCCGGCCGAGAACTGCTGGAACAGCGGGTGGTGCGCATCCGGGCCCATGGCGAGAATGCCGACACCGCCGGTCTGGTTCGGTCCGCTGAAGGGGCTGGCCAGCGTCGGGCTGCCAGGCGCGAAGCTCGCCATCGGCGCAAAACACGCATCGAGGCTCGGCGGTCCCGGAACATAGGGCGACGTGCACGACGAGCCCGCATACTCCGATACCGTCAGCGCGCGATCGTTTTGAACCAGTTCCTCCGCCCCGGATTCGAGAATGATGCGGTCGTAATAGATGCCGTAGCCACCGCGCACCACGGTCTTGCCACGGCCGAAGGGATCGAAGACAAAGCCGACGCGCGGGCCGAAGTCCTTTTTGTTGGGAATCTTCTTCAGGTCGATCACGTTTGCCATCCAGGTGCAGGGTTGGGTGGGTTGCCGTGTGAGATTGGGGCACGGATCGTGAGCGCTGGAGTTGCCGGTCAGGTTCGAATCGTATTCCCAGCGGAGCCCGAGGTTCAACGTGAGTCGTGGCTCAACGCGCCAGTCGTCCTGAACGTATCCGGCCACGTAGCTGTCGAATACTGTCGGAATCGGCACCGGCGTGATCGGCGCGCTGCTCTTGAGCGCCACGGCAATCGGGATGTCGAGGTCGTTGACCTGTCCATCGCCATTCAGGTCGGCGAACCCGAAGTCCGAGGTTAGAATCACCGTGCCGGTCCCGAAGACGTTGATCATCCCGTTGGCGGTGTAGTGCTGAAATTCTCCGCCGAGATGCAGCGTGTGCTTGCCGAGAGTCCAGGCGAAGCCGTCCCGCACCTGGAAGCGATTGAGATGCGTGGCCTGCGGAAGATTGAAGTTCGCGCCGTCAGCCAGATCCGGAAAGATCAGTTCATTAGTGAGTTTCAAACCCGGATCGGTCGTGGAGTGTCGTCGGCGAAGGGAGGAATGTCGTTGTAGAAGTTATCGTAGTGCAGCGTCAGGTTGTTCACCCGGGTCGGGCCCAGAACGGTGGTGAGGCCAAGAATGGCGGAATTGAAGCGGTTGAGCGAATTTTGGCGTTCGGACGCGGTGAAGGCTGGGGTGGTCTGCGAGGGCGTCGCTTCCGCCGTGTCGGTAGAGCGATTGAAGGAGTAGCGGCCCATGAGGCTGTTGTGCGGGCTCAGTTGCACGTCGATGCGGTTCGACAGCAAGGCATCCCGCAGCGGCGCCGGCGCGGAAGCGTTCAGGATGGTATCGGTCGTAAAATCGCGCGCGCCGGTTTGGAGGGCCGCATTCTGATCGCGAAATTCGAACGACGAAAACCACCACGCCTTGTCATTTTTAACGGGTCCGCCCACGGAGCCGCCCAGCTGTTCGCGATCGAACCGCGGCGTGGGCAGATCGCGATCGAAGGTCGCAGGCAGAGCCTGGAGATTGCGGTTGCGCTCAAACAGAAACGCAGAGCCGTGCAAGGTGTTCGTGCCGGACTTTGTGACGATATTGATGATGCTGTTGCCGGAGCGTCCTACTTCCGAGGTGAAGCGGCTGGTGGCAATCTGGAATTCCTGAATCGAATCTTCGGGGAAATTCGACAGCGTGCCCCCGACCACCTCGTCGTTGTTATCGCCGCCATCCACTGTAATGTTTCCGCCACGGCCAAACCCGCCGGCGGAGCTTACCTCCAGCGTGTTCGTCTTGGTGGGATCGAAGGTGGGAGCCGGGCGATTCCCCGGTACAAGATACGCCAGTTCCAAGAAGTTTCTGCCATTCAGTGGAATGTTCTGAATCGTCTGCGAGGTGATCTGGCCCTGGATCATCGATTGCGTCACATCGACGGTCGCCGCGGATGCTGCACTCACTTCCACCGTAGCCCCGGCATGGGCGATCGCTAACCTGGCGTCGATGGTCCTGCTCAGGCCCGCTTCCAGCACGACCCCCTTGAATTCGCTCACGGCGAATCCCGCCTGCTCGATGCGCAGATCGTAGTTTCCTGGGGGTAGATCGGACAATGCGTAAAGACCATTGCCGTTCGTGACTGTATCGCGCGAAACGCCCTGGGCCGCGCTCACGGCTGTTACATGACCTCCTATGACAATTGCGTCCTTTGGATCGGTGACGATGCCGTTGATGCTGCCCACGGGAACCTGAGCGAAGCCGCTGGCTGCAAGCAACGTGGCGGCAATGAGCACGGACAGAGCCCGTGCCCGGAAGCGATAGCTCATCGGGCGTGACCTCACGAAGAAATTTGCCGCTGATTGCTCGGCGGCCGCGGAACTGCGCAGACTTCCAAAAGCGTGAAAGCTGCCTGGGGTTTGTGCGGCCCAACACTATAAGAAGCAGAGCGCTGCTGTCTTCGGTCCGGAGATGGTACGGTGTCTCCATCGTTCGATGGATGTTCGCGGGGCGCGGCCACCGTCGCACTCCGCGGCTTCCCCCATCGAAAGATGCAGATAAACACCCTCTCTTAGGAGGTTATGCAGATACCGAATCATCCGGCACAATCCGGGTTGCGGCATGATCCCCAGGAAAACTTGTTGCTCTGCTATGCCCGCATGACGGAGCCGATCCTCTTCGTGAGCCTGTAAATGTCCGAACCGCAAAACCCGCGGCGTCCCAGACGAGGGACCTGGAAGCCCAGGCCGGAAACGGTTGCGCTGCTACGCGTCTCCGGAAATCCCATCAACGGGGTCGGTGAAACCTCGCCACGCAGGCCTTCGCCCTTTTTCTGGCATCCGCCGGATCAGCATCCATGGGGTTCGCTGCAGATCGTGGCGCGCCAGAATTCCCGGAAATGTCCGGGCTCGACAGAGGCGTTTCAGGCAGCCTATTCGTTTCCGGAACTCAACCCGGTCGCCGATACGCGCAATGGATCCCCGGCTCGGGATCTGACCGAAGAGGTGAAGAGTTTCGCGCTGTCCCACGAAGCGGACGATGTCGGGATTACGTCGATGGATCCCCTGTATGTCTTCGAGGGCTACGCGATCACGCATCCGCGGGTGATTGTCCTCGCGCTGGCGCACAACTATGAACGTCTCCGTGAGGTCCCATCGGACGAGAGCAACGGCGTGGGGGTTTGCGATGTGGGCGACCAGTACGCCAAAGGCACGAGGGCCTCATATGCCCTCGCCAACTGGATTCGATCGCAGGGGTTTGATGCCGATCCGTATCCCGGCCCGACCGCCAGCGCGCTCCTGCTGATTCCTCCGGCGATCGCCGCCGGACTCGGAGAACTGGGCAAGCATGGCTCGCTGATCAGCCCGCGCTTCGGTTCGGGAGTTCGTCTCGCGGGCGTTACGACGGACATGCCGCTCCTTGCGACTGCGACCCGGCGTTTTGGCGCCGACGATTTCTGCGCGACGTGTCAAATCTGCACGCGTGCCTGCCCGCCCGGCGCCATCACGCCCGGGAAGCAGATGGTGCGTGGCGTCGAACGCTGGTACGTGGATTTCGACAAGTGCATTCCCTACTTTGCGGAAGCCGCGTCCTGCGGCATCTGCATCGCTGACTGTCCATGGACGAACCCAGCGGTGCGCCCGAAACTTCTCGCGACGATGGCTCGACGGCTCGATCGCGGATGAACACGCGATCTCCTCAGCTGACTGAAGAAGGCTCAATTCATTACGCCGGGTGGGGCGTTCTCGCCGGCGCCTTCACCGGCGTCATGGTCAGCTTTGCTCCCATCATTCCATACACGTTCAGCTTGTTTCTCGATCCCCTGCATGCCGCGTTCGGTTGGAAGCGGGAAGCGATGGGCGGGGCTTTTGCGCTGGCTGCCATCACCGTAGCCCTCGTCTCGCCCGCCATCGGCTTCCTGCTCGACCGCTTCCCGCCTCGCCGCATCATCCTGCCGGCCATCGTGGGTTTCGCTCTTGCGCTGGCTTCCCTCAGCCGGCTCACTCCGCACATCGGGCAGTTCTTTTTCACTTTCTTCGTGCTTGGACTGGTGGCGAACGGAACTGCGCAGTTCGCGTATACGCGCACCGTGCTGACCTGGTTCTCGAAGAATCGAGGGTTCGCTCTGGCGCTGCTGCTCACTGGCAGCGGAGTCGGCTCGGTCGTGATACCGCCGCTCACCCAGTGGATGATCGCGCATCACGGATGGCGCGATGCCTTTCTCATGTTGGGCGGCATTGCCCTTCTCGGCTTCCCTCTGACCGCGATGCTGGTGCGCAACCGGCCGGAAGCGGTGATCGTCCGCGCCGACAATCGGACCGCAGGGATGACCGTCGCGGCCGCGCTGCGCACTGCGGCCTACTGGATCCTCGCGTTCATCACGATCTTTTCCGCGTTCAGCGAAAATGGTCTGGTCACCAATCTGGCCGCCATCCTCACGCAACACGGTGTGGTTGCGTCCACCGCTGCCGTGGCTCTCTCCGTGCGCGGAGCGGCGGGAATTATCGGCAGGCTCTGCATCGGCTTCGCGATCGACCGCGTCTCGCCGCAGCGCATCCAGACGTTCGTCCTCGTCCTTGCCGCTGTGGGCACCCTCATTCTTGCCTTTGCCGGCTCGGCGCCGATCGCTTTGCTGGGCGCGGCAATTCTGGGCGTCGGCTTGGGCAGCGAAGCCGATGTCGGGCCCTACCTACTCGCGCGTTACTTCGGCCGCAGGCATTTCTCAGTGTTGTACGGGCTCAACTGGACCGCCTACGCCATCGGCGGCGCCACCGGACCTCTGTGGATCGGGCATCTGTACGACCGCGCCGGCGGCTATCAGCCGCGATTCATCGTGTACCTTGCCTGTGTGGCGTTCGCTGCCGTCGTTCTGAGCTTCTTCCTGCAACCCGATGCGGAGAAAACCGCACACGAGCCGGACCTGAACCCGGCGACCGTCAAATGATTTGTGTCCGCTCCGCCCGATACACTAAAGCACAGCACAGCGAGGAATGCGATGGACCAGTACATTGAGCGCGTTGTCGACCTGATCGACCCCGCGTCGAATCAGCTGCACAATATGAGCGTCGAGCAGGCGCGCGAACTACTGCTGGGCGAATCCGCCGAAGCCGTTCGTCAGATTCGGGGTTCCTTCGCATTGCTCGCCAAATCCGGCAAGACGGTGCGCATGGCGCGGTCGCTGGACCGGCCCATGCGCTACTTTCTGGCCAAGCGCCAGGAAGGCCCGGCCCTGATTGTCGCGTCGCGCATCGACACGATTCACGCATGGCTCCATTCAGAGGGGCTGGATGGACAGTTTCATCCCAGCTACTCCCGCATGGTCCCGGCGCACTATCTCGTCGATCTGCAGCTGATCGGCTGCCCCGATCCCGATCCGGTCTACACAAGATTCTTTACTCCTCCGATGGGGACGTTGCCCCCGGATCTCGACGTCATCGGCAAGACCTACATCGCAGCGCTCGCCGAAGAAATTGCACTCTGGCTCAGGAGCCTTCCGCCGCACGAGCCCATTGGCGTTTCGTTCTCCGGCGGGATCGACAGCGGCAGCGTCTTCCTCGTGACCTACCACGTCATGCGCCAGCTTGGCATGAGCGCGAGCCGGCTGAAGGCCTTCGTCCTGGATCTGGGAGACGGCCCCGACCTCCGGCAGGCTCAATCCTTCCTCGAGAAGCTGAATCTCTCGCTGTTTCTTGAACCCATCGAAGCCGATCCTTCCGCTCTCGACGTGCAGGAGACGATCCGCATCGTGGAGGATTACAAGCCGCTCGACGTGGAATCGGCAACCATGGCTTTGGCGCTGGGGCGTGGCATTCGCGCGCGCTATCCGGAATGGCGTTATCTGATCGATGGCGACGGCGGCGACGAGAATCTTAAGGATTATCCGATCGAGGAGAATCCTGAGCTGACCATCCGCAGCGTCATTCACAACCCGATGCTCTACCAGGAAGGCTGGGGCGTGGGTCGCATCAAACACTCGCTGACCTACAGCGGCGGATTGAGCCGGTCCTACGTGCGCACGTATGCGACGGCCCATCACCTGGGCTTCGACGGCTTTAGCCCCTACACACGGCCCGACGTAATCGCCGTCGCGGAAGCGATTCCGTTTATCGACTTGACGAAGTACAGCGTCGAGCGGCTCTATGAGCTGAAGGGAGAGATCGTCAGCTGCGGCGTGAAGGCGCTGACTGGCTTCGAAATGCCGGTTTTCCCGAAGCGGCGTTTTCAGCATGGAGCGTTGCCGCAGAGTGCGTTGCGCGAAAGGCTCCCCGGGCGCGAGGAGGAGTATCGCGAGCAATTCCTGGCGCTCTATCATTGACGGACTTCTCCATGCACTACCCCGAGCTTGCCGCCGAGCGCGATACCTGGATTCTGGCGCAGCGGCCGCGGCGAAACAAACTCGACCCGCTGCGGCCATCGGCGTTTCTGGTGGAAGAGGAATGCAGCGCATCGGGCGAGGTCGTAGCCGTCGCGACGATTTTCCTGGCCAATCGCGAGTGCCCCTGGCGCTGCCTGATGTGCGACCTGTGGCGCAACACGCTTCCTGGCGATACACCGCCGGGATCGATTCCTGCGCAAATCGAATACGCATTGAGCCGGCTCTCGCCTGCCCGGCAAATCAAGCTCTATAACAGCGGCAGCTTCTTCGACCGGAAGGCGGTCCCGCTGGAGGATCACGCGGCGATCGCCGGCCTTGTGTCTGGATTCGAACGCGTGATCGTGGAATGCCATCCCGCGCTGGTGGGCGAGGACTGCCTCCGCTTTCGCGACCGGCTCGGCTCCCGGCTGGAAGTGGCGATGGGTCTGGAAACCATTCATCCGCAGATCCTCGAGAAGTTGAATAAGCGGATGACCTCCGCACAGTTTGCCGCCGCGGCCGATCGCCTGCGCGCGAACGATATTCACCTGAGGGTCTTCATCCTCGTCCAGCCTCCGTTCATGCCGGCGTCGGAGGCGCTCGCATGGGCGGCTCGATCGCTGGATTTTGCCTTCGACTGCGGAGCTACTGCCGCAACCCTGATCCCAACCCGAGCCGGCAATGGCGCGATGGAGGCGCTCCTGGCCCAGGGAGAATTCTCGCCGCCCACGTTGGGCATGCTCGAGGCGGCAGCAGCGTATGGTGTCGGAATGGGGCGCGGCCGCGCCTTTGTCGATCTGTGGGACATCAGCCGGATCGCAACCTGCCCGTGCTGCCGGGACGGCCGGATTGCGCGGCTGCGCCGGATGAATCTGGAGCAACGCATCCTTCCGGCGATCGCCTGCGACGCCTGTGGAGGACAAGGCTGAATCGCACCTGGGACATTGCGATCGTCGGATCCGGATTCGCCGGCTCGTTGCTGGCCATGATCGCGCGGCGACTGGGCCGCTCCGTCGTTCTCATCGAGCGTGGGACCCATCCGCGTGTGGTCATCGGCGAGTCGTCCACGCCGCTCTCCAACCTGCTGCTCGAGGAGCTGACAGAGCGCTACGATTTGCCGGCGTTGCGTCCGCTCGCGAAGTGGGGCAGCTGGCAGAGCGCTTTTCCCGACGTCGCCTGTGGATTAAAGCGCGGCTTTACGTTTCACCACCATCGGCTCGGATCGCAGCCAGCACCGGACCCCGCGCGGCAAGATCAGTTGCTGGTGGCCGCGAGCCCCCGCGACGAAATTGCCGATACACACTGGTACCGGGCCGATTTCGATCACCTGCTCGTCAAAGAGGCGCAGAAGCTGGGCGTCGATTATCTGGATCGTGTTGCGCTGCGCGGAATCACGGGCATCGATGGCGAACCAACTCTGGAAGGCACGCGCGACGGCCAGGAACTGACCCTTCGCGCGAAATTCATCGTCGATGCCACAGGCCCACGCGGCTTCCTGCATCGCGCACAGCAACAAGAGGAGCGCGCGTTGCCAGGATTTCCCGCCACTCAGGCCCTGTACAGCCATTTCACTGGCGTGGCGCGCCTGGCGGACACACCGTTTCATCGAGCCGACGATATGCCGCCGTACCCAATCGATGATGCGGCGGTTCATCACGTCTTCGATGGTGGGTGGATCTGGGTTCTCCGGTTCAACAATGGCGTCACCAGCGCTGGTGTGGCAGCAACCGATCAGATCGCCGCGGAGCTGAGGTTTGCCAATGGCGAGGATGCCTGGCAGCGGCTCCTGCAGCGGATTCCTGCGTTGCAGGCGCAGTTCGTTGACGCGAAAGCTGTGCAGCCCTTCACTCACATGCCGCGACTGAGTTTTCGCGCCGCTGCGTTGGCCGGACCAGGATGGGCCATGTTGCCCTCGGCCGCGGGATTTGTCGATCCTCTGCTCTCGACGGGCTTCGCGCTCACGCTCCTCGGCGTCGAGCGCCTGGCTGCAATCCTCGAGCAGGAGTGGGGAGCCGATACTTTCGAAGCTGGGCTACAGTCGTATGCCGCGCGCACCGATCGCGAATTGATAGCCACTGCTCGGCTCATCGCCGCTCTCTACGCCACGATGAACAATTTCCCCGTATTCGCTGCATTGTCGCTGCTGTACTTCGCAGCGGCCAGTTATTCTGAGGCCGCACGCCGCCTGCGCAAGCCCCATCTGGCTTCGTCGTTTCTTCTTTGCGATCACCCTGTCTTCGGACCCGCATGCGCGCGCTTGCTCGATCGCGCGCAGCAGCCCATGACAGCCGCTGAGTCGGCGCAACTGGTCAGCGATATTCTCAGCACCATCGAACCGGTCAACGTGGCCGGCCTCGGTCGGCCTTCACGGCGTAACTGGTATCCCGTTGAAGCCAGCGACCTGCTGGAGAGCGCTCACAAGCTGAGTGCAACGCCAGACGAAGTACAGGCCGTGCTCGCGCGCTGTGGGTTTGCCGAAGGCTCAACCGTACAGTCTGACCAGGGACGGGCCAACTAAGGACGAGCCGCGGCCGGATTCAAAGTTGCAACCGGAGCGGCCGCGCGCTTGCGCCGCGCATCCAGCCACATTTCAATAAGCAAAGCTGCAGGCCCCACCCAGAACAGAGCGTACAGCGGCGCATAGATGCTGCTGTCGAGCCGCATAAAGAACTCCACCAGCGCAATCGCGAAGGCCACGATGGACTGCCCTGTGCGGGAGCGCACCGTAGTTTTCGGGTCGGTGATCATGAAGAAGATGAACAGCTGGTACATCGGTCCCGTGATCGGCGAGACTTCCGCCTGCCACGGATCCCCGGTGATGTGCGCGCGCACCAGCGAAAGCGCGATAAATGACACGACATAGACAGCCGTGATGTGGAAACGTCGCGCCCGCCACAAAATCAGCGATCCCAGCACCCAGATCACCACCAGGGACGCGAAATTGTTGCCCCACTGAATGCTCAGCCCAGCCACCGAGTCGGAAGCCAGGAACAACATTGCGCAGATACCGAAGTTCGAAGGATTCCAGATGTGCCGGCCGCGAAACCGCAGCGCATATTTCGATGTGATCGAGAGGGCCGCACACAACGCATAGGTCCAGTAGGCCGGCGAACGGAGCAGAATTCCCACGCTGATCCCGGTAATGTAGGCGCTCGACGGGTGCGGCCATTTGTCAAGAAAGATGCGCCCCAGAATCATCTCGCCGGCGATGCTGACTCCAATCGCCAGCAGCGTTTTCTGATAGCTCTCCAGAATGCCAAACGACAAGTTGCCGACGAGCAGAATCAGCGTAATGAAAACCGGAGGCGTGAAACGGCTGTCGAGTACGCTCTTCCACAGCACCCGAGGTGGCGGGGCGGATTGTGGCGCGGCGACGGCCGGCGAATTCATGCGGGCTCCTTCACGTGGTACAGGCGGTTCGGCGTGAGATGGTCAAGTGTCTGGACGGTTCCCGATGACCAGCGGATCACGGCCTTCTCGATCTGCGGATTCTCGCCCAGCCCAAAGTGAAGCCGCCGGTCATTCTCTGACGCAAACCCGTTGCCGCCCGCAATAGACTGCACCTGCTCCTTGCCACTCCAGAAGAGCATCACCTGCGCCCCGATCGCGCTGCGGTTGCTTTTTGTTCCTTCCAGATCAAACTCAATCCAGTCGCGACCCGGAGCCGCCACATCCTTGTAGATCAGCAGTGGACCTCGCTGGTTGGCGACCACCGCGTCCAGCGTGCCTGTGTTCCAGAGATCCGCCAGCGCCACGGCCCGGCCATCGTAGCGATCCGTTACTCCCACTGCCTGCGCCACATCTTCAAACTTCCCGGCGCCGTCATTGATCCAAACCTTCTTTTGCTGATACCCGGACAGGCTGCGGCCGTCGAAGGGTGGCCAATGCAATGCATCGCTGATGATGGAGCTGTTCCCGCCAGCGACTTTCGAAAAATCGTACCAGTAACTCTTCGTGCGCGATGCCGAGATAAATCCATTCTCGAGAAACAAATCGAGATTGCCGTCGTTGTTCAGATCGCCAAATTGCGCGCCGAAACTCCATCCCCCGAGTTCCACTCCCAGATCCCGCGCCATGTTCCGGTAGTGGAGGGCGCTGCCGTCCTCCGGCACCCAGAGATTGTTTCCCTGGATCAGTACGCCTTCCTCTGAAATATTTGAAACGTAAATCGAGTATCGGCCCTGATTGAAGATGTCGCCAAACGACGCGTTCATTCCGCTCTTCGGCGCGAAGCCCACACCGGTCTCGGCTCCTGCTTCGTGAAAATGACCGTGGTCGTTCAGATAAAGCTCCGACACGCCGTAATCGTTCGCGACAAACAAATCCGGGTAGCCGGTCCCCTGCAAATCGGCTGCGGCGCAGGCCAGCGCCCACCGGCGGCTGGTGATCCCCGCCTTGGCGCTGACCTCTTCGAACCGGCCGTTGCCCACATTGTGAAAGAGATATTTGCGGCCGCCGTTCTTCGCATACTCGAAGCTCTCGGGCATCATGCGCGTGTTGGCCAGCTGCCACAGGTTCACATTCTCCGGATAATATCCGCCGACGAAGAGATCCAGCTTCCCGTCGTTGTCATAGTCAAGCCACACGGCGGTGTTGGCATTGATCCATGACGGCAGGCCGGCCGTCTCGGTCACCCGAGTGAAACCCTTTCCGCCGTCGTTGTGGAACAGCTCCGGCTTTCCCCACTTGATGAGAAAAAGGTCCTCATATCCATCGTTGTCATAGTCGCCCCACACCGCACCCATGGAAACTCCGGTGCCGGGACGGTTGACGTCGGCAATGCCCAGCTGCGCCGCAACATCGGTAAACGTGCCATCGTGGTTGTTGCGGTAGAGATGATTCATGCTGCCGATTTGGCTATTGGTCACGTAAATGTCCGGCCAGCCATCGCGGTCGAAATCCACAATGGACACCGAAGCGCCCATCGACGCGACTTCCGGCATGATGCCGTTCAGCTGGGGATCGAGAACCGGCGCCTCATGAACAAAGTCGATTCCCGCCTGCTTTGACACTTCTTCATAGCAGAATCCATACCGCGCCAAAGCCGATTGGCAATCGGTGTGGACCGATGCTGGCTCGCCGCTCTGCGAAGCATACCGGCGCATGATGGCCGGCGTGGCCAGCATGCCCGCAAACACGACCGTGAGGAGAACCCGCGCTAACGAGATTCGCTTCATCGTGGCGGCGCCGCCTTCGTCGCATCGCTCGGACGAGCATTCAGAGCGTTACGAAACGGCTCCGGCGACACATAACGCGTTTGCCAGCTCAACCAGTCCTCGGGGTGATGCCGGTAGACCCACTCATCTTCGAGCACCGCCGGTGATGTGTCGTAGACGGTCCTCGCGTGATAAGGCAACGGCTGCACCGTCGCCGAATTCGTCGAATTATAATCGCCGTCCTTGATCCAGCCGTCGCCCGCGATCACATAGTCGCGCACCCAGCCAGCCGCAGGCGGAGCCGGAGCCGCGAAGCGAAGCGACATCTCATCGCCGGCGTTCATGATCACGTACCGATCGTCAATATTCCGCAGGAGCTCCCGCACATCGCCGTAGCGCGTGTAATAGCCCTCGAGGTCGGGCCATATCTGGGTGGTCGAGGCCAGATGGTCGTAGTCGGGAATCTCCGGCGACGAAGCGTTTGCCTGATGGATGGTGGAGTAGCCGCGATAATGCAGGTCGGCCGTCAACGGCTCGGCGTGGATGACGCGCAAAGGCGTGTCCGGCAATCCGCGCGCCCACTGGATCTGATCCCAGTAAATCTCGAGGTTCGTCCGCAGCCGCAGCCTACGCGGCACGCCCGGCCGAAAGACGCCGGTCAGAGCGATGAGGCAAATCTTATTGCGTCCCGCCGGAAATCCCAGATTGTGCAGTGCAACAGCCCACCCGCCATGCCCATCCGGAACCTCCAGGCTCAGTGGCTCGGGTTGTTCATGATGTCCCTGTCCGAGCGCCACATTGATCGACGAGTCCGACGGGTGCACCCAGCCGCGCGCAATCAGATAAAGCGGCCTATCTTTCGGAACATCGTTGCCCAGATCGATCTCGACAAAATGATCCCGCGTCACGCCCTGGTACTGGCCGCGGCCGAAGGTATCGAGATAGCGTCCGTCGAGAGTGCGCAGAATGTCGGTCACATCGTTGCCCCGATCATCGACCGCGTGCGCGATGGCGTGGGGCTCGCCAGTCACGGTGATTGCCAGCTTTACCGGAGGAACGACGAAACGCTCATCCACAAAGACCTCGGTCCCCTGCGGATGATCCACGGTCATCAGTCCAAGCCAGTCGTAGTAGTACGTTTCCCAGAGCTCGCCGGTGATGCTCAGATCGTAAGCCCCGTCGCGCGACACAAGATCCTCTCGCGGAATCTTGTACCATTCCTCGGTTGCGGCAATGCGTGCCGAACCAAGATCATTGATGCGCAGGCCGATCGCCGATCCCCACGGAACCGTGTCCTTCACGAAGCGCATTTCCTTGCCGTCCCACGCAAACAGGAACGGGCACGATCCCTTGAGTCGCTGCTGCGCCTGCACTTCCTGGTCGGCCTGGAGAGCAAACTCGGCGTTGACCACGCCGTTCGGCCAGAGAATGCGCGCCACATCAGTCTCAGTCCACTCCCCGAGCCCGAAGTGTTCCGCATGACCTGTGATCGCCTGCGCCTGCAACAGCAAACCGGAGCGGATCTGCACTTTTCCGCCGACTCCGAAGGAGTTGATTCGCTGATCGCCCGTAGCTGTGACCGCCCGCGTCCGAACCACCTGCCAGTGGTAGTTCTTCGTCCCATGGCTCACCGCCTTCACCGGCTGGCCCCCGGCATCAAGCCCCAGCAAATCGAGACGGCCGGTATGATCCACATCCGCCGCTGCGAAGACGCGTTCCACGTCCGCTGGGTGATCCATCAGCGAATAGCTGCCATCAGGATTGCCCAGCCAGAGCAGCGTTTCGTTTGGTCCCGCAGTCTCAGTCGTTGTGAGCAGCAGATCCACCGCCCCGTTGTTATCCAAGTCCGCCGTTTCGAGACGAACCGAACCGTTCAGCGCGGTCGCGGCGTTCGGCACCCGCGCAATCTCCGTTTGCGCCCATGATTCGCCATCGCGGGTCAACCTCAGAATCCCCCCGTCCGCGCGAACCACCAGCAAATCGAGCCTGCCGCTGCTACGCGTATCGGCAGCCGCCAGGGCCTTCACCACGCCCAGACTCGCCGGTACCGCGATCTTCCGAAATTTCCCCGACCGCTCATTGTGAAACACAATCAGGTGTCCGTCCGCATCGAGAAACGACGCATCGGGATTCCCGTCGTTGCCGAGATCGGCCCAGACAAATTGCTGAACGCCGGAGACTCCGGGGAACGGATGAATCGGCGTGAACGTTCCGTCGCCGTTGTTGCGCAACACGGTGGGCGCTCCACTCGGCGCGCCCAGCAGCACATCCAGGTCGCCGTCCGCCTCAATGTCCAACGCCCACGCTCCGGTGGTTTCGCCATCCACAATGGAGCGGGGCAGCTTCGTCTGCGAAGTGACGTCGGTGAATTTCGCGGGAGAATCCTGCCGCATGAAACGCACACCGCCCGCGCCGGCCAGGACCAGATCGGTCTGGAAGTCGTAGTTGAAATCCATGGGGACGATCGATTCCGGCCCCGGCGCCACTCGCCCCGGCCCGCCAGGAAACGGAAACGACGGGCCGCCCATCACGCTCACCGTCGCGGCGTTCGCTGTGATCACCGTGGGTTGCAGACGATCGTTCAGCCAGACCGCGCCGATCCAGTCCCACTTCTGCGCGTGTGGGTTGGGCAGCGACTCGGGAACGAAGCGCATCGCCCCATCGGCCGGCGCAGGCAATGAACTCGGCGACGGCAACCGCAGGAAGTTCTGGAATGGCTGCGCCTCCTCGCCCGGCTGCGCGCGAATCACCGCCAGGCTCTGCCGAAAACTGGGGTCCTGCATCAGCACGTTGCGGAGAAAGATGCTCTGCAGCGCGGCGGTCCCCGGAGCGGCCGCTGCCGCATTTTCCAGCGCGCTGAGTTGCTGGCGAGCAGCAGGGGGCCAGTCAGCAGACTGCGCCGCGATGCGGCCGACAGCCGAATGCAGGGTCGCCGCGTCGCCGCGCTTCGCCGCAATCCGGCTTAGTTCCAGCAGCGCAGGCAGATTATTTGGATGAGCCTCAAGGATCTGCTCGATCAACTGCTGAAATTGCGCCTCGCTGTCCGGGCCGCCCTGGCGCTCCACTTCCAGCGCCAGCTGATACAGGGCGCGCACATTGTGTACATCGAGGTGAAGGGCTTCGCGGAAATCGGCAATTGCCGCCGCGGAATTCCCGCGTGCGCTTTCCAGAGCGCCCAGATCGGCGTCGATTTGCCCGTTGCGCGGCAGCAGGGCGTGCGACCGGTCCAGTCTTTGCTTTGCCTGTTCGAAGTTGCGCTGCCGGAGCGCCAGGATTCCCCAGTCCGCCCAGGCCGCCGGCTCTCCGGGAGCCAGCTCCGTCGCCTGTGCAAACGAGCTTTCCGCCCGCACGTCATTTCCCACTTCCATCGCGGCCAAACCCACATAAAACGCCTGAACGAACCGGGCGTATTCCGCCGATTCCGCCTTCGGCAAGTCCGAGCGGCAGCTCGACAGAATGCACAAAGAGGCCGCCAGCAGCGCAGCCGTCAGACGCCGCTGCACCACACGCAGGTCGCGCAGTCGGCGGTTCCCTGAAGGATCAAAAGCGCTGGGGTCTGAGTGAAAATCCAAGGCCTCGCCCACCTTACTCAACTTCCCTATGGACTGTCTTCCACCTTTCGATGGGGACGATCTCCGTCATTTCGCTAATGCGATCATACGTGCGTTGCCGATCCGTTTTCCTGTCGCGCCCGGAGAGATACCTCCATGCGTTCCTGGTCGAATGCCGATCCCTGAGCGGGCACAGGGCAATGCACCCACTGAGCCACGATATTGTCCTTATCCTCCGGGTTCATTCTGATTGGACGGCAATTGGGAAGTCTTCCCGCTGCCTCCGAATCGGAAGGCACCGAAGAGAGATTCGCGATAGGGACGCGGCTGGCGTCGCTCCAAAACTACTCGGTTCTGTCGCCCTGCATTCGATCCTGGAGAAAGACCATCGCATCGCCGTCCGCAAAACCGCCGCGCCCTGCGCCAGCAGCGCCGGGCCATTCTGCAATGCTCAGGGCTTCATGTTTGGCGATGCGGCTCGGGTTCTGCCGTTCGACAGGCTGCGCAATCGAGCGCTTATAACCTGAGCGGCGGCGTCTTCCGCACCTTCGATATCACCGAACGCTGGAAGTTCATCCCGCGCGCAGACTGCCAGAACATCGCGAACGAGGTCACCCGTGGCAGCATTCAGGCGATCCTGAACAACGCGGCTTTCGGGACTGTTGGCAGTGGTACCTGTAATAAAGTCAGCCGCGACTTTCAGTTCTCTGGACGAATCATTTTCTAAGTGAGGGAGATTGCAGGGATTGCAGCGTTGCGGGACTCCTGGAGAATCAGGGCGTTTTTGGTGGAGCTAGTCTGGACCGCACCGCTTTGTGTCGACGCTGCTCCTGATGTACGCTTCACTCGCTTGAATCACGGTTGCCGTGGTTCGAATAGCCTGTTGAGGTGCCGCATCACCTCGAAAGCATCCGCAACGTAGAGCACGTCGGCTTTTCCTCGCGCCCAGCCGCAATTTGGATCGAGATTGATGGCGCGCCGATCGCGAATGAAACGCCAGCCAACCACATGGGGTTCCTCGCCATGGCAACAGGTAGAGAGACCTTTCGGATGGCGTGGGGTCGAACCGGTCTGGCCGACCTGATTCAGGTGGCTGAGGCAATGGAGCACCGCCTGACCCTGGCCCGCAATGTCGGTGAGAGATTTGGTGCTGCCCAGGGAGGCGCGGCTCGCATGGAGAAAGCCGAGGATCAGCTGCTCGGCTTCTTCAACGTGCGGCTGGCCGTCTTTTCGCTTGCGCGTCCAACCCGCACCGGCGACGAAGAGCAGCGCCGCGTCAGGCCGAATCGTCTGCTCGCCGGAGGCTGCCTCACGCAGGCCGACGGTCCGGGTATGGGTAGGCGGCAGAGCAGCGGGGATCGGTTCCACTTCGACGGGCGCGGGGGCGCCGTCAAAGGCAGGCGCCAGTCCAGGTTCGATGAGCAGAAACCACGGACGCTGCGTGCGCCGCACCGCGCCTTCAATGCGCTGGCGGTAAAACCAGCGTGCGATCCCAACATCACCGTCGCTGGCATCGACCGCGCCCACATGGGTGTCGATGCGGCCCTGGAGCCGCTGCGCGACGCCGGCCAGCACGCGAGCCATGCGCGAGGCGTGAGCAGCCACGACGATGGTGGCGTTTGCCGCGCGCGCGATGCTTTCGGCGGCAGCCGCATCGCTGGCATAGCGGGGCTGGACAAAGTCCGGTCCCTCCACAGCGAGGAACAGGCTCGCGCCGCAGCCTNNCGGCGGGGTGCACATCACCGCCGAACAGTCCCACGAGCAGCGGCGCGCCGAGGCTTGCAGCGGTGGACCGCGCGACCGTGAGTGCCTCGAGGGATAGCTGCGATAACGACCCGTCGGCTTCCGGGTGAGCGACGTAAAGAACCGTCTCAGTCATGGCGAATCCACTCGAAGATCTCCTGCGCGATCTCCGCAGGTTGCATGTCCTTCACAATGCGCGTTTGCCGCTGCTGACCTGGAAGCCGCACATCCCGGCAGCAAAAACCCTCAGCGGAGAGGGTGACAGGAACCGCCTTCTGCAGCGCGGACATCATCAACCGCATGTTCTTCATGCCCATTTGGGGATCGTTGCGCGGCTCGCCTCGTTCTCCGGTCGCCCACCCCAGTAAGGCGGGCGGCCCAGCGCACAACGAGACGAGATGCCTGCCGCCTTCCACGCGCTCCATCACCTCGAATGAACCGTCTTCACGGGGGGTGATGCGATCCACTCCCTGGAACTGATCGATGATGCCGAGCCGTTCGCCGACGATCTGCAGTGTGACTCCCTGCCCGCGACTGGCGGACTCCCAACCGCCGAAGAGCAGAAGACGATCCCGATCCAGGCCCGGAATGGCGGCAGTAGTCGCCGCCAGGTGCTCTGCCGTTTCATGTGCGTCGGTAAATCCATGCGCCGGACCGTCAAGCGCCACCAACTCGAAAGGCGCTTTCTGCGCGAGGCTCATCATCACCTGCTGGAGTTTCGCCTTCGGGCCGAGACTGACCAGCCACACGCGACTCCCTGCGCACTGCTTCGCCAGCTCGGCAGCCTCGTACAGCGCGTGCGCTGCAAAGGGATCGAGGATCGCTGGCAGCAGCAGGTCGTTCTTCAGCGCGGGACCGTCGGGGGTCGCGATTGGTTCGAGGGTCTGCAGCGGATCGGGAACGATGCTGCCGCAGACAACAATGTGCAATGGGTCCACCATGCTCCTTTTTCACTCCCGCCCATGGCGTGCATGAGCGCTGCGCATTAGTTTTCCGCCGAGTGCAGACCTCCCGCACCTGCGCTGAAGATTAAGTTCGCCTGCCCTTCCTCGTCGATTCCGGTGCAATTCCACAGGCACGCGCCGCAGTGGACACACTTCTCGCGATCGAACACGGGAAGGCCCTCGCCATCCGGCGAAATCGCCTGCCCCGAACACATCTCGACGCAGATGCGCGCTTCGCAAGTCCGGCAAACCTCCGCGTCGCGAAAGCGCACGTGGTCGCGAAATCCGGCTGGCGCCCGCACCTTTCCTCCCAGCAGCAAAGCGTCCTGCAGCGAGACCAGCAGCTGATCGTCGTAGGGAATCTCGGGCCAGCCGCAGCATCGCATCACGGCGTCGTGCAGGGGCAGGTTGCGAATCCGGCAGTCCTCGCGCAGCGCTTGCAACTCCGAGGAACGCAACCTCCCCCGGCAAAAATCCTCAAGACTGCGGATTGGCCGTGCCTGGCGCGCAGCAAAGTGCAGATGCAGCCGGCCGCCCGTCAGTCCCGTCACTGCCATACTCGCCATTCCGCGCAGAAATCCGCGCTCAAAACCATCGCGAGCGTGTTCTGCCGCGCGCAGCTCTTTGTCGAGCCAGCTCGCGCGGCGTCGTTCCACGTAGGCTACTTCCACATTTTCCCGAGTGAACGAACGGCCCGTCTTCATGAGATCGAGCACGCCGTCAGCGAGAAGAACACCAGAACACCAGGCCTCGTCCACACCAGAGCCGGTGAGAATGTTGGTGGTCCCCGAGCATTCTCCGATACGCGCGCAACCATCGAGGGCCAGAAACGGCTCACCGCAGCGGCCGGATTCCTCCAGCGATTTAGCGCCCCACGACCGCAGGCGGCCGCCCTCAAGGAACCGCCATAAATAAGGATGCTGGATGTAGTGCTGCAAATAGCGCCAGACGGTTCGAACCGGGTTGTCGAACCAGGACGGAACAAAGACGCCGACCGATGCGACCCGGCCCGGATGGACGTAGAAAAAACCGAAGATCTCCGGTTCCGGATAGCCGATAGTGTGGAATACCGTACCGGGCGCGAGGTCTGCGGACTCCGGCAGATCGACCACCATCTTCATGCCGAGCCCCCATTCGCGCCGTCGATGCCCCTCGGGTAGGCCGAAGGCCGCGTCCAGCTGCTGGGAGATGGCGCCCACGGGTCCATCGCCTACGACGGTCAGTGCCGCGCGAATGTCCATGCCAGGCATGAAGCCCGCCTCAGGACGACCCTCTCGATCAGTGCCCTGATCCATGAGACGAATTCCCGTCACGCGGCCACTCTCCTGCAGCGGCTCGGCGACCGCAGAAGCAGGCCAGATCTGCACGTTGCCAGCGGCCATCACCTGTCCGGCAACCCACTGGGTGAACTGGCCGAGCGAAAGTACGAAGCCGTCGTGCTTACGCAGAAAGCCTGGAATCCAGGGAATCTCCAGCGCGCTGTGGCGAAACGGCAGCAGAGGTCTCAAAATCCGCAGAAGGCGGTCCGCGGTGCGCAGCGGAAGAGATCTGCGGCTGGCACCGACGGGATCGAGAAGATAGACCAGCTTCTCCGCCGCAATCGGCGCCGCCATGGGAATCTGCGACGGATCGAAGTCAGGAAAACTGGCGCGAATCGCTCTTCCGCGCGTGACCACTCCGGAGACGCCAAAGCCGATGTCATCGGCGCGTTCGCAGCAGATGACCTGGGGCGGCATTCCGGGCGCCGCAACACTCGCAAGGCTCGGGTTTTCGTTCAGCCCGCGAGAGATTTCGGTGAGGAAACCCGCCACTGCCGGACCGAACCCGACGCAGGCAATATCCACGTCCACAGACGGGCGCTCGGCAACGGGATGGACCTCTTCAGCGATGGAGCGCTCCTAGCGCGGATAATCCGGGACTTCGGGAATCATGACCATCGCCAGCGCTCGCGCCGCACGATCCTTAGCCAACTGTGATCCGGTCAGACAAAGATCGAGCCGATTGCGCTGCTGCTGGAATGCGCTGTTCTCCCCGCATTGCGCGCAGGGCCCGGCTTTCTCAGGATGCGAGCCGTCGGGCTGGATGACGTCGAGTGCGAACGCGGTCATGCCCGGCGCGTAAGCCTCCCACGCTTCCAGTTCCTCACCGAGGAAGCAGCCTTTGTGCTCCGGGTCGTCCCACGAAGGATGCCGGTTGTATCCATAGACCAGATCGGCGCAGATGCGGCCCGCCTCGCCCGCGGCCCGCGCCGCCTGCACGTGGCAGAGGTCGC
Source organism: Acidobacterium sp. (assembly GCA_003131625.1). Lineage (GTDB taxonomy): Bacteria > Acidobacteriota > Terriglobia > Terriglobales > Acidobacteriaceae > Palsa-343. The sequence continues at coordinate 22,652 of PKVY01000075.1, read as the reverse complement.
TCAGGAAGGTCACCGTGCTGGTCAGGCCATCGCAGCCCGCCGCATTTGCCGCGCTCTTCGCTTCCAGCTCCATCAGGTCGAGAATCTGCTGGCGCGACGCGAGCAGCCAGCACAGCGCATCGGCCAGCCGGAACGTGACACCCTGGCGCGCCGAACTGTACAGCTTCGAGCCGTCGGCATCGCTGGTGTTCTGCAGATGGTTCAGGGTCCAGAGCCAAAGCTTCATGGCTGAGGCCACGACGCATGCGCCCGTCGCGGGGCGATGCGCGGCAATGCGCCGCATCTCGGGAATCCACTGCCGGAACTGCTCGAGGAACAGCTCGTGCGTCATAGTGACGATCAGGTTGCGACGCTGCACCGCTTCCGGTCCCTCGTAGGTTGCTTCCAACTGCGCATCCATCCATTTGTAGGCGAGAAAACCGGGGCAATCCTCGGTAATGCCGTAGCCGCCCATCAAACTCAGCGCTTCGCGCATCGCATTGGCGCCCGTGCCGGTGTTCCACAGCTTGGCAGCGGGACACAGCACCCCCGCCACCGCATCGGCCAGGACATACCGGACCAGAACATCCTGATTGGCAGCTTTCTGCACAGCCCCGGCAGTGTTCGTGGCTTGATGATGAACGTATTCCACCGCAGCCGGCCAGACGCCCTTCAGCCACTTCAATTCCGCTCGTCCGCCGCCGATGCCGGCCTCTTCTCTCAGCTTGTCTTTTTCCTTTTCCAGCGGATCGAGCTCGTCGAATGCGCGAGCAGCTGCGAAGCCCAGCGCCGCGCCGGCCTCACCCATCGCCCAAAGATCCACCACCCGATGCAGCGCGTCTTCGCGCTGCTGCAGGCCCTGCTCGTAGCGCAGCGATCCCGCCTTGATTTGTTGAGCGCCGCGAAAGCGGTTCCGCTGGTAGCGAACCACCGGCTCGACCGCGCTCAGCAGCTTGGCCGAGGTCATCAGAGCCACCGTCACACGCGTGCGCGCGAAGACCGCCTCGATGATCTCGCTGTGGTTGAAGTTGGGAACAATGCGGCCCTCTTTCACCGTGTACCCGCCCACAATCCGGCTCGCCGGCACGCGCAGGCTGAAGATCGGATCGCTGGTCGATGAAAGCTGATGCACCAGCTTGCGGGTGATGCTGCCCCGGTCGAAGACGCCCGGATCGCCCTCCTCGAGAATGACCATGCAGCTGCCCGTGATGCGCGGATCCGCCGTATCGACGGCGGCCGTGACGAAGTTGGCGAAGCCCATGTTGGTGATGAAGCGCCCTCGCTTCTCCACCTGCAACAGCGGCTCCTGGCCTTCCTTCCATTCGGCGATAGTCACTTTGCCGCCGAGCATGCCGGTGTCGACCCCCGCATACGGCAGCGGTTCAGTGAGGCAAAATGCGCCGCGCCAGGGCTTGCGATCTTCGCCCGGCGACGCCGGAGCGCAAAGGCTCATATAGCGCGCCCGCTGTTCCGTGGTTCCGCGCTCGTGAATCGGCGAGAGCGCCAGGCATCCGGCCAGACTGGCCGTGGCCGCGCCGGCATCCACCCAGGCCAGCTCGAAGGCAATCAGCGCGAGCGCCAGGTTCTTCGGCCCGATGAGATAACCGCCGTTCTCGGTATCGAGAAACGCCGACGTGATCCCTGAGCTGTCGAACTCCTCCAGCAAAGCGTGCTTCGCGGCAGTCCACTCGTGCGTTTGCCGTGCCCCGGAAGCAACAAGCCGGGCGACCGGACCCCGCGCAACCTCCCGTGCCGCCTGCACCAGCATCTGCAGGTCATAGCGCTCGGCGAAGCGCCACTGAAGTTGGCGCACCGTGTCGCCGGGCAAAGTGCGCAGAGTTTCTTCCTGAATTGCAGGGCTGATGGCCGCCATGGGCAGACCTCACTGATAACGGCCCAGGCTACGCTGCCGCGCATGAAGCGGTCAGTGACATTCATCACACCGAGGCGCGCTGACGCTGCAAGTGGTCCTGCCAAGGCAGGAACCTCAGCCGCGGCGCGTCACCCGGCGACGGAATCGATCGGCTCTAGGTAATGTCTTCCGTGTCGAATGGCGCCTTTGCCGGAACGCCATGCACCTGGCTCACCAGGTCGCGCACCACATCCTCAAGCTGCCGCTGGCTTTCCATCACGGCGGTCATCGTCTGCAGATCGCCCGGCTCCTCGATGCGCTCCAACAGCACCACAGCATGCGCCTGCGCCACGTGATTCGCGTCCAGTCCCTCCGGAGTCTTCGCTTTGATCCCCACATTCGCCGGCGCAATTCCCAGCAGCTCCGCCACGCGCTCCCGCATCTCATTCGAGATCGGCCCGATCTTCGGCGCATTCAGCACCAGCGTCGTGTCCACATTGACGATCCGGTAGCCCGCGCTCTCAATCTCCTCGATCGCGAGGTTGAGGAAGATCGCTGAGTTCGCGTCCTTCCACCTCGGATCGCCCGGCGGGAAGAAGCTCCCGATGTCCCCCGCCGAAACCGCTCCCAGCAGCGCGTCCGTGATCGCATGCAGCAGCACATCGCCGTCCGAATGGCCGGCCAGCCCCTCCGGATGATCGATGCTGAGACCGCCGATTTTCAGCGGCACTCCCGCCTTGAATGCGTGCGAATCCCAGCCGTAACCGATGCGGATGTCCATGAGCGATCCCAATTAACTTCACTTCAGGGTATATCAGCCCGCTCTGAATGCAAGCCGCCGAGGTGAAACGCTAGTGCGAATTCCCGCGATGCGCCAGATAAAACTCGGCCAGTTCCAGATCGCCGGGCTGCGTGATCTTCAGGTTGGATGCCGAACCGAGGACGACAAACACTGGGCTCCCCGCACGCTCCACCAGACTGGCTTCGTCGGTCCCCACGAAGCCATCCGCTTCCGCCTCCGCGAACGCTTTGCGCAGCAAACCGTACCGGAAGCCCTGCGGCGTTTGCGCCTGCACAATGTATTCCCGCGGAATCGTGGCCGTGATAATCGCCCCGTCCGCTGTCCGTTCCACCTGCTTGATCGTGTCCAGCGCCGGCAGCCCGACGATCGCCGCGCTGTGTTTTTCCACCGCTTCGATCACCCGGCGAATCACCGCAGGCTCAATGAGCGGCCGGACCGCGTCGTGCACCAGGACAATGTCGTCTTCGCCGCAATTCAGCGCCTTCAGCGCATTGAACACGCTCTCCTGGCGTGTGTCGCCGCCCTCCACCACGCGCACGCGGTCCGCAAACCCGTGCTCCGAGATGTGCGCCGTCAACCGCTCCATCTCCGTGGCCCGCACCGCAACAATCAGCGCCGTCACCTCCGGCACCTCGGCGAAGGTCCGCAGCGTGCGGATCAAAATCGGCGTGCCGGCCAGTTCCAGAAACTGCTTCGGCGACGCATGGGATGTGTGGCCCGGCGTCATGCGCGTGCCCAGACCGGCTGCCGGCAGAATGACTGATACCCGCATAGAAAAAGGAGTATACCCCAGCGGCGCCTGCTTCCGGGTGTAGGGTAAAAGGGTCGCGAAAGCAGTTCCGCAGTCGATTCCCGAACGAGGTCAGAGGTCATGCGCAGCGGCGCAGCAAAATTCTCATTGCCGGTGGTTCTGGCTTTTCTCGCAGTTGCCGTCCCCGGCTCGCCCGCTCGTCAGGATATGAGCGTCATCGTCCAAACCCCGCCCATGGGCTGGAACAGCTGGGACGCCTGGGGATACACCATCAACGAATCGCAGTTCCGCGACACCGTCACCTGGTTTCACAACAACCTTCAACGTTTTAGCTGGCAATATGTCGTCATCGACGAGGGCTGGTTCGCGCAGCATCCGGAAAATCCCGCCGGCCATCAGGACTACACCCTCTCTGACGATGGCCGTTACATGCCCGCGGTCAACCGCTTCCCCTCAGCCGCCGGCGGTAAAGGCTTACGCCCTCTGTCGGACTGGGTACATTCTCTCGGCCTCAAGTTCGGTATTCACATCGTGCGCGGCATCCCGCGTGAAGCCGTCAGCCGCAACCTCCGCATCGCCGGTTCGCACTTTGGCGCCGCCGATGCGGCCGACACCGCCGATACCTGCGAGTGGAACTCCGACAATTACGGCCTGAAGAACAACAAAGCTGCCCAGGCTTACTACGATTCCCTGGCCGATCTCTACGCGAAATGGGGCGTCGACTACCTCAAGGTCGATTGCATCTCCCGCCCCTGGAAGGCCGACGAGATTCACATGATGCAGTACGCGCTTAGCCAAAGCGGGCGTCCCATCGTGCTCAGCCTCTCGCCCGGTCCCACTCCCATCGAGGCCGCGGCCGACGCGGTCCGCAGCACGCAGCTCTGGCGCATATCCGACGATATGTGGGACCTCTGGCAAAAACCTCTCGACGCCCCGCAATTCCCGCAGTCTGAAAAGAATCAGTTCGCGCTCATCGCAAAATGGCAGCCCTTCGCCGGTCCCGGCCACTGGCCCGACGCCGACATGCTCCCCATTGGCTGGCTCGGACCCAATCCAGGCTGGGGTCAGCCCCGCCAGTCGCGCCTCACCCACGACGAAGTCCGCACCATGATGACGCTCTGGTCCATCGCCCGCTCTCCGCTCTTCATCGGAACCAACCTGCTCAAGATGGATTCCTTCACCGAATCGGCCATCACCAATCCTGAGGTGATCGCTGTCGACCAGTATTCTGAGAACAATCGTCCTGTCATTCAAAAGGAAGACACCGTCGTCTGGATGGCTTCAGCGCCCGAGCATGGCGGCGATTATGTCGCCATCTTCAACCTCTCCGACGCGCCCCTGTCCTTCAACTATTCCTGGCCGGATCTTGGCCTCCAGCTCGGCCACCACCCCGTGCGCGATCTGTGGCAGCGTGAAGACATGGGCCGCCTCGACCACATCGAGGCCACCGTCCCGCCGCATGCCGCCAAGCTCTACAAAGTCGAATGAGCCCTGTGGGCAAGCCATCGAGCGACTTCAACTCCATCTCCAACATTTCCCCATAAACAACTCATTTAACATGGTATGGGCGCCGCGAAAATAATCTAAGAAAACAGCCAACTTCACCCGCGAATCCGCATCTATACCTGTAACAACAGAGGCTACTTCAGGCATTACCAACCTTCCTGGTTGTACTGAGTCTCTCCTCGTATCATTCTTGCGGAGCAATTTCCGCAAGACCCCACAATCGACCCCCCGGCTTCCCCCTCCCATGCCTCTGAAGCAGGCCCGCTGGAAAGCGGGCCTTTTGCTTTGACGGTTACTCGCCTCTGATATCCTGCGTCGGCCAGTCTCACGCCAGGAGAATCACCTGTGAAGTTTCTCGCCGCGGCCCTTCTGCTCTCTTCCCCCGCACTCTTCGCTCAACAGGCAGGCACCACAGCGGCCCAGGCCGCCAACACCGACACCAGCTACATCGACGCCGACGGCACGGCGCACATCACTCGCGTCATCCCTGTTCCTTCCGACCTCAGCCCCGAAGCAAAAAAGTCGTTGTCTCGCCAGGTTTCCGATGCGCCCCACCCGCAAGCCCTCGAAGAGCGCCGCCACGGCACCGACCTTTGGCAAAATCATGCAGGCGACGTCTCGGCGCAGCTCTATCCGGCGAACCGCTCCGAAAGCACCATCGCGGGCGTTCCCGTCCGCGTCGTCACGCCGATCGCCGGCATGGATCCCGACCGCGTGCTCCTCAATATCCACGGGGGCGGCTTTAACTCCGACTCCGGTTCCTGGACCGAATCCATCCCCATCGCCAATCTCACGAAGATCAAAGTTGTCTCCGTCCTCTATCGCCTCGCCCCTGAGCATCCCTTCCCCGCCGGACTCGATGACATCGTCGCTGTTTATAAAGAGCTGCTCAAAACTTACAAGCCCGCACACATCGCGGTTTACGGAACCTCAGCCGGCGCGATCCTCACCGGCGAAGTTGCCGTCCGCCTCAAACAGCTCGGCCTTCCCCTGCCCGGCGCGCTCGGCATCTTCTCCGGCAACGGAGATCTCAGCCGTTACGGCGACTCGTTGGCCATGTACGCGCTCAATGGACTCTCGGGACACCTCGATCCGCCCGGTCCAGGCCCCGACGAACCAACCTACGTCGGCTCGACCGACCCCCGTGATCCAGTCCTGTCGCCCCTCTTTGCCGACCTTCACGGCATGCCGCCCACCCTTTTCCTTACCAGCGGCCGCGACATCCTGCTCAGCGCCACCACCATCCTCCACCGCGCCTTTTTGCGCGCCGGCAACGACAACGCTGAGCTCGTCGTCTTCGAAGGCCTTCCCCACGCCTTCTGGAACGACCCCAACCTTCCCGAATCCAAAGAAGCCGACGCTACTATGGCGCATTTTTTCATCAGGAATTTGAAACCGTAATGGGCACAATTCTGCCAGGATAATTCCACCCCAGATGCAGATCACCGACCTGCTGTTCGGACGACCACTCGCCACCTCCGACGAACGCGCCGAGCACATCGGCCCCGCCGCAGGCATCCCGGTCTTCGGCCTCGACGCCCTCAGCTCGGCCGCCTACGGACCTGAAGCCGCCCTGACCCTGCTCATTCCCCTGGGGCTCGCAGGCATCCACTTCATCCTCCCCATCACCGCCGCCATCCTGATTCTGCTCGTCATCCTTTATTTCTCTTACTCCCAGACCATCGAGGCCTATCCGCACGGTGGGGGTTCGTTCACCGTCGCCGGTGAGAACCTCGGCGATGGCGCGGGCCTGCTCGCCGCCGCCGCCCTCATGATCGACTACGTTCTCACCGCGGCCGTGGGCATTTCCGCTGGCGTGGGTGCGCTTATTTCGGCCGTGCCCAGGCTGCAGCCGCACACCCTCGAGATCTGCCTCGTCATCCTGTTGCTGCTCACAGTGGTCAACATGCGCGGAGTCCGCGATACCGGCGTCGTCTTCCTTATCCCGACCTATTTGTTTCTCGGCACCCTGCTGGTCGTCATCGCCGTGGGACTTTTCCATACCGCCGTCAGTGGTGGCCACCCGGCGCCCGTCATCGCGCCACCCAAACTTCCCCCCGCCGTCGCCGCGGTCAGCCTCTGGCTTCTGCTCCGCGTCTTCTCCAGCGGTTGCACCGCCATGACCGGCGTCGAAGCCGTCAGCAACGGCGTTATGGCTTTCCGCGATCCAACGGCGAAGAACGCCCGCGGCTCCCTCACCGTCATCATCGCCTTGCTGATCGTCCTTCTCGCCGGCATCGCCGCGCTCTGCCGCTTCTATAGCGTCGGCGCGACGGATCCCAACGGACCCGGCTATCAGAGCATCCTCTCCCAGCTCACGCTTGCCGTCGCGGGCCGCAACTGGTTCTACTACGTCACCATTGGCTCCATCCTGCTGGTCCTCGCGCTCTCCGCCAACACCGCTTTCGCCGATTTTCCTCGCCTCACCCGCGCCATCGCCCTCAAGGGCTATCTGCCGCACGTCTTCACGCTGCGCGGACGCCGCCTGCTCTTCTCCTGGGGCATTTATGTCCTGGTCGCGCTCACCGGAGGACTGCTCATCCTCTTCGGCGGCGTGACCGATCGCCTCATCCCGCTCTACGCCATCGGCGCATTTATGGCGTTCACGCTGTCCCAGGCGGGCATGATCGTGCACTGGAAGCGCCACCCCGGCCCTCGCTCCACCGTCCGCATGTTCGTCAATGGCCTGGGCGCGTTCGCCACCGGCGTCACCACCATCGTCGTGCTGGTCACGAAGTTCGTCGAAGGCGCATGGGTCACCGCGCTGCTCATTCCCTGCCTCATCCTGCTGATGGTCGCAGTCAATCGCCACTATCGCCGCATCGCCGAGGAAACCGCCTGCCACGACCCGCTCGTCGTCACCAACATTCATCCCCCCATCGTCATCATTCCCATGGACCGCTGGAGCCGTATCTCCGCCAAAGCCATCCGCTTTGCCCTTTCCATCTCCAACGAGGTGCAAATCGTCCACGTCGACATCGCCGACGTCGATCACGGAGACCATGAGCTGGCCTTGCTGTGGAAGGAAAAAATCCTCGAGCCCCTGCGCCAGGCGGGACTGCCCGAGCCGAAGTTCGAGCAGCTCCATTCGCCCTACAGGACCATCCTCATGCCGTTGCTCGACTACATCCTTTCCGAAGAGCGCATCCACGAGAATCGCCACATCGCCGTGCTCGTCCCCGAACTGGTGGTTCGCCATTGGTGGCAGGCCCTGCTGCACAACCAGCGCTCCAGCCTCCTCAAGCTGCTGCTGCTGGTGCGCGGCAAACAGCGCATCGTCGTCATCAATATTCCCTGGTACCAGGAATAGTCGCGCAAATAAGAGAGGCAGCCTTTCGGCTGCCTTTCTGAAGAACATCAACAACTGCATTTGAAGTTACAGCTCCAGGGGGAGGGCCTGGCTTTAAATCGCGAGCCGTTCCAATGCCTGTGGTTGCAGTACCGTGAGTGCGGCGCCGCGGATCGAAATCAGTTGGTCGCGCTTCAGCTGACCCAGGACGCGCGTGACCGTTTCTCGCGTCGTCGCCGTCATTGAAGCGATCTCTTCATGCGTGAGCGGCATCATGCACCGCCCCTGCACTGCGTTCTCCGGAGATTGTTCGCGGCTCCAGTCGAGCAGCAGATTCGCGACGCGGCCCGAAGCAGTTGCGGGGAGGGCCAGCCGCCGAACTTCACTGAAAGCGGCTTTGTATTCCTGCGCGACCGCGCGCGCCGCTCGCATGCTGGCGTCCGGGTTGCGATCGAGGAAGTCCAGCAGCGCCTGGCGACGGATCGTCTTCAGCTGGCACGGTTCTACCGTCTCCGCCGTTACTTCGAACGGCTGCCCCGCCAACGCCGCCGACAAACCCAGCACTTCGCCGGCGCGCGCAATCTTCAGAATCAGCGTCCGCCCTTCGCGGCTGGTGGCCGACAGCTTCACGCGCCCCGAGCAAAGCACGTGCACCGATCCGCAGTTGTCACCCTCGCGGAAAATTATCGCTCCGCTGCCAAACCGCACCGGCGTTCCGATGCTGTCGAATTTTTCCAGCGACGTGTTCTGCATGCTGCAGAACATATGCTTGCTGCGCGACGTGCACTCCAGACATGCCTGACTGCGTTCCATTGTCGTTCTCCTGGGGAGTTGATTGACACCAGGAGACAGAGCAAGGCTCGTGCCAAACTCGCGTCACACCACCATGTGATTGAAATCACACATGTTCGTGCTCTGGATCACCCTTGTCTCTCGCTGCGCTGAATCCTGTGCGCTGCGTCACACAACCCGAGAGGCTGCGTCATCTGGCGCACTTCCCAACCTAACGCGCACTCCTGGCCGCCGTTCGCTCGATTCCCGCTCGCCTTTTGTTACCGGCTACCGACTAAAGAACGCTTCCACGTCCCCAATATTCTGCGTGATCCGGTACGGCGGCAGGCTCTCCAGAAAAATCCTCCCATACCGCTGCCGCTCCAGCCGCGGATCCAGCAGCATCAGCACGCCGCGGTCATCCAGCGACCGGATCAGCCTCCCAAACCCCTGCTTCAGCGTGATCACCGCCGACGGCACCTGGTACTCGAAGAACGGACTACCGCCCGCCTCCTCAATCGCCCGCATCCGCGCCTGCACCACCGGGTCCGTCGGCACCGCGAACGGCAGCCGGTCCACGATCACGCAGCTCAGCGCCTCACCCTGCACATCCACGCCCTGCCAGAAGCTCGACGTCCCAAACAGCACCGCATTCGGCGTGGTGCGAAACTCTTCCAGCAGCGCCTTCCGCGGCGCTGTGCCTTGTAATAACAATGGATATCCCACCTCCGCCAGCAGCCGTTCATGCAGCTCACGCATCTGCTGGTAGCTGGTAAACAGGCAGAACGCGCGCCCCTGCGTAATCTCCAGCATCCTCCGTATCCGCTTCGCCGCCTCTTCCTGAAAATTCGGCTCCCGCGGATCGGGCATCTCCGGCGGCAGATACAACAGCGCCTGTCGCGCATATTGAAAATGCGACGGCACCATCAGCTCCCGCGCCTCGTCCAGCCCCAGGCGCTTGCGGATATGCGAGAACCCACCCTGCACCGTCAGCGTCGCCGACGTCAGCACTACGCTCGGGTAGTTTTCGAAGAGCAGATCCCTCAGCAGATCCGAAACGTCGATCGGCGTGGCCTGCAGATGCGTGCTCATCTGCCGCCCGCTGCGCCGCTCCAGCCAGAAGACAGTATTCCGATCCTCCGACTCCATCAGAAACTTCAGCTGCTCGCGCACCATCCCGGTGCGCCGCCGCAGTGGCTGCGCCTCCTCGGCGCCCTTTAGCCGCTCCAGCTCGCCTTCCATCCGATGCAGCGCGTTCAGCACGCCGAGGTACACATCCCCCTGTGTCTCCAAAAACTCTTCCCGGTTCGTGAACGGCATCCGCCCTTCGCCGCCCCTGTTTTCGCGTCCGCTTTCGCGTCCGTTTTCGAGCCCATTCCCGCGCGCGTTCCCCCGCATAGGCAGCGCCCCAAAAAACAGACGCGCCCGCTCCCGGATCATCTGCGCCGCCGTCACCACCTCCGCCTTCAGCTCGCCCTGCGCGCGCAGCAGCGTCTCCACATCCCGCGCCAGTTCCTCGAATTTAACGTTGCTCAGGCTGATCCCGAAGTAGCTCGAAGCCACGTCCTCCAGCTCGTGCGCCTCATCGAAAATCACCACCCCGGCCTCCGGCAGCACGCCCGCATCCGGCGCCCCGCCCGCCTGCTGCCGAATCGCCATATCCGCGAAGAACAAATGGTGATTCACGATCACCACATCGCTCTCCGCCGCGCGCCGCCGCATCTCCGTGATGAAACACCGCCCGTAATCCGGGCACGTCTGCCCCAGGCAAGCCTCGCTCCTCGCGTCCAGCTTCGACCACAGCGCGCTCGCCTCCGGCAGATCCTCGATCTCCACCCGATCCCCGGTCTCCGTCGTCTTCTCCCACTCCGCGATCGCCTGGTACTGCGAAATCTCCTCGAGCCCCGACAAAATCGGCTGACTCCGCAGCGCATACAGCTTGTGCCGGCACAGGTAATTCGCGCGCCCCTTCATGTAGCAAACGCGCAGCGGTCCCAGCAGCGACTCCAGAAACGGGATGTCCTTAAAAAAGAGCTGCTCCTGCAGGTTCTTGGTCCCCGTTGAGACGATCACCCTGTGCCCGGTCGCCGCGCACTTCCGCAACGCCGGCAGCAAATACGCCAGCGTCTTTCCGGTCCCCGTTCCCGCTTCGACTATCAGGTGCCGCTGGTCCTGGAGCGCGCGCTCCACGGCCTGCGCCATCTCCAGCTGTCCCCGCCGAAACTCATACGGCAGCGACGACCGCGACAGCACGCCCCCCGGCGCAAAAAAATCATGCAGCGACGGTAGCGCGGAAGCAGTTTGTTCGGTGGAGGACACGGCCACTTCAGGATAGCCGCTCGCGAGGATCGATTAACCGCAGCTTCCTCACGAAGACATTACCCGTGGCGATACATTGGATATGGGGAATCAAGCCATTATTGCTGCGGCTTCTGATCCGGCGGCGGCTTCTGCTCCTGCTGGGGCTTGTCGCTTCCCTGCTGGTCCGGATGATTCTCGTAAATCGAGTACGGCTTCGCCGGACGGTTCAGCTTGACCTCGATGTCCTTCGTGTCGCCGGGCAATTCGTAATCGTTGCCGTACGTCTGATACCCGGTCGCCAGCACCTGCAGGCGCAACCCGTCCCCTACCGGAATCACGTCAATCGTCACCTTGCCGTCTTCGTTCGTCTTCAGCTCCAGGTTGCCTTGATCTTTGCCGTTCCTGAGCGGATGAAAGATGACTGACGCATTCTCCAGCGGCTTGCCATTGGCGGCTTTCACCACTGTCACCGTGACCTTGCAGGTCGGCGGCGGTGGCTTATACTTCCGCCCACGCGCATCCTGCTGAGCGTTCACGGCAAAAGCACAAACAACTACGACCGCCAGCAATGGCAGCCAACGACGAAGGTGGGTACGGCTCATACCCCCCCATTTTAAAGGAGAATCCCCGCCCCTGGAATCCCACCCTGGCCTGCGTAACTTCCCCTGCCGCCACTCGTCTATAACAGGACCAGGGGCAGCCCCGGTTCGCTGAGCACCATCTCTGGTATTGCCCCAGGCCCATGGATCGATCCTTCCACCGCAACCCGCGCCCTGCCCCGCTCCTTTGCGCGGTTGCCCCGCTGCTTCTACTCGGCCCGGCCGCCCTGGCTCAAGCCGTGCCCTCACCGGCCACCGATGCCGCCGCCCTGGTCCGCCGCGCCGTCGCCAACCACGTGGCCGCCGAGGCCTCGCACCATCCCCAGCGCTTCGTCCTCCACAAAAAAGACGACCGTCACGACTACACCCAGGAAGTGATTGAAACCCGTCAGGGCGACGTTGCACTCTCCGTCGCCGCCAACGGCGCCCCTCTCAACCCGGATCTCCGCCAGACCCAGATCGACCGCCTCAACAACCTCGATGCCCACCCCAATCTCCAGGAGCATCGCCTCAAACGCGAGCAGGAGGACAACGCCCGCGTCAACAAGCTCATGCGCCTCCTGCCCGATGCTTTCGTTTACCACTACGACAGCACCGTCCCCTGCGTCGTCGTTGTTCCGCCATATGTCGCAGTTCCCGGCGAACCGATCCCTCCTCCACCCGGCACACCGGTCCCCTCAGCCCAGTGCTACCACCTCACCTTCAGGCCCAATCCCTCATGGAATCCCCCCGACCTTGAGTCAAAAATCATGCGCGGCATGGCGGGCGAAGTCTGGATTGAAACTTCGCAGGAGCGCCTCACCCGTCTCAACGCTCACCTCATCGCCGATGTCGATTTCGGCTGGGGGATTATCGGCCGGCTCGACAAGGGAGGCACCATCTTTCTCGAGCAGACCGAAATGGAGGGCAACGACTGGGAGCTCACCCGCATGAAGCTCAACCTCACTGGCAAAGCGCTCATCGTTAAGACACTCAGCTACCACCTCACTCAGGAGATGGCCCGTTACTCCCCTGTCCCCGCCGACCTCGACTACCACAAAGCCATCCGCATGCTCGAATCCGAACCGCAACCCCAGGGCAAATAGCGCACGTCACACGTCCAGCCGATTCACCTCGGCCCAAGTGCGCCAGGCGGCGATTGAAGTTACCTTCTTCGATAATGGGTACCCCCCTCCCCCCTGGGGTGGTAGTGCGGGATGGTTGCTGATTCCGCAGAGGTTCGGGAGGGGTCACTTTGGTGACCCCCGGAGATGGCGGACTGGTTATCAGCGACTCTATTACTCGCCTCAGCTACCGGTTGCGGGGATGTTTGGCGGGTGTGCCTCAGGGTGACGTGGCAGCGGCAGCGCCCCCGTTGAGGAAGTGAAGCGGCATTCCATGGTGGTCTCCGGGCAAAGGAAAAGGCCGCGACAGGCGCGGCCTTTTATTTCTTACCCTCTATTATCAGAATACCAAGTCCAGCCTAAAAACCGGCCAAATATCTTTGAGGGTATTGTGGTGGAAGTGGTGAGTTATGAAGGACAAAACTTTCGTACTGTGCGCGAAAAGCTTGACAAGTTTTCCACATTTTCCGGATTGGGCTGTAAGTGATTGAGAGTTCGTGAAAGGGCAGGAGACAGGTGGTCGGCCTTGTCGTCGCACGGAACAGGATCCCACTTCCTTCAACTCTCGGATGGCCGACTCCACGCTCGCAACGATAATTAGAGAGTTACTCCGGGGGCGGCTGGCGGAATCATCACACATTCCTTCTTGACTTTCTTCACTTCCCGCCGGAATCTTAAGGTTACCGTTCCCCCTGTATCTAAACCATCGTGCTTTCTGTTCAAGCTCGGATGGGTTGATAGTTTGCAGTGAACGCCGCTCCTTGCCCCCACTTGAGTGGTGAGTTTCTGGCAAGGAGATTCTCACGTGTACCCTTTGTCCGTCTTCCGTTCGATGGCATCGAGCCTGAATCCGGCAGTTTCTTCAGGCGTATCCACGAGGATCGGCACAGAACCTACGGCTCACCGGAAACAGGGGGCGGGAGCATGGATGAGGGGGTCTCGGCGGGGGCTGGGGGCGTTGCTGCTGGGCGGTCTGGCCCTGAGCCCGCTCCACGCGGCCACTGTGCCTGTGTCGCAGGCGATCGGAACCTGCACGACGGCGAACCCGAACCCGAATCCGAATCCGGCGTCGTTTGCGGCGGTGAATGACTTCAACGGCGACTGCAGGAGCGACCTTCTCTGGCAAAACAGCAGCAGTGGAGAGGTCTTCCTCTGGTTCATGAACGGGACCACGTTTGCGAACAGCGGGAGCATCGGCAGCCCCACGTTCGACTGGGTCATTCAGGGCGTGGGGGACTTTAATGGCGATGGCAAGGCCGACATCCTGTGGCGGAACAGCTCCACGGGTGAGGTCTACCTCTGGATCACGAGCGGCACCATGTTTCCGATCGGCGAGAGCCTTGGCTACGTCTCGCCGGAGTGGAGCATTGCGGGGGTTGGCGACTTCGACGGCGACGGCAAAGCGGACATCCTGTGGCGCGACAGCGCCACGGGACAGATCTTTCTGTGGCTGATGAACGGGACGGCGATCGCGGGCGGCGGGAGCGTGAGCTACGTGTCGCCGGACTGGATCATTCGGGGCATTGGCGATTTCAACGGGGATGGCGATGCGGACATCCTGTGGCGGAACAGCACCACCGGCCAGGTTTATCTCTGGCTGATGAACGGAACCACGATCGCGAGCAGCGGCAGCCCGGGCACGCCGACCTTCGACTGGAGCATCGCGGGGGTGGGCGATTTCGACGGGAACGGCACGAGTGACATTCTGTGGCGCAACAGCACCACAGGGCAGGTTTACATCTGGTTCATGAACGGGACCACGACGGCGAGCAGCGGGAGCGTCGGCTACGTGCCTTCTGCCTGGGTTATTGAGGGAGTGGGGGACTACGACGGGAGCGGGCGGGCCGGCATCCTGTGGCGGAACAGCACGACGGAGCAGGTGTACATCTGGCTGATGAACGGGACGACGCTGACGAGCAGCGGGAGCCCGGGTACCCCCGACAATACCTGGCAGGTCGCGAGCGGGGTTCAAGGAACACCATCGGCCACAACTCCAGTGGTCGTCTCGGTGAGTCCCAACTCGGTGGCGGCAGGAGCGGCAGACACCCAGATCACGGTCTATGGAACCGGCTTCACCTCCAGCTCGGTGGTGCAGTGGAACGGGGCACCGCTGGAAACCTACACCTACTACTACCCAACGGAACTCTTCGCGACAGTGCCGGCAGCCGACCTGACCACGCCCGGCGCAGCCTCGGTAACCGTGAGCACGCCCACCGCTTTTCCGTCGATCTCCAATGCGGTTACGGTGAGTATCACCAGTCCGCCGGTTCCGACGGTGACGGAGCTTTATCCGGGCGGGGGGCCGATTAACACGGCCGCGGCCATCTCCATTTACGGCACCGGCTTCACCACCGGTTCCACTGTTGCGGTCAACGGGGAGACCGTTCCCTCCAGCGTTGTCTACACAACGGAGATCACGACCACCATCCCGGCCGCCCTTCTGGCATTTCCAGGGAACTTGAACGTCACGGTGACGACACCGGGTGGCACGAGCACGCCGATTGGTTTCACGACCTTCCTCAGCATTGCCAATAACGACATCGTCTATAACCCCGCCGATGGTCTGCTGTACGCCTCGGTGCCACCGGAAGCCGTGGGAGGGCCGGGAAATTCTGTGGTTGGCATCGACCCGACCACCGGCGACATCGCGCGAACCATTTTTGCAGGCAGCAATCCGGACAAGATGGCCTTGTCCACCGACGGAACCCAGCTCTTTGTCGCCCTGGATGGCGCCGAAGGTGTAGCCCAAATCAATCTGATCAGCGGCGAAGTCGTGAATCAGTTTTCTGTGGGCAACGTGTCGCCCTACGGCAACCAGAAAATTTATCTTGCCGCCGTGCCGGGAATGCCCAACTCGGTAGCGGTGGCCAGCACGCCGGCTACGGGCTCCCAGGTGGTGATTTACGACTCCGGGGTCGCGCGCGCAAACACGTCCCTTTCTCTCAACTTCGGCGAAGGGCCGCTCAGCTTTGGCTCCTCCGCGTCGACGCTGTACATGGCGGGTTCCCCGGGGGTGGTATCGATGACGGTTGGCGCCACGGGCGTCACCGGAGGGACCACCCTCGATGCCAACGCCGGAGAGAATTTGATCAGCCTGCAGTACGATAACGGCCAGATTTATCTCTCCAGCGGACAAGTACTGAACGCCTCAACGGGGGCAGTGGCCGGAACCTTCTACAACACACCAACGGCTGCGGCGAATGGGCCCATCGTTTCCGACTCGACGCTGGGGCGCGCCTTCATGGCGGTCTCCTCGTATACCGACAGCGGCTATGAATTGTTCGCGTTCGATGAAACCAGCTTTACCCAGCTGGGCAGCATTCCGGTCAACGACGTCGGGTCCGAAGGTTATTCGACCACCTTCGAGAAGATTGTGCGCTGGGGGCAGAACGGGCTGGCCGTGAGTGCGGCGCCGGGCCCACTCAGTTCTGTAGGGCAGATTTTCATCTTCCAGGCCCCTCTGGTGAAGGATATGTCTTCTTCGCCGGCGGATCTGTCGGTGTCGCTCACCGCACCAGCCACGGCCACGACCGGAACGGCGATCAACTGGGTAGCTACCGTGAACAACCTCGGTCCCAATGCGGCGCAGGACGCGACGCTGGCGCTGAACCTTGACTCCTCGCTGATCATCAACAGCATCACGGCAAGCCAGGGGTCGTGCGGTACGGGCGCGGCCTTCAGCTGCGATTTGGGCTCGGTGGCCAACGGGGGCAGTGCGACGGTGACGGTGAGCGCAACGCCGACGAATGCGGCGACGCTGGCGGGAATTGGCACTGTTAGCTCGGTGAGCTACGACCCAATCCTGAGCAATAACCAGGCGACCACCAGCACAACTGTCACGGGGAGCGAGTATGGTGCGACGCCCAGCATCGTTTCCATCTCTCCGAACCTGGTGCAGGCGGGTTCGGCTGCCTTCCCGCTCACGGTCAGCGGAGCTGGGTTCAATCCGAACTCCACGGTGAACCTGGGCACGACGGCGCTGACGACCTCGTATGTGAGCCCAACGCAGCTCACCGCCAACGTGACAGCGGGGGAAGTTGCGAACTACGGGTGGGAGGCCGTGACGGTTTCCAATCCCATGCCCGGGGGTGGTTTGTCGCAGATCGTGCCGCTCACCATTTATGACCTCGTCGGCGTGACGGCCAGCGGGATGTTGTACGATCCGTGGGGACAAACGCTGTATGTCACGGTTCCGGGCACGGTGGCCTACGGAAATACAGTTGCGCCGGTTAACCCGGTCACGGGGGCAGTGGGCACACCGGTGGTGGTGGGCAGCGAGCCCACGGTGATGGCCGAAACCGGGGACGGCAATTATCTCTATATCTCCATCACCGGCTCCTATAGCCTGGCGCAGTTTAATCTGATGAACCGGACCCTGGTGGCGACCATCCCGCTCGGTCTGACAACGATCACGTCGATGGCGGCCATGCCAGGCACGGATTCGACGCTGGTCATGAACGTCGACACTTACTATGACAGCCTGAGCATCTTCGACATATCGGGCAGCAACGGGACGTTCCGCACGAATGGGTCCGGGTACAACGGGGGAGGCTATCCGCAGTTTTCGGATGCATCCCATGTGTACGCGGAGTCCGGCAGCACCCTGGATCGCTACACGGTGAATGCAAGCGGCCTGACCCTGATCGATTCGACGACTCTCCAGGATCTCGCCGGCTACAATGGACAGTTTCAGGTCGCGAATGGTCTGATCTATGGAGGCGACGGGGGCATCATCAATCCGAATCCGACGCCTCCGGTGCAGGTTGCCGCTCTTCCGGCGATCTACGCCTACAGCTCGGGCGAGGTGGACGGATCGGTGGCCGATCCTTCCCTGCAGAAGCAGTTTTTGATGCTCAGTAACTTCGGCGGAAATCCGGCCTATGATCTGGTGCGCTACGATTTGACGAGCTACCTGCCGGAATCAGCCCTGGGCCTGCCTTCATCTTTGGCGACCATCGGCTCGGGATGGACGATGGTGCGCTACGGACAGGATGGGATTGCGCTGCTCACGGTGGGCGGCTCTGAACCCACTTCATTGATGGTTCTGCTGCGCGGTCCGTTCGTCGCGCCGCAGGAGCTGGGCACCGACACGCCCGCGGCTCTGACCTCAAGTTCTGTGGGCACGATCACGCATGGAGCGGGCAACACGATGCTGACCCTCACCGGCTCGAACTTCCTGCCCGGCGTGGCTGTTACCTGGAACGGAAGCTACCGGACCACGACCATCGTCGACGCGAATCACGTCAACGTGGCCATCCCGGCGAGCGACCTGGCGAGCGCGGGAACCGGATCGCTGGTGGCGACCAACCCCGGCGCCTCAGCTTCCAACACTCTGCAGATCACGATTAACTAGGAGCAGTTATCCCACATCTGCCAAAACCGGGCAGATGTGGGGCACCCCGCACCTGCGGGGATGATCCCAAAACAAAGCGCCCGGCTTCCGCCGAGCGCTTTTTTCTGAACGCTGAACGCTGTTTCAGGACGCCGTCAGCTCCGCCGCGATCTTCTCCGTCACGAACGACTCGACCGTGTCACCGACTTTGATGTCGTTGAAGTTTGAGATGCCGACGCCGCACTCCATGCCATTCGTCACTTCTTTCGCGTCGTCCTTGAAGCGCTTCAGCGAGGTCAGCTTGCCTTTGTAAACCGGCACGCCATCCCGCATGAGCCGCACTTCGGAGTCGCGACGCAAAATACCATCCGTCACGCGGCAGCCGGCAATCGTTCCCACCTTGGGAATGCGGAAGACGTTCAGCACCTCTGCGCGTCCCAGGAAGTTCTCGCGGAACACCGGCTCCAGCAGGCCCAGCATCGCCTTGCGAATCTCGTCCTGCAACTCGTAGATGATCGAGTGCAGCCGGATCTCGACTTCTTCCTGCTCCGCCAGATCGGCGACCTTGCGCTCCGGCCGCACGTTGAACCCGATGATGATCGCGTTCGACGCCGACGCCAGCAGCACATCGCTCTCCGTGATCGCACCCACGCCGGAGTGGATGACCTTGATGCGTACCTTCTCCGTCGACATCTTCTGCAGCGAGTCGGCCAGCACTTCCTCCGACCCCGTGACGTCGGCCTTCAGGATCAGCGGCAGCTCCTTCATGCCGGCCTGCTGGATCGAATCCGCCAGCCCTTCCAGGGTTACCCGCGAAGACTTCGCCAGCTGCGCCTCGCGTTCCCGCATCTTGCGATACTGCCCGATGCCGCGCGCCTTGTCGCGATCGCTCACCACCAGGAACGTGTCGCCCGCGTCCGGCATGCCTTCGAGGCCCACAATCTCTACCGGCGTTGAAGGTCCCGCTGACTCTACCGTCCGGCCGCGATCGTCGAACATCGCGCGAATCTTTCCGAACGTGTTGCCAACGACAAAATTGTCCTGGTTCTTCAGCGTGCCGTTCTGCACCAGCACCGAAGCGACCGCACCGCGTCCGCGATCCAGTTTCGCCTCGATCACAGTGCCCACCGCCAACCGGTTCGGCGTCGCCTTCAGCGCCTGAATATCCGCCACCAGACAAATCATCTCCAGCAGCAGATCGAGGTTGATCCGCTTCTTCGCCGACACATCGACGAACACCGTGCTGCCGCCCCACTCTTCGGGAACCAGGCCGCGGTCGCCGAGCTGTTTCTTCACGCGATCCGGTTGTGCTTCCGGCTTGTCGATCTTGTTCACCGCCACGATCATCGGCACGTTCGCCGCTTTTGCGTGGTCGATGGCCTCCAGCGTCTGCGGCATCACGCCGTCGTCCGCCGCCACCACGATCACCACAATGTCTGTGACCTTCGCGCCGCGCGCGCGCATCCGCGTAAACGCCTCGTGGCCCGGCGTATCCAGGAAAACAATCTCCCGCCCGAAAGCCGGTGAATCCGCCTTGGCGATCTTCACCTTGTAGGCGCCGATGTGCTGCGTGATCCCGCCCGCCTCGCCGCCCGCCACGTCCGTCTCGCGGATCGCGTCCAGCAGCGACGTCTTGCCGTGATCGACATGCCCCATCACCGTCACCACCGGCGGCCGCGTCACTTCCAGCTCGTCGGGATTCTCGGTGGAGAGGATATTCTCCATGGCCTCGTTGGCCATCTGATCCTCGAAGGTGATCACCTGCACGTCGGCCCCGAACTGCGCCGCCACCTCTTTCACCAACTCCGCATCCAGCGTCTGGTTGACGGTGACAAAGACGCCCTTCATCAGCAGGGTCGCAATCAGGTCCTTGCCGCGGATTGCCAGCTTTTCCGCCAGGTCCTTGACGCTGACCCCTTCCGTCACCGTGATGGTGCGCGTGATCTCCACCGGTCCCGTGGGAACCTGCGCTGTCATCCGTGACGGCGGCGCAAAGCCCTTCATCGGACCTTCTTTGCTCTTCTCGTAACGTGGCCGTCCGCGTCCTCTCGGTCCCGGACGCTGCGGACGTGGCGCTTCACCCGGAGGCGGCAGTGCCGGCGCGCCGCCCATGCCTGGGCGCTGGCCAAATCCCGGCCTCGCGCCAAATCCCGGACGCGCACCCATCCCGGGCCTTTGCCCTGGTCCTCCAGGACCACTCGGCGCTGACCGCGTCGGATGCATGGGACGCCGTACGCCCGGCTGCTGCTGGGCTCCGCCCATCGCCGGTCGCGGCCCGCCGCCCGATCCTCCGGGCGCTCCTGTCGGCCTGCGGTCGAAAATCGGCCTACCCCGCTGAATTCCACCACCCGCGTTTTGCCCCGACGCTGCTGCCGCTGACGGAGGCGGCGCGGTGTAAACCGGACGCGGCCCCGTCTGCGGCATAATCATGCGACGCGGCGCAGGCGTCTCCACCCGTGCTGTCGCTGAAACTTCGGCCTCTGCCGTCGGCGCGGCCGATCTCGCCGCTGCCTCCAATGGGCCAGCCCCTTGTGCCGCTGCTGCCACTACCGGTCCAGGCACCGCGGCTGGCGCTGCAATCGATACTGTCTGGGTCGCTGTGGCTGTCGGCCTCGCTGCGACTACCCCAGCCGGCGCCGCTGGCTTCCCGTCCGTCGCCGGAGCTACCCCCGGACCCGCAGCCGCTGCAATCGGTGGCTTGACCACCACCGGACCCGACGGCGCCTTCGACGCGATCGCCGGTGTCTGCGGCGGAGCGGGCCGCGGCGGAGCCACGACAATGTTGGGAGCCTGCCGCACCTGCGGAACAATCTTCCTCGGGGCAGGCTTCGCCTCGCTCGCTGCCGGCGCCGCGGGCGGACCTGCTGCCGGAGCCGTGCTGGCCGCGGGTTTCGCTGCAGCTGCAGTCATGGTCGCAGTCGGTTCCGGCGCGGCCTTGGCCGTCGCTGCCGCCGGCGTCGCCGCTGGCGTCCCCGCTCTTGGGGGCGCCGGATGGGTCTCCTGCTGCTTCTTCTCGAGGATTGCTTTGGCGACGTCGCCTACGCTGTGGACCTTCGACCAGTCGATCTTCGGTCTGGCTTCGGCCTCATGCCGCGCCGCTGATGCGCTGCCGCTCCCACCCCGCGCCTTCAGGATGTGTGTGCGCACACGCTCGGCTTCATCCGTCTCGATCGAGCTCGAATGCGTCTTCTTCTCGGTAACTCCGACTGCCGTGAGCGCGTCCAGGATTTCCTTGCTTTTGACTTCCAGCTCACGCGCTAATTCGTTGATTCGAACTGTGCTCATCCGACCCCGTGTTGTTTCGACTTCCCACCGGTCCTTAGTCCTTCATAAAGTCCTTCATAAAGTCCTTCATAAAGACAACTCCTGACTTGTGGGTCTGCTATCTATTTCATTATCCCTGAAAACGCCTGCTTCGCGGCTCAATTCCCCGTGAAGGACAGACAAAATCCGCCCCTGCCGCGATTCAAAGCACCACACTCGCACCCTGCGTCTACTTCTCGCCCTCTTCATCCCGAACCTGCTCGACGTTGCCTCCGACTACCGCATCGTCTTCGCCGGGTTCAGGATTCGTCTCGTGCTCCACCAGCGTCTCGCTCGTGTTCTCGTTGCCCGGAGCCACTGCTTCGGCCCCCTCTTCGTCCAGATCGGGCCCGACCTCGGTCAGCTCCGCAATGCGCTCTTCGGCCACGTCGTCGTCGATCACGCCCGTGCTGTCAGCGCTCTCCGGCTCTTCTTCGCTTTGCGTTAAATCCTGCTGCAGAGCGTCGATTTCCTCGTCCAGCGACGCTTCTTCGGCCGCCCGTGTTGCCTCTTCGGATTTCTCCTCAGCAGCTTCGGCAGTTTCCTCAGAGCTTTCCGCTATTCCGGCAGTGCTCTCGGCTCCTTCCGCCGGCTCGGCAGCTTCAGTCGTGGCTTCCGCAGCAGCCGCCAGTTCCACCGGACGCTCTTCGCCCTCTTCGTACTGGCCGAAGTAATGGCGCACCGCCACGCTGATCTTCTCCAGCGTCTTTTCGCCGATCCCTGGAATCTCCTCCAGTTGCTCCGGCGTCATGTCGGCCAGCGCTTCCACCGTCGTAATTCCGGCTGCCACCAGCTTCTGGAGGATCGAATCGCCCAGCTCGCCCACCTGCTCGATCGGAGTCGCTGTCGCTCCGGCCATGGCCTGCATCTGCTGCTCGACTTCCTGNNCGCTTCTCTTCCTCGCTCTTGATGTCGATCTTCCAGCCCAGCAGTTTCGCCGCGAGCCGCACGTTCTGGCCTTTCTTGCCGATGGCCAGTGACAGCTGCGTGTCGTCCACAATCACTTCCAGCTGCTTGTCTTCCAAATCGGCGATGCTCACCCGGCTCACCTTCGCCGGCTGCAG
>PKVY01000013.1 GCA_003131625.1 Acidobacterium sp. | reverse complement strand
AGCAGCAGGTGGCTGCCCTCGTCGACCACAGCAGGGAGCAGGTGAACGACTACGTGGGTCGCACCCGCCAGGCCGCCGAAGAGGTTAGCGCCGTTGTCGATCAGAGCAAGCAGCAGGTGGCTGTCCTCGTCGAGAAAAGCAAGGAGCAGGTGAACGAGTACGTGGGTAGCGCCCGCCAGGCCGCGCAAGAGGTCAGCGCCGTTGTCGAGCAGAGCAAGCAGCAGGNNGCTGCCCTCGTGGACCAGAGCAAGGAACAGGTGAACGAGCACGCAGGTCGCGCACGCCAGGCTGCGGAAGAGGTCAGCGCCGTTGTCGAGCAGAGCAAGCAGCAGGTGAACGAGTACGTGGATCGCATCCGCCAGGCGGCGGAAGAGGTCGGCGCCATGGTCGATCCGAGCCAGCAGCAGGGGAACGAGCGGATGGATCGCAGGCGCGCTGAAGGGGATCGCAGGCGCGGGAGCTGGGAAGAGTTTGTGGCCAGTAATTACCCCCTTCGGGGATCGTTATTCTCACGGCTCACGTAGGGGCGATTCACGGCGCGGAACCCGGCCGGACGCGTGATTCGCTAATCTATCGGTAGATGCGATCCGGCTTCGTCTCCATCATCGGGCGTCCTAACGCGGGCAAGTCGACGCTGCTGAATGCGCTCATTGGCGAGAAGGTCGCCATCGTGACGGCCAAACCGCAGACCACGCGCACCCGGATTCACGGGATGGTGGAAGTGCCAGAGCGGAAGGGCAAGCATCCGCCCACGCAGATTGTTTTTGTCGATACGCCGGGGATTCACCGGCCCGCGTCGCAGCTCGATCGCAGCATGATGCACGAAATCCACGAAGCGCTGATGACGCGCGACGTTGTGCTGCTGGTGGTGGACGCGGTGCGGAGGCAATCCAAAACCGCGGAGGCTCCGCTGAAGCTGGATCGGACCAGCGAAGAGGCGCTCGCCTTCGAGATGATCCGCAAACTCGACTGCCCGGTTTTTCTGGTCGTGACGAAAATCGATCTGGTGCCGCGGGACAGGCTTTTGCCGCTGATCGCCGACCTGAGCGCGCTGCACTCCTTTGCGGAGGTCATTCCGGTTTCGGCCAAAAAGGGCGACGGACTGAAGCTGCTGCTGCACAAGATTGCCGAGTACCTTCCGGAAGGAAAGCGGTGGTTTCCTAAAGAACAGTTCACCGACCAGCCGGAGCGGTTCCTGGTTGCGGAGCTGATCCGTGAACGCATCCTGACCGAGACGGGCGAGGAAGTTCCCTACGCCTCGGCAGTCGTCGTCGAACGCTTCGAAGAGCCTGACGCCGGCAGCGCCCGCCCGGGCCAGAAGCCGCTCACGCGCATCACGGCGGCGATTTACTGCGAGCGCGCGGGGCAGAAGGCGATCCTGATCGGCAAGGGCGGCAGCAAGCTGAAGGAGATCGGCACCGGCGCCCGGCGGGAGATCGAGGCCCTGCTGGGCACGCGGGTTTATCTGGAGCTGCGCGTTCTGGTGCGCGAACACTGGCGCGATTCGCGGGTCTTTATCGAGTCGCTCGACTGGCGGAAACAGCTGACGGACCTGGCGACGCGAGAAGGCGAGGAGTAGCGCTCCGGTCTCGGCTCTCTTTTGATTCGCCCGGATTACGCCGTGGTTTCCCGAGCCATGCGCGTCCGCATGGCGGCCACTTTGTCGTGCAGTTCCAGCGCGGCTGTCTTCCGATCCGTGTAGGCACTGCGGCCCGGGTAAAACTCCACTGCGGCGACGATTCCTTTGTATGTCATGGTGCGCAGCAGGTGAGGCAAGAAGGGCGCGTCGGCGAACCAGCACAGCTCGCGCTCGGCGACGTCACGCGCGCGGTATCCGATGGCGGCCGGAACGATCTCGGCGCTCTGTTGTATCGCCGGCTCCAGCAGCGTGGGGTGAAAGCGCAACACCGTCCGTCCGTCGGTGCTGGTTCCTTCGGGAAACAGCAGGACCGGCACGCCTTTTTCGAGCACTGCCGCGATTTGCTGCGCGACTTTCTCCGCGCTGATACGGTTCTGCCGGTCCACAAAGATGGTTCCACCGCAACGCGCGAAGAACCCAAAGGTCGGCCAGCGGCTGACTTCGCGCTTGGATACGAAGACACAGGGCGCGGCGGCAGCATAGACCAGAATGTCCAGGTAGGTGAGGTGGTTGGAGCAGACCAGGCCCTGAGCGGGGCGCGAGCCGCGGCACTCCAGCCGCATGCCGAGGCGCCGGAGAATGATCGTGCACGCCTGGTGCAGCCACTGGGCGCGCTGCCAGAGTTCCAGGCGCGAGCCGAAGCGCAGCCGGAGAAAGGAGAAGCGAACCGCGACTTCAGCCAGGCTGATGAGGAGGATCAGCAGGCGCAGACCGGCTCGGAAGACGCCTGCGAGGCCTGGGCGTCGGGCAGGAAGCGGTTCCTCGCCGCCGGGGAGAGCTGCGCCAGATCGAGCAGCGTCAGGAAGTCGATCGTTCCGAATTCGCGATCCCATGCCGGTGCGCCGCAGATTCTGGCTCCCACAGCAATATACGTCTTGAGCAATTTGGGAACCTTGAGCGCGTCCTGCAGGTCCGCACCCTCCGCGGGCAATTCCCAGGATCGCGCAGGCCGGGTACGAAATGGCTCCGGCGCCAGAAATGGAGTTAGTTGCCGGTACACCGACCATCCCTCTCGGGGATCGCGCGAGTTCAGCGATGAGCAGCCGATGAGGTAGCGGAGGCTATGGAACCGGGCATATTGCACGATGCCTCGCCAGAGGAGGGTGAGCACTTCGCTGGTGCGATGCTCACGGGCGATCGATGCTCGTCCTAACTCGAGGACCTGGCTGCGGATCGATTCGTAAGGGGAAAAGTCGAATTCCTGCTCGCTGTAGTAGCCCAGTTTCTGGGCTGCGCCGCTGCCTGACTGCATGCGGTAAGTGCCGACGATTGCGCGGCGCGCGCGGTCCTCGACGATCAGGTGGTCGCAGAATAGGTCGAACTGGTCCTGGTCGAGGCCGGTCTGAAACGACGATTCGAGGCCTTCGCCCAGTTCGATATTGAACACCTTGAAACGCAGGCGGCAGGCGGACTCGCGCTCGGCCCGCGTCTCGGCCAGGCGGATTTCGTACCTGCCCAGTTGAATGGAAATATGCAGGGGCTGCGCGAAAAATACCCCCGGGACTGAAACGCTGCCCCCGGGCTGCACGTCTATAGGATAATCCGCGACCGATACCAGGCGGCGCGGCACCGACACACGTCTGAGGGCGAACACGCGTTCATCTTGCTGCAGGGGGAGCGAACCGGAGCTTACGGGGAAGAGAAAAATCTGCGAATTCTAAGTTAATGTGCCATTTCAGAACAGTTACCGTGCAGGACACCGGCCGCGGCACTTCCGGCAGCAATTTTTTTTGTAACAATCCACTCAATTTGTTATGGTAGGCGGTGTTGCATCCATTCCCTGGATTACTGGCTCCACCACACGAGAGAAAAAAATGACACGCGAAGAACTAGTTGCTGCAGTCGATGAAGAAATCAGCCGCCTCGAGAAGGTCCGTGCTCTGCTCGCCAGCACGGGAGGCTCCGGGATCTCACCCTCTTCCTTTGGTAACCGTCCCCGCAAAAAGCGCGTTCTCAGCGCCGATGCCCGGGCCCGCATTGCCGCCGCTCAGAGGCGGCGCTGGGCTAAGCAGAAGGCAGCTCAGAAAGAAAAGAAATAGGCCGGTTTCTGGCCGCACACCTCCAGCCGTCGGGTTCTTCGCGATTACTGGGCCATCTCTCGGTACTTCGGACGAACATTGCGGTTGCCCCTGGCTCCGTCGGCATTGCCTCCCCAAGCGTGTCTGCGCGGTGGTGTGCCTGCGCAGGGGCGCGATCAGAAGCGGCGGTCCTCTCTCCCCCCGGAGCCGAGAGCCGATGTATTAGAATGCCAGTCGTCTACCCGGAGAGGATTCGAACCAGGTTCCGCCCGGTTCGGGTTACCGCGCAGACGTAGCGGAACCCTGGCGTTCTGGCGGGGGTTGTCCGAGGGCCTGGCGTTGGCTGCAGCTCGCAACGCAGGCCTGGACTGTAATGACACCTGCGCACCAACTCACCTTCGCATCGCAGTTGCGGCCGGCTGGCGAACTGCTCGCTTCCCTCGCACGACTGTTCAGCAGCCCGGTGGGCTGGATCGCCGCTGGCTGCTTCCTGGTGATTTTCCTGGTGGGGTGCCGGCTGGCATGGCTCTCGGTTCGCAGGTTTCTCCTGCGGGGGCAGGGGGAGAGCTTTCCCGGCGAACTGGCGACTCTGCGCGCGGTCATGGCCAGCGTGCCCGATCTGATTTACGTCAAGGATGAGCAGAGCCGGTTCCTGATGGCGAATCAGGGCACGGCAGAGGTCATGGGCGCCTCCTCGGGCGAGGAACTGCGGGGCAAGACGGATTTCGACTACTATCCGACCGAAATGGCCGCGGGTTTTTATCAGGATGAGCAGAAGGTCATCCAAACCATGGTGCCGCTGGTGAGCCAGGATGAGCACATCCGGGAGAGCGATGGCAAGATTCGCTGGCTTCTCACCACCAAGGTGCCGTTTCGCGACGCGGAAGGGAAGGCCATCGGCATTATCGGGATCGGACGGAATATTACCGCCCTCAAGGAGACGGAGTCCGAACTGATGCGGGCGCGGGAGAACCTGCACTTCAAGGCCACCCATGACTCGCTCACCTCTCTGCTCAACCGGGAGGCGATCCTGGATATGCTGGGGCGCGAAATTGCCCGCAGCACCCGGGAGAACGGCACAACCGCGGTGCTGCTCGCGGATCTGGATCATTTCAAGAGCATCAACGACCAGTTCGGGCACCCGATCGGCGACGAGGTCCTGCGCGAGACGGCCAGGCGATTCCTGCGCGCGGTCCGCACTTATGACCTGGTGGGACGCCTGGGGGGAGAGGAGTTTTTGGTGATCCTCGGGGGCTGCGCCACAAAGGAGGCGATGGTGCGCGCCGATCAGCTACGGCGGAGCATCGAGGCTTCGCCGATATCGACGGCCTGTGGACCCATACCCCTCACCATCAGCATTGGCGTTCTGCCTGCGCGGGAGTGGGGCTACCCCCCACGGGAGGATGTGCTGCGCCAGGTGGACGTCGCTTTGTACGCCGCGAAGGCGGATGGCCGCAACCGATGCAGGCTGGCGATGCCGCCGGAAGACGAGTCTCTGAACTGACTGGGACCAGGAGTTGTGCCCGCCACATCGGGCCTGAGAGTTCTCGGTATCCCTATTTCCGCAGATAGGCATCGGTGCCCGCGATCCAGTCGGCGCGTGGCGGAGTGAAGACATCGAGGTCGAGGGTGTCCTCCAGCGCCTCCGCCCGATGCGGCATATGGGAGGGGATGACCAGGACCTGGCCGGCGCCCACGGTCAGCACGCGGCCGTCGCCCATCGTGAAGCGCAGCGCGCCTTCGAGGATATAGGTAATCTGCTCGTTCTCGTGGCTGTGCTCGGGCACGATGGCGCCCTTCCGCAGCACCAGACGCGCGAGCATGGCCCGCTCGCCATAAACAAACTGGCGATCGATGAGAGGGTTCAGGTGTTCGACGGGAATCTTGTCAAAGCCCGTGTATTGCAGGTTTTTGTTGTCTGCCAACTCAGTCTCTCCCCAGGCTGGTTCGATTCAAAACCGGCCGTTGCTGCCTCGACTATCATAGGGCGCATGGACACGGGACTGAAAGGCAGAGTTGCCATTGTGGCCGGATCGAGCGCGGGCATCGGAAGGGCCACTGCCCTGGCATTCGCGGCCGAGGGCGCACATCTCGCCCTGTGCGCGCGTCGCCAGGTGGAGCTCGACCAGGTTGCGGCCGATGCCCGGAGCCGCTTTGGCGTCGAGACCCATACCCAGGCGTTCGACGTCGCCGATCCCTCGGCTGTGCAAGCGTTCGTGGAGTCAACGCACGCGCGCTTTGGACGCGTGGACGTCTGCGTGCCGAATGCGGGCGGTCCTCCCGCCAAGCCGTTTCTCGATACCACGCTGGAGGACTGGGAGCGCACCTGGCAGCTGAACCTGCGCAGCACCATCATTTTCTGCCAGGCCGTCCTGCCGCACATGCAGAAACAGAACTGGGGCCGGATCATTACGCTGACTTCGTACACCGTGAAGCAGCCTGTGCCGGAGCTGATCCTCTCGAACACCATCCGGGCGGGGGTCATGGGTCTGGTGCGTTCGCTCGCCGGGCAGTTCGGGCGGGACGGCATCACGATCAACAACGTCGGGCCGGGGTTCACGTCCACGGACCGATCGCGCAGCCTGCTGGAGACTCGGGCAAAGAACCGCAATGTCCCGCTGGAGCAGGTGCAGAGCGAACTGGAGCGCGAGATTCCCATCGGCCGGATGGCAAAGCCGGAGGAAGTTGCCGCGACCATTGTGTGGCTGGCATCGGAATCCGCGGCCAGCATTACCGGCCAGACCATCCTGGTGGACGGGGGGAGCTACAAGGGATTGTAAGCGCAAGTTTGGCGAGATTTTGTATGCCGAAAGTATTTGCAATGCATCCCGGAGAAATCCTTCGCGAAGAGTTCATGAAGCCCGCGGGGCTGACGGCCTATCGGCTGGCGAAGGATCTCTGCGTCCCTCTGCCGCGGATTCACGACGTTGTTCGGGGCAATCGCAGCATCACCGCCGACACGGCAATTCGGCTCGGAATCTATTTCGGATTGCCCGCTCAGTTCTGGCTCAACCTGCAGAGCGATTACGATCTGCGGCTTGCGGTACGCAAGAGCATCCACAGCAAAGTCAAGCCGCGCCAGGTCGCAGCCTGACTGCAGATGTCTACTGATCCGTATCCGGCCGTTTATAGGGCGCCTGGATCCAGTGGCGGGCTTCGTTCATCGCGCCCGCTGTGTTGTCGTTGGTCTGGATGGCCTGGCGGTACTCCTGAATCGCGCGGTCCCGCTGGCCGGTCAGGTCGAAGATCTTGCCGACGGCGATGTGGCTCCAGACTTCTGTCCATCGGGGATCGTCATCGCCATTGAGGGCGTCACGATAGGCGTTGACCGCCGCCTGGTAGTTGCGCATGCTGAACAGAAGCTCGCCGATGCGGTAACTGGCCAGCGAACTTTGCGGGTTGGCCTTCAGGGCCTTTTGATACTCGGCCAGAGCCCCGCCTGAGTCGCCCTGGGCCGCCAGTTGCTGGCCGCGCAGAATCGCCACCCGCACCTCGAGCTCCGGCGTATTCTTCAGCACCCAGTCCTGCGGATCGATGGTGACGCGCCGGGGGCGGCCGAAGGTGTCGATCACATATTGCGAGTCGGTGCCCACCACGTCGATGCGTTTGTCGACCGTCTTGCCTTCGGTGTCCACGCGCAGATCGACCGGCATGTTGAAGAGGTCCATATCGCCCTGGACTTCGCCGATGGTGCGGAAGCCTTTATTGTTGCCCAGCCGGTAGACAGCGTACTTGTCAGTGAACTGCGGCGCGCCGGTGCCGTCGAGCCATTCGCTGAAGAAGGGCATGAGTTGCTGCTGCGATTGTTCCTCGGCCAGGCGCTCGAATTCCCCGGTCCGCACGCATTTGTCTTTGGATTGGGACAAAGCGGCGCGGAGGATTTTCTCAAAGCTGTCGTCGCCCACTTCCCAACGCAGCATGTGGAAGACCAGCGCGCCCTTATCGAGCGTCATGGACTGGAACTGAGGGGAGTATGCGGCGAGGGTGCCGACGCTGGAAAGCGGGATGGTGTCGTAGGCCAGAGCGCTGGCGGCGATGTCCGGAAGGGCGGCTTCCAGCGCCGAGTGCCCGGCGTCGTCTTCCAGATACATCAATTCTCCGTAGCGGGCCATGCCGTTGATGATCCAGGCGTCGTTCAGGGAGCAGGGGCTGACTTCGCTGCCCCACCACTGGTGGGCGATAGTGTTGGCCAGCAGGCGAAAGTCATTCTTGCCGCCGATGTGGTTGCCGGCCACCGCGGCGATCTCGGGGGCCCAGAACACCGGAACCGTGTCGTCGGGCAATTCCACCACGTTGAGCTGGGTCGATTCCGGAATGCCGAAGGTGCTGGTGAAGTAGGCGAATTCGCGCAGCGCGGTGCTGGCATAATCGGCCGTCGCCGCCTTGTGCGCGGGAGTGGTATAGACGTGAATGTTGGGCGCCGCGCCAGAGACCGGCGCGTCGAATTTGCCGGCGATGATGGTGCCCGGGAATCCTGGCTTATCCCACTTAAAGTCCCACTCCTGCTCGCCGCCTGCCATTTCCTTTGGCTTGCCGGTGCTGCCGCTGCCGATCACGCGGAAGCCGGCTGGCGCCTTGACATGGATTTCCGCGGTGAAGCGGTCGGTGAGATAGCCGGTCATGGGAAACCACCGGCCGGCATACAGCAAGTAGCTGATCGGTTCCCCGACGTAGGCCAGCTTCAGTCCTTCTACGGGACCGCCGGCGTCGCTCTCCAGCTTGCCGGAGTAGTGGAAGGTCCAGGTTACCGGTTGGCCTATGGCCAGCGGCGCTGAGGGGGTCACGACCAGGGTGGCGCCCGGGCCGCGCTCGCCATTCAGGGGCTTCCCACTCGCATCGGTCACCTTGTCAACGAGCAGCGCGCCGTGCAGGTCGAAAATTGCGGACGGCAAATCGGCCAGGGGCGTGAACGTGACCTGGGTGGTCGCGTCCAGAGTGTGATCGCTGGGGCGAATCTCCGCGTCGATGGTGTAGGCGGTGACGTTGAGAGTCTGTTTGGGCGCAACGTTCTGCGCGGTTGACGGCAGGGCCGGCAGCAATATCGCTGCGCAAAGGCAGGCAATGAGCGAGGCACGATGGTGGTGCAGCGCTGAATCGGGTGGGTCATTCTTCATGGAACGTGGCTCTGTCTTTCTTCCGGCGTCAATCTTGTTTTCAGCATCTCGCAGGTAATCCGGGCAACGCGGCCGACGGAGCTTTGCTCGCTGCGCAGCATCTTCCCCACTTGCCGCAGGTTCGCCTGCATCCGCGCCCGCGCGTCTTCGTTGTTGAGCAGCGGCCTGAGGTGTGAGACTACATTATCCGCCGTAAAGTCACCCTGAATCAGCTCGGGGACAATGCGTTTTCCCGCAATCAGATTCACCATGGCCACATGCGGTACGTCCACCACCCGCTTCGCCACCGCATAGCTCAGCGGTGAAATCCGGTATACCACGATAAACGGATTCCCGATCAGCGCAGCCTCCACGGTGGCGGTTCCGCTGGCCACAATGCTGGCCCGCGCGTGGTGCAGCACGGCCCGAGCGTCCTCGACCAGGGCGATTCGGGGCGGGTTCGCCTCGGCTGCCGCAAGCTCCGCCAGGAGCACTCGGATATGGTCGCGCTGCGGCGCGGTCAGCATGGGGGCGATCGGCACCAGGAACTCGATGTCCTGGCCAAGCATCGCCGCGGCCCGCACCATCTCCGGCAGGTTGAGACGGATTTCCTTTCCGCGGCTCCCGGGCAGCAGGCCGACCCAGGTTTTGGAGGTGTCCAGCTCCGCCTGGCGAGCGAATTCCTCGCGGCTGATCCGCGGCGGGTCGGACTCGGCCAGGGGATGCCCGACGAATTCCGCCTCGACGCCGCGGTCGTGATAAAAGCGCTCCTCGAAAGGAAAGATGGTCAGCATGCGGTCCACGTGGCGCTGCACGCTGCGAACGCGGTACTTCTTCCAGGCCCAAAGCTGCGGGCTGACAAAGTAGATCACCGGCACGCCCTGCTGCTTCAGACGCCGGGCCAGCGACAGGTTGACGTCGGGGAAATCGATCAGCACGGCGGCGTCCGGCTTTTCTTCGACGATGGATCGTCGCAGCCGCCGGTATTCCCGGTAAATGCGGGGCAGGTGACGCACCACCTCGGTGATGCCCATGACCGCGACGTCTTCGGCGCGGACGATGGGCCGGAAACCGAGGGCTTCCATGCGCCGCCCGCCCAGGCCGAAGAAGTCGGCCTCCGGCTCCAGGCCTCGCAGTGCGCGGATGAGCAGCGTGCCGTAGTGTTCGCCGCTGGCTTCTCCCGCCGAGATGAAGATTTTCGGGGTAGCGCTCATCCGAGTGAGGGTGCTGGTTTGATGGTAATTGGTGGAGGAGATTGGGGACGGGCGTGGTTGCTGGATCTCGCCGCGGAGATATTCCGCAGGCAAGGCCTGGATCCCCTGCCAGCGGTCCCAGCAACGAGGATTGTTTGACTCATTGTTATGAGTCAAATAGACTACTGATATGGCTAAGCGCTTGCAGGTCATCGTTCAGGATCCTGAATATCGCGATATCCAACGGGCGGCACGATTGCGGCGCATGTCCATTGCCGAATGGGTGCGGCAGGCGCTGGTGCAGGCGCGCAGGAGCGAACCCAGCCGGGAGGTCGCGTCGAAGCTGGATGTGATTCGAGCGGCGGCACGCATGGACTTCCCCACCGCCGATATCGATCGCATGCTCGAAGAGATCGAGCGGGGTTACGGTTCAGGGTTGGAACCGTGATCTTTGTCGACTCCAATATTCCCATGTATCTGGTGGGCGCAGCTCATCCGCATAAGAGCGATGCGAGGCGGTGGCTGGAGGAACTGGTGAGCGGCCGGGAGCGGTTAGTGACCGACGCGGAAGTGCTGCAGGAGATCCTTCACCGTTATGTTTCGATCGAGCGGCGGGACGCCATTCAGCCGGCGTTCAATGCTCTGCTGGGCGTGATCGATGAGGTGTTTCCGGTGGACCAGCGGGCGGTGGAGCAAGCCAAACAGATCGTGCATGGGAACAAGGAGCTTTCGGCGCGTGATGCGGTGCATCTCGCCATCATGCAGATCCACGGCATCAGAAAAATCCTGAGTTTCGATCGCGGATTCGACGGAATCCCTGGGATTACGCGAATGGCTTAAGGGGGGAGGGCCGCGTCAGGCTCGTCTCGACACGGGGCGCATCTCGCCGGTGAGGGCCCGAACGTACAGGATCAGTCCGTTCCGACCGCCAGGGAAGGCGTGAGCCCCGCGGCCGGCTCACCCAGTTCCTGATCCTTGTACTGGAGCTGATAGAGCTTCCAGTAGATTCCGTGGAGTGCAAGCAACTCCTGGTGCGAGCCCATCTCGCGCAGCTGACCGCGATGCATCACCAGGATGACGTCGGCACGCTGGACCGTCGAGAGCCGGTGCGCGATCACCACCGACGTCCGCCCTTCCACCATGCGCTCGAGCGCTGCGCGGACCAGGAACTCCGTATCCGTGTCAACACTCGAGGTGGCTTCGTCGAGGATCAGAATGCCCGGCCGGTGGGCCAGCGCCCGCGCAAAATTGATGAGCTGTTTCTGCCCCGTCGACAGCCCGGCTCCGCGTTCGCGCAGCGGCTCCTCATATTGCCCGGGCAGGGTGCGGATGAAGTCGTCGAGGTTCACCTGCACCGCGGCCTCCCGCACGTCCTCGTCGGTGATGCTCTCGGTGCCCAGCCTGATATTGTCGGCGACCGTCCCGCTGAACAGGAACGGGTCCTGCAGGACCACGCCGAAACGCCGCCGCAGCCGCATCAGATCCTGCTTGCGCACGTCGACGCCATCGACCAGCACCTGCCCGTGCTGCACATCGTAGAAGCGCATCATCAGGCTGGTGATGGTGGTTTTGCCTGCCCCGGTGTGTCCCACGATAGCCGCGGTCTGGTTCGGCTCCACGGTGAAGGAGACGCCTCGCAGCACCCACTCAATGCCGGACGAGATGCCATTCTGGGCCTGCAGGTCGGCTGCGCTCGCGGCGGCAAGGCGCGCGATGGTCTCCGCGTCGAGACGTTGATAAGTGAACCATACGTCGCGAAACTCGATGCGTCCTGAGCCGTCGCCCTGCTCCGGATTCGCAGGCGAGACGATTTCGGGCGGCGTGTCCAGCAGTTTGAATACGCGCTCGCTGGCGGCCATGGCGGCCTGCAGGATGTTGTATTTCTCGCTCAGATCCTGAATGGGCCGGAAGAACCGCTGCGCATATTGCATGAAGCCCACCAGCGTCCCCAGCAGGACGGTGCCTCGCAGCACGCCGCCTCCGCCCATCCAGATGATGATGGCGATGGCCAGCGAGCTCAGCAGCTCCACGACTGGATAGTAGAGCGCATAGGCCAGGATGTTGTCCTTGAATGCCTCGAGGTGGACGAGATTCACGGCCGAGAAGTCCTGGAACGCCCGCTCCTGGCGATTGAACAGCTGCACCACAGACATGCCCGTGATGTACTCCTGGCTAAAGGCGTTGATCCGCGCAATCGCGGTGCGAATCCGCCGGTAGGATTCGCGCACGTATTTGCGGAAGACGCGGGTCGCCAGCAGGATCAGAGGCAGCACGGAGAAGGCCATCAGGGCCAGCCACCAATTCATCCGCAGCATCACGAAGACGATGCCGGCCAGGACGAAGACATCCTCAAAAATGGCGAATACACCCGAGGTGAACATCTCGTTCAGGGCGTCGACGTCGGTGGTCAGCCGGGTCACCAGGCGTCCTACGGGATTGCGATCGAAGAAGCCGATGTGCATCCGCTGCAGGTGCCGGAAGATCTGGCTGCGCAGGTCGAACATCACTTTCTGGCCCGTCCATTGCATCAGCCAGGTCTGCAGCGCCTCGAGCCCGTAGCTGAAGATCAGCGCCGCCAGCCAAATCCCGGTCAGTTCGGTGATTCCGGTCCACGCGCCGCCTGCGGCCCAGGGGCTGAGCCAGTGCGCCAGCCATGGATGCCCCCGCACCCCGCGCGCCGCGGCCACGGCGGCGGCCTGCGGTGTTTTCGCCATCGCAGGGGTCAGGTACAGGTCGACGGCCACCATGGTCAGATACGGCCCCAGGACATCGGCGCCGGCTTTCAACACGATGGCGACGATAGACGCGATGCACGCCCACTTGTAGGGGAAGAGATAGGTGATCAGCCGCCGCATCAGCCGGCTGTCATACGCCTTGCCGACAACGTCGTCGTCCTGCTGCGTGGAAGCGGGCCTGGACGCCGGCTTGGGCTCGGGGCTGGAGCGCTGAGCACTGTCTTTGCGTGGCTGGGCCTCGGCGGCGGGCATGGGGCGGTCTTCCCATCTTACCGGGGGGCGGGATAGCATGCGACCTTTGTGCGAAGCACCTTTCCTCGTCGCCGGAATCCCCTGCGCGACTGGACCATCCCCCGAAGTCCGCTGAGACCCCCGCGACTCCGGCTAACGCTTCATATGCCGGAAGCCCCAATGGGCGTGCTCGTCCAGATGGTATATACTTATGTATATGCCATCCCACGGCGAGGGGAAACCGATGCATCGGACCGCAAAAGTCTTTATGAACAACCGAAGCCAGGCTGTTCGCCTTCCCAAGGAGTTCCAGGTGAAGGCAACGGAGGTCTTCATCCGCAGATCCGGCGAGGAGATCATCCTCTCTCCTCGGCCAACGGACTGGTCTGCCTACCTTGAGGACGGCCCATCGGCTTCGCCGAGCTTCATGAATAATGTAGAGAAGCTTCCCGTCCAGGAGCGGGAGTCCTGATGGCTCGCTTCATGCTGGACACGGATACTTGCTCCTACATCGTCAAACGTTCCAGTGCTGTCCTCATTCGCAAACTGCAGAGCGTACCGGTACCGGACGTTTGCATATCAGTTGTGACCAAAGCCGAGCTTCTCTACGGGGTAGAGGTTTCTCCCAGACGCCCGCAGGACGAGGCCGCCGTTCAGCTCTTCCTCCGTCACGTCGAGGTCATGGACCTTCCCGACGAATCGGCGATTCACTACGCCAAAATTCGCGCCGACCTGAAGAACCGAGGCGAGATGATCGGGGCCAACGATTTGCTGATCGCCGCCCATGCACGCAGCCTCGGTCTCAGCCTCGTGACCAATAACACCCGCGAATTTGGGCGAGTTCGCGGCCTCTCGATCGAAAACTGGACTCGGGCCCGCGCATGAAAGCCACCCCCGGCTTCGGACTTTGCGAGCAGGCCGTCTTCCACGCTTGACATCTTTCGTTCCAGCAAGCAAACTTCGCCTACGGGAAAAAAGTCCCCCAAAAGAGCCGCCATTCGCAAAGCGAGGAAGGGCATTTGACAGGACAGCAGGCAAGCCGCGTGACCTATACTCTGGATTCCTCGCTGGACAGCGTGAATAAAGTCGAGCAGACCGCCGAGCAGATGGCCCGCAAGGCGGGTGTGGATGAGGACGAAATCTTCCGCATTTCCATGGCGGTGCGCGAAGCGGCGGTGAATGCGGTCCTGCACGGCAATGCTTACGATCCGGAAAAGCGGATGACCGCTTCCTTTGAAAACACGGGCTCCGACCTGGTGATCCGGATTACCGACGAAGGCAAGGGCCTCGACCCCGCCACGCTGCCCGATCCGCTGGCTCCCGAAAACCTGCTGCGCGGCTCAGGGCGCGGCATCTTCCTCATTCGCTCTTTCATGGATGAGGTACACTTCAAGCAACTGCATCCGGGAACCGAGCTGACGCTCATCAAGCATCTGGGAACCGCTCCGACCGGCGCCTAACTTCCCCGCACAAAAGTTTTTCCAAGGAGGAATTTCTCGTGAGCATGAAAATCAGCACCCGTCAGGTGGACGGGATTACGATTATGGATCTGGGCGGACGGATCACCCTCGGCGAGGGCAGCGTGCAGTTGCGTGATTCGGTCCGTGACCTGCTCGCCAAAGGGCAGAAGAAGATTCTGCTGAACCTGGGCGACGTGAATTACATCGACAGCTCAGGGATCGGCGAGTTGGTGAGCGCCTACACCACCGTCCGCAACCAGGGCGGCGAACTGAAGCTGCTCAATCTGACGCGCAAAGTGCACGACCTGCTGCAGATCACGAAGCTCTACACCGTCTTCGACGTGAAGGACGACGAGGCCAGCGCCATCGCGTCCTACGCCCACGCCTGAAGACCCGTCCTGATTCCGGGAAAGGGCTGCCGCCGGGCAGCCTTTTTCATTTTGCGTCAGGGATGGGTCTGGCAAGGCGCGTCATGGCCAGGATGGCCGGGTCCGAGATGGGGAAGCCGCCGGGCCCATTTTAATCGCACGATACCGAGGCATCGTGATCCGATGACAGCTCCCCTGGGTTGGCGGGAAACGGTGTATTCTGATAGCACCTTAAAAGGTGCTCAAATGCGAAGTGGATGGCTCAACATCACGAGTGACATTCAATCCCTGACCACATTTCGGCGGTCGTCCGGCGACTTCATGAAGCAACTGAAGAAGACCAAACGCCCGGTGGTGCTCACGGTGAACGGCAAGGCCGCTGCCGTCGTACAGGACGCCGAGGCTTATCAGCGCCTGCTCGACATCGCCGCGCGTGCTGACGCGAATGAGGGGATCAGGCAGGGCCTGGAGGACGCAGCGCACGGTCGCACCCGGCCCGCGAGAGCGTTCTTCGACGAGTTTGAAGCCGGGCATGGCCTACCTCGTTAACATCACTTTCCGCGCCGAGCGAGATTTTGTCAGTCTGTACCACGAGATTCACGCCGGGGAATCCGACGCGGCACGGCAATGGTACAGAGGCCTGAAAGAAGCCGTTCTCAGCCTCGAGGAACATCCGAACCGCTGTCCCGCCACCCCTGAAAAGCGGCAACTCCGTCATCTTCTCTATGGCAACAAGCCTCACATCTACCGGGTGATTTATCGCGTCATGGAGAAGCAGAAACGCGTTGACATACTCCACGTCCGCCACGGCGCGCGCAAGAAGCTACGATCGTCCGATCTGAAATGAAGGATCAGGCACCCGTTAGTCCCCCGGCCTCGACGCACTATGCTGGATGGGTCATCCCCAGGAGAAGGCGAGAACCCCATGAAGAACGAACTTCGTTTTGGACTGATCGGCGCCGGACGCATCGGCCCGGTGCATGCTGAAACCCTTGCCTTCCGCGTGCCCCAGGCACGGCTGGCCGCCATCGCGGACCTGAAGCAGCCCGCGGCGCAGGCGGTTGCTTCGCGCTGTAATATTCCGAAGGTTGTCTCCTCAGGGGCGGAGATTATCGCCGACCCGGCCATCGACGCGGTGGCCATTTGCTCTCCTACCGATACGCATGCGGACCTGATCGTGGCGGCTGCCCGGGCCGGCAAGCACATCTTCTGCGAAAAACCAATTTCGCTCAGCTTGAAGGAGATCGACCGCGCCCTCGCCGCGGTTGCATCCGCCGGAGTCAAGCTGCAGGTTGGCTTCAATCGGCGCTTCGACTCCAACTTTCTGCGGGTACGCCAGGCGGTGGAGTCCGGTGAAATCGGCACGCCGAATCTTTTTCACATCGTGAGCCGCGATCCGTTTCCTCCGCCCCTGGCTTACCTGCGCCCTTCCGGCGGCATTTTCCTCGACATGATGGTGCACGATTTCGATATGGCCCGCTTCCTGATGGGCGACGAGGTGGAAGAAGTGTTCGCGGCGGGGGCGGTGATGGTCGATCCCGGCTTCGCAGGGGAGAATGATTTCGATACCGCCGTGGTCCTGCTGCGCTTCCGGGGCGGCGCGCTGGGCACCATCGACAACAGCCGCAAGTCGACCTTTGGCTACGATCAGAGGGTCGAAATCCTCGGCAGCAAAGGGAAAATCGCCTCCGAAAATCGTTACCCGAACCAGGTCATCGTCAGCGGAGAGAGAGCGGTCTACTCCGATCTTCCCTACAATTTTTTTATGCAGCGGTATACCGACAGCTTCACGGCGGAAATCCAGGCTTTCACCGAAGCCGTGCTCGAGGACAAGCCCATTCCGGTCACCGGCGCAGACAGCCGGATCCCGGTGGTCATGGCGCTGGCCGCAGGCAAGTCGAGCGACGAACATCGCCCGGTTCGCATCAGCGAGGTTTCTGCCTAAGACCGGGGACTGCACAGCGGCGTTGCGTGCGCTGTCGCCCATGCGCTCCTCTCGAACGCGTCGGCGTGCCCTATCATTTATCGATTGCGGGAGGATGGATGAACCTTTGGTTACAGGATCTCCGCTACGCCTGGCGCACGTTGCGCAGGAGCACAGTGCTGTCGGTGGTGATTTTGGCCTCTCTGGGCATCGGAATCGGCGCCAATTCTGCCATTTTCAGCGTCGTGGATGCGCTGCTGCTGCGCCCGCTTCCCTATCCGCATGCGGACCGGCTGGCGGCCGTGTGGCTGCATTCGCCTGCCATCGGCATTCTGCGGGACTGGCCGTCTCCGGGGCAGTACATCGACATCCAAAACCAGAACCATTCGTTCGATCAGATGGCGCTGGCGCAGAGCCGCACCTTCACTCTGACGGGCCGCGAGCAGCCGGAGCGGGTTGACGTACTGAGCACGCAATCGAGCCTGCTGTCGATGTTGGGCGCCAAGCCTCTGCTGGGCCGAACGCTGTTGCCGGAAGAGGACAAACCCGGCCAACCGGCGGTGGCCATTCTGAGCTACGGCGTCTGGCAGCGCCTGTTTAATGCCGACCCGGCCATCCTGGGCAAAAGCATCACGCTCAATGGAAAGTCCTTCACCGTGGCAGGCGTGCTGCACCACGGCTTTACCGTCAACGCTGAAGTGCTGCCGTCCGAAGGGCCGATGGACAAGGTGGACATCTTTCTGCCGCTGCCCCTGGCGGCAGATGCAGAGCAGCGCCGCGGCGACGAGAACTACAACATTCTGGTGCGC
This sequence comes from Acidobacterium sp., assembly GCA_003131625.1. GTDB lineage: Bacteria > Acidobacteriota > Terriglobia > Terriglobales > Acidobacteriaceae > Palsa-343. The sequence continues at coordinate 24,657 of PKVY01000013.1, read as the reverse complement.
CTGAAGCCCGGCGTTTCTGTGCAGCAGGCGCAGGCGGATATCGACATCATCGCCAGCCGCATCCGCGCGAAAGACAAGCGCGACGCCAGTTACGGGATGGATGTAGTGGGCTTGCAACAGCAGGTGGTCGGAGACGTGCGCCGCCCGTTGCTGGTGCTGCTTGGCGCCGTAGCACTGGTCTTGCTGATCGCGTGCGCCAATGTGGCTAACCTTCTGCTGGCGCGCGCGGCGGGCCGCGAAAAGGAAGTCGCTGTCCGCACGGCTCTGGGAGCGGACTGGAAACGGCTGACGCGGCAATTGCTGACAGAGAGCATTCTCCTGGGGTTGCTGGGCGGCGTCGCGGGTCTGCTGGTGGCGCAAGTGAGCCTGTGGGTGGTACGCGCGATGAATCCCGGCAATATTCCCCGGCTCGATGAGATTGGGATCAACGGCACCGTTCTGATTTTTACATTTGGCCTGTCGCTGGCGACGGGCGTACTTTTCGGCCTCGCGCCGGCATGGCGCGCGGTCAGGATGGATCCCAACTCGTCGCTGAAAGCCGGCGGCCGCAGCGGGCAGTCGGATGGCGGCCTGCACGTGAAGCGTCACCGCCTGCGCAGCTTGCTGGTGGTTTCTGAAATTGCTTTTTCGCTGATCCTGCTGGTCGGCGCCGGACTGCTGATGCGCAGCTTCGTCCGCCTGCAGAACGTAGCGCCAGGATTCACCACAGATCATGTCATGACGATGGAGATGGTGGCCAGCGACAGCAAGTACCACGACGATAAAGTCCTCGCAGGTCTCTACCGCGACATCGAAGCCCGGATCGCCCACTTGCCAGGAGTCGTGGCCGAAGGTGCGGTTTCGGCGCTGCCGCTGACGGGCACGGTGGGATGGGGCGGAATCCACGTAGAGGGATATGCGCCGCCGCCAGGGCAGGAGCTGCAGGTGGATCAGCGCACGGCCAGCACGGACTATTTCCGGGCTATGCAGATTCCGTTGGTGGCGGGCCGCTTTTTCACAGATCAGGACGGCCCGGACTCGCAGCAAGTCGTCATCATTGATGCAAAGTTCGCGCAGCGATTCTGGCCGCGCGGAGACGCAATCGGAAAGTATCTCTGGTTCGATCCGAAGAGGCCCATCACCATTGTCGGCGTGGTGGGAGTGGTCAAACAATATGGTCTGGAGACCGACGGCAAAATCGCGACCTATTTCCCGTTGCAGCAGCAGCCGGACCGAGGGACTTTCCTGGTGGCCCGCACCACTTCCGATGAGGCGGGACTCTCCTCCGCCATGGCCGGGGAGATCCACGCGGTCGATCCTTCCGTGGTCGTCTATGGAGTTCGGACGATGCAGGATCGTATGTTCGATTCGCTGGCACGCCAGCGTTTCTCCACCACCATGCTGGGTGCATTTGCGGCTTTCGCGCTGCTGCTGGCTGCCGTGGGCCTCTACGGAGTGATGTCGTATCTGGTGACACAGAGCACGCGCGATATCGGGATTCTGGTCGCACTGGGGGCGCGGCGTGAAAATATTCTAGGACTGGTGGTCAGGCAGGGAATGCAACTGGCGTTGATCGGTATCTTTGCAGGCTTGACAGGCGCTGTCGCCCTCACTCGCGTGATCGCCAGCCTGTTATTCGGCGTCAGCGCAAGGGACATCGCAACCTTTCTTACCGTGCCCGCATTGCTGGCTCTGGTCGCATTCGCAGCTACGGTGATTCCTGCGTGGCGCGCGAGCAGCGTGGATCCGATGGCCGCTCTTCGGGAGGAATAGGCGTTTTCTCTGACTGAGCGCCGCCCCAGGGACACACCCGTCGCAGGAATTTCCGCTGGAGCTTCCCCTCGCAAGTCCCACGAAAGAGTACTCCAAAGAGGCATTGACCCAAGCCTATGGTCCCCTTATCTTGAACACCACGACTGGGAAATTTTGCCCTTCGGGGCGCTTCCGCAAGCATGCAGGCCTCCCCGCTCCCTTCATGGCCGTTGCAGGTAATTGATTTTCTTCTTTGGTGCGGTTCCTTTACCCGCCCGTGTATTGCCAGTCCCATACTGCTGTGTGCGTAGATGGACCTCATTCGGTCCGTGCACGATTCGACTTCAGTGAGGTTCCGTGGATGTCACCTGTCGCAGCGTCGCGCCGTCTGTCCGCCTCCCGCGTTCTGCCTTTGCTCTTCGCTAATCTGGGCTTGTTCGCACCTCTGCTGCTGGCGCCCGCGCAGAGTGCCGCAGCAGCGACGGACACCTTCTACGTGCATGTGACCAGTGACGATTTCAGTGGCAGTTTCTCCAACCTCAATGGGGCTGCAGCGAATTGCCCGGCGAACAGCGCGGGCGGCAGCGCCAGCTGCTCGCTGCGTGACGCCATCACGGCGGCCAACGCCGATGCGAACCCGGTGATCGTCGATATGACGGCGGTCAGCGGGGCCATTACACTGGCGAATCCCCTGCCCGGAATCTTCCAGAACGCGGCGAACACGATCACCGTTGGCGGCCCAGGCGCCGCTACACTCACGGTCTCCGGCGCGAACGCTTATCAGGTTTTCCAGGTTCTCAAGGGAAGCGCGACGTTCCATGACTTCACCGTCGCCAACGGCAACGTCGTCCCCGTCCCCAATGGCGGGACCTTCGGGCCCAACAACGGCTGCGCCTGCGATCCGGGTTTTGGCGGCGGCATCTATGCGTACACGAATGTCTCGCTGACGCTGAACAGCATGGTCCTGACCAGCAACCACTCGGGGTATGACGGCGGCGCCGTTCTTGCCATCGGCCCCCTCACCGTTACCAACACGACTTTCTCCAACAATTCAGTGGACCCGGGCTCGTACGCCGCCGCTCTTTACGCCATCGGCGGCCCGGCCACTGTCAGCACCAGCACCTTTTACAACAACACGGCCTTTCTCGGCAGCGCCATTTACATCAGCGCCTATCTTGCCGGCATGACCGTCACGGTCAGCGACTCCACCTTCGTCAATGATTCCACTCCGAACGGCGGCAGCGGAGCCATCTTCAACTCTTCCGGCGCAACCCTCAACATCCACGACAGCACATTCTGGAACAACATTGCCGGAATCTCCCAGGGAGGATCGCTCAACAATGCGGGCACGATGACAGTCACCGACAGCGTCGTGGGCGCCCCCGGCACTCCGACGGCGGCGCAATTGTGCTACAGCACTGCCGGCTGTCCTGCCACCGGCGATGGCAACGGCAACGTGGTTGGGGGCGACTCTCTCGACCTGTCGCCTCTGGGCGATTACGGTGGTTCCACCGAAACGATGCTGCCCGAGGCTGGCAGCCCGGTGATCTGCGCCGGCAAGTCCGGCACGCCCTGGGCGGAGACCGTGTCGGGTACTGCCCTCACCACCGATCAGCGCGGAATGCCGCTCGATTCCAGCTGCAGCGCGGGAGAAACTGACGCTGGTGCTGTGCAGGGCAACGCCTTCTGTAAGACGGCGAACACGAATCCCAATCCCAATCCGGCGGTGTTTGCCGCGACGCAGGACTTCAACGGCGACTGCAAGAGTGACATCCTGTGGCGCAACTCGAGCACACAGCAGGTCTACGAGTGGCTGATGAATGGAACTACGTTCGCCAGCACGGGCAGTCCCGGCACGCCCACTTCGGACTGGGTGATCCAGGGGACTGGCGACTTCAATGGCGACGGCAAAAGTGACATTTTGTGGCGCAACTCGACCACCGGACAGGTCTTCATCTGGCTCATGAACGGGAGCACGCTGACCAGCAGCGGCAGTCTCGGCTATGTCTCGTCGGACTGGACCATCGCTGGCACCGGCGATTTCACCGGCAACGGCAAGGCCGACATCCTGTGGTGGAACTCGACCACCGGGCAGGTCTACCTCTGGTTCATCAACGGCACGACCATGTCGGGCGGCGGCAGCGTGAGCTACGTCTCCGGCGGATGGAACATTGCCGGCATCGGCGACTTCAATGGCGACGGCGAGGCTGACATCCTGTGGCGCAACAGCTCGACCGGGCAGCTTTATATCTGGCTGATGAACGGGAGCACTCTGACCAGCAGCGGCGGCCTCGGCTCTGTCACGTCGGACTGGGTCATTGCGGGCGTCGGCGATTTCAATGGCGACGGCAAGAGCGACATCCTGTGGCGGAACTCCACCAGCGGGCAGGTCTACCTCTGGTTCATGAACGGGGCCAGCCTTGCGAGCAGCGGGAGCGTCAGCTACGTCTCGCCGGGTTGGAACATCGAGGGTGTCGGCGACTACGACGGCAGCGGTCGCGCCGGCATCCTGTGGCGCAACAGCTCGACGCAGCAGGTTTACTTCTGGCTCATGAATGGAACGACGGTTGGGAGCACCGGCACTCCCGGCACGCCGGACGCGACCTGGCAAATTGCTCCTTTAGCTCCCTAGACCTGGTGGGTCGGCAAATCGTACCTCGCAGCCCTATGACTTCGTGCTCCGCGCCCGGCTCGGTCAGCGCTTCAGCAGGTCCACGGGCTCGTCAGCATCGGTTACGCGAAAATGCGGAGCGAGCGCCGGATGCTTTCGCTCCACGGCGCGGTACATTTCCCAGGCCACACGGCGGTAAGAGAAGTGTCCCTGAGCGGCCGAGCGCAGCTCGGAGATGTAGAGCGCTTCGGCGAAGTCCATCTTGAACAGCGCGCGAATACGCGTACCCAGCGGCAGCACATATTGCGCGGACTCGGCCGCTTCGGGCGCAGAACCCTGTGACAGCTCGGCCCAAGCCGCGTGGGCGGCGCGCATCGTCTCTTCGTAGAGCGGCTGCACTCCCGCTTCCGGCACGCCTTCGGGAATGGCATAGCCGTGCGCTGCAGTGAATCCCTGCAACACCTGCACGCAGCGCCGGTGACGGTGCATGTCGCGGAAGCCGCCAATGTCCATCAGGATGTCGAAACGGAGCGACTGCCCGGCAGAGAATTCACGGAGCAACTCGTCGTGCCGGCCACGATGGCGGATGCCGAGCGCGACGATCTCATTGCGGCGAGCGTCGGACAAAGCAGCCACATGGCGGCGGATTTGCCGATAAGAGTAGTGGCATTGGCCATAGAGAAGAGTCGTGGCCAGGTCGATCTCGAGGGAATCGGCGTCGTCAACCAGGTCAACGAGCGGCGCTGGGTCGATCGCTTCGCTCTGCAGCAACTCGTCGGCGGCATGGCGCAGCTCCTGCCGGGTGCGCGTTTGATACTCGCTGGGCGCCGCATATTTCACCAGAGTTGGCGCGGCTTTCACCTCGCGGGTGAGCAGCGCGGCGGCGCGTTCGCCGAGCGCCGGATCGAGCGCGGCGATCTCGCGCTGCAACGCGGAGAGTTCATCGCCATAAACATTCCAGGCAGGTCCGGAAGCGGCGGCCTGCAGACGCACGCCCAGCTGGCGCACCTCAGCCACAGGACTCGAGAGCAGGCGCGAAATCTGCGTTTCCAGCGTCCGCGCGTTCACGATCTGTCCCAGCGAGGTGTTGGTCGCGAGAGGAAGAAGATAGCGCGCGACATCGAAGGCACGAGCCTTGAGCGTGCGCTCGTAGGTCTCCTGCTTCATCTCCTCCGGCTTGTGAATCTGAGCCTGCAAGGAGGCGAACACCGCTTCGAAAACGCCGTGGTACGCCGAAAAAAGCTGCTCGATGGTCTCGCGATAACGATGCGCCGACGCCACGTCAGCGCCGAAATCCGGCATGTACCAGCCACTTTTGCGGAAATTCTGATAGCGTGTTGAGCGCTCCTGCCCATCCCAGCGCTGCTCGTCCACGAGCACGATGGCAGCCAGCAGCGAAAGCCTCTCGACGGCAAACGCCACATGCGCCAGATCGGCGATGGAACGATGGCCATACTGGAAATAAAACGTATTCAGAAACTGCTCGGCCCTTTGGCTGCTGATCTCGCGCAGCGACTCCTTCATCGACAGCGACGAGCGCGAATATTTCGCCATGGCGTAGGCGAGGACTTCGGGATCGGCTCCGTGAACAGCGAACACTTCGGTTTGATGGTTGCGGGATTCGGGCGCGACCGGCGCAACAGGAGGAGTCTCAGTCATGGAGGCCATGCAGGAATGCTAAACCCAAAGCTTGCGGAATTCGCGGACGCATCTCCGTAGTCACGGGCCGATTGCGCCGCCGTTATGCCCCAGCAATGGAAGAACGGATACCATGGTGAGTGTTTTTGGGCGACGCTCGGCGACCGACGCCTGTCGCGGAATGGCCTCTGGGCATGAACAAGATTCTTTCGACGACCGAGCATCGTCCGTGGCCTCTGCCAAAGTCTCCGTGGGTAATGACCCAGCGCTGGAACGACCTGCTGTTCGCGCACTGGCCGATTCCCGCCACTGAACTGACCCATCTTTTGCCCGAAGCCTTGACTGTGGACACCTTCGACAGCACGGCGTGGGTCGGCGTGGTGCCGTTCTGGATGGACCAGGTGCGGATGCGCGGCCTGCCTTCCATTCCCGGAGCCAACCGCTTTCCGGAACTCAACCTGCGCACCTATGTGCGCGAGCGGCACACGAACCAGGCAGGCGTGTATTTCTTTTCGCTCGACGCGGCCAACCCCTTCGCCGTCGCGGCGGCGCGGATGTTCTTCCGGCTGCCTTACTACTGGGCTCGCATGAAGATCGAATCGGACGAGACTCGCGGATTCCACTACAGCAGCGACCGGCTGCTGAGCCGCCATTCCGCGCGCTTCCGCGCCCGTTACCGCAGCCTGGGCAAGCCCTGCGTCAAAGGTGGGCTCGAGACCTTTTTCACCGAGCGGTATGCCTTGTTTACCGCAACGCGGCGCGGCGACCTGGCGCGGGTGAACATCCACCATTTGCCGTGGCCTCTGGAGCTGGCTGAGGCCGAGTTCGAGGTCAACGATCTGCCCGAAGCGCACGGCATTCGCCTGCCCGACACAAAACCTCTGCTGCAATACAGCCGCGAGCTGACGGTCTACATCTGGGCGATGGAAGGACTGGGATCGCGGTCCACGCGGCGGGCCGCTGCGCCGGTTCCGGCTGGACCCTGACGGCGACGGCTGCGGTAGGCTAGAGCCATGTCGTCCCTTCAGGGAAAAACGGCGCTGGTCACAGGAGCCTCACAAGGCATTGGCCGCGCCTGCGCTGTGGCGCTTGCCAAAGCCGGCGCACGCGTCGGGCTCGCAGCGCGCAATGAAACAAAACTGAACGAAGTGGCTGCGGAAATCGCCACGCTGGGCGGTGCGGCCGCGGTCTTTGCCCTCGACATCGCGAGCGAAGAGTCGATCAAAGCCTGCGCCAAAGCGGCTATCGCTCATTTCGGCAGCATCGAAATCCTGGTGAACAACGCCGGCATCACCCGCGACACGCTGGTGCTGCGCATGAAGCGCGTGGACTGGGACGAGGTGATCCAGACCAACCTTACCGGAACTTTCCTGATGACTCAGGCCTTGCTCAGCCCCATGCTGAAAGCGCGCTGGGGTCGCATCATCAACATCTCCAGCGTGGTCGGCGAAACCGGCCAGGCCGGCCAGGCGAATTATGCGGCCAGCAAGGCTGGGCTCATCGGGCTGACGAAATCGCTGGCGCGCGAGCTGGCTTCGCGCAACATTACGGCGAACGCCATCGCTCCCGGATACATCGAGACGGCGATGACCGCCGTGCTCGACGAGAAGCAGCGCGAGGCGATGCTGGCGCATATTCCGTTGGGACGCGCGGGAACCGACGCCGACATTGCGAACGCGGTGCGCTTTCTCGCGTCCGACGAGGCCGCTTACATCACAGGCCACGTGCTGGATGTGAACGGCGGCATGTACATGGGCTGAAGAATCTCGTCTTCGGCTGCTATCGTGGGTGGCGATGAAGATTCTGACTGCGGACGAAATGCGCACTGTCGATCAGGTGACAACGAAGCAGTTCGGCGTTGCTTCGATCGGGCTGATGCACAACGCTGGCGCGGCTGTCGCTCGCTTCGTCCTGCGCGAGTTTCCCGAGTGCCGGCACATCGCGGTTCTCTGCGGCAAGGGCAACAACGGCGGCGACGGCTTTGTGGCGGCGCGTAGTCTGGCAGCGGTTGGTTGCGCGGTGAGAGTTCTGCTGCTCGGGTATCCTGCCGATCTGAAGGGCGACGCGAAGACCGCCTTCGATGAAATGGCTCTCGCTCCCGTCTTCGCGCCCGACAAGACGGCCTTCGATTCACCCTCTGTAAAGGACCTGCTCGATTCTGCCGATCTGTTCCTCGATGCCATCGTTGGAACCGGATTCAACCCGCCGCTGCGAGGCGTTGCCGCAGCGCTCCGTGACCGCGTGAACGCGCTCCAAACGCCGATCGTGGCCGTCGATCTGCCTTCTGGCTGGGATGCCGACTCGCGCGCCTTTTCCGTCGAAGGCGCTTTTCGCGCGAACGCGGTCGTCACTTTCACCGCGCCGAAACTGGCGCACCTGTTCGGCAACCTGACCGGCAGCTCCAGCGGTCCTATTGTCGTCGCTCCTATCGGATCACCCGACGACGCGATCCAGTCTGCAACCAACCTGACCTGGGCTGGCTCGTCGAAAGCCATGACCGAGGCGCCGCGCACCCCTGACTCCAACAAGGGCTTGTACGGCCACGTGCTGGTCGTTGCTGGCGGACGCGGCAAATCCGGCGCGCCCGCGATGGCCTCGCTGGCCGCGCTGCGCGCTGGCGCTGGCCTGGTGACTGCGGCTGTTCCTCAGTCGATTCTCGCTTCGGTTGCCGCCATCACGCCCGAGTTGATGACGTTGCCGCTCGACGAAGACGCGAACGGCGCCATCGCCGGATCGAATCTCGACGCCTATCGGCTGCACCGGCTCACCGAGCGCGCGACCGTGATCGCCGTTGGCCCAGGCATGGGCACCGAACCGGAAGCGTTCGTGCTCGGGCTGATCGCAAAAACCACGCTGCCGCTGGTCATCGATGCGGATGCGCTCAACATCCTGGCCGAACATCCCGACAAGATCGACGGCCGTGGCCGCACCGTTGTGCTGACGCCGCATCCTGGCGAAATGGCGCGTCTGGCCGGCATCAGCATCAAGGACGTGCAGGCCAGGCGCGAGCCNNATGGCCAAAGGCGGCAGCGGCGACATTCTGACCGGCATTGTCGCGGCTCTGCTGGCCCAGTTTCCCGATCGCCCCGCCGAAGCCGTGGAGGCTGCTGTGTACCTGCACGGGCTGGCTGCGGACTTCGCGCTGCGCGAGCAGGACGAGCACACGCTGCTGGCCACCGATACGATCGGTCATCTTTTTCGCGCTTTTCACTTTCGCTCATGGGACGAAGCGGGATATGTTTGGTTGGAGGGAATGCCTTCCTCCGCAGCGAGGTCGAGATGACGCAAACCGCGGACCTGAAAATCCATCAGTTCGAAAGCCACAGCGGCAAGGAGACGATCGCTGTGGGCCATCGCATTGCGGAGTTGCTGACACCTCCGAAATTTCTGATCCTGCGCGGCGACCTCGGCGCCGNNGCCGGCAAGACGACGCTGGTGAAGGGCATCGCGGAAGCGCTCGACGCCGCCGATCCCGATGAAGTGACCAGCCCGACGTTCACGCTGATCCACGAATACGAAGGCACGCGCACGGTGAACGGGCAGAAGGAACCGGTGATGCTGTATCACCTGGACCTTTACCGCATCCAGAACGAGCGCCAGCTCGATTCCCTCGGCCTCGATGAACTGATCGGACCTGCGAGCATCGTGCTGGTGGAATGGGGCGAGAAATTTCCCAGCGTGGTGAAGCGCAGCCAGGGGGAAATTGAGATGCGCACCACCGGCGGCGACTCGCGGAGCATTACGCTGTCGCTGAAAGACTGATGCGGGCCGGGTGAGAAAACAGCCGCAGGCCAGCCTGGTGCTGCACAGAAATCAGAAGTGGTGAATCTTCTCCGGCTGGGCAACTTCCACCGGGCGCGCGGCTTCGCGTTCCAGCGAGCGGCTGACCAGATCGCGGGAGCCGAGCCCCACGGCGAGCGCGAGCGCGAAGACGATGCCGCCGAAAAGAATGCCGAATCCCAGCTCGACGATGGCTCCGCCGAGCGCGAGGTGATCGAGGACCATGGCGCCGGTCAGCACCAGGATCATCCAGCGCACGCCCATGCTGAGCAGGCGCGCGTAGCTGAGGTTGAGATTGACGCCGGTGATGAGAACGCTGCGCGCCACGAAACGCGCCAGCACATTGCCGGCCAGCAGCAGGATGGCCGCGCCGGCCAGGCGGGGAACGTAGCCCAGCATCCAGCCAGAGACGATGTGCTCCGATGTACCCAGGGCGGAAACGCCAACCACGACCCCGGAGAAGACGAAACACCAGAAGACAACCCGGCCGACCAGCAGCGAAGGAGTCGCGCGCGGACTCCATTCGGCGATGGCGCTGGCGCCGCCCCGCATGCGCTCGTCGAAATGCATGGCGGTGAGGATGCGGCGTACCAGCAGCGCGACCAGCCATCCGATGAGGAGAAAGAACAGGAAGGCGGCGATAAAGGCGAGGATGCCCGGCAGCAGCGTAGCGATCTTGTTCACCACCAGGCCCATCGACGAGTGAAGCGACTGTTCCACCTGCTGCCACATACTCTGTTCTCCTTCGTGCTCAGGGATTGAAGCGATCCGGCCATCTCCACCGCGACAGCAGATAAGGCTTCTTCTCTTCCCAGGCGCGGGCAAACTGCTCGAGCCGCTGCTCGACGGCGGCGCTGGTGAGATTGGAAACCTCGCGGACGTACGATGCAACCCAGCCGAGGTAGAGGGGGGTAAAGGCGCCGAGGACATGGACGCGGTTGATGGTGCGGAGGCGCCAGGCCAGCGCGAAATCGTAGACGATGCACGCCCACAGATCGTCGGGCATGCGGAACTGGTCGGGAGGCAGCTTCGTTAGCCGACGCAATTCGAGCAGAGCATTGGGCGGCAACAACAGTCTCCAGACTTCTTCCAGGCTTTTGGAGCCGAGCAGAAAGGAATCCAGCATGGGCTGGGGGTCGATGGGCTGACCGTCCGGCTGACCGTCAGCGGCGTTACCCCAGGCAGGCGTCGCCTGCGATCCGCGGATGCGCTGCCAGTGGGAGGCGCACTGGTCCATTTCCTGAAACAGCGAGCCCGCGAGTTGCCCGAGCACGGCGCTGAGCTCCAGACCTTCGGCTGCCACCTGATGATGCGCGTCGACGTGGACCTGGCCGACCGGGAGCTGGGGAAACTGCGTGGCTGCGACGGTCACCGGCCACAGCAGCGAATTGGCGGCGGCCGGACTGGTGCGGGCCAGACCCGCGCATAAGGCGCCGGACGCGGCGAAATCGAAGGCGAGGGGATAATGAACGCGCTTGCCGTACAGCGCCCGGCTCAGCGGTGAGAGGATCCCACTGTTGATGAGGCCGTCGTATTTGGCGGGCGGATAGACGGGCATAACCAGGCCACACTGGCGATCGAGAATGGCGTAGGTGAACAGCTGGATCAGGTGGGTACGGAGAGCGGCGAGGTCCGATCCGATAACGATACAGGCGCGCGCATTGAGCGAGGCGGCGAGAGCCAGCACGGCGCGCTGACTGGCGGAGACATCGGCCCACAATTCTCCCGTGCCCTGGGTGGGCGGCGCAAAGGGGACCAGGGTGAGTGCGGGATTTTCGGCGGGTTGCGCGGCGCCGGCGGCGGCTTCCGGAGTGGCTCCGGGCCACGCGAAGACGAAACGCAGCGAGGATGCGCCGGAACCCAGCTCGGAGAGGATCTGCTGGGCGCGGACGCGGAGTTCGTCGGCAGAAACAGCGCCGGCAATGCCAACGACGACGTCAGGAGGGCCGACGCGCTCCGCCTGTTGCCTGGTTTCTTCCGTGATTTCGACGGCTGCCATTCAGCTGCTTGTCCTTAGCTTACAAACGGCAGCGACAATATGCCATACAGCGGAATGCGAATCCATGCCGGGCGGTTGTTGAGCTCGTAGACCAGCTCGTAGAGCGCCTTGTCGAGAACGTAGATGTGGAGGAGCGCGTCGAATTCCTGGCGATCGGCGGGAACGATGGGGGAATCGGCGATGGTCTCGCGATAGGCGCGCAGGAATTCGGCGGAGACGGAGGTTTCCCAGAGCCGCGCCCAGGACTCCAGCTGCGCGAAGTCTTCAGGACGACGCGCTGTGTATTTGGTGAGCGCGACCAGCGCCGCGTAGCTGAAGGAGCGCAGCATTCCGGCGACGTCTTTGAGCGGGGATTGCTTCGCGCGGCGTTCGGCGAGCGGCCGCGCCGGTTCGCCCTCGAAGTCGAGAATCACGAAGTCGCCTTTGGAGCGAAGGACCTGGCCGAGGTGGTAATCGCCGTGGATGCGCGTCCACTGGCCGACGTTCTTCAATCCGGCGAGGGCGCGGAATCTTGCCAGCAGAGCGCCGCGGCGGCTGAGGGCCAGGCCTGCGGGCTCGACGGAGTCGTCGGGCAGGCGCGAAAGATTCGTTTTCAGCAGGTCGAAGGCTCGCGCCGCATGCGCGATGAGAAGGTCGCGCATCGCTTCCAGATCGGCAGGGTCGGGGACATGAGGCGCGAAGGCCGGGTCACGACCGGAGGCCAATGCCAGGTGCAGCTCCGCGGTGCGGCGGCCCAGGATCGCTGCTGCATCCAGATACATCCCGGCGTGCTCGCGCGCTTCGGGCGGGGCCGTGCCTGGTTCCGCGGCGGTTGGAGCGGCAGGAGACTTCACCGAAGCGGTGCTCTCGTAATAGCGGTCGAGCTCATCCAGGGTCCACTGCCAGCCGTCGCCTTCGTTCGGCACCAGGCCCTGCAGCAGCACAAGGGCAGCCGGCTCCTCGTCAGCGCGACGCACTTCGATGGATCCGCCAAAGGGCGGAGCGTTGGAGAAGCCGGCTGTTTCGGTGAGGAAGCGGCCGATTTCCACGTCGGGATTCTGGCCGGGCTGCTGACGCCGAAACAGCTTCAGGATGAGACGATCGCCGAAGATCGCCGACGAGTTGCTCTGCTCTGCAGTGCCGGGGCGCGCGGTCAACGGCTGTGCGCCGCGCAGGCTGGGCAGAATCGTACTCGGCAACCCGGCCACCGCACCGTTGCGCGTGCGGAGCTCCTGCCCGGTTGCGAGAATCTCCAGCAGCGCGCCTGGAGCGCTGCGCTGCAGGCCTTCGTGCAGAACACCGGCCAGCATGGCTGAACCAGCCGTTGCGAGGATTTGATGCGGAGCCGATTCACGCAATTGGCCGGCGGCCTCGCCGAAACTCATCGCAAGGCACAAGAGCCAGGTATCGGATTCGCCCTCGACGTAATCCACGCTGACCCACAGGAGCGCCGAACGCTTCTCATCGAAGAGGACCGAGTCGGCAATCTTCGCGCGCACGATGTTTCTCGCCTTGCTCCCGAACCATCGCTGCCGCTGGAGATACGCGGGAAGAAGGGCTTCGAGACGCCGAACGCCGTCGCCGGAGAGAATGCTTTGCCAGTCGCGCTCGTTCTCGACATAGAACGCCTGTTCGGTGTCGGAGGCGGCGCCGGCTTCCGCTGAGGCCATCGTTTGCTGGATTTCAAGCCACAGGAAGCCGTAGGGTCCCAGCGTCAATGAATATGGAGCCTTCGTGATCGGCGGAAAATCGACATAGCCGAGCATCTCGACCGGGGTCATGCCTTCCATGCCGGACAGATCGAGCTGCACCGGCTGCGCAAAGCGCGACAGGTTGGCCACGCACAGGACGGTTTCATCCTGGTATTGCCGGATGTAGGCGAGGATCTTGCGGTTCGAAGCATCGAGAAAACGCAGCGAGCCGCGGCCGAAAACCTGGAAGAGCTTGCGCAGCGCGATCATGTTGCGCATCCAGTTCAGCAGCGAGGAAGCGTCGTTCTGCTGGGCCTCGACGTTGATCGCCTCGTAGCCCCAAACCGGGTCCATAATGACCGGACTGTAGAGCTTGGCCGGGTTGGCGCGCGAAAAGCCCGCATTACGATCCGGTGACCACTGCATGGGGGTACGGACGCCGTTGCGATCGCCGAGATAGATGTTGTCGCCCATGCCGATTTCGTCGCCGTAATAGAGGATGGGCGTTCCCGGAAACGAAAAGAGAATGCTGTTGAGCAACTCGATGCGCCGGCGGTTGTTATCGAGCAGGGGAGCGAGGCGGCGACGGATGCCAATGTTGATGCGCATGCGCGGATCGGCGCTGTACGCGAGGTACATGTAGTCGCGCTCGTCGTNNTCCAGCGTGAGCTCGTCGTGATTGCGGAGAAAAAGTCCCCACTGGCAGTTGTCGGGGATGGCGGGCGTTTGCGCCATGATATCGGTGATGGGGAGGCGGTCTTCCTGGCGGAGCGCCATGTAGATGCGCGGCATGAGCGGGAAATGAAACGCCATGTGGCATTCGTCGCCCTCGCCGAAGTAGGGACGGACGTCGGTGGGCCACTGGTTGGCCTCGGCCAGCACCATGCGGCCGGCGTAGCCCTCGTCAATCGCGGCGCGGATGGCTTTGATGATGGCGTGCGTTTCGGGAAGATTCTCGCAGGTGGTGCCGTCGCGCTCAACCAGATACGGAATCGCATCGATGCGCAGCGCGTCCACACCCATGTCGAGCCAGAAGCGCATCACGCGGAGCACTTCTTCCAGAACCTCGGGGCTGTCGTAGTTCAGGTCGGGCTGATGCGAGAAGAAGCGATGCCAGTAGTAGGCCTGGGCGACCGGATCCCAGGTCCAGTTGGATTTTTCAGTGTCGGTGAAGATGATGCGGGCGTCTTTGTATTTCTGGTCGTTGTCGCTCCAGACATAGAAGTTGCGCTCGGTCGATCCAGCCGGGGCGTGACGCGCACGCTGGAACCAGGGATGCTGATCGGAGCTGTGATTGATGACCAGCTCGATCATCACCTGCAGGCCGCGATCGTGCGCCGCGTCGAGAAAGCGCTGAAACTCCTCGAGCGTTCCGTAGCTGGGGTGGACGCTCATGTAGTCGGAGATGTCGTAGCCGTCGTCGCGCATCGGCGAGGGGAAGAACGGCAGCAGCCACAGGCAGGTGACGCCGAGGTCCTGGAGGTAGTCGAGCTTCTGCGTCAGCCCGGGAAAGTCGCCGATGCCGTCGTTGTTGCTGTCGCTGAAGGCCTTGACGTGGACCTCGTAGATGACCGCGTCCTTGAACCAGAGGGGGTCAGAGACGCTGCCCGCCTTGCGAACGATGGTCTGGGGACCCGGCATGGAGTCGCGCGCGCTCATAGGTAGTAGTCGAAATCCTTTTCAGACCGCACTCTGCGGAGGATGCGGAAAATGTGCGCGGGAATTTTCGCGGGCGACAACTCGACGTAATTGCGCGACCCCTGCCAAAGATAAGTCATGCCGGTGAGGTGGTCGAGGACCTGGAAGCTTTCATCGGGGCGAAGGCGCAGGCGGTCGAGGTCGAGATACACCCAACCCGACTGGGTGTGGAACGAATCGAGGTTCACCACTGTCAGGACGATGTTGGCGCCATCCACGCTCGATTTGCTGTACGCGATGAGCCAGGGGTTGTCGGTGGGATGGAAGAAGAGGTCATGGGTGGTGCGCAGAGCGGCGTTTTCGCGGCGGGCGCGGTTGATCGTGGCGATGGTGGAATCGATGCTGTGCGGGGCCTCGAGGTTCCAGTGGCGAATCTCGTACTTTTCTGAGTTGAGATATTCCTCGCTGCCAGGGCGCAGGGGCTTGTTTTCGCCCAGCTCATAGGGGGGACCATAGATGCCGTAATTCGGTCCCAGCGTGGCGGCGAGCACGATGCGCGCGAGAAATGCCGGGCGTCCGCCGAGCTGCAGCGTCTCGTGAAGAATGTCCGGCGTGTTGGGCCACAGATTCGGACGCATGTACTCATGCACCTGCGTCTGGGTCAGCTCGGTGAAGTAATCCGTGAGGTCCTGCTTCGTGTTGCGCCAGGTGAAGTAAGTGTAGGACTGCGAGAAGCCGAGCTTGGCGAGGCGCTGCATCACGCGCGGGCGCGTAAAGGCCTCGGCGAGAAATAGCACGTCGGGGAAATCGCGCTTGATCTCGGCGATGAGCCATTCCCAGAAGGAAAATGCCTTGGTGTGCGGGTTGTCGACGCGAAAGATGCGCACGCGCTGGTCGATCCAGAAGCGGAAGACTCCGAGGAGCGCGTCCCACAGGGCCGGCCAGTCGCTGCTCTCGAAATCCATCGGGTAAATGTCCTGGTATTTTTTCGGCGGATTCTCGGCGTACTGGATGGTTCCGTCGGGCCGCTTCCTGAACCACTCCGGATGCTCGCTGACCCAGGGATGATCGGGCGAGCACTGGAAGGCGATGTCGAGGGCCAGCTCGATTCCCTTGCTGGCCGCGCGCTCGACCAGGCTGCGAAAATCGGCGAGCGTGCCGAGCTGCGGATGAATGGCGGTGTGACCGCCCTCTTTCGCGCCAATCGCCCAGGGACTTCCGGTATCGCCGGGTTCAGCCGTTGGCGCATTGTTCTTCCCTTTGCGGAAGCTTAGGCCGATGGGATGGATGGGCGGGAGGTAGAGGACGTCGAATCCGAGCCGCGCGACATAATCGAGGCGCGCCTCGCAGTCGCGGAAGGTGCCGTGTCGTCCGGGCTCGAGCGACGTGGAGCGCGGGAACATTTCGTACCAGGCTGAGCAGCGGGCCTTTTCGCGGTCCACGATGACGCACAGCTCGCGGTCATAGCGTGATTCCATCGCCGGATCGAGATAGCGGACCATGGTCGCGGCCAGGTCCGGATCGAGCGCAGCCGTCTGCGCGGCAGGGATCACGCCGGTCGCTCGCAACAGCGCGGCCCAGCGCCGCAGCGTGCCCGCATCTTCGCCCTCGGCACGCGCGGCAGCCTGCTCCACCAGCTGCGCTCCGATCAGCAGGTCGACGCGGATGTCCTGGCCGGCGGCGATGCGTTTCTCGAGGTCGCTTCGCCAGGTATCGAAGTGGTCGATCCACCCGGCGACGGTGTAGAAGTATTCGCCTGTGTTGGCGACCGGGAACTCGCCTCGCCAGCGGTCGTTGCCCAGAGGCTGCATGGGGGCCGCGGTCCAGGAGGAGACTCCCTGCAAGCGATACAGAAGGCGCGCGGTGACGTGATCGTGGCCGTCGGCGAAGACATCCGCTTCGACTTCAACCGTGTCGCCGGCGATGCGCTTGATGGGAAAGCGGCCCGCGTCGATCTCGGGCTGCACGCTCTCGATCACGACGCGCTTTCGTCCATCCGCGGGTTTCTGCATAGGTGCGATCGGCTCTCCGGCAGGCCGGAAGCGCGAGGCGCCCGGCCACACGCTCGCCGGCTTTGGCGCGCGTGTGTCAGTACGGAATTATACGAACAACGAAATCGAATCTCCGCCAGGGCGATGCGAGGCCCGGAAGTCGCGGCTGACGGGAAAGCTGCGGCTGTCGCACTCAGTTGTC
Source organism: Acidobacterium sp. (assembly GCA_003131625.1). GTDB lineage: Bacteria > Acidobacteriota > Terriglobia > Terriglobales > Acidobacteriaceae > Palsa-343. Next base: position 7,397 of record PKVY01000013.1, on the reverse strand, counting down.
CGGCAGAATGTTGGACTCTTCCGAGGTGCGCAGGCGCACGAGGCGATCCACCGTGTACGGAGCGCGTTGGGTGGCGGCATGATAGTGACGAACCTGCAGCTCACCGAGGAGCCCGAGAGCGAGCAGCTGCGTCCCGGCGAGGATCATCACGGCGGCAATCACGAACAGGGGGCCGTGCTGTTCCATAACGTGCTGATGGGTGAGGATCTTGAGCGCGAGGAGAAAGGCGGAGAGGCCGCCTCCGGCAAAGATGCCCAGCGCGCCGAGCAGCCCGAAGAAGTGCAGCGGGCGCGTCATGTATTTCAGCAGAAAACGGATGGTCATCAGGTCAAAGAAGACCCGGAAGGTGCGCCCGATCCCGTAGTGCGATTTCCCGCCCTGGCGAATCACATTGGTGATGGGGACTTCGCAGATGCTGGCGCCATACCAGGAGGCGAGCGCAGGAATGAAGCGATGCATCTCGCCGTACAGCGGAATGTTGTGGATGACCTCGCGCCGGTAGGCCTTGAAGGTTGTCCCAAAGTCGTGAATGTCGACGCCCGAGAGCTTCGCCATGAGCCAGTTGGCGCAGCGCGACGGAATGCGCCGCATCACGAAGTTGTCGATGCGCTCCCGGCGCCAACCGCTGACGACGTCGTAGCCTTCTTCCAGTTTTTCCAGAAACAGGGGAATCTCGCCGGGATCGTGCTGCAGATCGCCGTCCATGGCCAGGATGAATTCGCCTTCGGCATGATCGAACCCGGCTGCCAGCGCCGAGGTCTGGCCGAAATTCCGGCGCAGCTTCACGACGAGGACACGACTGTCGACGGCGGCAATTTCTTCCAGCAGCCGGCAGGTGCGGTCGTTGGAGCCGTCGTCCACAAACACCAGTTCGAAGGGATCGCCGACGTGCTCCATCACCTCTTTCAGACGGTCATAGAGCGTGGTGACGTTCTCTTCCTCGTTGTGGAACGGAACGACGATGGAATACTTAGGCATCAGCCTTAATTATAGACTTTGGATGCTGGGAAACCGTGATCACTCAGGGTCACTCGGCAGTGTTTTGCGCGCTGGCGGTCGCCGGCTTTTATCTCGTTGTAACGATGGCCCGCACGGCACGTCCCGTTATGCCGTAAGGACCTCTACGGCAATGCGCGCGGCCTCTTCGCACGCGGCTCGATCCACATCTCTGTGGGTGACGAAACGAACGCTGTAGCGACCGGTGGTGCTGGCCAGAACTCCGCGCCGCTTCAGCTCTGCGACGAAGTCCTCAGCGTCTCCCTGATTGGGCAGGGTGATGCGGACCATATTCGTTCGCGTCGCATCAAGGTCGAACTCCACCGGCGCCTCGGCGATCCTTTCCGCGATCAGGCGCGCGTTGGCATGATCTTCGTGCAGGCGTTTGGGCCCTTCTTCGAGAGCGATGAGACCGGCGGCGGCGAGGATGCCCGCCTGGCGCATGCCGCCGCCCAGCGCTTTGCGGATCAGACGCGCGCGATCCATCTGGTCGTGCGTACCGACGAGCATGGAGCCCACTGGCGCGCCGAGCCCTTTGGAGAGGCAGAACATCACGGTAGAAAAGCCGTGCGTGAGCTCGCGTACGCCGATGCCGAGGGCGACCGATGCGTTGAAGATGCGCGCGCCGTCGAGATGGACCGGCACACCGCGCTCCTGCGCTCCCGCACAGATTTCTTCCATCACATCGAGAGGCGTCACGGTGCCGCCCGCCATGTTGTGGGTGTTTTCGAGCGCGATCAGGCCGGTCGGGGCGCGATGGTAGTGCTTGCCGGTGATGTGCGGCTCGATCTCACGCCAGGTGAGGATGCCGCGGTGGGCGGCGATGGTGCGCAACTGGCAGCCGGAGAAGGCCGAGGCCATGGCGATTTCCCACTCGACAATGTGCGAGCGCGCATCGCAGATAACTTCCTGGCCGTGCTGGGTGTTGAGGCGGATCGCGGCCTGATTGCCCATGGTGCCGCTGGGCAGCAAAAGCCCTGCTTCACGGCCGAAGATTTCAGCGGCGCGGGCTTCGAGACGGTTGATGGTGGGATCCTCGCCATAGACGTCGTCGCCGACCTCGGCCGCGGCCATGGCGGCGCGCATCGCGGGCGTGGGTTTGGTGACGGTGTCACTGCGCAGGTCGATCACGGCGACAGGCGCGGAGGAACCAGCACCGTCTTCGGTGAGAACAGCCGTCTCAGAGGACATTCATTTCCATTGTGCAACAACGCGTGCCGAGGCCGGCGTTAGGCGACGGCCGGCTCCGCCAGGAACCGCCCAAAGACTTCGTTCGAGAGCAGCCGCCCCTGCGCGGTGAGCGTGACACGGTCGCCGCCGACGAAGGTGACCAGGCTGTCGTCTTCGAGTTCGGCAATCGTGGAGAGGAATTCGCGAACTGCTGATGCCGAAAATTCCCCGCGCAATGCGGCGAGGCTCACGCCCTCGTTCAACCGCAGACCGAGGAACCAGGCCTCTTCCATCTCCTCTTCGCGATCCAGGCGGCGCGGCTCGCTCCAGCCCGGAGACTCGAGATACGTGTCGAAATCGTCGGTTGCGCCGAAGCGCAGGGTTGCGCCCGCGTGGGTGCGCAGCATGGAATGGGCGTCGAGTCCGAATCCGAGATAAGGCTGACGGCGCCAGTATTTGAGGTTGTGCTGCGACTCACTGCCGGGACGCGCGAAATTGGAGATTTCGTACTGGGCGAGGCCGTGCCCGGCGAGATATGCGATCGCTTCGGTGTACAGATCGGCGATGAGATCGTCATCCGGAACTTCTTTTGCGCGGTAGCGACCGCCGTTGACCAGCAGCTCGCGGCCCAGGCGCGATTCGTCGTCGACTTCGAGCATGTAAATGCTGGCGTGATCGACGCCGGATTCGGCGAGGGCGCCCAGCGATTCGTACCAGGAGTCGAGCGTCTGCCCGGGCAGACCGGCGATGAGGTCAACGCTGACGTCGTTGATGCCTGCAGACTGGACGCGGCGGATATCTTCGAGCGCGACGGCGCGATTGTGCAGCCGGCCGATGGATTTCGCTTCGCGGTCGACAAATGACTGCACGCCGAAGCTGACGCGCGTGACGCCGCATTCGGCCAGAGCCTCGAGCACGGCGGGCTCCAGCTGCCCCGGAGCGCACTCGACGGTGATTTCCGCGGTGGGCAGCACAGCAAATTCGCGACGGAGGCTGGTGAAGAGCCGCCGGAACAGAGCGGGGGAGAGCAGCGAGGGCGTGCCTCCGCCGAGATAAATGCTGTCGACGGCCTGGGGCAGTTGAGCGCCCCAGAGCTTCGCGCGCTTGCGGATGGCGATGAGATCCTGCTCGATGCGCGCAACGTAGCGATCGTGATGGCTGGCGGGAAAAACGCCGGAGGCAAAGTTGCAGTAGGTGCATTTGGAGCGGCAAAACGGAACAGAAAGATAAAGCCCGAGCATCTGCATATACCCCTATTCTCCCACCGCGCCGAACCCGATGCAGGGACGGTGACAAAAGCCATCTTGACAACGGCTTCCGCGTGTGCATTCTTCACCGCAACAATTCGCGCGCATTTGCGTTCATTTCCTGCAAGAGACGATCCGGAGAAGAGGCCGGATGAGAGGTTCCAAACTTCGAGAGAAGTTCGAAGCGGACCCAGGAGGTCTCGTATGAAAAGCATTCTTCGCGCACTTGCATTGACCGGCATTCTGGGTCTGGGCGCCGCGGGCGCACAGGCTCAGCGAGGCTTCGTGGGCGTCCGCGCTCCCGTCGTCGTCGCTGCCGTTCCGGCCTGCCCAGGTGAGGGCTATGTGTGGTCGGCCGGCTACTACAACGGCCCGGTTTTCGTTCCCGGCCGCTGGATCTATCGCGGATTCGATCGCCGCGTGGTTGTGCGGGACTTCCGGCACGATTACCACTACCCCGTGCGTTTTCGCCGGTAAGCGAACAGGATGAGGGCCGCGTCCCCAAAAACCGGCCCATGCGCACCCGTCGAAGCTCCCCGCTTCCGGGTGCGTTGCCGTTTCAGGCTTCGAGAAAATCCTGCGTTTCGCCCCCGGTTTCGGGCTATAGTCTGAGGGAACCAGTTTCATGCCCGCTGCGTATGCTCTTTCTGGAAACCACGCGGAGGCTTCTATGGCCGGACTCATCGGCGTTGCCGTCTACTTCCTGCCCTCACTGATCGCGGCCGCCCGCCACACCCACAACGCCACCGGCATCTTCATGCTCAACCTGTTCCTCGGCTGGACCGGCATCGGCTGGTTCATTGCTCTTTGCCTGGCGATTTTTTCAACCCCCTGCTACTACCATCCGTACTGGTATTACCCTCCCCCGCCTCGGCGCTGGTAGCGGCCTTTTGCCGGGTTGCCTGCGAAACAGGGTTCTATCGTGCGCTGAATCGTTTATGCTGCCGGGAGTCCCAGCAACATTTTGCTGCGTCTAACGTTAGTAGTGGTAGCAAGGCTTCCCGCTCCCCGACAGGAACCGGAGGCCGTCAGACCGGGACACACATTGAGGGCGGTCTGACAGGAGGTTCGATCATGCGCGTTCTGCGCTACGTTATGTTGGTTGCGTTGCTGGTGGTGCCATTGACACTGGCAAAGCCGGCACAGGCCCAGGTCGCCGTCGGTATCGGCATCGGCCCGGAAGTCGGTTACCCGGGTTATTACGACATTGGCGGCCCCCCGGTCTGCGAGTGGGGCTACTACTCGTATTCCCCGTACGCCTGCGCCCCTTACGGCTACTGGGGCCCTGACTGGTTCTATGGTGGCGCCTTCATCGGCGCTGGTCCCTGGTTCCACGGCTGGTACGGCCGTGGGTGGGGCTATGGCTACGGCCACGTCGGTTACGGCTATGGCGGCTTTGGTCGTGGTGGGTATGGCTACGGGGGCCGGGGCGGGTATGGCTACGGCGGCAATCGCGGCGGTTATAGTGGCTTCCGCGGCGGATACGCTGGTGGCTATCGTGGGGGTGCTGTAGGCACCTATCGCGGTGGAGCCGGCGTCGGTGGCTATCGTGGCGGAACTGTAGGCGGCTATCGCGGTGGAGTCGGCGCTGGCGGCTATCACGGCTACGCTGGCGGGTATCGCGGCGGCTACTCGGGTGGGGTCCGCGGCGGCAGCGTTGGCGGGTTCCATGGCGGTGGTGGCGGCGGATTTCACGGCGGCGGCGGTGGTTTTCATGGCGGCGGAGGTGGTGGTTCCCACGGCGGTGGCGGACACCGGTAATCCTTAGCTGCCCAGCACAACAAGGCCTGCTCTTCGGAGCGGGCCTTCGTGTTTTTGGGCAGGCGCTGGGGCGATGCGGCGGTTAGCTGGCCGCTGCCAGGCGGGAAACGCGCAGGCGGTTCACGCGGCGATCGGTGGACGCGAGGATTTCGAAGCGCAGGCCGTAGCCTTCCACGACTTCGCCGGATTGCGGAATGCGCCCGGCTGTTTCGCTGACCAGTCCGCCTACGCTGGTGGCTTCGAGGTCCTCGGGCAGTTCCACGCCGCCGAGGATCTCCTCGACGCGCGCGATTTCGAGGTTGCCGGGAACCACCCAGGTCCCGCCCGGCTCCTTGATCACCGAGGAGTTGTCCTCGGCTTCGTGCTCGTCGCGGATGGCGCCGACCAGCTCTTCGAGCAGGTCTTCAATGGTGACCAGGCCGGCGACGCCGCCGTACTCGTCGATGACGATGCGCATGTGCTGCTTTTCGCGCTGCATCTCGCGCAGCAGCTCGTTCACCTTTTTTGTCTCGGGAACGAAGGCGGCAGGGCGCTGGATGGCGGCAACGGTCCGGGAGCGCGCATCGGTATCGGAAATCTGCAGCAGGTCGTGGGCGAAGGCGATCCCGGTCACGTTGTCGAGGGTTTCGTTGTAGACGGGCACGCGCGACAAGGGCCGCGCGCGGATCATTTCCAGAAACTGCTCCAGGGTGATGGTGCCGGGAACCGCGAACATGGCCGGCCGCGGCGTCATGACCTCGCGCACGACTTTATCGCCGAATTCGACCGCCGAACGCACCAGTTCGCGATCGCTTTCCTCGATGATGCCTTCTTCCTCGCCGGCCTCGATCAGCGCCTCCACGGCCTCGGCCGCAGCCGTATCTCCATGCGCGCTGGCCGGCCGTTCCGCAAGCGCCGCGATGGACAGCAGGAACTGCACGAACAGGGTGATGGGCAGGATCAGCCACAGCAGCAGCAGCAAGAACCAGCGCCAGTGCGCGATCCACGCTCCGCGCGTGCGCGCAAAAAAGACGTAGGGCAGCAGCCGGTTGAAGAGAATGATGACGAGGACGATGCCCAGCACCACCTGGGCGATCTCCGGCCAGGTGGCCCGGTCGCCGACCCGAGCGCGCTCGAAAAGGAGCATGCCAAAGATCAGCGTCAGGCACGCCAGCGAGAGATTCATCAGGATGGCCGCGGAGAGCGCGATGCTGTCGCGTTTCATTCCGAGACGCGGTTCGACTCGCTGCTCCCAGAGGTCGATGTTCTCCTGGAACTCGCGGGCGAGGAATTTGCCCATCTCCGCGTAGAGGCGGTCGATGTAGGAAGCGAGGGTGAGCACGATGAGGAGCAGCGCGATGGAGACGGCCGAGACGATGCTCATGGCTTGCGGCTCCTGCGGGCTTTTTCCCGGGCTGGTTTTGTGCTGCGTTCGATCAGGCCCTGGGTCAAGCCGAAGCGCCTGCGCAGGGCCGCTTCTTCGCGGGCCATTCTTCCGGTGTCGGTTTGGTGATCGTAGCCGCCGAGGTGCAGGAGCCCGTGGAGGAGCAGGATTTGCAGCTCGGTTGGGAGCGGATGGTTATATTCCTCCGCCTGCTTTGCCGCGGTCTCGACGGAAATGGCAATATCGCCTGCCAGGTGCCGGTGGCCGTTGAGCGATTCCGCAGCGGGAAAGGACAAAACATCCGTAGGCCGATCTTTGCGGCGAAACTCGCGGTTGAGCGTGCGGATGTGCTGGTCGCTGGTCAACAGGACGGAAACCTCTCCCTCGAGGCCGGCAGCCTTCGCTGCCTCGGTCACAAACGCGGCGAGGGTCCTTCGCCGCACGGCGCGGCCGAATCTGACTTGTATCGTGGGGTCGATGACGATCATGGTCGAGTGCGGCTGGGCCCAGGAGGCGGCCCGGCGCACGAAATACCGCGGGAGGGTGACTTCCACCCTCCCAGATTGATGGTACCTCTTATTGGTTTTCCGCCTCCAGGGCGGGCGTTGAGGGCGGTTATTGGGGCTGCGAAAACCGGACCTCTTCGTCGTCGTCGCGAATGTCCAGCGGCAGCTCGGGCTGGGCGCGCCCGAATCCCTCGTAGGCGCGAATGATGCGCTGGACGAGCTGGTGACGGACCACGTCGCCGTCTTCAAAGCGGATGAAGCGGATGCCGTCGACGCCTTCGAGGATGTTCATGGCCTCAACCAGGCCGGATTTCCGCGGGTTGGGCAGATCGATCTGGGTGATGTCGCCGGTGA
>PKVY01000148.1 GCA_003131625.1 Acidobacterium sp. | reverse complement strand
GTTCAGTGTTCAGTGTTCAGTGGGTGGATCGACAGGGAGCAGGGAGTGGTTGCCAGGAAACTTCAGACAGCGGGCTGCTGGAGGCCAATGGCTGGTCGCGGATGAGTGACAAGGGTGAGGGGGTAGTTCGTGTATCGTGAATCTGGTTCAATTACCCAGGCGATGATGACGGCAAAGGCGGCGGCTCGGACGAGCACGGGGCGGGTGCGCAGCAGCAACGAGGATGCATTTGGCTACCGGCCGGAGCGCGGCATTTATGTCGTGTGCGACGGCATGGGTGGCGCGGCGGGCGGCGAGGTGGCGAGCCGGATGGCGGTCGAAACGGTGCTGGAGCGGGTGAGCGCCGAGAACGGGATGCCGGAGGGCGAGAGGCTGCATGAGGCGATCGCCGAGGCGAATCGGGTGGTGCTGGAGCGAGCCGAAAGCGAGCCGGGATTGTATGGGATGGGGACAACGCTGGTGGCGCTGCTGCTGGGAGCCGGCGCCGGCGCGAGTCCCGCGCTGATTGCGCATGCGGGGGACAGCCGCTGCTATCGGCTGCGCAGGGGGAAGCTCCTGAGGATCACACACGACCATTCGCTGGTGGATGAGCAGATGCGGCTGGGCACGATGACCCAGGAGGAGGCGGATCGGTCGCCGTTTCGCAGCGTGATTACGCGGGCGATTGGGACGCAGAAATCCGTGACGGAAGATGTGGTCGCACTCGATGTGGAGAAGGGCGACGTGTTTCTGCTGTGCTCGGATGGGTTGACGCGCGAGGTGAACGAGGAGGCCATTGGGCGGATTCTCGGTGCGGGCGGCGATCTGGAGCGGGCGGCGCAGAGCCTGGTGGACGCGGCGAACGAGGCAGGGGGACGGGACAACGTGACCGCGCTGGTGGTGGGGATCGGGTAGCGTTCATCGGAATCGATTGGGCGTGTGAATGAGCAGGTTGTCCAAGCGGCATTTTGGTCGATGAGGGTTGCGGGCAGTGAGGGAGATTAAAACCGTCGGAGTGATTGGCGCGGGGACGATGGGCAACGGGATTGCCCATGTGCTTGCAAGGAGCGGGTTGCGAGTGCTGCTGTGCGATGTGGAGCAACAGTTTCTGGATCGGGGACTGGAGACGATCCGGAAGAATCTGGGGCGCGAGGCGGAAAAGGGGAAGATTTCGCTGGACAACGTCGACGCCGCGCTCAGGCGGATTGAAGGCACGTTGGACCGGAAGGCGCTGGCCGAGGCGGATCTTGTGGTAGAAGCGGCGACGGAGCGGTTCGAGGTCAAGAGCGCGATCTTTGAAGGTCTGGATGGGATTGCGCGGCCGGAGGTGATTCTGGCGTCGAACACGTCGTCGATCTCGATTACGAAGCTGGCGGCGGTGACGAGCCGACCGGATCGCGTGATCGGGATGCACTTCTTCAACCCCGTGCCGGTGATGAAGCTGGTGGAAGTGATCCGGGGGCTGCAGACGTCGCAGGAGACGTACGAGACAGTGGCGACGCTGGCGGAGAAGCTGGACAAGACGGCGGTGGAAGTCAACGACGCGCCAGGGTTCGTGTCGAACCGGGTGCTGATGCCGCTGCTGAACGAGGCGATGTTTGCGGTGATGGAGGGCGTGGCGACTGCGGATGCGGTGGACGAGGTGTTCCGGCTGGGGATGGCGCACCCGATGGGGCCGTTGACGCTGGCGGATTTTATCGGCCTCGATGTGTGCCTGGATATTATGCGGGTGCTGCACGAGGGGCTGGGGGATCCAAAGTACCGGCCGTGTCCGCTGCTGGTGCGGATGGTGGATGCGGGGTGGCTGGGGCGGAAGAGCGGGCGCGGGTTTTACACGTACTGAGTGGTGTTCCGTCGGTACTCGCCGGCAGTGAATGCGCCGTTCGTTCCACACGCATCGGGCGTATGCTCCGGGTATGGTGCGGATGACGGTGCTGGCCAGCGGGTCGAAGGGCAACAGCACCATTGTCGCCAGCGCGACGACGCGGATTCTGGTGGATGCCGGCCTCAGCTGCCGCGAGTTGATGAAGCGGATGAAGGCGGCGGGCGAAGAGCCGTCGGCGCTGGACGCGATTCTGATTACCCACGAACATCAGGACCACGTACAGGGCATGGCGGTGACGGCGCGGAAGCTGGGGATTCCCGTGTATCTGACCGAGCCGACGCATCGGGCGTGGGTGCGGTGGATGACCCCGCAGAAGCGGATCACCTATGCGCAGTGGCTGGAGCAGCGCAGAGCGCAGGCAGACAGCGCTCAGCGTTCAACGGTCAGCGTTCAGGAACAGCAGAGCACAGGGCACCCATTCGACTCGCCGGCTTGCGCCGACTCGCTCAGGGCAGGCTCCGCTCAGAGCTCAGCAGATAGTGATCAGCGATCAGTGATCAGCGATCAGGACGCTACGAGGGCTGCTCGGTGTTCGGCGGATGTGACCGGTGAGCCGGATGAGGAAGAGAAAGCAGCGGCGGAAGAGGTGCTGAGTGAGCCGGAGAAGGACCCGACTTCCCTTCCTGCTGTGGAATATTTCCGGTCGGGGAGCGGGTTCAGGATCGGCGACATCGCAGTGACGCCCTTTACGACCCCACACGATGCTGTTGATCCGGTGGGGTTTGTCTTTGAGGCGGACGGCGTGCGCATCGCCATTGCGACGGATCTTGGTTACATGCCATCTAACGTTCATGCGCACCTGCGGCGAGCGGACGTGCTGATGCTGGAGTCGAACCACGACGTGGACATGCTGCGGGACGGGCCGTATCCGTGGTCGGTGAAGCAGCGGGTCATGTCACGGGTGGGTCACCTGTCGAACGACGCGGCGGCAGAGTTTCTGGCCAGGAGCTACGATGGCGGGGCCGCTTATGTGGTGCTCGCGCATCTTTCAGAAAATAACAACCTTCCGGAGCTGGCACGAATCTCCGCAGAGCGGGCCCTGCGGGACAGGATGAGTTTGCTGGCGAACCACTTACTGCTGGCCGAACAGGATCGGCCCATGGCCGCTATTGTCCTGTAAGCAAACGGGTCTATAATCGTTTAGAGCCGCCCCTTCCTTGGAATCTCACCTCAGGGCTGTCGGCCGGGCGTTGGCGAGGTGAGTGGAAAAATGAGGACCTGAAACGATGAGCACTTGCACCGATTCGGTCGTCGGGGACATATTATCGAGCTGGCGTTACGACATTTCGGGGATATCCCCCGAGATGCGCATCGATTACGAGGAACATCTGGCAACGTGTGCATTTTGCCGGTCACGGCAGAGGCTGCACCGGACCATTGACGTTGCTCTGATCAGCCTGAGCACCCTGTGCATCCTGGCGTTCCTGCTGGCGCTGGCGGTGATCCACCACGTGGAGCCGCTGCGGAGCGCCGCCGTGGTGATGCATCTGGAGCATACGGCGGTGGTGTTCACGCTGCAGGCCGCAGCGATTCTGGGACTCCTGGCGTCGCTGGCAGCGTGGATTCTGGTGGCGATCGCAACTCCGGCGCCGGGCTACCTGACGGGCGTAGCGATGGAGCAGGCCCGGGTGCTGCAGGATCGGATTCCTGAGGAGCTGCGCAGCCGGTTGCGGGCGTAGCGGGCGTTTCACTCCAGTCAGCGCCGACAAAACTTCCCTTTAGAAGCCAGTGAGGGCCGGGTTGTGTGCCCGAGGCGGGAAATCCCTGCGCGTGCGGGATGAGTGCCGACTGGCAGGCAAGTTACCGCAGGGCGCTGTGCGGCGTGGCAGGGGTGATCAATGTCACATGCAGAATGAGGTCGGCTCTGCGACCATTTTTCCATTGACCTGGAATTGGGCGGGCGGAGAGGAGCTGACCATGTTGATCTCCATCGATGTGATCCGCTACGGCGCGGGGTACGATGCGGCAGGCCACTGGCATGAGGCGAAAGCCGATTATGTGTCGCCGCAGGAACAGGAAGAGGAGCGAGCCATCATGGCTCCGGCGCGCGGCGCGATTTGTGGGCTGCTGCTGAGCGGTGTGATTTGGGTTGGGCTGGTGGCGGCGGTGCGGGGCGTGCTCACGCTAATCCGCTAAGAACCAGGAATAGAGAAAAGGCATTCAGGGGGCGCCATTGCGGCGCCCTTTTTGCATTGGGCTCGAATCGGGAGGTGTATGGGACTAGCGGCGGCTCTTTTCGCCAGTCGGCGGAGTGGTCAGCAGCTGTTCGTCCTTCGCTTCCACGACGGAGTCGTCGGTGGTGGGTCGGCCGTTGCAGTCGCTCTTCGCGCCGAGGGAGTTTTTGCTGCCGGCGGGAGCGTTGCGGTCGGTGGTGGTGGAGCACGGGTCGGGTGCGGAGGTTGCGGGCTTGGGTGTTTCGGTGCGGGTTAGGGTCATGGGAGTCTCTCCTGCTAATGACAGAAGGTAGGATGCGAGGATTCTGTTCGGGGCAGTTTTGAGGAGCGGTCCGCGGCTTCGGAGGTAGAGGGCGGTTTGTTATACTTGCTGAGGTCGTTGGGTGAGCGCAGCGGTTGTGGGTGGTTCTCCCCGGACGACTCCTCTCCGTGCTGGAACCCTCCGGCGGCCAGGTAGCTCAGTGGTAGAGCGCGGCCCTGAAAAGGCCGGCGTCGGCGGTTCNNTCGCTCCGCTCAGGATTTCGCCTTCGGGTTCGGACGCCCGCAAATCGGCTCAAGTTCGATCCCGTCCCTGGCCACCATATAGAGTCAACAAGTTAGAAGTGATGCGAATCGTCCGCTCGAAGCCCGCGCGTCGTCCGCGAACGGTGATCGGGACTCAATGCGCGAAGAGCGTGAGCGGGATCGAATCGCCGATGGCACGGTAGCCTGCGGGGCTGGGGTGGAGGTGGTCGCCGCAGTCGTCGGCGGGGAGCATGCGATCGGGATGGGCGGGGTCGCGGACGACTTTGTCGAAGTCGAGGACGGCGTCGAAGTGGCCGGGGGCGAGGATCCAGGTGTTGATGGTTTGGCGGTCGGCCTCGGTGGCGGGGCCGGGGTGGTAGTAGTCGGAGCCGACGAAGGGAGTGATGGTGGCGCCGATGACCTCGATGCCGTGGGCGTGAGCGCGGTCGATGATCTGCTGCCAGGCGGCGAGGATGCGGGCGACGAAGGCAGCGTGCTCGGCGGGGGGAACATCGCCGAGGCGGGTGAACCCTCCGAGATCGTTAACGGCTTCAAAGACGATGAGCCAGCGGACGCCGGGCTGGGCGACGACGTCGCGGTCGAAGCGGGCGAGCACGTTGGGGCCGAGGCCGTCGGTAAGGAGGTGGTTGCCGCCGATGCCCTGGTTGAGGACCCCGATGGTGCGCGTTGCAGGCGAGGCCTGGAGGCGCTCGGCGAGAACGTCGGTCCAGCGGTCGTCGCCGTTGGTGGTGGTGGCATGGCCGTCGGTAATGGAGTCGCCGAGGGCAACGATGGAGGCTGCGCCAGCGGGGACGAGGACGTCGATGCCGGAGAGCTGATACCAGTGGTCGATGTGCTTCGCGTCGGGAAGATTGGCGGCAGAAACGAAGTCGCCATGGAGGTAGTACGAGGTGGAGCGGGAGCCGGGATGGCCGGTTTCGCGCGTGGGCGGCGCGTCGAGGTGGAAGGTGATGGCGAGATTCGAGAGCGGCGGGACCGGGTAGTCAATGGGATCCGAGATGTATTCGGCGCCGGCGGGAATGGTGACCTCGATGGATCCGCCGAAGGTGAGGGGCTTGTCGGAGGCGGGATCGATAGCGGTGGAGGCGGGCGAAAGCGGACGCGCAACGTGGACGGAAGTGAAGTGCAGCGGGTCGGCGCCGAAGGCGTTGGAGAGATGCACGCGCAAGGTCGTGCCACCGGTGGAGAGGCGGACGATCTGTCGGATGGTGGCGTCGCGGAGGTCGTCAGTGGGCAGTGAATTCTGCGGCTCGGGAACTTGCTGCGAGGCGGCCCAGGTGCCGATCCAGAGTTGAGTGTTCGAGGTTGACTGAGCGAAGGCTGGCGCGTTGGGAAGAATGGCGACGATGAGCAGGATGAGCGGCGGGAGGATTTTTGCTGGGTTCATTTGGGATGAACTAGTATGGGTGCCGAACTAAATCCATTTGATGGCGGGGCAAGAATAGCACCATGACGATTGCAAGGCGCGTGCTGCGGATGCTGGCGGGGCTCTCGATGATCGCGATGCTCGCTGTGCTGGCGCAGGCGCAGAATTCAGCGCGGCCGCCGGTGACGTTCACAGCGGAGCAGGATCACCAGAACATGATGGACCAGCTGGGGATCAAGGCGCTGCGGCCGGGTCCGAGCGGAGACGAGAAAGCGCCGAACCACGCGAATTACGACGAGTCGAAGGCCAATCCGTATCCCAATGTGCCGGAGGCGCTGACGCTGAACAACGGCACGAAGGTGGCGTCGGCGGAGATGTGGTGGAAGCAGCGGCGGCCGGAGATTGTGGAGGGCCTGGAGGAGTACGTTTACGGGCGGATGCCGCGGGAAGTGCCGAAGGTGACGTGGTCGGTGACGGCGAGCGAGAGGGAGATGGTCGGGTTCCATCCTGTGATGGCGAAGGAGCTGGTGGGGCAGGTGGACAATTCGTCGTATCCGGCGATCAGCGTGAATCTGCGGATGACGCTGGTGACGCCGGCCGATGCGAAAGGGCCGGTTCCAGTGCTGATCATGTTTGGGCCGAGCGGCTTTCCATCGCCGGTACAGCCTTCGCCGGCGGAGCTGGAGCGGCTCAACACGGCGATGAAAGCACTCCTGGTGCAGCAGGACCCGTCATTGAAGGATGTGATTGCACAACATCCGGGGTGGGATCCGATTCGGGCGGTGCCATTTCAGTTTCCGCAGATGAATGCGGATGGAGATCCGCCGAATGAGTGGGAGTTGATCGCGGCGGGGTGGGGGTTCGCGAAACTCGATCCGGCGAGCGCGCAGGCCGATGATGGAGCGGGCATGACGCGGGGAATCATTGGGCTGGTGAATAAGGGACAGCCACGTAAGCCGGATGACTGGGGCGCGCTGCGGGCGTGGGGATGGGCTGCGGGACGGGGACTCGATTACCTGGCAACGGATCTCGCGGTGGATGCGAAGCATGTGGGGATCGAGGGCGTGTCTCGGTATGGGAAGGCGGCACTGGTTACGATGGCGTTCGATCAGCGGTTTGCAATGGTGCTGGTGGGGTCGTCAGGCAAGGGCGGCGCGACGCTGCTGCGACGCAACTACGGCGAGGCGGTGGAGAGCCTGACGGGCGGTGAGTACTACTGGCTGGCGGGGAACTTTATCAAGTATGGAGCGTCGGAGGCGAAGTTTGGCAGCATGAACCCGGGGGATATTCCGGTGGATTCGAACGAGCTGATCGCGCTGTGCGCCCCGCGGCTGACCTTTATCAGCTACGGGATTCCGGAGAAAGGAGACGCGCAGTGGCTCGATCACCGGGGCAGCTGGATGGCGACGGTGGCGGCGAGTCCGGTTTGGACTTTGCTGGGCGCTCCGGGATTAAGCACGACGGATTTGGATTACCACACCGCGAAGATGTCTGCGGTGAACGACGGGCTGCTCGGAGGAAAGCTGGCGTGGCGGCAGGATGACGGCGGCCATACCGACGCGCCCAATATGAAATATTTCATTCAGTGGGTGGATCAGAACATCGGCTACGGGCACGCATCTCAGTGATGAGCAGATTTACCCCCATTCTCCATCGCTTCAATCCGCTCCGGATCCTCCGCGTCGCTCTGGCGGTAGTTTTGCTTCTTGCTGCCCAGGTGCGGGTGGCGAGTGCGCAGCAGGGCTCATCGATGCCGAAGCTGGTTCACCAGCACGGCGCCAGTCAAATCCTCGTCGACGGGAAGCCGTTCCTGGTCCGCGGAGGGGAACTGGAAAACTCCTCGGCGTCCAGCCTGTCGTACATGAAGACGGTATGGCCGAAGGTCGTCGCGATGCACTTCAACACGGTGCTGGCGCCGGTCTACTGGCAGCTCATCGAACCACGCGAGGGGCTGTTCGATTTTTCGACTCTCGACGGGCTGATCGCGGGCGCGCGCGAACACAAGCTGAGGCTGGTTCTTCTTTGGTTCGGCAGCTGGAAGAACAGCATGTCCAGCTACGTTCCGGACTGGATCAAGCGGGACCAGGAGCGCTTTCCGCGGGCGGCAAGGCCAGACGGCAGCAGTCTCGAAATACTGAGCGCACTGAGCTCGAATAATCTGGCGGCCGATTCGAAGGCATTCGCCGCGCTCATGAGCCACCTGCGAAAGACCGATTCCGCGAATCACACAGTGATCATGGTGCAGGTTGAAAATGAAGTGGGTATGATCCCGGAAGCGCGAGACTACAGCGCCGCTGCCAGCGCGGTCTTTCTGTCTCCGGTTCCGGCCGAGCTGACGAATTTTCTTGCGAGCCATCGTGAATCGCTTGCGCCCGAACTCAGAAAGGCGTGGGAGACGCACGGATCCAAAACCGATGCGAACTGGCCGGAAACCTTCGGATCCGGACTCGCGACTGATGAGTTGTTCACAGCCTGGACGGAGGGACATTACACCGGCGAGGTCGCCGCACGCGGGAAGGCCGTCTACCCTCTGCCCCTCTACGTCAACGCTGCGCTGGTGCGGCCTGGAAAATTGCCTGGACAATATCCCAGCGGAGGCCCCCTGCCGCACCTGTTCGACATTTGGCGCGCGGCGGCGCCGGCGATCGATTTCCTCTCGCCGGATCTTTATTTTCCCAACTTTGTGGAGTGGGCGCGCCAATATGCTCTGCCGGACAATCCGATGTTCATCCCCGAGACGGGCAGAGCGGATGCCTCGGAAATGTCGGCGAATGCTCTGTACGCCTATGGACAGCTGAATTCCATGGGCTACTCAGTGTATGCGCCGGAATTTCTGGAGGCCGGAGAGGAGCAAACGCTGGGGGATGCCTACGATGTCATCCGTCAACTAACCCCTCTCATTCTCGAGAATCAGGGAATGGGACACATGGTCGGGATTCGCGCCGCGGCCGATTTTGGCGGAAGCGTCGACCTTACTCCGCAACAGTTCACGCTGGGCAATTACACCTTCAACGTACGCTTCAGAGAGCTGGCGCCGATATCAACCGGAGCGAGCGTCGAACCAGAAGTTCCCGGAGCCCACGGCGGCGTCATCATCCAAATCGGCACGGACGAGTTTCTGGTGGCAGGAATCGGAATGGTCGTCACGTTTGGAACAAATGGCGAACGGGATTCTCTTGCAGGGATTGCGTCTATCCGGGAAGGAAGCTTCGTGAACGGCGTTTGGACGCCGGGCAGAGAGCTGAACGGAGACGACGACAATCAGGGACGTTACCTGCGCATGCCCGCGGGGAAATTCACGATTCGGCGCGTTCGTTTGTATCACTACCATTAGCGCCGCGGGGATCCTTCGCCAGCGCAGGACAGCTGGGCGGCGCAACTAATGCGGACGTTGGCGGCGGGTATTCGCACGAGAAAGACGCGATACACTTGTGCCACAGTTGACCCTCCCTTCCGAGGAATCGAAACGCCCATGTCGAAAACTCGCCGTGCGTGTGTTGTTTCTCCAGTGCTGGCTGCCTGCGTTCTCTTCTCCTGCTGCTTTCGACTAACAGCCCTGGCTTCTGCTCCGGTTTCGTCAGGTGAAGCGCGGGCGGCGCGGGCGTTTGAGCAGGCCAGGAAAGAGGGTCCGGCGGCGCTGCGGGTGTTTTTGTTCAAGATGCCGAAGGGCGGCGATCTGCACAACCATCTTAGTGGGGCCGTGTATGCAGAGACGTTCATCCGCGAGGCGGGAGAGGACCGGATTTGCGTGGACGCGGTACGGCTGAAGATGGATGCCGAACATCACGCGCCGGATTGCCCGCCCGGTGAGCCGGCGGCGAAGGAGGTTCCCGCAAACCAGCATCTCTACGACGAGCTGATCGACGCGTTTTCAATGCGGACGTTTGTGCCGGTAACGGGCGAGTCGGGACACGATCATTTCTTCGATACATTTGGTCGGTTTGGTGACGACAAGCGATTCACTGGGGAGTGGATCGACGAAGTGGCATCCCGGTCGGCGGCGCAGAACGAGCAGTATCTGGAGCTGATGCAGACGCCGGGATTCAGAGCGGCGGCGGCGGGGGTTCGGATCGGCTGGAACGGCGACGCGGCGCGGCTGAAAGAAGCGCTGCTGGCCGATGAGGCATTTCGCGGCAACGTGGGGAGCGCACGCGAGGAGTACGGCGAAGCGCTGCGGAAGCGGAACGAGATAGAACATTGCGGGCAAGCGGCCGCGCGGCCGGGGTGCGGGGTGACCGTGCGTTTTCTGTTTCAGGTGCTGCGCGGATTTCCGCCCGAGCAGGTGTTTGCGCAAACCCTGCTGGGGTTCGAGGTTGCTTCTGCTGATGCCGATGTAGTGGGAATTAATTTTGTAATGCCCGAGGACGGGTATATTTCGATGCGGGATTATGCCCTGCAGATGAGGATGCTGGATTATCTGCACGGGGAGTACCCGAAGGTGCCCATCACGCTACATGCCGGTGAGCTGAGCACGGACATGGTGCCCCCGGAAGGGCTGAAGTTTCATATTCGGATGGCCGTGGAAGAGGGACACGCGGAACGGATCGGCCACGGCGTGGACGTGATGTATGAGGACCGACCCTGGGAACTGATGAAGGAGATGGCGGACCGGCACGTGATGGTCGAAGTGAACCTGACGAGCAACGACGTGATCCTGAATGTGAAAGGGAACGAGCATCCGTTCATGCTGTACAGGAAGGCGGGGGTGCCGGTGGCGCTGTCGACGGACGATGAGGGCGTGTCGCGGATCGATCTGACGCATGAGTATGTGCGCGCGGCGGATACATATCCGCTGAGCTACCACGATCTGAAGCTGATGGTGCGGACCTCGATCCAGCACAGCTTTCTGCCCGGTGACAGCTTGTGGGAGCGCGTGACGCCGGAAAAGCTGGAGACGCCGGTGGCGGCGTGCCGAGGGCAGCTGGGCGCGGAGACGCCGGCAGGAGCTTGCGCGACACTGGTGCATGCCAGCGAAAAGGCACAGCAGGAGTGGGAACTGGAGCGCAGGTTTCACATTTTCGAGGCGAGCTTCTGAGCGAGTGTTGACCCCGACACGATGAGAATCGTTTTTTCGACCTATGGCACGTTTGGCGATGTAAATCCTCTCATCGCCCTGTCACTGGAGCTGAAGCGGCGCGGGCACCATCCGGTGCTGGCTGTGCCGGAGATGTTTCGGCCGAAGATCGAGCCACTGGGGATTGGGTTCGCGCCGGTGCGGCCGGAGCAGGACCCGAACGACACGCGGCTGATCGCGATGATCTACGACATCAAGCATGGGACGGAGACGGGGCTGCGGAAATTTCTCTTCCCTGCCCTGCGCGAGAGCTACACGGATTTGCTGGCGGCGGTGGAGGCGGAAGGAGGTGCGGACCTGCTGGTGACGGGCGAACTGGCCTACGCCGGGCCGCTGGTCGCGGAGAAGACGGGCGTGCCGTGGGCGTCCTACGTGCTGGCGCCGTTTTCGTTTTTTTCGGGATATGATCCGCCTGTGCTACCGCCGTATCCGACGCTGGCGAAGATGCAGGGGGCGGTGCCTGCGCTGGGACACGTGGTGGCCCGCTTCGCCAGGTTTGTGACACGGAAATGGCCGGAGCCGGTGTATGCGCTCCGCCGCGAGTTGGGATTGCCGCGGGGGAAAGATCCTATCTTTGACGCGAAGCACTCGGAGAGCCTTGTGCTGGCGCTCTATTCCTCGGTGATGGGCGTTCCGCAGCCGGACTGGCCTCCGTCAGTCAGGATCACAGGGTTCGCGTTTTACGACGGCACGGGTGACGAGGGGCGGTTGCCGCCGGAACTGGCAGCATTTCTCGAGGCGGGGCCGGCTCCGCTGGTGTTCACGCTGGGCTCGGCGGCGGTGATGCACGCCGGGGATTTTTACGAGCAGAGTGCGCAGGCGGCGGAGACTCTCGGGCAGCGCGCAGTGCTGCTGATTGGGGCGGATGATCGGAATCTGCCAAAGCGCAAGCTGCCGGAAACGATTTGTGTGGCGCGCTATGCGCCGTACTCGCAGATTTTTCCGCGGGCGTCGGTGATCATCCATCAGGCGGGGATTGGGACTACGGCGCAGGCTCTGCGTGCTGGGAGGCCGATGCTGGTGATGCCCTACAGTCACGATCAGCCGGACAATGCCCGGCGGGTACGACGACTCGGCGTGGCCGAGGTGCTGGGGCGGAAGCGATACAGGGCGAAGCCGGCCGCGCGGCTAATCCAGCAACTGCTCTCGGACAATGCTTATGTGTCGTGCGCGGGCGCGGTGGCGGCGAAGATCGCGGCGGAGAATGGGGCGAGCACGGCGTGTGATGCACTGGAGGCCATGCCGAAACGGCGTTAGGGTGCGGTCGGCTGGGCTGCCCAGACCGCGGCGTGGACGTTTTTCCCATCGAGATAAAACGTGGAAAGACCAAGCATGTCGGTGCGGAAGGTGCGGACGTGCGCGGCCTGGAGCTGCTCGAGGACTTCCTGGCGCGGATGGCCGTAGAAATTGCGCCGGCCGACGGAAATCGCGGCCCAGGAGGGCGAGACGGCAGCGAGGAAATCGGAGGTGGTCGAGGTGCGGCTGCCGTGGTGGCCGACTTTGAGGAAATCGGAGTGGAGGCCGCCTTCGGCGAGCATGCGATCTTCGCTGGGCGATTCCGCGTCGCCTTCGAGCAGCGCGGTGGTGTTTTCGTAGCGCATTTGTAACACCAGCGAGTCGTTATTGCCGGGCGTGGCGGCAGGGTGGTAACCGCGCTCGGGGGCGAGGACGCGGATGCGGACGCCGTCGAAGTTGAAAGTGTCACCGGCGGTGTGACGAATGATGCTTGTGCCGGTGGTGTGGGCTTCGGCGAGGACTGCGTCATAGAGCGCGGAGTGGGGATTGATGCCGATCCACAGTTCGCGCGGCCGAAAATTCGCGAGGATGGCTGACATTCCGCCGATGTGGTCGGCGTGGGCATGCGTGATGGCGGCCGCGTCGAGGCGGCGAATGCCGCGCGACCAGAGAACGGGCGAGACGACATCCTCCCCCACATCGAAGGTGGAGGCATGGGCGCTGGGATCGATAGCGTTGGGGCCGCCGGCGCCGACAATGCCGCCGGCATCGATGAGGAGGGTCTTGCCATGGGGAGTGACGATGAGGAGAGAATCGCCCTGGCCGACATCGATGGTGGAGACTTCCAGGGTTGCGGCGCGGTGCAGGATCGGTCGTGGAAAGACTGTAACAGCGGTTGCGACAAGAAGGGCCGCGGCGGCGGCGGTGAGGGCGAAACGTTTGAGGCGGATGAGCACCAGCCCTGCCGTGGTGAGGACGATGATGGCGGCGATGGCGAGTGGCTGGGGCGGGGGAATGCGGAGATCGCCGAGACGCATGGCTCCGAAGGCGAGGACGAGCGCGTGGACGCCGTGCAGGAGGAGCGCCACCGCCGTGGCGGGAATGAAGGCGAGTTTTGGAAGACTCAGGACCAGCAATAGCGTAAAAAGGGCGAGCGGCAGCAGGATTCCCAGCAGGGGAACGATAAAGATGTTGACCGGCAGAGCGACAGCGGTGACGCGGTGGAAGTAAATGGCCATGGGGAGGACAAGGAACATCTCGATCGCGAGACAGGTGGTGACTAGCTCTGCGATGAAGAGAGCGAGACGGACGGTGCGTGGGAAGACGCCGAGTGCAAGTCGGGCACCCAGCAGAGGACGCACAGCGGTCGCGAACATACGGACGGTCACGCGGAACTGGGCGATGCGGGGCGGGAGAGAAGGGTCAAGGGGAAGCAGCCAGAAGTCTCGCGTGGCGTGAAGGAATGGGCCGAAGGTTTTCTCGGCGACAGGGACGGCAATGCCGGCAACGGCGAGGACAGAGAGCAGCGTCATCTGAAGACCGGCATCGAGGATTGCGGCGGGGTTGACGGCGAGCATGACGAGGGCGGCGAATCCGATGGCGTTGAGCCGATGACGTTCTCGCCAGAGCATGCGTCCGCAGAGGTAGAGAGTGACCATCCAGAAAGCGCGCTGGACGGGCTGGCCGAAGCCGGTGAAGAGCGCGTAGGCGAGGGAAAGGACGATGGTTGCGAGGGATGCCGCGACGCGCGGCAGGCGGAGGCGGCGGGTGGTCCAGAACACCAGACCGGCAAAGATGGCGAGGTGCATGCCGGAAACGACGAGCAGGTGAAAGGAGCCGGTGCGCTCGAAGCCGACGCGCAGGCGGTGACCGAGGAGGGTGCGATCGCCGGTAAGCATGGCGGTGAGCATCGCGGCGTCATCGTGGGAGAGGCGGAAGAACTCGGGGATTCGCGAGGAGATGGGCTGGCCGGCGAGGCCAACGAGGCGTTCACTGGCGGATTGCTGGATGGCATGCAGGCGGCACGAGAGGCTGGGACGGGAATTCGTCGCAGCGACGGTTACATCCGCTGCGTGAGCGCTGCCGAGGGCGGCAATTCCCTGCTGGCGCAGCCAGGCGGATGCATCCCAGACGCCGGGGTCGAGGAAGCGCTCCTCGGTATGCATGGCGACCGGCGCCCTGAGAACATGGCCGCAAGCGAGGATTGGAAAGGCAGTGTCGGCGGGTGCGTAGATGGTCAGGCGGAGACCTTCTGGAGATGGGAGGTTTTGGCCGTCGACGGCAGTGACACGGAGGTCGATTTGCTGGCTGTGCTCGTGGCGGACGATGTCGGAATAGGGCGCGAAGGTTTCGATGAGGCGGAGCGGGGCAGTGCGCACGATGCTGCCTTCGACAATGTGGGTGGTCTGGATGCCAAGGTGGCGTATTGAGGGAGTCGAAGTCGGGGTTGCGAAGGCGATGCGTTCGAGCGGCGTCGTGGTGGGAGGGCGGGGCTGAATTTCGGCGCAGAAGAATCCGAGGAGCAGGTAGAGCATGGCGGCGGCGAGTNNCGAGTGGGGCTACCCGTGTGGCGCAGAAGGTTGCGACGATCGCGACGATGGAAAGCAACGCCAGAACGATGAGGAG
Source organism: Acidobacterium sp. (assembly GCA_003131625.1). Taxonomy (GTDB): domain Bacteria; phylum Acidobacteriota; class Terriglobia; order Terriglobales; family Acidobacteriaceae; genus Palsa-343. The sequence continues at coordinate 130,545 of PKVY01000148.1, read as the reverse complement.
GTGGGCAGGCTGGAGCCAGAGGCGTTGCGCGACCGCGTCGCCACAGGCGAAGCAGACGGCCATGAAGAGGGCTGGAGCGGTGAGGTTGGGAAGGGTTGAGGCGTTTGCGCTCGGGATTTTCGCCGGAGAGGACGTGACGGTGCTTAGCGGAATGGCGAGAGAGGTGGCCATCGCAGGAACTCGCCTCCGATCAGCTCAGTCCAACGACAGATGGGTCACGGACTCGATGTGATAAGTCTGCGGGAAAAGGTCCAGCAGATGCATCTTTCTGAGGCGATAGCCGGATTCTAACAACGCAGCGAGGTCGCGGCTGAGCGTGGCGGGATCGCAGGAAACGTAAGTAATCTTGCGCGCGTGGATTTTTCCGAGGGCGGTGGTGACGTCGCGGAGGAGGCCGGCCCGGGGCGGGTCGACGACGACGAGCTCGGGAGCGGGCTGACGGTTCTGGAGGGCCTGACGCAGGAAAGCAGCGGTGTCAGAGGCGACGACGCGGTGTTTGGCACCGCGGAGGTTTTCGCGGAGATCGCGGACGGCGTAGGGGGAGGATTCCACAGCGGTGATTGCGGAGAAAGTCTCGGCCAGAGGGAGCGAGAACAGGCCGACACCGGCATAGAGGTCCCACGCGGTGGCGCCCATTTCGCCGGCGGTGACGAGTTGGACGAGCGTGTCAAGGAGGAAGCGATTGACCTGGAAGAAAGAGGCCAAGCTGACGCGGTAGCGGCGTGGACCGGAGGGGTAGAGGAGCGAGTCTGCGCCGGAATGGGCGAAAAGCCGGCTGGTGGTGCGGCCCTTTTCGATGGCAAAAACGCCGATCCCCTGGGTTTCGGGGAGGATTTGTCGCAGCTGCGGCGACATTCTATCCAAGAATGACTTTGCCTCGTCGCCGGAACCACCGGTCCAGAGGGAAAAGTTCAGCGAGGATTCGTCTGGAGCACTAAACAGCTCTATTTCGGTTACAAATGCGGCGAGTCCCAGGGCTTGCCCTTCGCGGTTGAGGGTTTGGACGGCACGCTGTAGCACCGGCGCGGCGATGGGGCAGGTGGTTACGGGAAGGTTGGTGTGCGACTTGTGGAATTTGTAACAGAGAGAGAACGGATTTGCCTGGACATGGAGGCGGATCCGATTGCGGTAGCCGAGGGGCTCAGCAGCAACGGCCTCGATGTCCGGGATTTCGCGGATGCGAGCGCGCTCGAGGGTTTCGCGCAGAATGGCGCGCTTCATTTCGACCTGGACCCCGTCGGTTGCGTGCTGATAGTGGCAGCCACCGCATTGGCGAAAGTAAGGGCATGGAGGCTGGGTGCGCGCGGGACTCGGTTCGAGGACGGCCTGCAGCTCCGCGGTAGAGAAGCCGCCTTTGTCGGCGACGATTTCCGCTTCGACCGTTTCGCCAGGGAGGGTGAAGGGGACGAAGATGGCTTTGCCATCGGCGCGGGCCAGACCTGATCCGCCATAGACGGCTTTGTCGATGAGCAACTTCACTCCTGCCTCATGTAGAAGAGGCTCAGGCGCGGAAGGCTGTGTTCTTCGAGCAGGCGTTTGTGGAGGAATTGTTGCTCGATCTGGCGAATCTGGAGGGCCTGCATGCGACGGCGGTACGGCGCGAGTTCCTGGGCACTCTGCTCGCGGAGAGCGGTGAGCTCAGCTTCAGAAGTTGTAGCGATAAGGGTGTTGAGGAGTTTTTCCTCGAGGACGGTGAGGTTGCGTTCGAGGTCTTCGAGGTTAGGCGCGGATTCAGGGGGCACAGCAAGAACGGCGAGACGGTCGGCAATTTCGGAGGCGGTTTGTGCGGCGAGTCCGGTGAGGTTCGCGGACTTGAGTGCGACTGCGGCCTGGGTGAGGTGAGCAACGATGCGATCCCATTCGAGGCCGGCTCCGGCGGTTTGGGATTGAGGCTTCGCAACGCCGAGCGAGGCTTCGCGCAGGTCTTCGGCGGCGGTCATCACTTCCTGAGCGCACCAGGCAAGGCCGTTGATGCGGCGCGCGGTGCGGTATTTGCGCGCGTCGTAGCGATCGAAGGCGGTATCGATGCCGCGGAGGACAGCTTCCAGTGGGATGCCCGCCTCGCGCCAGGTTTCGATGAGCGCCCAGTCGAGCGTGGAGAGGAGAAGGATGGAACCGCGGCGACGCTGGAAGCGCTCCTCGATTTCAGTGAAGTAGTTGAAGTAGTTTTCCACGGCGTTACGCGCCGGAGGTGCGGGCGGGCTGCGGCTCGAAGTGTGCCGGGGTGCGGGCGGCGCGATTGCGGTCGTAGATGAGGCGCAGGCCCTCAAGGGTGAGGCGGTCATTGACTTCAGAGATGTATTTCGATTCGCGCGCGATGAGGTGGGCGAGGCCGCCGGTAGCGACGCATTTGGTTTCGGGGCCAAGCTCGGCGATCATGCGCTCGAGGATCGAGTCGACCAATCCGATGTGGCCCCAGAAGAGGCCGATCTGGAGATTGTCGATGGTGTTGGTGCCGATGATTTTTGCGGGGCGGCGAATTTCGACGCGCGGAAGGCGCGCGGCGCGGGCGAAGAGGGCTTCGGCGGAGATGTTGAGGCCGGGGGCGATGGCGCCGCCGAGGAATTCGCCTTTTTTCGAGACGACGTCGAAGTTGGTGGCGGTTCCGAAGTCGACGACGATGGTGGGACCTCCATATTTGTGGAACGCGCCGACGCAGTTGGCGACGCGATCGGCGCCGACTTCGCCGGGATTGTCGGTGAGGATGGGCAGGCCGGTTTTGACGCCGGGCTCGATGAAGAGCGGCTTCTGGGCGAAGGTGCGCTCGCAGAACTGGCGGAGGATCCAATCGATGGGGGGGACGACAGAGGCGATGACGACGCCGTGAATGGCGCCGGTCTCGACGTTTTCGTGCTGGAGAAGACTGCGGATGAGAATGCCGTACTCGTCGGCAGTTTGGCCCTGGCGCGTGCTGATGCGCCATGTGGCGCGCAGGTCTCCGGTACGACCCTCGGGGGTGAGCGCGTAGAGGGCGATCACGGTGTTGGTGTTGTTGACGTTGAGCACCAGAAGCATGGTTCTGATTTTATGCGCTCGCTTCGCTGGGTTCGAAATTATGGTGGGCCGGCTTCGCGGACACCGCCGGAAAAGACGGTGCGGAGGCCCTGGGGCGTGCGGACCTGGAGGAAGCCGCGGGGGTCGAGGCCTTCGGTAGCTCCGGTGAAGCCGTCGCCTTCGTCGACGCGGACGCGCTTGCCGCGAATCCAGGTGGAGCGTCGTTCGAGACGGTTGCGGATGCTTTGTGCGGCGGCCTGGAGGTCAGCGGGTGCGGTGAGGGCGGCGAGTTCGGTTTCAAGGGATTGCAGGAGGGCGAGGAGCAGGTCCTGACGGGGCCAGTTGCGGCCGGTCTCAAGGAAGAGCGAAGTCGCGAGGGGGCGGAGGTCATCGGGAAATTGCGGCTGGTGGACGTTGATGCCGATGCCGATGACCGCGTGGCGGACGCGGGTGACTTCCGCGTTGAGTTCGGTGAGGATGCCGCTGAATTTGCGCGGTCCGAGGAGGAGGTCGTTGGGCCAGCGGAGATCGGGCTGGAGGGAGGTGACGGTGCGGATGGCATTGTGCACGGCGAGGCCGGCAGCCAGCGAGAGCCAGAGCACATCGGCGGGCGGAATTTGCGGGCGAACCAGGATGCTGACGTAGAGGCCGGAGCCAGGCGGCGAGGTCCAGGCGTGGGCTCCGCGACCGCGACCTGCGGTCTGCTCGTCGGCGAACCAGGCGCTGCCGTCGGGAGCGCCGCAGTCGGCCTGTTGCATGGCGAAAGAATTCGTGGAGGGGATGGATGGGAAGAAGTGGAGGTGGCCGGCGAAGCGCGAGCCGGCGAGGGCAGCGTCGAGGGCGGGTAGGTCGAAGGGATCGGCGGGGAAAGCGTCGGCGGTCGGAGTAGGCACCGTTTTAGTAGATCTCCGCGGTGATGCGCATAGAGAGATCGACGGCGGGGGCGGAGTGGGTGAGAGCGCCGACGGAGATGTAGTCGGGGCCGGCGAGGGCGTATTTGTGGATGTTCTCGAGGGTGATGCCGCCGGAGGCTTCGATGGGAATTTCGAAGCCGCGCTCGCGGACGAGGTCGACGGATTTTTTGACCTCGGCTGGCGTCATGTTGTCGAGGAGCAGGGACTCGGCGCCATGGTCGAGGGCGAGGGTGAGCTCGGCGATATTGCGAACCTCGATGTCGATGGTCTGGCCGGGCTTGCGGCGCTCTTTGGCGCGGGCAAGGACTTTTTCGATGCCGCCGCCGAGGGCGATGTGGTTGTTCTTGATGAGAATGCCATCGGAGAGGTCGAGCCGATGGTTTTCGCCGCCGCCACATCGGACGGCATATTTGTCGAGGATGCGCAGACCGGGGATGGTTTTCCGGGTGTCGAGGATCTTGGCGCCGGTGTCCCGGATTTCGTCAACATAGCGGCGGGTGAGCGTAGCGACGCCGCTCATGCGCTGCATGAGGTTGAGGATGACGCGCTCGCAAGCCAAAATGACACGGGCATTGTGACGAATGACGGCGGCGGCCTGACCTTTGCGCATGCGGACGCCATCGAAAATCTCAGGATGGCTGACCACTTCGTAGCGGCCGCTGGAACGGCCGTCGAGGCGCGCGAAGATATCGAGGAAGCGGGGAATGCAGCCGAGACCGGAGAGGACGCATTCCTCTTTGGCGAGGACGGTGGCGGCGGCGCGGAGGCCGGGATCGATGGTGAGCGACGTAGTGATGTCGCTGGTGGCTTTGTCTTCGACAAGCGCCTGCTCCAGGATGGCCTCGATGCGGCGGCTTTTCCATTCCATGATCTATCCGGGGCCCTCCTGTGTGAGGTCGGCGAGAGCTTTGCGGGTTTTTTCGATGAGGAGGCGCGTGTCGGCTTCCATTTTTCTCAGGCCTTCGACGACGTGGGGCGGCGCCTTTTCTAGAAACGCGGGATTGCTGAGCTGGCGTTCCGCGGAAGCGAGGCCTTTTTCCTGTTTCTCGAGTTCTTTGGAGAGACGCTCACGTTCAGCGGCAACGTCGATAGTCTTTTCGTAAATGACCGTTACATCGAACTGGGGCGTGGAGCGAATAACGGCGCCTTCGGGCATGGTGCTCACTGATTCGACGCCGGAGACGCGCGCCAGGCGCTGAATGATCTTAGAATTTTCCTCGAAGGCAAGGACGTCGCTAAGGGCACGGATGCGGATCGGGACCAAAGCCTTCTCTTCGACACCGAGGTCTTTGCGGAGGGCACGGACGGACACGATGAGTTCCTGGAGGAGTGCGAAGTCGGCTTCGAATTTGTCGTTGTTGTGAGCGGCTCCCAGGGGGTAGCGCGCGAGGGCGATGGATTTCGCGGGAGGCTGGTCGTCGTAGAGCGCGTGCCAGAGTTCCTCGGTCAGGAAGGGCATGAAAGGCGAAAGCAGGCGCAGCGCGGATTCGAAGGTCTGGAGGAGCGTGGTGAGCGCGAACTTCGTTGCGGGCTTGTTGGCTGAGTCGGCGAAATCGAGGCGGAGCTTGACGATTTCGAGGTACCAGTCGCAAAAGTCACCCCAGAAGAATTGGTAGACGAGATTGGCGGCTTCGTCGAATCGATAAGCGGCGAGCGCGACGTTCACTGCGGCGGCGACGGAATTGAGGCGGGCGACGATCCAGCGGGCTTCGAGGGGGGCGCTGCCTGGGACGGTTGGCGTTTGGCCGAGCAGGGACGAGTTGACTTCGATGCCGGCTTCGCGGGCGCGCTCGACGTTCATGAAGATGAAGCGAGCGGCGTTCCAGATCTTATTGGCGAAGGCGCGATAGCCTTCGGTGCGGGCTTCGCTGAAGGCGATGTCGGTGCCGGGCGAGGCCATGGAGGCGAGGGTGAACCTCACAGCATCCGTGCCGTACTTTTCGACGATGGTGACCGGGTCGATGACGTTGCCTTTGGTTTTGGACATCTTCTGGCGGTCGGCATCGCGGACCAGCGCGTGGATGTAGACCTCGCGGAAGGGGACGGATTCCCTGAAAGGAGGCCTGGAGCCGTTGGGCATGAGGATGTCCTGGCTGAAATAGCAGCCGAGCATGATCATGCGGGCGACCCAGAAGAAAAGGATGTCGAAGCCGGTGACGAGGAGCGAGGTGGGGTAGAAGGCGTCGAGGTCGGGCGTGGACTGTCGCGGCGGCGGGGGCCATCCGAAGACCGTGATGGGCAGCAGGCCGGAGGAGAACCAGGTATCGAGGACATCGGTTTCCTGAGTGATCTGGTCCGAGCCGCAGTGAGCGCAGTGGGTCGGATCCTGGCGGGCGACGGTGATCTGTTTGCAGTCGGCGCAGTGCCACGCGGGGATGCGATGGCCCCACCAGAGCTGGCGCGAGATGCACCAGTCGTAGATGTTGTTCATCCACTCGAGGTAGATTTTTTCGTAGTTTTCGGGCGTGAAGCGGATGGGCTTCTTTCCGGAGGCGTCGGGTTGGGCGACTTTCCTGGCCATTTCCGCCATGGAATCGCCGCCCTTATTCGGGGTTTTATTGACGGCGACGAACCACTGCGTGGAGAGGCGCGGCTCGACGATGGCCTGGCAGCGGGCGCATTTGCCGATGGCGTTGACGTGATCGCGAACGGCACCGAGGAGGCCCTGGGAGTCGAGGTCTTCGAGGACTTTTTTGCGGGCGTCGTAGCGGTCGAGACCGGAGTAGGCGGGGCCGGCTTCGGCCGTCATGTGCGCGGCCTCGTCCATCACCGAAATGGCCGGCAGATTATGGCGCTGGCCGATCGCAAAGTCGTTGGGGTCGTGGGCAGGGGTGACTTTGACGGCGCCGGTACCGAAGTCGGACTTAACCCAGTCGTCGACGATGACGGGAATCTCGCGGTCGGTGAGGGGCAGCTTGAGCGTCTTGCCGTGGAGATGCGTGTAGCGCTCGTCGAGGGGATTCACGGCGACAGCGACGTCGCCGAGCATGGTTTCGGGGCGGGTGGTGGCGACGGTGAGGAATTCGCCGGGCGCGCCGACGACGGGGTAGCGAATTTCCCAGAGCTTGCCCTGCTGCTCCTCGTGCGTGACCTCGAGGTCACTGATGGCGGTCTGGCAGCGCGGGCACCAGTTGACGATGTAAGCGCCGCGATAGATGAGGCCGTCTTCGTAGAGGCGGACGAAGGCTTCGCGCACGGCGACGGAGAGGTTGTCGTCCATGGTGTAGTACTCGCGCGACCAGTCGACCGTGTCACCGATGCGCTTCATGGAGGCGAGGATGGCGCCGCCGTAGTAGCGACGCCACTGGCGGACGCGCTCGACGAAGGCTTCGCGGCCGAGGGCCTGGCGCGATGTGCTTTCGCTGACGAGCAAGCGCTCGACGAGCATCTGGGTAGCGATGCCGGCGTGGTCGGTGCCGGGGAGCCAGAGGGTAGTTTCGCCGAGCATGCGATGCCATCGGACGAGGATGTCCGACTCTGTGTGCTCGAACATGTGCCCCATATGGAGATTGCCGGTGACGTTGGGCGGGGGCAGCAGGACGGTGAAGGCGCGCTCGTGCGAGCCGACGGGCGTTTTAACTTCGAACAGGCGCTGCTCGACCCAGTACGCGGCCCAACGCTCTTCGATGGCGGCGGGATCGTAAGCTTTGGGGAGCTCGCGGCGCGGCCTCATGTCGGCGTTGCTTTCGAGGGTGGTTTTGGCTTGCTGGGGCATTCCCTTTTCACGATATAACGTTTGAATTTTCGATGCAGGGACAGAGGTCGACTGCCGCGCCGGCCGTAAGCAGAAAGGCCGCCCCGCAGGACGGCCATTCTTAAATTGCACGTGGAGTTTTCTAGAACGGATTCACTTTATCGAGCCCCGTCTTCTTCTTGTGCTTACTCGACGACTCGTCCTTCTTGTCGTAGGGAGCTTTCTTTTTCTTGCCTGGCTTGCCGCTGGCATTCGCGCTGGTCTGGACCTGCGCGGGCGTGCCGCCCTGCACCTGGTTGATCTGCTGCGGCGTCTCGGCAGGCTTGTCGATGGCGGGTAACGGCTGGGCAACGGGTGCACCCACGGGTTTCACAAGGGGTTCAGCGTTGCTGGGAACGGACGCACCGGCAGGAGCGCCTTCAGCCGGCGCCGGAGCGCTCGCGGCCCCAGGCGATCCGCCTGCAGCTGGGGCGCTGTTAGATGGAACCTCGACAGTGACGGTGCTGCCCGGAGCCCCAGAAGCATCGGGCACCTCCTGGAAGGCCGCCTTTGGAGCGGGTTGCTCGGTGGTGGGCGGCGCGGTGCCGTTCTCAATCGCGGCATTGGCTGCGGTCGCAGCTTCGGGCGCTGCCACTCCGGTAACGGGCTTACCGGACAAGGCCTGGGCCCATGTTATTGAGCTCTCTTTCACCACGTCTGGCGCAACAACCGGCGGCGGACTGTTGAGGGACGGCTCGCCCACGCGCGCGGCCTTGACGGTGTTGGGACCACGACCCAGCAGCTGGAGGGTCCTCGAACCGAGCTTGACGTTGACGCGGCTGTCTTCCTCGGCCTGGCTTTCGGCAAGGGCCTGGGGGCTGGGATCGGGAACCGGCTTGCCCATGGCGATCAGCCGATCTTTGGCATCCTCGACGTGCGGGGCGAGGGGATAACGGGTGACGACGCGAGACCAGGACGCTGCGGCACGGTCATCGAAATAGCGCATCAGCTCGGCTTTGGCCTTAGGCGGAATCTTGGCGCGCGACATGACCTGGGCTTCGTTGGCGTAGGCATCGCCAATGGTGATGAGAGCCTGATCGCTGTGACTGAAGAGCGGATAGCTGTCGGTGATGGTCTCAAGGCGGGCCACGGAAGCGGCCCATTGTTCGCGCGAGGCATAGAACTCGCCGATTTCGAACTGGCGCTGGGCGAGAACTTCCTGCACCTCGCGGAGACGCTGTTTAGCGCGCGGGATGAGCGGCGAGTCGGGGAACTGCTCCAGCATGGCGCGGTATTCCTGCTCGGCATGGACGGCATTCTGCGGATCGCGGTCCGGCTTTTCCATCTGCTGGAAATAGATGTCGCCGACCTTCATCTGCGCCTCGGCGGCTTCAGGAGTATTGGGGAAGAAGGTGATGAAGTCCTTATATTCGGATTCGGCCTGGGTGAGCGCGGCGGAGCCACCCTCCTTAAACCAGGTATCGCCGACCAGCAGCTTGGAGCGCATGGCGAATTCGGAGTCAGGGTAGGTGTTCAGCAGAGTCTGAAGGTCGAGGCGGGCCACATCGTACTTGCCATGCTTCATGGCGTTGTAGGCCTTGTCGAAGAGCTCCTTATCGGGCTGCTTCGAGTTGACGTTCACCAGGGGGTTCGCGGTGAGGTCGACCTCTTTCTTTTTCCTATCGTGCTTTTTGGCAAAAGCGTTGGGGGATGAAAATGCGATTGCCATACCCAGACAAACCGCCGATATACGAAGGACCAACCGATTCATAACACCTCGTGAACGCAGACGCCCCCGTTGAACGTTCGCCCGGTGCGGGATGGTCTGCGATGACCCCGCACCGGGCAGGAAAACTTTATGCAGCAGCTGACCGGGCTGCCCGCTGCGCCGCTTCGAGCAGGCTGCGCGCATCCCGTTCCGCGTGTCCCTGGCCGAAAACCGCGTTGCCGGCGACCAGCAGCTCGGCTCCCGCTTCGACGACGCTCGCGACCGTGTCGTGAGCAATACCGCCGTCTACTTCAATCCTATAACTGAGGCCCAGTTCCCGTCGAAGTTCTTTCAAACGGCGAATCTTGCTGAGGGAGTAAGGGATGAACTGCTGGCCGCCGAAGCCCGGGTTGACGCTCATCACCAGCACATGGTGCACCATGCCGAGGATGGGGATCAGCAGGTCGACTTCAGTGTGGGGGTTGATGACCACGGCGGGCTGCATTTTGTTCTGGGCGATGTGCTCAAGGGTGCGGTGCAGATGGCGGCAGACCTCGTAGTGGACGCTGACCCAGTTGGCGCCCGCGTCGGCGAAGGCGGGGATAAATTCGTCGGGATTCTCGATCATCAGGTGGCAGTCGAGGGGCAGTTTGGTGTGCTTGCGCAGCGATTGGACGATGGGCGGGCCGACAGTGATGTTGGGGACAAAGTGGCCGTCCATGACGTCGACGTGGATGACGGTGCCGCCCCCACGTTCGGCCGCGGCGATTTCGTCGGCCAGGCGGGCAAAATCGGCGGAAAGTATGGATGGTACGAGCTCGACCACTATGGACAAAGTGTACCAAGGCGGGGGCGGCGGGGTGCGGGGCGAGGGCGTGGCGCCGGCTTCAGGTCACGATGACTTCGGGTTCGGCGTGCCTGGACGTCGTAAGCACGAAGGCAGCGGCGATGATCAGAGCTCCCCCTACCCACGTCCCGGGACCGAGCCGCTCGCCGAGTACCACGACGCCGAGGATGGAGCCAAGCGCGGGTTCGATGTTGAGGAAGACCCCTGCGCGCGAGGCGGGGACGCGATGGATGCCCCAGTTCCAGAGCAACGTGGCTGCGGCGGTGCACAGCAGGCCGCTGGCGGCAACGGCGAACCAGACGTGCCAGCCGAGCCCACGCACCGGCGGGAGTCCGTCGCGGTAGAGGACCCAGGGAAAGAGCATCGCTGCGCCGGTGAGGAGGGTCCAGGAGCTGACCGCGGAAGGGGAGCAACCCTGGGCCATGAGGCGCTGATTGATCAGCACCCAGCCGAGAGCGATGACCAGCGAAGCAACCACGAGGAGATCGCCCCAGAGGTTGCCGCCGCCGATGGCGCCGTGACTGGCGCTGAAAACGATGAGGACGATGCCCGCCGTGGAGCCGAGAAGCGCCAACCAGCCTTTCAGGTCGAGGCGCTCGTGGGCGAAGAGGGTGGCTCCGACGGCGAGGATGACGGGCATGGTGCCGACCATGAGCGCGGCGTGGCTGACGGTGGTGAGTTTGAGTCCCTGGAACTGGACGAGGAATTGAACAGGGATGCCGAGGAAGGCTCCGATCAGGAGCAGCGTCGATTCGCGCCGTGAGAAGCGCGGGGCTTCGACGATCGGGAGCATCCCGATACAGGCAAAGATGAAGCGATACAGGACGTAGTGGCCGACGCCAAGGCGGCTGAAAGCAATTTTCCCGAAGAAGAAGCCCGTTCCCCAGCAGCATCCAGCGAGCGCGCAGGCGACGTAGCCGAAGCGGCGGCCGATGACGCGGGCGTGCTCGGCGGAAGACGCATGCGGCGGGAGCTGAGGACGCTCTTCTTTCAGCGAGGAGGGCATTTCGTCATTGGATGATGGATCAGGACGATGGTCGCACGAATGGGTCCGGGGTTTCGAGGAGGCTGCGCCACGCGTCGCCGAGGAAGAGGCGGATAGCGGCAATGCCGACGGCTCCGGCCTGCAGGCAGGCCACGGCATTCTTCTCGGTGATGCCGCCGAGAGCGAGGACAGGAGTCGGTTTGGCGACATCAACGGCTGCCCGCAGGGCCGCGAGTCCCTGGCCGCGTGTGGTGCCCTGCTCCGTCACTTTCTCGAAGATGGGGGAAAACAGGAGCAGCGATGCACCGGCCGCCTGGCGAATTTCTTCGGGGGAGTGGCAGGCGGCGCTGATCACCGGCTCGCGGCTGACGCGCGCATAGGCCTGCTGCGCGGCTCGAACCGCGGCGGGTCCCGCATTGGCGTGGAGATGCACGCCGTCGGCGCCGGCATCCAGCGCGACCTGAGCGGGACCGTTGACCAGGACGCGCGTGGGTTTGCCGGTGGCGCGGACGGCTGCGACGATGCGCGCAGCAAGAGGCTGGAGCTCGGCGAGGGGAAGATCCTTTTCGCGGACCTGAATGGTGTCGACGCCGCCGCTGGCCCATGTGCTTGCGAGCGAGACGAGGCGATCGCGCTTCGCGGCTTCGTCGCCGTCGAGCAGACGGCGGTTGGTGATGGCATAGAGCAGCATCTGAAGGTTAGTGTAAAAGCGTATTCACACGGCCTGTCATCACTGGATTGTAAGATGGGCACGGACCTCGAGCCGGCTGAGTACGCGGCGCGGGTTTTCTTCTGACGCATGGCGAAATACGATTTGCTGGTCATCGGTTCGGGCCCTTCCGGACAGCGCGCAGCGGTTTCCGCAGTGAAGAGGGGCAAGCACGTGGCGCTCGTGGAGATGCGGGGCGTGGTGGGCGGCGTGTGCATCAACACCGGGACCATCCCCAGCAAGACGATGCGCGAGGCGGTGCTGCATCTCTCCGGTTATAACTACCGGTCGATTTACGGGATGAACTACCGCGTGAAGGAAAAGATCACGATGGCCGATCTGGCTTTCCGCGTGCAGCACGTCATCAAGACGGAAATCGACGTCACGGAAGCCCAGCTTTCGCGCAACGGGGTCGAAATCTTCAACGGCGTGGCGAGTTTTGTCGACGATCATCACGTAAAGGTGGACGGCCCGCGGGGGACCAACACCTACGAGGCGGACAACATCATCATCGCGGTAGGAACGCGGCCGGCTACGTCGCCGAAGGTGCCGGTGAACGGGAAGACGATCGTCAACAGCGATCAGGTTCTCGAGATGATCGATCTGCCCAAGAACCTGATTGTGGTGGGCGGCGGGGTGATCGGGGTCGAGTACACGTGCATGTTTGCGGCGCTGGGAGTTCGCGTGACGCTGATCGAGAAGCGGCCGCGGCTGCTGGAGTTCGCGGATCAGGAAATCATCGAGGCGCTGAGCTATCACCTGCGCGACAGCCGCGTGACGATGCGGCTAGGCGAAGAAGTCGAGAGCGTGGAGCAGCTGCCTGACGGGGCGGTGGTCGCCAATCTGGAAAGCAAGAAGAAGATGTCAGGGGACGCGCTGCTCTACGCGGTGGGACGGCAGGGCAACATCGACGATCTGAATCTGGCGGCGGCCGGCATCGAGCCGGACAATCGCGGGCGCATTCCGGTGGACAAGGATTTCCGGACCAAAGCGCCGCACATTTTCGCGGTCGGAGACGTCATCGGCTTCCCGGCGCTGGCCTCGGTTTCTATGGAGCAGGGGCGGATCGCCGCAGCGCGCGCCTTTGGCGACGAGCACATCATTTCGAACCCGAGCTTTTATCCGTACGGCATCTATACGATTCCGGAGATTTCGTTTATCGGCAAGACCGAGGAGCAGCTGACGGAAGAGGACGTGCCGTACGAAGTCGGCGTGGCGTACTATCGGGAAATTGCGCGCGGCCAGATCCGTGGCGACACGACGGGACGCCTGAAGCTGATCTTCAATCGCGAAACGCGGCAGGTGCTGGGCGTGCACATCATCGGCGAGGGCGCGGCGGAGCTGGTCCACATCGGCCAGGCCGTGATGATCCTGAACGGCACAGTCGATTACTTCATCGACACGGTGTTCAACTACCCCACGCTCGCCGAATGCTACAAGGCCGCCGCGTTTAACGGCATCAACCGGCTGGCCCGCTTTGAGGGATAGCTAACCGGGGCTGCGGCGGAGGGTCCTATGTCGAAGACGGTGGGCGCAGTGCTGACGACGCGGGTGGTCGCGGGATTCATCGAAGACCACAAGCTCCAAGGCGAACTGAAGGAGTTTCCGGAGAACATCGACGACACGAATGGACTGATTGAAGTCCCGGCCGAAAGCCTCTGCGACATGATCTGCGATGCGATTGCGGGGCTGGTTCCCAAAGGAGCAACGATTGACGCCGCGGGCGTGGCGTTGCCTGGATACGTGCACCAGGGGGTGATGCTGGACGCGCCGAATCTGCCGCAGCTGAAGGGCGCGCAGGTCTGTAGCTCGATCGACGCGGGGCTGAAGAGGCGCGGGGTCGATGTGAAGATGGCAGTGTTCAACGATGCGGACACGGTGGCGGCCGGAATCGCAGCCACGCGCGGGCAAATGGATCGCCAGGTGCGGGTGTGGACGATCGGCAACGGCATCGGGTTCGGGCGGTATCCCTGGACAGAGGGTCCGTGGGAGGGTGGCCACACGGTGGTGACGCTCGACCCGAAGGAAACCTTTTGCGTCTGCGGCGGGCGCGGGCATCTGGAAGGGATCATGGGGCACCGGGCGATGCGGCTGCGGTTCCTGGATATGGAGCCGGACGAGGTGTTCGCCGCGGCGAAGAAGGGTGATCGGCGCTGTGCGGAGTTCGTTGAGCTATGGCATCGCGCGCTGGCGGCGGCGACAGCTTCGATGATTCACCTGGAGGGCGCGGGGCGCTTTTACTACACGGGGCGCGACATCCAGCGGCTGGAGTTGCCGAGGCTGAAGCAGTATTTGTGGGAGACCATCAAGATGAGCCCGCTGCAGAACTACACGGTGGAAGTGCTGCCCGAGGATCCGTCGCTGGCGGTGATCGGCGCAGGCGTAGCCGCGCTGGTGGAGAGCAAGTGCTGAAGGTCACTCTCCAAAATCGATCCTTATTCCCACCCGCGCAACGCGCGGCGTTCCCAAGGTAAGCAGCGGCGTCTTCCCCACCTCAATCAAGCGGTCGAAAATGTTCTCGCCCGAGGCAAAGGCGACGATGTGGCGGCCGAAGTTGTGCTCGGCGGATGCGTCGAGGCGGAAATAGCTGTGCAGCAGGTAGGCGTTGGCGTCGTCGTCGAACTGGCGGCCGGTGAGCTGGCCCTGGGCGCTGAGAACACCAATGCGAGCGCGGGTAAGGCGAACCTGCGACGTGGCCATGTTGCGGGCAACCTGGGGAATCCAGTTGCCGATGAGCTGGGGCTCAGGCGCGAAATTTGTCACAGTGGCGTTGGCAAATTGATAGCCGCCTTCGATGCCGATCCATGACACCGGCTGCAGTGCGTAGTCGAGGGAGACGCCGCGGCTTTCGATCTGGCCAAGATTCTCGCGCTGCAGCAGCTCCGACGTCGGCGTGACGTTGAGCGTCAGCGCGGTAATCGGGCGATTGACCTGCGTCCAGAAATAGCTGGCGCGCACACTGGAGCCGTAGCGGCGAAAGTCCGCCTGGAAGCCGGTCTCCCAGCCCGTGGCTCGTTCGGAGCGGAGGTTGGGATTGGGCTCGGTGACCTGCTGCCCGACCTGCCCGGTGCGGTAGAGCTCGTTTTCGGTGGGGGCCCGATAAGCGCGGAAGGCGGAAGCATTCCAGGCTACTGACGGCGTGAGCCGTCGTACCAGCCCGAGGCGCGGATCGAAGACGGTTTCGCTGAAGTCCGGAAGCTGGACCGCCGCGGCCGAACTCGAGAACTGTTGCGCGTTGAAGTTGGAGAAGTGGTCGACGCGGGCGGAGCCGCTGACGGTCCAGTTGGCGGGCGTGAGGAGCGCTTCGCCCCAGACGCCGGTTTGGCGCTGGCGCGCGGAGGTCGAGAGAAAGCCGCCGGCACCGGTGAAGAGCTGCTCGCTGTCTTCGGCGCGAACATCGTGGGTGTCCGCGCCGGTGAGAACGAGCGCGTGGGCGCCGATCGGCCGATGCCAGCGAAGGGCAGCGCCCAGTTCGTCGGCGGGATCGAAGACAAAGCGCGTCAGCTTCTCGGAGGCGCGGTCGGCGGCGATGCTGGAGAAGGTCTGGCGGTAGTGCTCGTCGTCGCCGTAGAGGCGCAGGGCGAAGTCGCGCCAGTCAGCTCCCGCCGCTCCGCGCCACAGGCGGGTGGCGTTCCACTGCGCCGGCGTGCCGTTATGGCGGATTTCGTTCAGGACGTTGCTGCGGACAAAAACGCGCCCGTCGCCGGGCAGCATGCGCTCGACTTCGGCGAGCCCGTTCTGCGCGTGGACGTTAGAGGGCTGATCGATGGGACCGCGCAGATTAGGCGCGATGAGCGTGTAACCGTCGGTGGCGATGAGGCCACCGCTGGCGAGCGCGGACCATGGGCCTTGCTTCGCGGTTGCGAGCGCGCCGTCGTCGAGGGTGCTTTCGGAGCCGCCGCTGGTGAGGATCTGGAGGCCGGAGGTTTGGGGGCGTGCGGGAATGACGCTGATGACGCCGCCGATGGCGCTGGAGCCGTAGAGGTCGGATGCGCCGCCGCGAACGATTTCGACGGAATGGATGGAGAGCTCGGGCAGTTCTTCCCAGTGGATCCAGCCGCCGTAGGGATCGTTGAGGGGGATGTCGTCCAGCACGACCAGAGAGCGGCTGGCGGCGGTCGAGCCGAGGCCGCGCAGGGAGACGCCTTCCGTGGTCGGATTGGCAACGAGGGAGATGGAACGGCGAAAGAGGGTGAAGCCGGGAATGTCGCGCAGTTTGCCGTCAAGCGACGGGGATGCGGCTTGCTGGAGCTGCTGCGTGTCAAGGACGCGGGTGCTGGCCGGACTGTCGGAGCTGCCCAGGGCGGATCGGTAGGCTGTCACGACGACAGTTTCGAGGGGCTGGCGGAGGATGATGTTCAGCGATTGATCGGGTGTGATGGTCACAACGGCGGTTACGTAATGCGGGGCGGTGACTGCAATCTGGCGCGGAGGATGGGACAGAGCGAAAATGCCGTCGGAGCCTGAAACCGCGAGCGTGTTGCCGGCCACGTCGGCGACGGTGGCGGAGGGGATAGGGTCTCCATGCGCATTGCGGACGACGCCTCGCGTCTGGCCGCACACGGTCGCAGCTGCGGCAAGGGCGAGCGCGGCGAGGAGACAAATCCGGCTGGGGGAAAGCTGCATGAGCCTTTGATTTTAGTGTTGAGTCGGCAGGGGCGGTAGCTTTTGCACGGCAGCGGCACGGTTCGGGCCTTCATCGGGGAGTGCGGCCAGGAGTTCCGCCATCGATTTGCCGAGGATCGGGTGGCGGAGGTTGGGCGCAATCTCGCACAGAGGCCCGAGGACGAATCGACGGCTGGCCAGCGCGGGATGAGGAAGGGTGAGCCGGGGAGAATTCACCACACGATCCTCCAGCAGCAGCAGATCCAGGTCGAGGGTGCGCGGGCCGTTGGGAGCGCCGCTCGCGCGATCGCGGCCATAACGCCGCTCGACGGCCAGCAGGAAATCGAGGAGAACTTCGGCATCGAGGTCGGTCGTTAAAGTAACTGCGGCGTTTACAAATGGAGGCTGGTTTGCGATGCCCACAGGTTCCGTCCGGTAAAGCGAAGAGCGCGCAAGGATGGTCCCCGCAGCGGCGAGGTCGTCGATGGCGGCCGCCAGGGTTTGCTCGGGCGTGCCGGCAGGCGAAGGGAGATTCGCGCCCAGCGCGATGGCGGCAAGGGGACTCACAAGCCCAAACTACCGTAATTCCCGCGGTGACGCGCTATGCTCAGAAACAATGAGGATTGGCTTGTTTGGCGGCAGCTTCGATCCGCCGCATCGCGGGCACGTCGCGCTGGCGCGGCTGGCGGCCGAGCGCATGGGTCTTGGGAGGGTGCTGTTCGCTCCCGTGGGTGTGCAGCCGCTCAAGCGCGATCGACCCCAGGCGAGCTTCACCGATCGCGTCGCCATGACGCGGCTCGCGCTTTCCGGCGAGAAGGGGATGGAGTTGTCGCTGATCGATGCACCCCGCGCGGATGGGCGGCCGAATTACACCATCGACACGGTGCGCACGCTGAAAGCCGGGCTGGCTCCCGGCGACGAGCTGTTCTGCCTGATGGGCGCCGATTCTTTTCTCAGCATCAGCAAGTGGTATCGGTCGAGCGACCTCCTGGTGGCGTGCGATTTCATTGTCGCCTCGCGGCCTGGATTCGACCTGAGCCGTGTAGCCGCTGCGCTGCCGCCAAATATTTCCGTGGCGTCCAGCGCTGCGCAGGAGGGCGACAACCTCGTCCTGTCCCTGCGGAACCCCGGGCGCCGGGAATCGCGGCTGTATCTCCTGCCAGACCTCAGCGAGCAGGCCTCGGCCAGCGGCATCCGCGAGTCGCTGCACCACGGCGTTGAGTCGCGGGGCGAGCTCGATGCCGCAGTGGCCGCGTATATCCGCAAGAACGGGCTGTACAAAGAAGGCCAGGCGTTCTGAGGCATCCGCGAGCGCAACTCCCCAACCACAGTGAATTGCCGTACCATCGAAACCAGAGCGCTGAACCCCACGCATGACATTGACGGAAACCCGCAAGATGGTGCTGGCCGCGGTTGCGGCCTGCGATGAGAAAAAGGGCGAGGACACACGGGTATTGCAGCTGGATCCCGCCGACTCCGCCTTCACCGATTTCTTCCTGATCACCAGCACGGCCAACGAGCGGCAGTCGCAGGCGATTGCCGATGAGATCGAGCTGCGCCTGAAACGCGATTTCGCCACGTATCCGAACTCGGTGGAGGGACGGCGGCTGGGCGAGTGGATTCTGATGGACTACGTGGATTTCGTGGTCCACATTTTCCTGCGCGATCGGCGGGCGTTCTACGACCTCGAGCGGCTGCGCAAGTCGGCGCGGCATGTGGATGTTGAGGAGCTGACCGCCGCTCTGAAGGAGAAGACGCTGGCGGCGCGAAAGAAGGCTCCCGTGAAGCGGTCGGCGAAGAAGGTCGTGACGAAGAACGCGACTGCGAAGAAGGCCGCCACGAAGAAACCCGGAAAAAAGGCGAAGAAATCCTCCGCAAAACGCGGAGAATAGATTTGTGCCGAACGCTGCGTTCAGCTTTGTCGATCTTTTCGCCGGAATCGGCGGGATGCGCATGGGGTTCGAGGCGGCAGGCGGGCGCTGCGCCTTCACGAGCGAGTGGAATGCGTTTGCGCAGACGACGTATGCCGCAAATTTCGGCGAGCGCGAAGCGATTGCCGGGGATATTCGCGCGCTCGATGAGGAAGAGATTCCCGATCATGATGTTTTGGTGGCGGGTTTCCCCTGCCAGCCGTTTTCGATTGCCGGCGTGAGCAAGAAAAATGCGCTGGGTCGACCGCATGGGTTCGCCTGCGCTACGCAGGGGACTCTGTTTTTCGATGTGGCGCGGATTCTGGCGGCGAAGCGGCCGCGGGCGTTCCTGTTGGAGAATGTGAAGAACCTGGTGAATCACGACCAGGGGCGGACGTTTCGCGTCATCCGGCAGACGCTGGAGGAGGAACTGGGCTACCGGATTTCGTGGCGGGTGATCGACGCTGCGCATTTTGTGCCGCAACATCGCAAGCGAATTCTGATCGCGGGATTTCGCGAGGACACGGAGTTTTCGCTGGATGATGTGGCCTTGCCGGGCGCAGGTCCGAAGCTGCGGGCGGTGCTGCATCCGGAGGACGGGAGCGAAGCGGCGGAGGAGCCGTACACGCTGGGGCTGCGGAGCGCGGTGAATCCGAAATACACGCTGACAAAGAAGCTCTGGGAGTATTTGCAGGCGTATGCGGCGAAGCATCGCGCGGCGGGAAATGGATTTGGGTTTGGACTGGTGGGCCGCGACGATATTGCGCGGACATTGTCCGCGCGGTACTACAAGGATGGGTCGGAGATCCTCGTCAGTCGGGGAGCACGGGAGAATCCGCGGCGATTGACGCCGCGGGAGTGCGCGCGACTGATGGGGTTTCCAGGCAGCTTTCTCATTCCGGTCTCGGACACGCAGGCATACAAGCAGTTCGGAAACAGCGTGGTCGTTCCGGTGGTGGCGGCTGTGGCGCGGGCGATGCGGCCTTATCTTGCGCGCCCAACGAATGCGCAGCGATCTGTCTCGAGGACGGCGCCGGTTCAGCGAGTGCTTCCTTTTGAACCGGTTTCGTTGCAGTCATGACCGACGTTCACACGCGCGAGCAGCGGAGCCGCAACATGGCGGCGATCCGGTCGCGAAATACGAAGCCGGAAGTGCGGGTGCGGCGCGTGCTGCATGCGATGGGGCTCCGCTTCCGTCTGCATCGCAAGGACCTGCCGGGGCGGCCGGATATCGTGCTGCCGAAGTACCAGACGGCGATTTTCGTGCACGGATGTTTCTGGCACTGTCACCGTTGCAAATATGGGTCGGTAGTTCCGGCAACGCGGGCAGAATTCTGGGCCGCAAAGCGCGGCGGCAACGTGGCTCGCGATCGCAGACACGCGGCGGCGCTGCGCAGGATGGGCTGGCGCGTCTTCGTTGTATGGGAGTGTGAGGTGCGAACGGAGGAGGCAGCGCGGGCGGCTGTCCGGAAGCTGCGCGTAGGCCGCGGAGGTAGCATCATCTCGAATGAGTGAGCTGGCGAATCTTCCCACGGAGGCGCGCAACCCCGCATCGGAGCGGATCGATGAAGTGTCGACCCTCGAGATGCTGCGGATCATCCACGTGGCGGATCAGGAAGCAGTGGAGGCAGTCGAGCGGGAGCTGCCTCGGATCGCGGCGGCGGTGGATGCGATTACGGCGCGGATCGAGGCGGGGGGGCGGCTGTTCTACCTGGGTGCGGGGACGTCGGGACGGCTGGGGGTGCTGGATGCGTCGGAGTGCCCGCCGAGCTACAACACGCCGCCGGAACTGGTGCAGGGGATCATCGCGGGCGGGGACGCGGCGCTGCGGCGGTCGATCGAGCAGGCGGAGGATAATCCGTCACTCGGAGCGCGGGACCTCGAAGAGCACGATTTCGGCGCGGGTGACGTGCTGGTGGGGATTGCAGCGAGCGGGCGGACTCCGTATGTGCTGGGCGGACTGGAGCACGCGCGGAAACTGGGCGCGCTGACGATTGGGCTGACGTGCGTCCCGGGGTCGGAGGTTGCGACCGCGGCAGAGATGGCGATTGTGCCCTCGACGGGGCCTGAGGTCGTGACGGGTTCGACGCGGATGAAGGCAGGGACAGCGACGAAGCTGGTGCTGAACATGCTGTCGACCGGAGCGCTGGTGCGGCTGGGGTATGTCTACGGGAACCTGATGGTGAACCTGCAGCCAACGAACACCAAGCTGGCGGATCGCGCCGCGAGGATTATTGCGACGATCACGGGACTGGAATACGACGCGGCTGCAACGTTGCTGGCCAGAGCGGAGTCAGTGAAGACAGCAGTAGTGATGAACAAGCTGGGACTGAGCCGGGGCGATGCGGAAGCGCGCCTGACCGCGGCCCATGGACGGCTGAAGGAAGCGCTGCGATGACGAGGACGTCGCGCCAGAAAGAGCCTGCATGAAAGCCACTCAGTTTGAATTTCGCTTCCGGCTCCTCATCATCCTCCTGATCTATACGCTGGGCTTTTGGGCGCCGTGGACGTGGACGCAGGGCCGGTATGCGCCACCGGCTACGACCGCATGGCTGGCGCTTTCGACGACGCTGGCGCGGTGGGGCTGGCTGCGTCTGGATCAGGCGACGCTGGTAGTGACGGGGCTGGCGATTCTGTTTGGCTTTGCGGGGGCGGTTCTGCGAGTGTGGGGCACGGCGTTTCTCGGAGCGTCGATCGTGCACGCGGGGCCGATGCTCGCGGGCAACGTGATGGCGGCGGGACCGTACCGGTATGTGCGGAATCCGCTCTATCTGGGGTCGTGGTTTCTGGGGCTGAGCATTGCGATCCTGATGCCTCCCTCGGGCGCGCTCGTTTTTGCTGTGTTGCTGGCGTTGTTCTACTTCAGGCTCATCCTGGGCGAAGAGGGCTTTCTGGCGGGGCAGATCGGCGAGGCGTATGTTGAGTACCGGAGGCAAGTGCCGCGTCTGGTGCCGAGCCTGCGCCCGAGGATCGTTGGGTCGGCTGCGCGGCCCCAATGGCCGATGAGCCTGCTGGCGGAGTTTTTTCCGGTGAGCTATCCACTCTGCCTGGCGGTGCTGGCGTGGCGATACGAGCCGCTACTGCTGATCCGGTGCCTGGTAATCTGCTTCGGACTGTCACTGGTCCTGCGAGCGTTTCTTCCGAAGAAGCAAGCCGCAGCGGCGTAATACCCGGTCAGCGCCCCCTGCTCAGGAGTCTTTGCCCGGCGTACCGACATCCTCTTCTTCGGGATCGGCAGTTGCGGTGTGACCGTGGGTCGCCCAAAAGAAGGCAGCCGAGAAAAACGAAAAAAACAGCAGCATGACGCCGATGGTGTTCGGGGCACCAGACATCTTGTGACTCCAGTAAGCAGAGACGGGCGGAATGCCGGATTGCGTTGTCTGGATGCGGTTGAGGAAACCTTTTGTCCGAGAGCCGCGTCTCAGGTGGGCAATAACGCACGCATGGATGGGAGAGAACCCCGATGAAGACCCCTTCCGTTTGGCTCGCCCTGGGCTTGTTGTCTGCCTTCACCTCAGCTCCGACGCTTGCGCAGGATGATGGACTCGGGTTGGGTCCCAAAGGAACCAGCGTTTTCGCTGAATTCTCGGCCGCCCGGGCGGGACAAGGGGCAGGGGTGCTGTGGGGCGGAAGCGGCGGCGGGTACATCCAGGGGCATATTCTGGGATTTGTCGCGCGCGCCACGGCGCTGCCGGGCAACGCCAACCTCCGCGCCTACGACGCTTTGATTGGGCCGCGGCTGGCCGTCAGCCTGCCCATCGTGAGGGTCTTCGTGGAGGCCGGAGGTGGGTTGGGCCGTAGCGACGCCTACAATTCCGTGGGCGTTTTCGGCTCCTCGTGGGGAGCGGCGTGGCAGGTAGACGCGGGGGTGTCGCATGGCATCGCGCCTCGTCTGGACTGGCGCATTCTTGAGTTGGGGTACGGGCACATCTACGCGGGGCAGGGCCTCTCGCCGGTCATCGCGAGCACAGGGCTAACGCTGCACCTTTGGTAGCGACGCTTCCCTTCTCTGTTTTTCCTGTTAATTCCTGGCGATAGCGGCGAAGGCCTGTCGGGCCGCGTCGACGGTGTGGCGGATGTCGGCGTCGGTGTGCGCGGTGCTGAGGAAGGCCGCCTCGAACTGGGAAGGCGGGAGCCAGACACCTGCCTCGAGCATGGCGCGATGGAAGGCAGCGAAGCGGCTGGTATCGGACCGGGCAGCCGAGGCGAACTCCGTGACGGGGGCTGAATTGAAAAACCAGGTGAACATGGCGCCGACGCGGTTGGTGGTGAGGGGAATGCCCCGCTCGTTGGCGGCAGAAGCAATGCCGTCGACGACAGCGGCGCTGAGTTTTTCCAATTTTGGATAGACGTTTTTGCGGTGGGCGTGCAGATAGCCGACCGTCGCAATGCCAGCGGCCATGGCGAGCGGATTGCCGCTGAGCGTACCAGCCTGATAGACGGGGCCCATGGGCGCGAGCTGATCCATAATGCCGGCGGGCCCACCAAAGGCGCCGACGGGCAGACCGCCGCCAAGAATCTTGCCGAGTGTGGTGAGGTCGGGGCGGATGCCGTAGAGTTCCTGAGCACCGCCAAAGGCCACGCGGAAACCGGTCATGACTTCATCGAAGATGAGGAGCGCGCCGTGCGTTGCGGTCAGCGTGCGGAGGGCTTCGAGGTACCCGGGTGCGGGCGGGATGCAGCCGGCGTTGCCGACGATGGGCTCGACGATGACGGCGGCAATTTCGCCGGGATGCGCGGCGAAGGCGGCTTCGACCGCGGCAACGTCGTTGAAGGGCAGCGCGAGAGTGAAGTGGGCGACTTCTTCGGGGACGCCGGCGGAGCCAGGGATGCCGAAGGTGGCGACGCCGGAGCCGGCTTTGACGAGGAGGCCGTCGGCGTGGCCGTGGTAGCAGCCTTCAAATTTGACGATGTATTTGCGGCTGGTGAAGGCGCGGGCCAGACGGATGGCGGACATGGTGGCCTCGGTGCCCGAGCTGACGAAGCGCATTTTTTCGATGGAGGGATACGCGGCACGGACCAGCTCGGCCAGGTCGCCTTCGACTTCGGTGGATGCGCCGAAGCTGGCGCTGCGCGCGGCGGCCTCCTGGATGGCTTCTACCACGGGCGGGAAAGCGTGGCCGAGGATGATGGGACCCCAGGAGCCGAAATAGTCGATGAAGCGGTTGCCATCCGCGTCCCAGAGGTACGCGCCTTCGCCGCGCTCGACAAAGGGAGGCTCCCCACCGACGGCGCGAAAAGCTCGGACGGGCGAGTTGACTCCGCCGGGAAAGAGCTTTTCCGCGCGTTTGCGAAGCGCATCGGACCGGGTAAGAACGAGGGACATGGTTTTCAGTATAGGGGGCGGCAGGATGACGGATTCCGAACGAATAGCGGATACTGAATTTCAATGAAAAGGAAATTCGCCGCAGTTCTCCTGACCTGTTTTGGCCTGATGACGACAACCCCAGCCATCAATCCCGAAGCTGCCGATGCTGGCGCGAGATTCCGCGCGCTGGCCGATCATTACTTTTCCGACGTGGTATTTCACTTCGGGCCGACCGGCGCTACCCAACTGGGCTTCCACCAGTACGACACGAAGCTGGAGGACTACAGCCGCGCGGGCGTTGAGGCGGAGATCGCCGCTTTGCGGGGATACGAGGGGAAATTCGACGCATTTCCCTCGGACGGCCTGGACGAGAGCACCCAGGGCGACCTTGCCATTATCCGCGACAACATTCGGGGGAACCTGCTCGAGCTGGAGACTATTCGGGGTTGGGAGAAGAATCCCGACACCTATTCGGGGGGGATCACGAACAGCGCGTTCGTGCTGATGGAGCGCGATTTTGCGCCTGTGGACGAGCGGCTGCGGTCGTTGATTGCGCGCGAGAAGCAGATGCCGGCGGTTTTGACGGCGGCGCGGCAGAACCTGAAGAATCCTCCTCGGATCTATACGGAAATTGCGCTGGAGCAATTGCCGGATATCATCGGCTTTTTCCAGCATGATGTGCCGGATGCATTCAAAGGCGCGAAGGTTCCCGCAGCGATTGCTGAATTCCACAAGACCAACGCGGCAGTGATTGCGGCTCTCGAGAGCTATCAGGGGTGGCTGAAGAACGATCTGCTGCCGAAATCCAATGGGGAATTTCGCATCGGCGCGGAGACCTTCGGCAAGAAGCTGCTCTACGACGAAATGGTGGACACGCCGCTGGACCGGCTGCTGCAGATTGGCTACGACGACCTGCACAAGAACCAGGCGGAGTTCAACCGCCTCGCGAAGGATGTGGATCCGGGAAAAACGCCGAAGGAAGTTCTTGCGGAACTGGCCGGCCTTCATCCACCGCCGGATCAGCTGCTCCAGACCTTTCACAACACGTTTAACAGCCTGATCGCGTTTATTCAGGCGAAGAAGATCATCACGATCCCCTCGACCGTGGAGCCGACGCTGGAAGAGACCCCGCCGTTCATGCGCGCGACGACGCAGGCATCGATGGATACACCGGGGCCGTACGAGCGGCATTCCTCGACGGCGTACTTCAACGTGACGCTGCCGGAGAAGGACTGGCCGGCGGCGAAGGTAGCCGACTACATGGCGGCGTTCAATGTGGGCACCGTGATCAGCACCTCCGTGCACGAGGCCTATCCCGGCCACTACGTTCAGTTCCTGTGGGTGAATCACACGCCGATGAGCGCGGTGCGGAAGCTGACCGGATCGTCGACGAACATCGAGGGGTGGGCGCATTACTGCGAGCAGATGATGCTCGACGAGGGTTACAACCGGCCGGGCGTGGGTGCGAAGGACGAGCGAGAGTCGCGGCTGATCCGGCTGGGGCAGTTGCAGGATGCGCTGTTGCGAGACGCACGCTTTGTGGTGGGGATCCGCATGCACACCCAGGACCTGACCCTGGAACAGGCGCAGGATTTCTTCGTCAACGAGGGCTACCAGTCGCGGGCGATCGCGGAGGTCGAAACCAAGCGCGGAACCTCGGACCCGACCTACCTCTACTACACGCTGGGCAAGCTGGAGATCATGAAGCTGCGGTCAGACCTCCAGAGGAAAGAGGGAGCGAGCTTCTCGCTGGAGAAATTTCACGACGACTTCATGCGCCAGGGCGGCGCGCCTATCAGGATTGTGCGCAAGGCGCTGCTGGGGGACGACTCGCCAACGTTGTAGGAAATGGTCGCATCCTGTTCCGGTCTCGCTGTAGAATGCCCGGTTCGTGGTAGAGGCCTGCACGAGGAAGGAATCTAAAGTAAAGAAATGTCAACACACGCAAAGGTGCGCAAGGCAATTTTCCCGGCCGCGGGATTCGGCACGCGTTTTTTGCCGGCGACGAAATCGATCCCCAAGGAAATGCTGGCCCTGGTCGACAAGCCGATCATCCAGTACGGCGTCGAGGAAGCGCTGGCCGCGGGCTGCGATCAGATCGTGATCGTGACCGGGCGCGGCAAGTCGGCGATCGAAGACCACTTCGACGTGAGCTACGAGCTGGAATGCACGCTGGAAAAGCGCGGTAAGACCGATCTGCTGGCGCTGAGCCGGCAGGTTTCGCACATGGTGCGGCTTTCCTACGTCCGGCAGAAGGAAGCGATGGGCCTGGGGCACGCCGTGCTGATGGCGCGGGATCTGGTGGGCGATGAGCCCTTCGCTGTCATTCTGCCGGACGACGTGATCGATTCCGAGACTCCCTGCCTGAAGCAAATGATGGACGTCTTCGAGAAAGTCCAGTCGTCGATCGTGGCCACCCAGGTCATCGAAGGCGATGCGATCTCCGCATACGGCGTGCTGGACGGAAAGCCGGTGCCGGACAATCCGCGCCTGTTCGACGTTTCCGGACTCGTGGAGAAGCCGAAGCCGGCGGAAGCGCCCTCGAAGAATGCCATCATCGGCCGTTACATTCTCACCCCGAAGATTTTCGATCTGCTGGAGCACACGCCACTGGGCGCGGGCGGCGAGTTGCAGCTGACCGATGGCATCAAAGGATTGCTGGAGACGGAGAAAGTCTACGGATACAGCTTCGAGGGAGTTCGTCACGATGCCGGTGACAAATTCG
Source organism: Acidobacterium sp. (assembly GCA_003131625.1). Classification (GTDB taxonomy): domain Bacteria; phylum Acidobacteriota; class Terriglobia; order Terriglobales; family Acidobacteriaceae; genus Palsa-343. The sequence goes on along the minus strand of PKVY01000148.1, from coordinate 104,167 downwards.
GCATGCTCAGGGCGACGGTGGAGTTCGCCCTGAAGCGCGAAGACCTGGGGCCCGCCTTCCGGGATTACCTGAAGACGCTGAAGCTGTAGGCCTGCATTCAGGGACCGCTTATTCCTCCTGGCACACCTTCCGTGTTTCGGCAGGTTCAATGGAAACGAGGTCGCAAGGAAGCGCTGACCGAGATTGCGGAGGCCGAAGACAGTGGGGGGAGGGGGGTACCCCCCTCCCCATGGGGCTGTGGCAAGTACCTGATGGGAAAGAGCTTGCACGAGGCATGTTTAGGACTGTGGCAAACCTCTGAAAACAGGCGGCTTGCAAAGGCCGTTTGGCCGGGTTACCCGAGGGGTTACCCAACGGGATCGGTTTATGCAGCAGGTTTTCAAAGAGCATTGAGTCGGCCGATTCCGGTCTGAGCCCCGTTCGATTGGTTCGCCTGGGCGAACTCGCTCAAGGGCGGCGTTCTGCAAAAGGGAAAGCTCTGTGTATTCGCCTGAATACGGCGAAGGACAGAGCTTTCCCATGTTCTCTAGTGTGAAGTTTTCGTGGGGAGAGAGCAAGCGAAATCGGGTGCCCGCGCAGTACCGAGGTACCGTTTGTCTTCCATGCACCTGGAAGCGTATTGTCAGGACATCGGGCGGCATTCTCTGCACGAGGGAGAAGCCGCACTGGAGACAACATGAGCATTTCGCAGTTCCGCACGAGCGATGAGCCGGCATCCGCGCCGGTTCCGGTGACCTTCCAGACAATCCAGGAAAAGAAGCAGACGGGCAGGCCGATTACCGCGCTGACTGCCTACGACTACGCCACGGCGCGGCTGGTGGACGAGGCTGGGATCGACCTGATCCTCGTCGGCGACTCGCTGGCCATGGTGGTGATGGGCTACGACAACACGCTGCCGGTGACGGTGGACGAGATGCTGCACCATACGCGCGCGGTACGCCGGGCGGTGCGTCGGGCGATCGTGGCCGCGGATATGCCCTGGGGCTCATATCACCTGAGCCTGGACAACGCGGTCGCCAACGCGGTGCGCTTTGTGAAGGAAGCCGGCGCGCAGGCAGTCAAGATTGAAGGCGGCGCGAGCCGGGCCGAGCTGGTGGAGCGGCTCACGTCGGCGGAAATTCCGGTGATCGGGCATCTGGGGCTGACGCCGCAGTCGGTGCATCGGATGGGCGGCTACAAGGTGCAGGGAAAATCCGCCGCGGCGATCAACGAACTGCTGCATGATGCGCACGCGCTGGAGTCCGCGGGTGCTGTGATGCTGGTGCTGGAGGGGATGCCGCGGGAAGTGGCGGCGCGGATCACGGCGGAAGTGGGGATTCCGACAATCGGGATTGGCGCAGGGCCGGATTGCGATGGGCAGATTCTGGTTTTCCATGACCTGGTGAATCTCACCTTTTCGCAGCCGGCGAAGTTTGTGCGCCAATATGGCGATGCGGCGGCTCTGTTCCGGAATGCGGTGGAAGGCTATCGGCGCGATGTGGAAGAGCGGGCGTTTCCGGCCGACAGCGAGAGCTATCATTTGCCCAAGGACGTGGCGGCGGCACTGGAAACGCCGGTCCTTCGCCAGAAGGCCTGATCCGGCGCGATGCTGATTGCAAAAACCATTGCCGAGGCGCGAGCCGCGGTTGCGCAGCTGCGCGTGGAGCGGCGCTGTATCGGACTCGTGCCGACCATGGGCGCGTTGCATGAGGGTCATCTCTCTCTGGTGCGTGCGGCCAAAACGGCCTGCGATGCGGTGGTAGCCACCATCTTCGTCAATCCCACACAGTTTGCGCCTGGAGAGGACTTCGCGAAGTATCCGCGGCGGTTCGAGACGGATTGCGCTCTGCTCGAAGCCGAAGGCGTGGATGTCCTCTTCGCGCCGGATGCTGCCGAAATGTATCCAGCGGGAGCCAGCACGGTTGTTGAAGTCGAGAATATCTCGGATCGCCTGGACGGCCAGTCGCGGCCGGGCCATTTTCGCGGTGTGGCGACCGTGGTGGCGAAACTGTTCAACATCATCCAGCCGAACCACGCGTTCTTCGGGCAGAAGGACGCTGCGCAGGTCGCCGTGCTGCGCCGTATGGTGCGCGACCTGAATTTCAATCTGGAGCTGGTCGTCTGTCCGACCGTGCGCGAGCCAGATGGACTGGCGATGAGCTCGCGCAATCACTACCTCTCCGCAGAAGAGCGACAAAGAGCGCTGGTGCTGAGCCGGGCGCTACGCCACATCGAAGCGCGCATCGCCGCCGGAGTGGTCGACTCTGCGCGGCTGATTGATGCGGGCCTGGCCGTTCTGGCCGAGGAGCCGGAGATCCGGCTCGACTATTTGCGCATCGTCGATCCGGAGACGCTCGAAGACGTCGCGGATGTCAGCGCGGGCACGCTGGTAACGGTAGCGGCGGTGGTTGGTCCCGCAAGGCTGATCGATAACGTGCTGGTCCCGCCGCGCTGAGGCGGATTTATTGAGGCGCTTCGTCGTCGGACGGGCGACGGCGCGGCTCGGCCAGTGGAACGAAGTGTTCCGGCATGGAGTTGCCGCGATGGCAGGTGCCGCAGGTGACGTGCTTGTCCTCGGGCATGGCGTCCGGATCATGGACCTGCGTCATGTATTGCTCATTGATCGTCTGGGTCATCTGGATCATGGTGCGGGCAATCGTCTTGTCGTCCTTCGCGTCGGAGGGAAAGTCGAGCTTGTGGGTCTGAGGGTTCCTGGCGTGGCAGAAGCTGCATTCAACGCCGAGCGAGCCGGCATAGCCGCGCATGATCTTGATCAGATCCTCACGCGCAATGTTCTTCGGCAGCACTTTCAGGTTCACCGGCTTCGGCTGCGGGCGCCGGGGTCGACCGCCCGTTTGGGCCTGGGGTATGGTTTGACCCGCGGCGGCCGGGGCATTCTGACCGAGGAGCGGCTGGGCGGCGACGGCGAGGGTCAAGGCTGCAGCGAGGAACAACGGACTCTGCATGGGGGGCGTTTCCTGAAAAATTGGAATGGACTGCGGAGAATCTTCGCTCGTGACTCATGGTACACAAGGTGGATTCACAAGCCTTTCCGCCGAATCTCAGGTGACGAAGCATTCATTTTGAGACGAATCGATTACCGGCGATGGCAAAACGGAGCGGGCGCTCCGCGGCTTTGCGGATGCCGATTCGCGGCGAGGCGACGATCGCGAGCGGCGCAAAGCCGTCATCTTCGACATGCAAGCCGGAGCGCCGGCTGGTGACGTCGATGCCGTTGTGCGTCTCCCGCTCGATGTCGAGAGCCTGACAGAGGCGTCCCGGGCCGGAAGTCAGAAGGCGGGGATTTGCAGTGGAAGCGAGCCCTCGCAGGCGAGCCATGGTCCTGAGTTCCACAAGCGGCTCGAGAGCGCGCAGCAGCACACCTCCTGCCTGGCCCTCGGGCTCGCAGGAGATATTCAGGCAGAAATGCATGCCGTAGATGAAGTAGACGTAGGCGAAACCGGGAGGGCCGAAGAGGACCTGGTTGCGTTCCGTTTTGCCGGCAAAGGTGTGGGCTGCAGGATCTTCGAGGCCGAAATAGGCCTCCACCTCGACGATGCGGCCGGTGAGACGCTTGCCCTCGTATCGCCGCACCAGGACCTTACCGAGAAGGCGCTGCGCGACGATATCGGGAGGGTCGAGGTAGAACTCGCGCGGCAGGACGGGAAACTTCGCCATCTACCTGGACGGCAGCCCCTTCAGCGTCGCGAGGACCTCCTCAGCGTGGCCTTCGGGCTTCACTTTGGGGAAGATTTTGAGCAGGCGCTGGTCAGGGCCGATAAGGAAGGTAGTGCGCTCGATGCCGAGGACCGTCTTGCCGTACATATTCTTTTCCTTCAGCACATCAAACTGTTTGCAAACGGTTTCGTCTACATCAGCAAGGAGGGGGTACGGGAGATCGTACTTTTCCCGAAATTTCTTCTGCGCTTTCGGTGTGTCGCGGGAGATGCCGAGGACGATGGCGCCGGTGTTCTGGATCTTCTTGAACTGATCGCGGAAGCCACAGGCCTCGATGGTGCAGCCGGGCGTATCGGCTTTCGGGTAGAAGAAGAGAACCACCGGCTTGCCGGCGAAATCTTTCAGATGGATGGTCTTCTCCGAGTCGTCCTGGAGCGTAAAGTCGGCAACTTTGTCGTCGATTTCCATTTTTCCCTTCCGCAACAGATGAGGCGCACGCAGCCGCGCACGATTAAGATTGTTTCTTAGCAGCGAGGATTATGTCACGGGTTCGCACAGGATGCTTTGAATTGGCCTTAATCGCAGCGGCGGCCGCGGCCTGCGCTCCTCCTGCGCATGCACAGTATCCGGGGCATGTAGACGAGGAGAAGCAGCAGAACGGGACGCATCTCCGCGCCACGGCGGTTCTGGAGTACACCGGAGATCTCGGGAAAATTAAGGAGAGCCGGCTGGTTCCCATTGTGGTGTGGGATGGCATGCAGTATCAGCCAGGTGGGCTCTATCTCGCACAACCCGCGCCGCTGGCTGTGCTTTCGGGCACGCAATACGAACTGGAAGCGGCTGGCAAGCCGACGGGCTTCTTCAACATAAAAGACTCCGAGGACCTTGCAGGGCTGTGGATCGGCGTGGGCAGCTTTGAAGCGCCGCCGGCACCGAAGCCGAAAGCTTCACCGGCTAAGAGCGGACACACCTACGAGGTGAGGGACGTCGATCCCGACAAGCCGCACTTCGCCCACCGGCCGGCGGACGAGCAGAACCAGGACGGGACCGGCGCCAGCGGCGGCGGCACGGGATCCGGCACAGGAACCAGTGCGCAGAATGCGCCGCCGGTCGATCCGGACCGGCCGACGCTGCACCCGCGGCCGAGCGGCGGCGATTCGGGTTCGAGCAGTGCAGGCTCCAGCTCTTCAACGACGAGCCAACCGGACCCCGACGCGGATCGGCCAACGTTTCACCGGCGGTCCAATGCATCGGGAGAGGTGGCCAGCGCGCAACCGGCGATCGATCCGAATCGCCCGCATCTGGGATACACAGCGCCGGTGGACCAGTCGAAGCTGGATAAGCCGACCGCGTTGTTCGGACTGCCACCCGACATGAACCAGATGGCGGGCATCTCGGACGAGCGCCCCGCCGACACGGAGTCGTGGGGGTTCTCGTGGTCGAATCCGGACGATGAGAACAAGATGAAGGCGGCGCTGGAAACGATCGCGCAGCAGGCAATTGCTCCGCCGGCACCCGCGGCGGCCACCACCGCCAGCGCGGCGCATCGCAGGGCGCACGCGGCCGCCGCACCTGCTCCGCCAGCACTGGCGGACGAGGATTTCCGGTGTTACAGCCTGAGTTTCGGCGGCGGGGCGACCATGGTCCTCACCGCGCACTCGACGGGAACGCCGGTGAAGTACGTAACGATTGTCGCGCAGCCCGATTTCTATGGGCAGCCCAAGGTGCTGTTGAAGGAAGTGACCAGCGACAACGCACTGGATGTTGCGCCGCGATATCGCCTGGTGGATGCCGTGGATACGGAAGGCAACGGGCGCGCGGACCTGATCTTCGAGCTGCGAGGGCAGACCTACCGGCAGTTCGCCATCTACCGCATTGCCGGTGGCACGGCGACCCAGGTTTTTCAGACGCAGCCGACGGCCAATTAGCAAAGGAACGGTTACAGTTTAGGGATCTGGGTCGTGTCCCAGCCGCCCCCCAGGGCACGGATGAGCTGGACGCTGGCGACGAACTGGCGCGTGGCGATGTCGGCCTGGGTTCGCTGATCGGAGAGCTGCGCGGTCTGCGCGGTCAGCACTTCGAGGTAGGTGGTGACGCCGCCTTTGTAGCGGTTGGTGCTGATGGCCAGCGAACGCTCGGCGGCCGCGACAGCCAGATTTTCCTGCGCAGATTCCTGATCGAGGATGCGAATGGCCGCGAGATTGTCTTCCACATCCTGGAACGCGGCGAGCACGGTCTGGCGGTAATTGGCCACCTGCTGCTCGTACGCGTCGCGCGCCTCTTGGGTAATGGCGTGGCGGCGGCCCGCATCGAAGAGAAGCTCGACGGCGGAAGCGCCGAGCGACCACATCTCGCTCGGGCCCTGAATCCATGTGCCGGGGTTGCCGCTCTCAAAGCCGCCGGTACCAGTGAGCGAAATGTTGGGGTAATACGCGGCGATGGCGACGCCAATCTGGGCGTTGGCCGCGTCGGCCTGGCGCTCGGCGGCGGCGATGTCAGGCCGGCGCTCGAGTAGTTGTGAGGGGACGCCGACGGGGATAGGAGGAATCTGCTGGCCGAGGGACATTGCGGGAAGGCTAAAGACCGACGCTGGAGTCCCAACCAGCGTGGCGATGGCGTGTTCATATTGGGCACGAGCAACGCCGACATCGATGTCCTGGGCGCGGGTGGTTTCGAGCTGGGTCTGGGCCTGGGCCACGTCGGATTCAGTAGCGACGCCGCCCTTAAAACGGATCTGTGTCAGTTGCAGATAGTCCTCGTAGGACTTGACGGTGTTATCGAGCAACTCCTTTTGGGAATCGAGGCCGCGCAACTGGAAATAGTCGACAGCGAGCTCGGCGCGCACGCTGAGTTCCACGCTGGCAAGCAGGGCGGCAGAAGCCTGCGCGTTCGCGCGCGTCTGTTCGACCGTGCGACGGACCTGGCCCCAAAGGTCCGGCTCCCACTGTGCCTGGCCGGCAATGCTGAAGGTGTTGAACTGGTAGTCGGAGATCCCCTTTACCGTGTTGGGCTGGTTATTGGACTCGCGGGTGCGACCGATCGACGGCCCGGCAGCGAGGGTGGGGTAATACTGCGAACGCGCGACACGCACCTGCTCGCGCGCCTGAAAATACTGCTCCATCGCCGCGCGCAGCGTCTGGTTGGAGACAGCGACTTTGGCCTCCAGCGCGCTTAGCTGTGGATCGCCATAGAGATCCCACCACTGACCGCGCAACGTTCCGTCGCTGGGCTCGGCCTGTTTCCATGTGCCGTTGGGTGGGTTGGGCGGCGGTATGGAGTTCTCTTTCCAGGCGGGAGCCGTGGCCGCATCCGGACGATGGTAGTTGGGGCCCACCGTGCAGCCGACGAGCAGCAGCGTTGTTGCGGAGGACGCAAGCGCCCATAGGCGGGTGCGGATCATTCACTGCCCTCCGGACCCTGACTACCCTGGTTTTCCTCCGGCGGCGGAGCTCCTGGAACACCGCCGTTGTTGGGCGCAACGACACGGACTTTTTCTCCGTCCACGATCGAGTCAGGAGGATTCCGGACGACTTCGTCGTTCGGCTGCAGGCCCTCAATTACCTGCACGACCCGGCCGTCGTCCTGCCCGATCGTGATCGCCACGAGTCTTGCAGTGTCGCCGTCCTTGCCGTGAATTACGGTGACAACACGCAGGCCCTCTTGACGGAAAAGCAAGGTCGAAACGGGCAAAATCAGGGTCTGGCGGACGACGTTGAGCTGGAAGTGGACTTCGGTGTAGGCGCCGGGGACCAGCGAGCCGTCGCGATTCGGCACGTCGACTTCGACGAGCAGCGTGCGGGAGGCGGGATCGATGGCGCGCGCGGTGCGCACAACTCTGCCGTGGAAGCGGCGGCCTGGATATTGCTCCAGGGTCAGGTCGGCGGGCGTTCCCGGCGTGCAGGAGGGGGAATCGACCTGGGGCACGTTCACATAAACGCGCATGATGTGCTCGTCATCCATGTGGAACATCTCGCGTCCGCCGGATGTGCCCGCGCCGGCATTGATCAGCGTGCCGATATCGACGTCGCGTGCGGTGACGACGCCGTCAAAGGGTGCGTAAACGCTTTCGAAGCCGGTGAGCTGCTCGATCCGCTGGACGTTGGCCTGGGCCGACTTCACCTGCATGTTCGTCGACGCTGCCTGAGTAACGAAGTTCTCCGTGTCCTGCTTGGCGACTGCGTTGCTCGCGAGCAGATCGGTGTAACGGCTGGCCTGCTGCTTTGCGTAACCAGCATTGGCTTCAGCGGTGGCCAGGTCGGCTTTGGCCTGGGCGAGCTGCTGATCGACTTCGGGGCTGGCGATGGTGGCGAGCAACTGCCCCTTGCGCACCTGCGCGCCGATGTCGAAGTACCACTTCTCGAGATAGCCATCGGTGCGGGCGTAGATGGGCGAGTCGACATAGGCAAACATGTTGCCGGGCAAAACGATTTCCTGGCTGGGTGCACCGACTTTGGGCTCTTCGACGGTGACGTTCGCCACAGCCAGCTCGCCGGTGCGTGTCTTCAGGCCCTTCTCCGCACGCAGGCGCGGGATGAGCTCCGCAACGGCCACGACCGCAGCCACAACGAACACGACGGTGAGCACCAGAATCGCCTTGCGTCCTGAAATCGGCGGACGGTCGTCTTCATAACCTTGGGTTTCGGGGCCGTGCTGGTTCGGGGTCGGGTTTGGGTGCGGCTGTTTTGGTTGGGTCATACGTTAGCTCCCGGTCACAAACTGGTGTTTGTGGGCGTGTTTACGTGCTTCCCGCTCACTGTGGCGGCGCTCGAGACGTCCGTGCAGCACGCTGAAAATGGTTGGGACGAAGAACAGGGTCGATACGGTGGCAAAGAGCAGGCCGCCGATGACGGCGCGTCCGAGGGGCGCGTTTTGTTCGCCGCCGGAGCCAAGGCCGAGGGACATGGGAATCATGCCGAGGATCATGGCGAGCGCGGTCATGAGGACGGGGCGGAAGCGGACAAAGCCGGCGTTGAGCGCGGACAGCGAGGCGTCACCGACGGTCATTTCGAGCTGCTCCCGGGCGAAACTGATCACCAGGATCGAGTTCGAAGTCGCAACTCCCATGCACATGATGGCGCCGGTGAGCGCGGGCACGCTAAGGCGCGTGTGGGTGAGGAACAGGAACCAGACGATGCCGGAGATGGCGGCAGGAAGCGCGCAGACAATGATGAAGGGATCGAGCCACGACTGGAAGTTCACAACAATGAGCAAATAGACGAGAAGAATCGAGAAGATGAGGCCACCGAACAGGCCGGCAAACGAAGTGCGCATGGTCCGCACCTGCCCGCGCACCTCGATGTGAGAGCCGCGCGGGAGATTGGACCGCTGTTGGTCGACGATTTGCTGGATACCTTTGCTGACACTGGCCAGATCGGTACCGACGACGTTGCCGTAAATGTCGATGACCGGCGTGATGTTGTAATGCGTAACCGTGGCTGGTTCCTGTCCGGGCTCGACGGCGGCGACGTTGCCGAGGATCTGAATAGGCTGGCCGCCGACCGGGCCCGAGGAAGGCGGTGCGCCCGCGCCCCAGGAGCCGCTGTTGGGGAGCGTGGGACCCGCCCCGCCGCTGGCAGATGCGCCGCTGCCCGGCGTGACGGCGATATTGCGCAGATCCTGCATGGTATCCAGCCCATACTGCGGCGCCTGGACGGCGATGCTGTATTCGACGCCGTTTTGCGGGTCGAGGTAGAAGGTCGGCGAGGTTTGGAAGCTGCCGCTGGTGGCCACGAGGAGACTCTGCGCGATGTCGCGCTGCGCCAGGCCGGTGCTTTGCGCCATGGTGCGGTTCACATTGATCTGCAGCCGCGGGTTGTCAAAGGGCTGCTGAATGCGCATGTCGGCCGTGCCGGGAACGTATTTGATCCGGTTGAGCAGGTTTTGTGCGAACTCAAGATTGCCCCGCTGGTTCGGCCCGACAATCTGAATGTCGATGGGCGCGGGAAGGCCGAAGTTGAGGATCTGCGTCACCATGTCGACGGGCAGCGTGTAAAACTCGGTGCCGGGAAAACGTCGCGGCAGTTCTTCGCGCAGTCGGCCCACGTAACCTTCGGTCGGATGGTGATGCTCGGCGAGAGAGACCTGGATATCGGCGTCGCCGGGGCCGACGGGGGCGGAGTTCGAATAAGACAGGTTGATGCTGGAGTAGGGCAGACCGATGTTATCGATGATGGTGACCAGTTCGTTCTTCGGAATGATCTGGCGGATGGTGTTGTCGATGCGGTCGCACAGAGCAGCGGTGTCCTCAATGCGCGTTCCGGTGCGCGTCCGGATGTGCAGCTTGAACTGGCCGCTGTCAACGGTGGGGAAAAAATCTTCGCCAAGAAACGGGTAGAGCAGGGCCGCAGAGCCCATGCTGAGGACGAAGAACAGGATGATGAAGACGCCAGCGTGCTCAATGCAGAGCTCGAGGATGCGCCGGTAGCCATGGCGAAATTTCTCGAAGCGGCTTTCGAAAACGAGCTGAAAACGCGTGAAGGGGTTGGGGCTCTGCCGCTTCCGTTCGCCTTCCTGGGGGTCGTGCTCGCAGAGGAGATATTTCGCCATGGTGGGGACCACGGTGCGCGAAAGCAGGTAGGAGGCAAGCATGGCAAAGACCACGGCCTCGGCCAGGGGCACGAACAGATATTTGGCCACGCCCCCCAGGAAGAACATGGGCACAAAGACGATGCAGATCGAGATGGTGGCGACAAGGGCGGGAACCGCGATCTGCGCGGCGCCGTCGAGAATGGCCTGCTCGATGGCTTTGCCCTGCTCGAGGTTGCGGTTGATGTTCTCGATTTCGACGGTGGCGTCATCGACGAGAATGCCGACCGCCAGGGCCAGGCCGCCGAGGGTCATGATGTTGATGGTCTCGCCCAACGCGCTCAGTGTGAGCAGCGAGGTGAGGATCGAGAGCGGAATGGAAACGGCGACGATGAGCGTGCTGCGCCAGCTGCCGAGAAAGATGAGGATCATGACCGCCGTGAGGCAGGCGGCGATGATGCCTTCGTGTACGACGCCGTCGATAGAGGCACGCACGAAGATGGACTGATCCGCGAGAGGCGTAATTTTGAGCTGCGGCGGGAGCTGGGATTTGAGACTGTCGGCCTTGGCGACGATGCCTTTTACGATGTTGAGCGTGGAGGCATTGCCGGTCTTGATGACGGAGAGCAGCGCAGCGCGCTGACCATCCACGCGAACGATGTTGGTCTGTGGGGGGAAGCCGTTGCGGACGTGAGCAACGTCGTGGATGTACACCATTGCGCCGTTCACCTGACGGATGGGCAGATCGTTCAGTCCCTGAATGGTGGTTGGGGCGCTGTTGGTCTCAAGCTGATATTCGAAGGGGCCAATCTTCATGGTTCCGGAAGGCAGGATGAGGTTCTGCGCGCCGATGGTGTTGACCACGTCGGCAGGCGAGAGGCCTTTGGACTGCAGCGCGGGGAGGTTCAGGTCGACCTGGACCTGGCGCTGCTTGCCGCCATAGGGATAGGGAATACCTGCGCCGGGCACGGTGACGAGCTGGGTGCGAATGAAGTTCAGACCGATATCGTTGAGCTGCATTTCCGAGAGGCCTTGCCCGGAAAGTCCAAGCTGGATGATGGGGACGCTGGAGGCGTTGTACTGGATGACCAGCGGCGGCGTGGTTCCGGGAGGCAGCTGGCGGACCTGGGCCTGCGCGATGGCCGTAACCTGAGCCACCGCATTACCGATGTTGACGCCCGGCTGGAAAAAGATCTTGACGACGGCGATGCCGTTCAGCGAATTCGACTCGGTGTGCTCGATGTCGTTGACGGTGGTGGTGAGGGAGCGCTCGCTGAGCGTGACGATACGGCTCGCCATCTGTTCCGGCGAGAAGCCCGTGTAACTCCAGAGCATGGTAACGACGGGAATGTTGATGTTGGGGAAAATGTCCACCGGCATATTGACGATGGCCAGCGGCCCGAGAACCATCAACAGGAGCGCGACCACGGCAAAGGTGTAGGGCCGTCGCAGCGCGAGGCGGACTATCCACATATCGGTTCAGCGTCTCCTGCGGTAAGCGGCTTTCGCGGCGGCCAGAATACTGCGGTGAAAAATGCGAAATGCCGGAGAATCGTCAGTTCTGACGGTTGGGGGACACAAATCTCGCTGATAACAGTATCCATCCTCTGCCTGTTGGGAAGGAATTTGAAGCGTGACAACCGCTGTACGTTTGTGAAGACGGCCAGACCTGCGAAAAAGACGACGGTGGCGGCCTATTCAGCTTACTGAGTAGATGTTGTCGAAGGAGTACCCGATGCAGATTTCGCGCGCTATTAGCGCGCCCCCGCCTACATATTCATTTTCTTGAAAATGCGCCTGGGAATGTTGCGAACCACCAGCATGATCAGGGCCCAAAAGGGCGGGACGTAGGCCACGTCTTTGCGTTTCTCGATGGCCCGGACGATGTGTTTTGCGACTCGGGCCGGTTCGGCGAAAAGTGCATTTTTGGGGAGGTGCGCGGTCATCGGCGTGGCGACAAATCCCGGCTTGATGGTGAGAACGTGCACGCCGGCGCGGTCGATGCGGTTGCGCACGCCGTCGAGAAAGATGTCGAGGCCGCCCTTGGAGGCGCCGTAGACGTAGTTGCTCTTACGGCCGCGATCACCGGCGACCGAGGAGATGACGGCGATGGCGCCGCGGCGCTCAGACTCAAAGTAGCTGGCGAGCCAGGTCACCAGCGAAACGGCCGACAGAAAGTTGGTGCGCAGAATGGCTTCGGCAGCGGCATAGTTTTTTTCCGCCTCCGACTGATCGCCGAGGACACCGTGGGCAAGGAAGGCCAGATCAATTCCTCCCAGAGCTGTAGCCGCGTGCGCCAGCATGGCGGGGTGGGCGGCGGTGTTGTCGAGATCGGCGGTAAAGGTCGTGGCCGCAGTTGCACCTCGGGTGAGCAGATCGTTGCGCACAGCAGCCAGCCTTTGGGTATTGCGCCCCACAAGAAAGAAGGCCGCGTGCTGTTCGGCGAGCAGGCGGAGAGTGGCCTCGGCGATGGCGGAGGTAGCGCCGAGCGCGAGGACGCGTCTTGGGGCCGCGACCGCGGGTTGATCAGCCATCGAGAGGCCTCCGTCCGGTGACGCGTTGCCAGAAAGCGGAGTCGAAGCCGGGATCGACGTAGCGGGCGAAGTCCCGCCACTGCGGATAAAAGGCCTGGAACTGAGCGGCGGTCATGCGGGCGTCTTTAGCGGAATACATGCGGCCGCCATGCTCGAGGGTGATGCGCGCGAGCCGATCGACAAGCTCGAAGGTGACATGGCGGCGAATCGGGAAATCGAGAGCCAGCATCACGCCAGGCACCGGGAAGGACATCGTGCCGACGGAAGGAACGTCTCCGAAGAACTTAATGACAGCCAGGAAGGAGGCGAGTCCGGATTTGGTGATGGCCCTGAGGATTTCCAGCATGCCCTCGCGGCCGCTTTCGAGCGGGAGGACGTTCTGGAACTGGACCAGGCCATGCTTCCCATACATGCGATTCCAGTGCTGGACCGCATCGAGGGGATAGAAGAACGGCTCGTAATCGACAGGGCCGACCTTTTGCTGACCCAGCTGCTTGTGGAAGTAGAGGGAGTTGAAGGCTGCCATCGAAAAGCGGTTGAGAGCGAACGCGGGCAGGTCGAAGGGAAACGTGAGCTTAGGCTCTTTGCTCCTGGTGAGGGGTCCTGGCGTCTCGGAGTGATCGCCCTGCATGAAGATGCCGCGCGCGAAGTTGCGGCCGGTGGAAACGCAGTCGATCCAGGCCACCGAGTATTCGCTGGACGCGGCGTGGGAGAGCGCGAAGAACTCGTCGATGCCGTGAAACTTGTCGCCGCGATAGTCAATCCTGCGGGAAACGATGGGGCGAAGGTGAATTTCGGCCCAGGTCATCAGTCCGGTGAGCCCCATGCCGCCGATGGTGGCGGCAAACCATTCGGGGTTTTCAATGGGGCTGCAAACAAAGCGGGTACCGTCGGAGCGCACCAGTTCGAAGCGCAGGACATGCCGGCCAAAGGTACCGGCAACGTGATGGTTCTTGCCGTGAATGTCGTTGGCAATGGCGCCGCCCACCGTTACATATTTCGTTCCGGGCGTAACGGGCAGAAAGAAGCCGCGGGGGACAGCAAAGTCGAGAATCTGCTGGAGCGAAACGCCCGCCTCGCAGCGCAGCATACCGGTCGCCGGGTCGAAATGAAGGAGCCGGTCCATTCCCGCGGTTTGGAGCAGGAGGCCATTCTCCAGCAGACAGACGTCGCCGTAGCTGCGGCCCAGCCCGACGGGCAATTGCGGGGTGCCCGGGGGCGGCTTGAGCGGAAAGTCGGTGGCCCAGTGAAGCGGAACAACATCGGCATGGAACTGCGGATAGCGACCCCAGGATTCGAATTGTGGGGTTTGTTCCGTCTTGCTGTCTGACTTACCCATGGATCGTCGCTTTCTCAACGCTACAGAGCTGCAAGGGCTGCAATCACCGCAACCGCGAGGCCGGTCAGCAGGCTCAGGGGATCGGTAACGGCAAAAATGACCGGGTCTTCGTCGAGTTGGCCGCGCGAGGCCAGCAGCCAGACACGGCTCAGCCAGAAGATCATTAGCGGCGTGATGAGCCACAACCGGTTGGAGTGGATGTAAAGGCTGGTGACGTCGTGAGCGCCGATATAGAACGAAAAGACCACAACGGCGGCGTAGGCGCTGGAAGTTCCGAAACTCCGGAGTTGCTCGATGTCGCCGAGCAGGTAGCCGCGGCCGTTGGCGAGGGCCTGCCCCCGCGCGCGCGCATTCTGCAGCTCGCTGAATCGCTTGACCATGGCGAGACTGAGGAACAGGAACACAGAAAAAGCCGCCAGCCACGGAGAGATGCCGACCCTGGTGGCGGAGGCACCCGCCAGCAGGCGCACGGTATATAAGCCGGAGAGCAGAATGACATCGACCAGCACGACCCGCTTGAGAACCAGCGAATAGGAGAGCGTCGCCACCAGATAGATAAACAGCCACAGCAGAAAGCCGCGGGGAAGGAATGCGGCGGCGATCGCGACGCCTCCAGCCAGGAAAGCGACGCTGATGAGCACGCCGGTCATCACCGACAAATCGCCGGAGGCAAAAGGCCGGGCGCGCTTGGTGGGGTGACGGCGATCGGATTCAATGTCGAGCAGATCGTTGGCGATGTAGGTGGACGAGGCGCAGAGACTAAAACTGACAAAGGCGATGGCCGCATCGCCGAACACGCTGGCGCGGAGAACGTGCGCGAGCAGCATGGGCAGAAAGATCAGCACATTCTTCGCCCACTGATGCAGCCGAATCGCTTTCAGGGCAGCCTTTGCGGGCGCGATGCGATCCCGGAATTCCCGGCCGACGGCCACGCCGCGCGAGCGCAGACGAGCGCGCAGCGCGGGGGCCGGATTCGCGATCATCGCTGTTCCCGCATGCTGCAGAAGGGGAAGGTCGGGCCCGGCGTTGCCGATGTAGTCGTAGCCCGCATCGCCGAAAGTCTTGCGGAGGCCGTCGAGCTTGTTGCCGGCGGTCAGATTCGTTTTTCCGTCGCTGGCGAGCACGCCGTCGAACAAGCCCAGGTGGTCGGCAATGCGGGCAGCCAGCTGCTGATCCGCGCCGGTCGCCAGATACAGCTTGCGACCCTCCCCACGCTCGATTTCGAGGTATTCGACGACGGAGCGGTTGTAAGGCAGATGGCGTACGTCGAGGGAGACGCGAGCACCGACTTCGGCTTTGAAGGCGGCTTTGCCGCGGAGGACCCAGAACGGAAGCTGCAGCGCCGCCAGGGGCCGGCTGCGCACCAGAAGCAGCAGAGAGTCCATCAGCGTGTCACTTTTGACCAGGGTGCCATCCAGATCGACGCAGAGCGGCCGCCGCGAGACTTCCGGCGCCAGCTGCTGCACGGATGACTGGTTCAAAGGAATCTCTCCCATGGTTCCGGATGCAAAACCGAGTGAACAGAGCCGCAAAGGCGCGGTTTACGGCCCGTAACACTTGTTGTGGACGAGATTGCAGAATTTCAGCGCAAGTATAGCATCGCAGATTTGCATGCCTGGACGCAGGAATCAGCGTCGACACACGTTACCGCAGGCGCGTTGAACCTCGTCGACTGGGCTGGCAGATTCACTATCCGGCGACGGTCTTCTCCAGATCGGGCTGAGGCGATTCGGAGATCTTCTCCACGCGCCGCTCCGGGAAGTAAGCATTGATGACGTACTGCTCCAGCATGCGCTGGGTGTTGAAGAAGGATCCGTTGAGGGCAATCGTGGAGCGCATGATGCGCCGCCACTGTCCCGTGTCTTTGCAGAAAAGCGGCAGGATCAACTTCTCCAGGTGCTCGTAGAGAGATTTGGTCTCCCCCGGCTCGTCGTCGTGGTCGTCAATGGCCCAGCCGGTGACACCTTCGATCCAGCCTTCAATCCACCAACCATCGAGAATGCTGAGGCTGGGTACCCCGTTGAGCGCGGCTTTCATCCCGCTGGTTCCGGAGGCCTCATAAGGACGCCGTGGGGTATTGAGCCACAGATCGACGCCGCCGGTGAGCAGCGCACCGAGTTTCCACTCGTAATTTTCGAGGTAGACGATGCTGAGCGGAGTTTCGCGCAGTTCCTTCGCCAGCTCGATGACGCGGCGAATTTTCGCCTTGCCCGGGTCGTCGGCAGGATGGGCCTTGCCCGCGTAAACAACCTGTATGCCGCCGAATTTCTCCGCCATCCGCACCAGCCGCTCAGGATCGGTAAAGAGGAGGTCGGCACGCTTATAAGTAGCGGCGCGGCGAGCGAAGCCAATGGTGAAAACTTCGGGCCGCATCTCCACGCCGGTGGCTGCCTTCACGGCCTCGATGAGGGCCTGCTTGGACGCGGCATGGGCTTCGACAATTTCATTTTCCGGGATGTCGATGGCGTAGCGCAGCGTGACATTGTCCTGGCGCCAGCGCGGAAGATGGCGATCGAAGATCGCCTGGACGGAGGGCGCAGTCCAGGTGCCGGCGTGGACACCGTTGGTGATGGCGTCAATGGTGTACTCGGGAAACATCTGCCGTGAGACTTTGCCATGCTGCATGGCCACGCCGTTGACGAAGCGCGAGAAGCGCAGGGCAACGTAGGTCATGTTGAGCAGTCCGTCGTGGAAACAGCCGAAATGCTCCAGCATGCCCGCGCGTTCCGTGCCAAGGATGCGATAAGCCTGCTCGCCGGAGAAGCGATCGTGCCCCGCCGGCACGGGCGTGTGCGTCGTGAAGACGCAGCGGCGGCGCACAGCTTCAATGTTGCGCTCGGTGGCCGTCTGCAGACCGGCGCCGTGCAGTTCCTGCTCCAGTACAGGAATCGTGAGCAGCGCGGCGTGACCCTCGTTCATGTGGTAAACGGAGGGCTCGTATTCGAGAGCGCGCAGCAGGCGCGCGCCGCCGATGCCGAGGATTGCCTCCTGGCGCAGGCGGTAGTCCGCCTCGCCGCCATACAGGTGATCGGTCAGCGTGCGATCGGTCGGGTCGTTCTGTTCCAGGTTGGTATCGAGAAAATAGACGGGGATGCGGTGCCCGGTGACCCCCTCCATGTCGTAGCGCCACGCGCGGACCGCGACAGGACGGCCTTCGATGGTGACGCTGACGACCGGCTCTTCCGCCACGAGAATGGTTTCTGGACTCCACGGCTGGGGCTCCTCGGTTTGAACGCCGGTTGGATCCAGACGCTGGCGGAAGTAGCCCTTGCGATGAGCCAGGGTCACCGCAGCCAGCGGCAAGCCCATATCGGCGGCCGCGCGGAGCGTATCCCCGGCCAGCACGCCGAGACCCCCGCTGTACGTGGGGAACTCCGGCATCACCGCGATTTCCATGGAGAAATAGGCGACCATGCCGCCTTCGCCTGGTTCCTCCGGGGATAGGTACTGGGAACGATTGATAAAACGCATCGCTAAAACGTTTTCTCCGGCCTGCCCAGGTGCAACTGTCCTTTCAGGATATGACATCTTCCGTCAGGCACGAAGTCCGGCGTCAGCCCGTTGTGATTGTTACATCCGCGTCAAAGGTGCCGGTATGACCCTTCTGTGGAATACTTGCGCCCTGTCGAAAAGCCTGATTCCGCTAAGCGGGACCGTCGACGACAGCGACCCCGAGAGCATGCGCAGCGGCCGAGGCATGACAGCGGTAGATTTCCGCGTCGATGCCGGTCCGGGCGCGATATTCATCATAAAGGCGCGCGGCAAAATCCTGGGCCAGCTCCGCATGCACGAGGTTGACCGTGCATCCCCCGAATCCGCCTCCGGTGAGTCGTGCCCCGACGAGTCCGGGCAGACGCTGCGCCGCTTCCACCATGGTGTCGGCTTCCTCGCAGCTGGCTTCAAAGTCGTCGCGATAGCTGGCATGCGCTGCAGCCATCAGGTCGCCCAGCTTCTTCAGGTTTCCCGCGGCGAGGGCATCGGCCGCAGCCACAGTGCGGAGATTCTCGGTGATGACGTGCCGGCAGCGGCGCAGGACATTGCCGGGCATCTCGGCGCCCCACAGCTCCAGATCCTTCGTCGTCGCATCGCGAAGAAGCTGAATCTCAGGGCGATGCCCGCGGAGGATCGCAGTTCCCTCCTCGACCTCGGCACGGCGGATGCCGTACTCACCACCGGCAATGGCGTGCTTCACCATCGTGTTCGCGATGACCAGGCTGATCGTCTCGGGAATAGGCGCGAGGCGGTATTCCAGAGAGCGGCAGTCGAGGAGAAGCGCATGATTGGCCGCGCCGCGGCAGGCGATGAACTGATCCATGATGCCGCAGGATGCGCCGACGTAAACGTTCTCCGCTCGCTGGCAGAGCTTCGCGATCTCCTCGCGCGCGGGGTCCGCCTTCGCCAGACTGAGCGCGGCCAGCGCAGTCGCAACTTCAATGGAGGCCGACGAGCTGAGCCCGGCGCCCAGTGGCACGTCGCCCTGGACGGTCAGGCTGAAGGATGGGACGCGGAAGCCGGCCTCGCGCAGGATCTTTACGACCCCCAGAGGATAGCCGGACCAGTGGCCGCCGCCATTTTTAGGCAGGCCGTCGATCTGGTGGCTGACCTGCTCGCGGAAATTCTCTGACCAGATCACGACACGGCCGTCGTCGCGGGGCGAAATGGCTGCGAGGGTACCGAAGTCGATCGCCGCCGGCATGACAAATCCGCCGGCGTAGTCAGTGTGTTCGCCGATGAGGTTGACGCGCCCAGGAGCAACAAAGATCGCGGGCTCGGCCCCAAATCGCTCCGCGTGCTTTTCTTTAATACCGCTTACATCGAGCATGCAGGACCCATCTCCCTCCGTAAAAAAGACCGGAAAACCCGATATTTGTCTTTAGGGTAAAGATAGACGCGCCGCGCGCATTCGCAATGGCCCAGGGTTGGATTCGGCAGAGATGTTTGCCGTCATAGGGCATTCCGCAAACGCCGGCCGATTTCGTCGACCCACGCGAGATGCTCGGGCTTCATCAGAACCGAGCGCAGACAAGTGACGGCGCTCGGTTGATGTTCGCTCGTCCAGCCCGCTTCCCGAAAGATGCGTGGCGGCATCTGCGCCAGCGCCAGGTGCAGATCATGCTTCGCCGCCCGGTCGAACACCTCCTGCGCTCGCCGAGACGACTCGGCGGGAGTCGCCGCACGCACCGCCCAAACCACAATGTCGAGGTCGGGCGCCGGCCCCGGCACAAACGAGTCTTCTGCCGCGATCATGCTCCGGAATTGCAGAGCCGCTTCGCGGCATCTCTCCAGACCCCGCGCGAACTCGCCGCCCCGCACCAGAGGCAACAGCCGTTGCGTCGTCCACAACGCAACCGCCGACGCCCCTGCGCGCGAGCATTCAAGGCTGATTTCCCCCAGGTGCAGCGAGCCCTCCGCAAAAAGCTCGGCCGCGAACGACCCGACTGCACAACTGCCTCCCGACTGCTGCGCTCCACCATGAATGTGCAGTTCCTGGGAGGTGAAATACGTGCACGGCGAATCATGCTTGTACCACCGCCCCATCGCCGGATCGCGAAAGAGCACGCACCCGCAGCCGTAGGGTTGCAGCCCATGCTTGTGCGGATCGATCACAATCGAGTCCGCCTCCGAGATGCGTTCGAAGGCGCGCGCCGCATCACCATCCAGGTTCGAAGCCAGCCGAAAATAACCGCCGTAAGCGGCGTCCACATGCAGCCGGAAGCGATACTTCTTCCGCAAATCCAGAATTGCCGGCAGCGGATCGACCGCACCCGCCCCTGTCGTTCCCAGGGTTGCGACCACCGTTCCCACTTCGCCCGACTTGAGCGCCGCCTCCAGATGCGTCAGGTCCATCCGCCCGTTCTCATCGCACGCAATCGACGCGAAGGGCAGCCGCAGCACCGCGGTGATTCTCTCGTGGGTGTAGTGGGCCTGCTCCGATGCCACAATCTTCTTCCCCGGCATCATCTGCCCAGCCACCCACAGCGCTTCCAGGTTGGCAAGCGTGCCGCCGCCGGTCAGGTGGCCGATAAACTCGCTCCAGCCAAACATCGCGGCAATCTCGCGCACCGCTTCCCATTCCATGCGCGAGCTGGCCCGCCCTCCATCCAAGGCATGGTTATTAGGGTTCAGCCACATGGCCATCGCATACGCAGCCCGCGCCACCGGATGGGGCGGCTTGAGCATCTGGCCGGCATAAAGCGGATGAAAATAGGGAAAGTTGTCGCCCATCCGGTGCGCTGCTTCCGCGAGCACCGAGGCCATGCGCGATTCACCCGGGACCTCGGGCGCGTATCGAGGCAGGCCGGAGAACTCACGCTCGAGGAGGTCCAGGGCCTCGGCCAGCAGTTCCGTGTCGCGCATCAGGTCCTGAGTCATGGAACCCACCAGCATACCTGCTTTGCGGCAGACGGCGGGCACGCAGGTCGTGGGTCAGGCGGAGCAGACCGGCCTCGGCGATGCGCAGGGCGTCCTCGGCGCCGTGCAGGGCAAGATCACCCAGCTGCAGTCAAAGATCCCCCAGAACTAAGCGCAGGTCGAGCTGCGGAAGGGTGGGTTCCGCAGCTCGGCCAGGTTATGGGGCACCCAGCGTTTCGGTGGGCCCCCCTCCCCCCTGGGGGGACTGTGGCATGTTGTTGAGGTGAAAGGGGTTCTGGAGGGGTCGTTGTGGACTGTGGCAAGTGGCTGAAAATGGGGCCCTTGCAGAGGCCTTTTGGCACCTGGGGATGGGAGGGCGGGCGTCGATCGCGGTAGAGAAGCTTGCCATCCCTCACCTCCGGAAAAGGAAAAGGCCGCGCTGGGCGGCCTTGTTTGGTTTGATTTCGTTTGATCTGTTGGGGAGAATTTTTTCTTTGCCCCCTATTATCAGGATACCAAATCCAGCACTAAAACCGGCCAAATATCTTTGAGGGTATTGTGGTGGAAGTCGTGTGGAATCAGAGATAACACTTTGGTACCGTGCTGGAAAAGCTTGACAAGTTTTCCACATTTGGCCAAAAGACCGCGCGCAGCCCTTCGACAGGCTCAGGCCGGGCTGTTCAGGGTGCAGCGTGGGCATTTCCTGAACGCCGATGGCTGAACGCTGAACGCTTGCTCCAGCCGTCCGCTGCCGAACCAGGCTGCCAGGGGGAATCTGGTACAATGCCTTAGCGTTAGAACCGAACCGGGCAAGCGCAGTCTTTCGCCTCGCCCAACAAAGCAGGAAACAAGGCTCTGCCAGTTCGCTCCGATTCACTCCAGCGCAATTCAATTCAGGACAAAGCAACAAATGGAACAAGGTACTGTGAAGTGGTTTAACGACGCGAAGGGCTACGGCTTTATCTCGCGCCAGAACGGCGAGGATGTCTTCGTGCACTACTCTGCCATTTCAGCGAATGGCTTCAAGAGTCTGCAGGAAGGTCAGGCCGTGCAATTCAACGTCGTCAAGGGGCCTAAAGGCTGGCAGGCAGCTGACGTTCAGCCTCTGTAAGACGCAAACAATTTCAGTAGGTCAACAAAGACAAAGGGCGAGCTTCGGCTCGCCTTTTGTCCTTTTTCGGGCAGCCGCCGCGTTTCGTGTGAAGCGAGAGAATTGTGGATCGCATCGGCCGACACCGGCTTATTCGGGCGGTGCCCCTTCGATGTGCTTCGCATGGAGGTCCTTCGCAGCTGACAAGGAAAGTCAAGCCTGGACGCGCGCCTCTACAATCGCTAAATGCCGAACGAACTCGAAGACCCCAGAACTTACTTCGCCGCCGAACGCACGTTTCTTGCCTGGATTCGCACCGGGCTGGGGCTGATGGGCGTCGGCTTCGCGCTGGCGCGATTTGGGCTGTTTCTGCGCGAAATGCAGGGAAATCAGGCCGCGGCCCCGCATCCGACCGGGCTTTCGGTCTATTCGGGAGTCGGGCTGGTCGCGCTGGGTGTCATCGTCAACGTTTCGGCGGTGATCGAGCATTTCCGCACGGTCCGGGAACTGCGCTCGGGCGCGTGGATTCCTGGGCGGATCTCGCGCAACGCCGTTTTCCTGGCGCTGACGCTGGCTTTGTTCGGGGTTGCGGTGGGAATCTATTTGCTCCTGTTGCGCTGAACGCCGGGGTTGTTCCCTTGTTTAGTTGTCATGAGGACTTTGGTGATGTGGCGGTGACGAAGGTTCATTGCGAGGCGGGGCTACGCACCTCACAATAGCGCCAATGCTTCTCCAGGTCCGTGTCAATCTGATGGAGTCGGCGGTGAATGCGATCGAGCGGGCGGCCGCGCGACGGCGTCCAGAACGCGCCGCTCACCTGACCACTGGTGTCGAGGGCGAGCGGGCAGCGTTTTTCTGGCTGATGCGCCGAGGCTACGTCGTGGTGGCTCGCGGCTGGCATTCCTCGCGAGCGCCGGGCGATCTCGACCTGATCGCGTGGCACGGCGATACGTTGTGTTTTGTCGAGGTGAAGACCCGCACCACGCGCGCGGTCGCTCCTGCGCAAATGGCCGTCGATCGTCGCAAGCGGCGGGTGCTGCGCCGGCTGGCACGACATTACTTGCGACAGCTTCCGAACCGTGAAGTGGAGACGCGCTTCGACATCCTGTCGATCTACCTGGAACGGGAAAAACTGCCGGATTTCGAACATTTTCCCGGCGCTTTCGGGTGGGTTGAGGCGGAACGCTGAGCGGGACTTGAAGCCGAAGAATGTGCCACGCGGTGTAGGTCATGGCAGCGAGAACGCGATGTACATGCCGCCAACGGGAGATTGAGGATCGCGTCCGCCGCTGGCAGCGATCACGACATACTGTTTGCCCTCAATGGAATAGGTAGCGGGCGTGGCGATGCCGGCGAAGGGAAGTTGCGTTTCCCAGAGGAGCTTGCCCGAGCTGCTGTCAAAGGCGCGAAATTTGCGGTCGTAGGAGGTTGCGCCAATGAAGAGGAGGCCGCCAGCCGTGAGAATAGGGCCGCCGTAGTTTTCCGAGCCGGTGTTGGCGATGCCTTGCGCGGCGAGCGCCGGATATTCGCCCAGAGGAATCTTCCAGAGATATTCGCCTGTGTTGAGGTCGATGGCGCTGAGCGTACCCCAGGGCGGCGCGATGGCGGGATAGCCATCGGGGTCGAGGAATTTGCGGTAGCCGGTGAAGCCGTACTGCATATTGGGGCCACCAGGCATGGTGTCCTGCGCATGTTCCGAGGGAGCGGAGCCAGCGGATTTGAGGTATTCGAGAAGCTCGGCAATTTTGGCGGCGTCGACGCTGGGCAGCGCCATCATCCGGCCACGACCGTGAGTGATCACGTCGGTGATCTGTGCGTCGGTGAGTCGCGTGGTGACGCCGACAAGCGATGGGAAAGCGGGGGGCGAGCCGGTGCGGTTGACTCCATGACAGATCGAGCACTGGGCCTGATAGGTTTTCGCGCCTGCGCCGGCGTTCGGGTTATAGGGGGTCAGGCCACCGGTCCAGGCCATTTCGTTGGCGTTGACGTAAAGAACGCCGGCAGCAGGATCGACGGCGGGACCACCCCATTCAGCGCCGCCATCAAAGCCGGGAAAGACGATGGTCTGGCGATCGACACCGAAGGGGATGAACTGGCCGTCGCTGCGAAAAGTGCGGAAGGTCTGTAGAGCCCAGTCGTGGGCGGCGGGCGTGCGGTTGGTGAGCATGTCTTCGGTGAGGCGCTGGCGCGCGTAGGGGGCGGGCGCAACGGGCATGGGTTGGGTGGGCGAGGTCTTTTCGCCCGGGACGTCGCTCGGCGGGTAAGCGTGTTCCTCGATGGGGAAGAGCGGCGATCCGGTAACGCGATCGAACAGGTAGACGACACCCTGCTTGGTGGTCTGCGCGACAGCGTCGATGAGTTGGCCGCCGCGGTCGACGGTGACGAGCGCAGGCGGCGCGGGAAAGTCACGATCCCAGATGTCGTGATGCACGCCCTGGAAATGCCAGAGACGCTTGCCGGTGGCGGCATCGAGGGCGAGCAGCGTGTCCGCGAAGAGGTCGTTGCCAATGCGATCGCCGCCGTAAAAATCAAAAACCGCGCTGCCAGTGGGGACATAGAGGATGCCGCGCGCGGCGTCGAGCGTCATGCCAGCCCAGTTGTTGGCTGCGCCCGCATCTTTCCAGGCGTCGGGCGGCCAGGTGTCGTAGCCGATTTCGCCGGGACGCGGAATGGTGTGGAAGCTCCAGCGCAGGGCGCCGGTGCGGACATCGAAAGCACGGATGTCGCCGGGAGGAGCGGGATGGGTTTCGGGGTTGCGGCCGCCGACGATGATGAGGTCCTTGTAGACAATGCCGGGGGTGGTGAGGGCGACGGATTGCTGTTCGTAATCGCCGCGCAGACCTTTGCGGAGATCGATGCGGCCGTCTTCGCCAAAGTCGGGGATGGATTTTCCAGTGGCCGGGTCGAGTGCGTAGAGGAAGTTCAGCACGCCCGCAAAAAGCCGGGGGTTCTTGCCATCCGTCCAGTACGCAAAGCCTCGTGAAGGCTGGCTGTTTTTGACTCCCGAGTCAAAAGTCCAGAGCAGGGAGCCGTTAGCGGCGTTGAGCGCGATGACTTTCCCGGTGAACGTATAGCCGAAGAGGACACGTCCGACGACGAGGGGGTTGGTTTCGAGATTGCCTTTTTCTCCCGTGTCGAACTGCCAGGCAACCTTGAGCTGGGCCACATTCGTGCGGTTGATGAGCGCGAGCGCAGAGTAGTGCTGGCCGTCGACGTTACCGTTGTAAGCGGCCCAGTCGATGTCGGGCTGCGCATGAACCTGGACGGACGAGGACGGGGCTGACTGAGACGGCCGTTTCGGTATGGGACCGGACGCGTGGGCAACACCAATCCCTGCGTAAAGTAGTGCGGAGCAGGAAACCGCAACGACACGATGACTGACACTCAAGTGCAATTCTCCTCCTGCGAGCCGATGGTATGATTCCGGCCATGTTACCGAAAACCAGGGGCAGCGTCGCCGGGGTACTGCTGACAGCGGCGGTTGTGGCTTGCTGTCCGGCGACGGCTCGCGCGGACGCCGGCATCCCCATGCTGCCTGTCACGTACCAGACCATGCTCTTTTTTCTGTTGCTGGTGATCATTATTGAAATGATCTACCTGCAGGCGCGACTGAAGCCGCCCATCATGCGCACGCTGATTGCTGTGACTACGGTGAATGCCGCAACAACGGGACTGGGATTTCCGCTGGCCTGGGTTACCTACAAGATTCTGGACTCGTGGGCTGGCTTTCCTGGCGGCCAGTCCGGCGTATTCAGCGATATGCAGTTCGTGCCGCTGTGGGTGTGCCAGAAGCTGTTTCCAGACTGGGCGGGAACCCACGGTCAGGTCTGGTTGATTATGGCGATGTTCGTGACGCTTCTGATTCCCTCGTATCTGCTGACGCGGATTCTCAAGTCGTGGGTGTTCGACTGGTATGATTTGCTGCGCTACGATGGCGACATCAAACCTGCCATCTTGGTGGCGAATCGACTTTCGTATCTCCTGTTGGCGCTTACGGGGTGCATGCTGCTGTTTCGGACGTTTAAAACTCCGTAGGGAGGGGCAGATCCGACTTCCGCATCTACGTGCATCACTCGTTCGCCACTTCGGCAGCCAGTGAACTGAGTACACCTCCATAGAGCGTGAAGAACTTGCTGTCCTCAAGGGAAGCGTCGTTGTTCCAGGTAGCGCTCGCGCAGTAATGGCGGCCGTTCTTCGCGGTAAGGGCAGTGGTCAGGTTCAGGACGCCTGGTTCCGATCCGCCTTTATAGGCGATCTGCTGCCAGTCCTTTTTTGTGGCAACGCCGGGATTGATCTGCATGGCTCCCAGGTCGCGGACGCCATCGATCAGGGTGCAAAGCTCCAGAGGGGTGAAGAACCACTCGATGTCGGTAGCGACAGGCTTGCCCGAAGCGAAAATGGCGACGTCGGGAAGGGGCAGCTTGTCGATTGCGGGCAACAGAGCGCGACGGCCTGCTGGATCGGCAGCGCGATAGCGCGCCAAAAGTCCAGCATTGGCGGGATCTTTGAGGGTGAAGGCTTCACGCGTGGAGAGGAAGGGCCGGTTACGCGGGGAAACCGCCTCGACGTTGTCGCGGCCGGCGATGGAAAGCAGAGCGTCGGCTGCAGTGTTGTCGCTGATGGAGATCATCTCGTTGGCGAGTGTAGCGAGGGTGAGCGGAGTTTGATCGGGCCAGGTACGAATGACGCCGCTGGGCAGGGACTTCCATGCGGGATTAAGAAACACAACCTGGTCCCAATGGTGCTTCTTCGCGGCGATCTCCGCTTTGAGCGCGTTGATGATGGCGAGCTTGAAGGCAGAGCCAACGGCGAGGGCCTGATCGGGATTGAGGGAGGCGCGGACTGTTCCGTCGGCTTCCACGACGAGGGCGACTTTGCCGGGAAGCTGGCTGAAGGGCTTGATGCTGTCCTCAAGCGGCACGGCGTGGAGCGGCTGCGCGTTGCCGAACCAGAGCATGGTGAACTGGCCCCGCGGATTGAGAGCGGCCTTGGCGGGGAAGCTGGCGCGCTCGAGGAAGACTGTGTAGCCATCGTCGGACTTATCGATGCGCTGGAACTTTCCGGACTGGCTGGTGTACTGGTCGACGACCTGCTGGACTTGCGCGATGGGAACCTGGGCCAGGAAAGCCGGGTCGAACCACACGGACTGGATGGGACCTGGGCCAAGAACGCGCGCGATAGCCTGCTCTGGGGTGATCGACGAGGGAGCCTGAGCGATCGCGGCGAAAGGGACCAAAGATAAGGCGAGGAACGCGACAAGGCACTTTAGGGTCATGTCTTTCCAGGGTTGGGGCCAAATTTCGGGCCGGTTACGACGGTTCATCATAACCCGGCGCAAAACGAGCCTTCCGAGAGCGCTGTTCCCCGATTTGCCGAGCGATCCCTGTACACTTCGTGACGACGAATCTGTTCCACGAGCCATCGGAGTTGTGGCGTGCCCATCAAGACGATTATCGAGCCGTTTCGCATTAAGAGCGTGGAACCGATTCGCTGGACCACGCGCGCGCAGCGCGAGAAGCTGCTGAAGGCCGCGTACTACAACATGTTTCTTCTGCCGGCCGACGATGTGCTGATCGATCTGCTGACGGATTCGGGGACGGGGGCAATGTCCACGCATCAGTGGGCGGCGATCATGGAGGGCGACGAGAGCTATGCGGGAAGCCGCAGCTTCGTTCGGTTCCGCGATTCGGTTCAGGAGATTTTTGGGTACAAGCATGTGATCCCGACGCACCAGGGCCGCGCTGCAGAGCGGATTCTGTTCGGCGTGTTGTGCAGGAAAGACTCGGTGGTGCCGAACAATACGCATTTCGACACGACGCGAGCCAATGTGGAATTTACCGGGGCGGAGGCTGTCGATCTGTTAACGGCGGAGGGACGTCAACCTGC
This sequence comes from Acidobacterium sp., assembly GCA_003131625.1. Taxonomy (GTDB): domain Bacteria; phylum Acidobacteriota; class Terriglobia; order Terriglobales; family Acidobacteriaceae; genus Palsa-343. The sequence continues at coordinate 76,785 of PKVY01000148.1, read as the reverse complement.
CCTGGCGCACCCTTTCAAGGGAAACATGGATGTGGCGGCGCTGGAAGCGTTGATCGCGCGAGTGGGGCGCGAGCGGATTCCCGTGGTGATGCTCACAGTTACCAATAATTCAGGCGGCGGTCAGCCGGTTTCGATGGAAAACGTGCGCGCGGTGAGCGCGGTTTGCCGGCGGGCAGGCATTCCGCTTTATTTCGACGCGTGCCGGTTCGCTGAGAATGCCTGGTTCATCAAGCTGCGCGAGAAGGGATACGAGCACAAAACGCCGAAAGAGATTGCGCAGGAAATGTTCAGCTACGGAGACGGGTGCACCATGTCCGCGAAGAAGGACGGCATGGCGAATATCGGCGGTTTCTTGTGTACCAACGACGACAAGCTGGCGCAGCAGGAGAAGGACCTGTTGATCCTGACGGAGGGTTACCCGACCTACGGCGGCCTGGCAGGGCGGGATCTTGAGGCGATCGCGGTGGGCGTGCAGGAGGCGCTGGAGGAGGACTATCTGCGGTATCGGATCGCATCGACGGCATACCTGGGGAATCATATTGCCGCGGCGGGCGTGCCGATCGTGCAGCCGCCAGGTGGACATGCAATTTACCTCGATGCTCGGGCATTTTTGCCGCATATTCCGGCGGAGCAGTTTCCGGGTGTGGCGCTGGCCTGCGAGTTGTACCTGGAGGGTGGGGTGCGGTCGGTGGAGATTGGCACGTTAATGTTCGCGGGCGCGGCCCAGATGGACCTGGTGCGGCTGGCGATTCCGCGGCGCGTGTACACGCAGAGCCACATCGATTACCTGGTGGAGGTGATCCTGGAGGTTTGGAAGAACCGCGACAAGATTCGCGGCATGCGGCTGACATTTGAGGCGCCGTTTCTAAGGCATTTCACCGCGCGGATGGAACCGGTGGCGTGAGAGGAAGCGCGAACGAGCAAAGGGGCGCGGTGCAAAGGGCAGGTCCGAGGACCTGCCTTTCATTTTCTGCGAATGAAATTTACTTCGCGACCGCGACTTCCTTTTTCGCGGCGGCTTGCTCGCGCAGGGTGGCAGCTTTGTCGGTCGCTTCCCAGGTGAAGTCGGGTTCGTTGACGCGTCCGAAGTGGCCGTAGGCTGCTGTCTTCCGATAGATGGGACGGCGGAGATTCAGGCTTTCGATGATGCCCTTTGGGGTCAGCGAGAAGTTCTTGCGGACGAGCGCGACGAGCTCCGGTTCAGAGATGGTGCCGGTGCCGAAGGTGTCGACGCGGACGCTGACCGGTTCGGCGACGCCGATGGCATAGGCGAGCTGGACTTCGCAGCGCTCGGCGAGGCCTGCCGCGACGATGTTCTTAGCAATGTAGCGGGCCACATACGCGGCAGAGCGATCGACCTTCGTCGGGTCCTTGCCGGAGAAGGCGCCGCCGCCGTGCCGGCCCATGCCGCCGTAGCTGTCGACGATGATCTTGCGGCCGGTGAGTCCGGTGTCGCCCATGGGTCCGCCGATGACGAAGCGGCCGGTGGGATTGATGTGGTACTTGGTGTTCTCGTCGAGAAGTTCGGCCGGGAGCACAGCCTGGATGACGTGCTTGAGGATGTCGGCGCGGAGTTCCTCGTTGGCGACCGTTTCGGCGTGCTGGGTAGAGATGACAACGGCGTCGATGCGGACAGGCTTGTGATTGGCGTCGTACTCGACGGTGACCTGACTCTTGCCGTCGGGGCGAAGGTAGGGAAGCTTGCCGGACTTGCGGACTTCGGACAAACGACGAGTCAGTTTGTGGGCCAGCGAGATTGGCGTGGGCATCAGCTCGGGCGTCTCGTTCGTCGCATAGCCGAACATCATGCCCTGGTCGCCTGCTCCGCCGGTGTCCACTCCCATGGCGATGTCGCCGGACTGTTTGTTGATCGTGGAGATCACGGCACAGGTATTGGAGTCGAATCCGTAGACAGCGTTGTCGTAGCCGATGGCCGAGACGACACCACGGACCAGCGCCTGGAAGTCGACATACGCGCGCGTAGTAATCTCGCCGGCAATGACGACGAGGCCCGTCGCAGTGAGGGTCTCGCAGGCCACGCGGCTGTAGGGGTCCTGTTCAAGGCAGGCATCGAGGATGGCGTCGGAAACCTGGTCGGCGATTTTGTCGGGATGGCCTTCGGTTACAGATTCCGAGGTAAAAAGAAACTTTTCGGGTGCGGGCAAGGAATTTCCTCCGAGGGATGCGGACTGCCACGCGCGATGGGGCGGCAGAATCCGGTGGGATTACTGGCTCTATGGTACCAGGGGCGGAAGGCCAGGGCAAAGGGTTCCAGCGGAGGGGGAACCAGGGCAGCCAAACAGTGAAATGCGAGGGTTGGAACGGACAGCGACGGCGGCAGGATCTGCCGGGGTGACGCTGGCGAGCCGGGACTCGACGCCGCACGGCGTAGAATCCGGTTGCGAATCCTTATGAGCGAAAAAACTCCGCAGAATCTGAAGAACCATGCGCGGACTGACGCGTGGTTTATGGTCCTTGGGCTGATTGTGCTGATCAACCTGATCGTCGCAATTGTCAGCCTGCTTCATGTGCGCAACTTCCATCATGTCTGGGTGCTGATTTTGTCGCTGGCGCTGATTGTTCTGTGGCTGCGCGTGCGGCAGTATCCGCTGAAGGTGCAGGATCGGGTGATCCGGCTGGAGGAGCGGTTGCGGCTGCAGGCGATGGCGCCGCCGGAATGGCAGAAGCAGATGCAGCAGCTGAGCGAGGATCAGTTGATTGGGTTACGGTTTGCGGGGGACGATGAAGTCGTAGCCCTGGCCAGGCAAGCCCACGCCGAGAACCTGAACCGCAAGCAGATCAAGGAGCGGATCCGGAACTGGCGTGCCGACACGTGGCGGGTGTGACGCCGTCCGTCCCGCTGCACGGCGAGCGCACCTGCGATTGAGGTCGGTGAAAGATCGTCTACTGGGGTTTTGCCGGTGTTTGCGGCGTAGGCGGCTGTGTTTGCGACGAGGGCGTCTGTCCGGCAGGCGGCGTCTTTTGCGGATTGCCGGTGATGTCCTGACCCTGGTAGATGACGCGGATGCTGGTGTGGAATTCGTGGTAGTTGGTGTATTTCAGCGTCTCGCGCATGTGGACGTCCTGGCTGAGATAGCCGTGTCCGGCGGCGAAGTGCAGAACGCCATCGCCGTGGGTGTAGACAGGGAACCAGTATTTTCCATCGACGAGCTGGCGATAGGTGACGAAGGGCATGGACAGGTCTTCATGGCCAGGGCGCACGTCGTCGGGGACGGTTTTGCCGTTGGTGACGACGATCTGATGCTCTTTCTGGTCGACCCAGATGCGGCCCTGGAAATAGCGCTTTTTCTTTTCGATGATTTTGGGCCTGACGTCGAAGACCCAGGTATCGATCTCGTCGATTTTCTGCTTGCCGACGTAGGTGACGTCGTATTGCGGGGCGTCCTCAGTGGTGAGGACGAAGGGCAGCCGTTCTTCGATGTCGGAGAAGTCAGCCGGGGACATCATGACGCGGGTGAGGGAGTTGGCCGGTGCATCGAGGACGCGCTCGGTACGGCGGCCCTCGTCGTCGAAGGCTATGTCCACCACCTGGTAATACTGGCCGTCGGGCTTGCCGTCGTCGTCAATCGTCTCGACGCGGACGCTGCGCTGCCACGTGTAGTTGTTGAGGGCCTGGCGAAAAACGGCTTCCTTCGCAGTGAACTCGGTGATGATCTGCTGCACCGGCATCTCGGGCTGTGACTGGTCAAGCGGGCCGAATCCCTGATCGAGGGGCATGGAGGTATAGGAAGCCTGGGCGTGAAGCGCGAAGGAAGAGAGCAGCATCATGGGTGCGGCGAGAAGGGCTGGGATCAAACGGCGGAATACGGCGAGAGGCACGATGCGGCTCCTGTTTCATCAGGATAGACGCAGCGGAAGCGACGCGGGTTAAGGTTGCGGGCACAGGAAGAGAAAATCCGGGTGCGGCGAAACAGGTTCGAAATGCAGGAGGGCGCACCAACTTGTGCATTTTCAGGGGACTGGCGAACGACTAAACTCGGGACATCCTCCACGGAGACCTACCGATCACCATGGATCTCTACAGGGCGCCGACGCTGATTCTGCTGTTCGTGTTGGTGGCGGTGTTCGGCGCGCTGTGGCTGCAAAGGCGGTCGTTACCGCCACTGCGGGTGCGGGCTGGCGACGCTCCCACGGCGCGGCGGCGGCAGCTGCTCTGGCTGGTGGGCTGGATGTTCGCGGCGATCCAGCTGGAGATGGAGGTTTTCGGACGCGAGCAGGCGGGGATGTGGCTGGCGGTTTCCCGCGTAACCATGCTCATGGCGGCGATCATGTTTCTGGGATCGATGGCGCCGCAGCATTTCGGCCGGAGATTCCGTATTCCGTGCGTTGCGGCGTTTGCCGCGCCGTTGATCCTGTTTACGATTCTGGTGTCGATCGATTCCGCCCCCGGGCCACGGACGCGAGCGCTTCTGCTGGCCTGTGTGTTCGTGACGCTTCTGATTGGAGCAGGCTGGAGCCTCAAAAAGCATCTCTTGCCGGTATGGCTGGGCCTGCTGCTGGTGGCGGTTGTGGGCGGAGTCGGTGTCTGGCTAACGCTCCAGGGAAGGTACGCCGGGGTGCTGGCGCTGGCTCAGAGCGGCATCCTGCTGGTCACAGCCCTTCTGTTTGCCATCGCTTTCCAGCGCGTAAGCGCGGGTGTGGTGTTCACGGTTGGTGGACTGGTGGCGTGGTCGCTGCCGGTGATGCTCGTACCGCTGATGGGAGCGACCGGAGCGCCCATCCTGCTGGTACGGGCGCTGAACCTGATGAAGGTGATCGCGGCGGTCGGAATGATCGTCCTGGTGCTGGAGGACGAGATCGCGTCAAACAAAGCAGGACAGCTGCGGGACCGGCGCGCGCGAGTGGAGATGGAGAAGTACACGGAGATTTTCCTGGAGGCGATGCCGTTTGAGGAGGACGGCAGCCAGTACGATCCGATCTGCGAGGCGATCACAGGGGCCAGCCGGTTCAGTCAGGCGTCGATCATCGTGCGCAGCCCTGGGGGCCGTTTCCATCTGGCAGGTCGTGCCGGCATCGAGGGCGCGCTGGCTGAGGCACTGGACGCAATGGCGCGGCGGACCCCTGACGAGAAGGTGAGGGAGATCGGCGAGAAGAGGCTGTATACACAGCAGATCGGGCACCTGGTGCTGCTGGATCTGACGCCGCTGATGGAGCCAGGCGACGAACTGCTGCAGATGAACTTTTGCCGGGTGCATGCGATTCCCATCCGGGGACGCGATCAGGAGCTGCTCGGCGCGCTGCTGCTGACCGGCCTGCGCGAGCCAGACCAGCCGCTGCTGACCGAGGATGTGTTGCCGCTGGAGCTGCTGATTGCACGCATTGGGACGGCACGGGAACATCAGATCCTGCTGCGCCGGCTGCTGCAGGCGGAGCGGCTGGCGGGCCTGGGGCAGCTGGCCGGTGGGGTGGCCCACGAACTGAATAATCCTCTGACCGTGATCACCGGCTATGCAGAATTAATGACGGACAACGAGGGGGCAATCCACGATCAGGCGCTGGTGATTCTGAACGAGGCGCGGCGGATGAAGCAAATCATCGAGAGCCTGATCCGGTTCCGGAAGGCATCTCCGGGCAATCGCGAGCCCGTTTCCGTTGAACTGCTACTGCGCGATATCGACAGGCTGGCGCGCCACGATCTGGAAGGCGCGCACATCGATCTGCTGCTGCGAATTCCCGAGGATCTGGCGCGGGTGAAGGCGGACGGGGATCAGATCCGCCAGGTCTTTCTGCAGGTGGTGAAGAACGCGATTGGGTCGATGAATGATTCACCCGATGGAGTCGAGCGTCGGCTGACGGTCGAAGCCGCGTCCGTCGGCCACAACGTCCAGGTGACGTTCACGGATAGCGGGCCAGGATTTGCACAGCCGGGGCGCGTCTTCGATCCGTTTTATACGACGCGTGACCAGGGCGAGGGTATGGGGCTGGGACTGAGCGTCTGCTACTCGATTATCCGCGAACATGGCGGGGAGATTTCCGCACTCAATGTGCATCCGCGCGGGGCTGCGGTGGTGATCGAGCTGCCCGCCGCCGAGCCCGAAGACCATTCAGAACCGGCGATGGATCGGGAAGCCCTGCCGCACAGTTCGGCTGCGATGAACGCGCCCACCCGGGCGGTGTAGGTACTGCGCGGTTTAGGATAGTCCGTTGCGATCGAGAGGCCAAGAGATGAGGGGACCATTGTGGATTGCGGCTGCGCTGCTGGCGTCGCTGGCCATAGGAGCACAGACATCGGCTTCGGCACCGAACGGAGCTGGCCAGGAGCCACCGTCGGCCGGCAAGCGCCCGATGACCTTCGAAGACATGATGAAGATGCGGCGGCTCATGGATATTGCCGTTTCGCCGGATGGGAAGTGGGTGCTGTTCTCGGCGACGGATGTGGATCTTGAGAAGAACACGAAGACGTCACATCTGTGGATTGTGCCGGTAGCGGGTGGCGAAGAGACGCCGCTGACAGCATCGTCGGCGGGCGAGAGCCGGGGGCGATTTTCGCCGGACGGGAAACAGATTGCCTTTCTGACGGCACGCGACGGGAACCAGCAAATCTGGCTGGCTTCGTTTGATACAGCCACAGGGACCATGGGCGAGCCGCGGCAGCTCACGCACATCAGCACCGAGGCGGATAACGTAACCTGGTCGCCGGATGGGAAGCACATTTTGTTTACGTCATCGGTGTATCCGGAGTGCAGCGCAACGGGCGGGGCCGCTGTTCCGGCAGCGGATGAGAATGCTTGCAACAAACTGAAGGACGACGAGCAGAAGCAGTCGAAGGTGAAGGCGAAGATCTTTACCGCGCTGCTCTACCGGCACTGGAACGCCTTTACGGACGACAAGCGGAGCCATTTGTTTCTGGCGTCGACGGAGGATGGGTCGTTTCGCGACTTGAATCCAGGGGATACGCACGATGTGCCGCCGTTCTCGCTGGGCGAGCCGGACGGATGGGATTTTTCTCCGGATGGGAAAGAAATTGCCTTCGAAGAGAAGAAAGTCGATGACCCGGCACTGAGCACGAATGTGGACATTTTCACGCTGCGGCTCTTCGACGACCTGGGAAACCCGAACACGCAAGCCCAGCCGGTGAAGATTTCGACCAGTCCCGGCGGGGATTTCACGCCGCGGTATTCGCCGGATGGAAAGTGGATCGCGTGGCGGATGCAGAAGCGGCCCGGGTATGAGAGCGATCGGTTCCGGCTGGTCGTGTATGACCGCGGGACGAAAACGATGCGGGAGGTGCTGCCGAATTTCGATCGCTGGGTGGACGAAGAAGCGTGGGGACCGAATTCGCGTTTCATTTACTTCACGGCCGGGGACAAGGGCGAGGAACCGGTCTTCAAGACGAGCGTCTTCGGGCGCGAATATGTCTCCCTGGTTCACGAAAGTTGCAATCCTTCCGTAGGTGAGTACAGCGATCTACACCTAACGACAGATGGTTCGATTCTCGTCGCCAGCCGCATGACTGTCTCAGAACCAGGGGAGATACATCGAATCAATTTGGGGTCGACAACCACTTGCGTTACCAATGTGGACCCCGTCGTCTCGGCGCAACACTCCGCGCCTGTCCATCGGCCTTCCACGCAGCCAACCGAGCAAGCCGTTTGGGAGGGCTCCGACGAGCATGCCTTTGCTCCGCTCACACACCTCAACGGCGCGATCCTCGCCCGGCTCGACCTTCCGAAGATGGAGTCCTTCTGGTTCCCCTCCATCGACGGTGTCAAGGTTCAGGGATTCATCATCCGCCCACCGGACTTTGACGCGAGCAAGAAATATCCGGTGAAGTTCCTCATTCATGGCGGGCCGCAGGGCGCCTGGGGCGACAGTTGGAGCTATCGCTGGAATGCTGAACTGTTGGCGGCGAACGGGTACGTCGTCGTGATGATCAATCCCGGCGGTTCAACCGGATACGGCCAGGCGTTTGTCGATCGCGTGAACGGCGACTGGGGGGGCAAGCCGTATATCGACCTGATGCGTGGCCTCGATTACGCCGAGCAACACTTTTCGTTTATCGACAAAACGCGGGAGTGCGCGCTGGGCGCGAGCTACGGCGGCTACATGGCGAACTGGGTGCTGGGGCACACCGACCGCTTCAAGTGCATCGTGAGCCACGACGGAATGTTTAACAGCGAGTCGGCGTATGGAACCACGGAAGAGCTGTGGTTCAACGAGTGGGAGTTCAAGGGAACGCCGTGGACGAACCGGGCGCTCTATCGGGAGTGGTCGCCGATGCTGGCGGAGACACACTTTAAGACGCCGACCCTGGTCGTACACAGCCAGCTCGATTACCGGCTGGATGTGTCGGAGGGGTACCAGTTGTTCGACACGCTGCAGCGGATGAAGGTGCCGTCGAAAATGCTGTACTTCCCCGATGAAGGCCACTGGGTGCTGAAGCCGCAGAACTCACAGCTCTGGTACAAGACGGTGAATGACTGGGTGGACCAGTGGACCAGGAAGTAACGGTCCCGATTCAGGTGCGGAGGTTGCTCTCGGGGCTGCTTCTGGCAGCTCTGGTTGCCGTGACTACGACGCAGTCAGCACCGCAGGCGCCCGCAGCAGAGCAGGCAGCGACAACGGGAGTCAAAGCGCCGCCGCCGGATAGTGCCTATGCCGGTGACGCGGCATGCGCGTCGTGCCATGAAAAGGAAGCGCAGACCTATTTCGCCACGCCGCACTATCTCGACTCGAGCCTGCCGAGCGCAAAGACCATCCTTGGCAACTTTACGCCCGGGAAGAACGTGCTGCGCACGCAGAATCCCAATCTGATTTTCGCGATGATTGCCGCGGATGATGGATTTTTTCAGAGCGCGGTTGATATTCGGGATCCCCAGAACCTGTCCGGGCGAGCGGAGAAATTCGACGTCGTGGTGGGATCGGGCCGGCATGGGCAGAGCTACCTCTACTGGAAGGGCGATGAGCTGTTCGAGTTGCCGGTCTCGTACTGGACCTATTCGCATGAGTGGATCAACAGCCCTGGATACGTGGATGGAGAGGTGAATTTCGATCGTCTGGTCGAGCCGCGGTGCATCGAATGCCACATGACGCGGTTCGATTCGATGGCTCCCTGGCCCGCCCCAACAACAGGCGTGTCGGGGACCCCAGCGCCGCCGCGCAATCGCTATCGGCGGGACAGCCTCGTGCTGGGGATCGGCTGCGAGCGGTGTCATGGACCGGGCCGCGAGCATGTGGAGCGCGAGCAGGGGGCGAACCCTCCGGCCGCTGGATCCAGGGAAATCGCAATTGTGAACCCGGCGCGGCTGGCCCGCGACCGGCAACTGGACCTGTGCGCGCTGTGCCATGCAGGTCCGGGGGAGCCGACTGCGCCGGCGCTATCGTTTCAGGCGGGCGATGATATCGCCGGCAATCTGAAAATCACGGCGCCGCCGGCCAATACGCCGGTGGACGTCCATGGCAATCAGGTGGGTGCGCTGAAGGCGAGCAAGTGTTACCAGAGCGGGAAGCTGACCTGTTCGACCTGCCACAACGTGCACCGAATCCAGGAGAGCGCGGACTCGTTTTCAGGACGCTGCCTGACGTGCCACGCTGTGCGCGCCTGTGGGCGGTTTAAGCAGATGGGGGAAAGCATCCGGGGCAAGTGCATCGAGTGCCACATGCCGGTTGGAAAATCGCAGGTCATCACCTCGGCTATGGGCGGTGGGTTGCTGCAGGCTGAGATGCGCACCCACCGGATTGCTGTTTATCCAAACGCAGGCAACCGGCAGTAGGCAACAGGCAACAGGAGTGCGGGGGGATAGATTGGTGGAAAGAGCGTGAATCCCAAATGATTGCGCACTTACGCGGGCGGCTGTTCTCGAAGCAACCGGGGCAGGCCATCGTCGAAGCCGGTGGCGTGGGCTACGACGTGACCATCAGCGTGCCGACGTTCACTGCGCTGCCGAAGGAAGGCGGCGAGGTCGCGCTGTATGTCTACACCCACGTGCGGGAAGACACGCTGGCGCTGTATGGATTTCTCGATCGCAACGAGAAACGGTTGTTTGAGCGGCTGATCACGGTGTCGGGCGTAGGGCCGAAGCTGGCGATCACGATCTTGAGTGGACTGAATCCCGAACGAACGGTCGAGGCGATTCGTGCGCAGGATCATGCGACGCTGACGCGGATTCCGGGCGTGGGCAAGAAGCTGGCGGAGCGGCTGGTGGTGGAGCTGAAGGAGAAACTGGAGGATCTGGCTGCAGCTGCTCCGGCGGCGCGGCCGTTGGCTCCAGCGGCGGAGGATGTGCTGTCCGCGCTGGTGAATCTCGGTTACCAGCGGCCAGCCGCACAGAAGGCGATTGAGACAGCAGTCGAGAAGAACAAGGCGGCAGGCGAGGATTTCGATGAGTTATTCCGGGCCGCGCTGAAGGTGATTCGGTAGAACTACTCGATGGCGGCGATTTTGGCGCGTTTGCCCACGCGAAGGGTGAAGCGGGCGGGGAGCGCGGCGACTTCAATCGTGGGAGAGGAGATGGTTTCGCCGTCGATGCGGACCGCGTTCTCTGCCAGTTTGCGCGTCGCTTCGGCGCCCGATTGGGCGAGGCCTGCGCGGAGGAGAAGCTTCGGAACACGAATCTGGAGGTTCCCGTTCGATGACAATCCTGCGATGTCGGCATATGGGATGCGCACTTCTTCCAAACCCTCGACGTCGTCGCTCTTCTGCTGGAACTGGCGCGCCCAGTTCTCGTCCGCGGCCTGCGCGGCATCCCGCGAATGAAACCCCGCAACGATGGTGCGGGCCAGGCGCTTCTTGGCTTCCATGGGGTGCAGCACACCGGAAACCACGTCGGCGCGCATCTGGTCAATTTCTGATTGCCGCAGGTCGGTTAGCTGCGTCCAGTAGCGCCACATCATTTCGTCGCTGATCGACATGAGCTTGCCATACATTTCCTGCGGCGGCTCGTGGATGCCGATGGCGTTGCCGTAAGACTTCGACATCTTCTGCACACCGTCGAGGCCTTCGATGATCGGCGTCATCAGGACGATCTGGGGCTCCTGGCCGTAGCTGCGCTGCAGCTCGCGTCCGGCAATGAGGTTGAATTTCTGGTCGGTGCCGCCCAGCTCAACGTCGGCTTTGAGGGCGACCGAGTCGTAGCCCTGCGACAGCGGGTAGAGCAGCTCGTGCAGGGCGATGGGCTTTTCTTCCTGGAAACGCTTGTGGAACTCGTCGCGCTCGAGCATCTGCGAGACGGTGAAGTGCGAGGCGAGGCGGATCATGCCCTCGAAGCCAAGATTGTCGAGCCACTCGGAGTTGAAGCGAACTTCGGTTTTGTCGCGGTCGAGGATGCGGAATACCTGTTCCGTGTACGTCTTCGCGTTTTCCTGGATCTGTTCCCTCGTCATCTGCTTGCGCGTGACCGAGCGCCCCGACGGATCGCCAATGAGCGAGGTGAAGTCTCCCACGAGGAAGATGACGGTGTGGCCGAGATCCTGGAAGTGTTTCAGCTTGCGCATCAGCACGGTGTGACCGAGGTGCAGATCGGGCGCGGTGGGATCGAACCCGGCTTTGACGCGGAGCGGAACGCCGGTTTGGCGCGATTTTTCCAGCCGCTCGCGGAGATCGGAGACGCGGATGATTTCGGCCGCGCCCTTTTGCAGCAGGTCCAGCTGCTCGTCGACAGGAAGGAAGGAAGCCATTGCTGAAGCCAGTATAAGGTTTTGGGCTGCGGGGGTTCCGGATGGACTATGCGCTCGCCGCACGCAAATCGAGGCGCTGATTCGGCGCGATGCGCAGGGTTCGTCTGCGCCGCCCAGGAAGTTGCATCGTCACGACGGATTCGTTCTCCGCCGTCCCGACTGCCGCGTGCAGTTCTCCGCTGGTCGTGGTCAGCAGTCGCACTATCCCGGAGACGTCCGCGATCGGCTTGCCCGCCAACCGCAGTTCAGCATGGGGTCCGTCATAAATCAGCTCGCCCGTCACCGCGCCGATCGTTGCTGCAAACTTCGAGCGGCCCTGGGATGCGGGCGGGCGGACATTCCACTCGAACTGATCGTCCTGCCGGCGAACGCCGGACAGCCTCCACACAAAATCGAGAAAGACCAGCGCTGCAGGCGAATATCCGCCGGGGTCAGCCAGGGTGAATTCGCCAGTCAGGGGGTCCATCTGCTGACGAAATTCCCCGGCGCGCTGCAGCGCCTCCAGCCAACGCTGCATCAGCCAAGCCTGCTCGCCTGGCTTGCCGTAGTGCTCCATCCAGCGAGGCGCGCGGAGAGCCGTGAGTGCCTGAGCCGCGCCGCCCCATGAGTTGCGCGGGATGGGCCGCACGAAGGCCGGATCGTCGAGCGCGACGGACGGAAACGGGTAGGGCGCCCAGAAGGCCGTGGGATTGTGAACCTGCCTGCGCCAGATTGTCTCGAAGAGTTCCACATCAACGACGTGCTCGCCGAGCACGCCCAGGATCGCGGTACTTCGGACTCGAACGAATCGATTCTGCGCGTCCAGATCATAGAAGGCGCCGTCCTGCGGATCGTAGAGCTTGTCGACGATAAGGCGCCGGATCGATTCCGCATCCTCTGCCCACCGGTCGGCCTCGCTGGTTTTGCCCAGAGCCTTGGCCATCGCGGCCAGGGCCACGCGTCCGCCATACACGGTGGCCGAAAGATCCGGGCAAAGCCGCGGCAGGCCCTCGGCCTGAGGGCATTGGCGCGCATCGCCGTCGGGGCAGCGGTTAGGAACGCCCTTCCAGCGCGGGCTGTTGTCCTGGCCGGTGTCGTAAGTACAGAAGCCCTCGCATAGCCCTGTCCCGCGCGTATTCCGGTAGCGCCGCAGCCACGCATCCCAGCGCCCGCAGGCGGCGTAGGCCTTCTCCAGGAGCTCAGAGTCGTTCGCCGCGCGGGCCAGTTCCCATGCCGTAGCGGCGGTCGGGACGACCATCTGGATCTGGCCAAATTCCGGACCGTTGGCCTTGACGCTGCACGGTAGTTGCCCATCTTCCTTTTGCAGGGCGAAGAAGATCAGGTGATTGTTCCGTGCGACCTCACGGGCGATTTGCGAACCCAATGCGCAGTAGACCGCGCCTTCCTGCGGCGCGCACTCCAACCAGACGCCGACGTAGACGCTGCCTTCGATCAACACAGGACCGGGATATGCAGGCAGCCCCGCAACGTTGGCACGCAACGTCGCCAGCGCGGCGTCGTAAACCCGCGTCAGGCCCGCGTCGTGGGTCGTAAAGTTGCACGAAGAGTCGTCGTGCTCCGCATCTGAAACCAGTTTCTCCAGGAGCGGAGAGTGCGACAGCGCCGTTGCAGCAGCCAGCGATCCTTTCGTGACAAACTGCCGTCGGTTCATCGATTCCCTGCCGGCCAGCCTCTTCCATCTCGGCCATGCCGAGTCAACTTACCACTGCCGGTCATGGGCGCCGCAACTTCGGCGCTTTCATTAGGAACCGCCAGGCCCGCTGGTATTATGCATGCGCCCATGCTTGAACTGCTTGCGCTCTATCTTGCCGGACTCGCCTTCTTCTTTTCCGGCATGAGCGGAGTATCGGACAATTTGCGCCAAATGAGCGGCCAGCGCTTCCGTCAGGCGCTGGGGCAGCTCACGCATCGGCCAGCGATGGCGGGACTGGTGGGCGCGGTACTGGGCGCAATCACGCAGAGCGCGTCCGTCGTCGCGTTCATTCTCTCCGGCATGGTATCGACGGGCCTGCTTCCAATTTCGCGGGCGCTGATTGTGCTGGCCTGCGCCAACATCGGCACGGCGCTTCTGGTCTTCATCGCGGCGTCGGACCTGCATCTTTCAATTCTCTTTCTGATTGGGATCACGGGATTGATTCTCGCCTTCAAACTGGCGAAGACGTGGAAACCCGCAGTCGCCAGCGGAATGTCGGTCGGGTTGCTCTTTCTGGGCCTGGAAATGATGAAGCAGGCTTTCCAGCCGCTGGCGTCGTCTCCGCAGTTCGCACACGTCGCGGATTTCTTCGCACGGTGGCCCTACGCCGCATTTCTGCTGGGCATGCTGATGCGCACTTTTATTCATTCTTCTTCGGCGGTCGCAGCCATCGTGGTCACTATCAACCGCGGGGGCCAGCTCGGCGACTTCCCTGCCATGATGGTCATTGCGGGACTTGGACTGGGTTCGGCACTGGCTACCTCGATGCTTTCCGGCAACATGGTCGGCGTGCCGCGACAGATCGCGATGTACCAGGCCATGACGAACTGCGTTGGAGGGCTGGTGATTGGCATACTGTTGGTCGCGGAGCGCCTGACGCATGTGCCGCTTTTCATGGCCGCCTTACATGCATCCGGCGCGTCCATTTCGCAACGGATGGCCTACACGTACCTGGCGCTGAACATGACCGCGGCTGCGACGGCGATGGCCGGCCTCCGCTGGGCGCCCAGGGGACTGGCGAAATTATGGCCACCCACACCCGAGCAGGACTTCTCTTGTCCGATCTACATCCAGCACAACTCGCTCAACTCGCCGGAAACCGCTTTGGATCTGGTGGCACTCGAGCAGATGCGCACGGTTAGCGTGCTGGGGCGGTATATCGACGCGGCGCGCCAGGGAGACGCCTCCAACCTGAAACCACTGCATGCGGCAGTCAACCAGCTGGGCCGTCACATCGCAGAATTTCTTGAGGCGCTGCTGAAGATGCCCATCGCTACCGACCTCGCGGCGCGCGCCATCTCGTTCCAGCGCAAGGAGAGCACGTTGCGCGCCCTGGAGGAGAATGTCTACCTCTTCGCGGAGACTCTGACCGGGCTTGCCGGCGAAGAGCTGGCCGGACTCCTGATTGAGTCGCTGGACACGATTCTTTATTCAGCCCTGGCCGCGCTTGAATCGCCCAGGGATCTGGAGATCGACATCCTCGTCAACATGACCGATGATCGCAGCGGCATGATGGAGGAGCTGCGCAGCCGTCACGGCCTGCAGCAGGCCGGCAGTACCAACCATACTTCTGCCCTGCATTACGCGACCACGTTGTTCGAACGCAACGTCTGGCTGCTTCGCCAGCTGGCGCTGTGGATGCGCGAGGACGCGAAGTTCAGCGTGGTTTAAGCTTTGGCACGGGTCAGCATACGATAGTCTCTTAGAGGCAGCCGGGGAGTCGAGGGGCCTGCGAAGCAGCCATCCTCAGGCGTACTTATGATTCGGATTTTGTTCGATCTCGGCCTCCTTGGTCTGTTGACTTCGACAATCTTTGCGATCCTCACGCTTGTGGGGCTTCTGCGCTTCCTCCGTCAGCGCCCGCTTCCAGCCCCTGTTTCGTTTGCACCGCCGGTCAGCCTGCTGAAGCCTCTCGACGGCGCCGAGCCGAATCTCGAGGCGCACATCGAGTCCTTCTTCAACCAGAATTATCCTTACTTTGAAATCCTCTTCTGCGCCCGCTCTGCCACAGATGCGGGCCTTGAGATCGCTCGCAGCATTTCCGCCCGCTATCCACATATTCCAGCGCGATTTCTGTCCACCGGCGAGGTAACCTACATCAACGCGAAGGTTTCGTCGCTGGAGCTGATGGATGCCGCCGCGCGGCACGACATCTTCATCATCAGCGACAGCGATGTGCGTGTCGCGCCGAACTACATCCGGGAAGTTATCGCGCCCTTTGCCGACGAGAAGGTCGGAGCGGTCACGTGCCTGTATCGCGGCGTCGCCGACCAGGGCCTCTGGTCGATGCTGGAGGCAGCCGGCATGTCGGTGGAGATGACCTCCGGCGTCCTCACCGCGAATCTTCTGGAGGGCATGAAATTCGCTCTCGGGCCGACCATGGCGGTGCGCCGCAGCTGCGTTCAGCGGATGGGGGGCTTCGGCGTGCTTGGCCCGTACTGCTCCGACGACTTTCTTCTGGGGGCGCAGGTCGCTGCCCAGGGGAAGACGGTGGTGCTTTCGCACCACGTGATCGATCACATCATCCTGAACCTGAGCTTCGCCGCGTCGCTGCGGCACCAGATACGCTGGATGAAATCCACGCGCTTCTCGCGGCCGCTTGGCCATCTGGGAACGGCACTCACCTTCAGCGTTCCCTTCGGATTCCTCGCATGTCTCACCGGCATCGCGATGCATCGACCCATTTTCGGCCTCTCGCTGCTGGCCTACAGCGTCGTGAACCGCATGATTCTCGCCGCGCTGGTTGGATCCCAGGCGGTGCAGGAACGCCACCTGCCGCGAACGATACTGCTCTACCCCGTTCGCGATTTCCTGGGCTTCTGTTGCTGGGCTGCAAGCTACCTGGGCAGCACGATTCTGTGGCGTGGGCGCCGCTATCGCCTCTCGCGTGGGGGTCTCATGCATTCTGTCGGGGCCCAATCGACCGACGATCGAGAGCACGCGCTCACAACCTAGAATTTGGGCGGGAGCACTCGGCGCCGCCGCTGTCTACTCAAAGTGCTACAGTCGCGCCGTCTCTGCACGCGCCGGCCGCGTGGCGCCGCTGTCTATACTGGTGTGCAACCTCGGCACACAGGAACTTCATGCCCCTGACTCATCTCGACTGGCTCGTCATCGCTGCCTACCTGCTTTTCAATCTGCTGATCGGCCTTTACTACCGCAGCAAGGCGAGCGGCTCAACGGAGGATTTCTTCGTCTCGGGCCGCGACGTCTCGTGGTGGCTCGCCGGCACTTCGATGGTCGCCACGACCTTCGCGGCGGATACGCCGCTGTTTGTCTGCGGGCTGGTGGCCACGCAAGGCATCTCCGGCAACTGGATCTGGTGGAGTCTGTGCCTTTCCGGCATGACAACGGTCTTCTTCTTCGCGCGTTACTGGCGCCGCGCTGAAATTCTCACTGACGTCGAGCTGGTGGAGATTCGCTACAGCGGGCGTCCCGCGGCCTTTCTGCGTGGGTTCAAAGCCGTTTACCTCGGGCTGTTGATGAACTGCTTCATTCTTGGCTGGGTTACGCGCGCCATGGTCGACATCATCGCCGTCACCCTCGGCCCGGTCATCGCTCAGGGGCGCTTGCTCACGCTTTCGCTGGGCGGCCACACGCTCCTGCATTACACGCTCGGCGAGCCGCGCCACACCGCACTGTTCATCTGCATCTTCATCCTGGTTCCCTTCACCGGCCTCTACACGTTCCTCGGCGGTTTGTGGGGCGTCCTCGTCACCGATCTATTTCAATTCGCCCTCAAGATGACGATGATCGTGGTCCTCGCCTGGGTCGCTGTCGCGCGCCTCGGCGGCATGTCCGCGCTGCGCCTGCGCCTTGCGGTTGTGGACACGGCCACACGACAGGCCGGTCATCCTACATCGAACATCCTCTCGTTCCTGCCGGACTTCCATGCAGGCCTGACCACGCCCAATCTGTGGACCCTGCCGCTCCTCACTTTCTTCATGTACATCGGCGTGCAGTGGTGGGCAGCGTGGTACCCGGGAGCGGAGCCCGGTGGCGGCGGCTACGTTGCTCAGCGGATGTTCAGCGCGAAGAACGAGAAGCATTCCCTTGGCGCGACGCTCTGGTTCAACATCGCACACTACGCGCTGCGTCCCTGGCCTTGGATCGTCACCGGCCTGGTGGCCCTCGCGATGTATTCCACCAACGGCGGCCTGCATCCCAGCGCGGCGTATGCAGCCAATCCGCAGCAGGGATACGTGATGGTGCTGCGCGACTTTCTGCCGCCGGCGCTGCGCGGCCTGATGATCGCAGCTTTTCTCGCGGCCTACATGTCGACCATTGGCACGCAACTCAACTGGGGCACGTCGTACCTGGTCAGCGATCTCTACCGCCGCTTCCTCGTGCGCAAAGCCAGCGAACACCACTATGTGCTCATCAGTAAGATCATCACGGTCTTTCTCGTACTGTGCAGCGGATACGTCGCCAGCCGCCTCACTTCCATCGGCGCCGGCTGGCAGCTGGTCCTCAATCTCGGCGCAGGAACCGGCGCCGTCTACATGCTGCGCTGGTTCTGGTGGCGCATCAATGCCTGGAGCGAAATCTCCGCCATGATCGTCGCCGCTGTCGTGACCCTCTTGCTCTCCCATGTTCACTTCGCCGGCAGCGACGTCGTCGTCTTCGCCAAGAGCACGCTTATTACGGCCGGCGTCACGACTATCGCCTGGATTCTTGCCACCTTCTTCACTCCCGCCGAGCCTGAAGCGACCCTGCTCGCCTTCTATCGCCGCGTCCATCCGATGGTTCACGGATGGCAGCGCATCGCCTCTCTCGCGCCCGAGTTGCCGCCGGTGCGGGACTTCCGTGCCAACGCCTTCGACACCATCATGGGCTGCATTCTGGTCTACGGAACCCTCTTCGGCATCGGCAAGCTGATTTTCAGCGCCTGGCTCGTCGCGTTTGCGCTGCTGGCCGCAGCCGCCATTGCCGGGTACCTGATCTGGTGGGATCTTTCTCGCCGCGGCTGGGAGACCCTCTCGGGAGCAACTTCTTCACCGAGCGCGGACAAAGCCGCCCATCCCAGTCCCATCCAGAGTTAAGCTGGAACTTCGCGAGGGGTTCAGCTCTCATGCCACGCGGTGTTTCGTTTACTGGCGAATACCTGTCCAGGTACCTGGCAGGCCAGAAGAGGTGGAATGAGGCCAGAGGATGGCGCGCGAAAGAGGCCGAGGCAGGCAGGCCGTCCACTTACCGCGATTATTGCCATGCTCACGGACTCTGCTCGGCTTGCGCCGCAACCGGAATCAGCCTGAACGACAATGGCAGCGGCTTTAAGGCGATCGGCTGGAATGGGAATCTTCTGCTGTACGAAGAATGCGACGCGTGCGGTGGAACGGGGAGAATCATCACGCCGAGCTAGCGTGGCGGTTCCAGGGTGCCTCAGGTGCAACAGGGGACGAGCAACTTTCTGTTGCTCTGAACCCGTTCAGACGCGAACATAAGAAAGACATGAGCTTTCCTGAACGTCGCTCCAGCGCATCTCACCTGCCGGACCCGATAATTCACCTTGCCGCACGTGGCTCGCTGACATTGATACTCTGCGCATGAAAACCGCTGTGATTATCGGAGCCGGCCCTGCCGGCCTGACCGCTGCCCTCGAGCTGCTCCGCCGCTCCGATGTACGCCCTATCGTCCTCGAGGCGACCGAGCGCATTGGCGGCATCTCGTGTACGATCCGCCACAATGGCAATCGCATGGACATCGGCGGACATCGCTTCTTTTCCAAAGCCGACCGCGTGATGGAATGGTGGACGGAACTGATGCCGATTGCGTCCACCGAGAACGGATCTGGGTTTCACACGATTCACTATCAGAACAAGGAGCGCCTGATTGCCGCGGCTACCGACGCCGCTTCCGATCCCGATCTGGTGATGCTGGTGCGACCGCGCAAGAGCCGCATCTACTTTCTGCGCAGCTTCTTCGATTACCCGCTCGCCCTGAATGCCCAAACGCTGCGCCAGCTCGGTTTATGGCGCATGACGAAGATCGGCATCGGCTATCTGCGCGCCAGGCTCTTCCCACGGCGGAACGAGAAGACCCTTGAAGACTTTCTCATCAACCGCTTCGGCACGGAGCTTTACCTGACATTTTTCAAGTCTTACACGGAAAAAGTGTGGGGCGTCCCCTGCGACCAGATCAGCGCCGAATGGGGCGCACAGCGCATTAAAGGACTTTCGTTGCGCACGGCGATTGCACACTTCCTCAAAAAGACATTCAGCCGCAGGAAAGCCGACGACATTGCGCAGAAATCCACGGAAACATCGCTGATCGAGAAGTTTCTCTACCCGAAATTCGGTCCTGGCCAGCTCTGGGAATATGTCGCCGCGCTGGTGAAAAGCAAAGGCGGCGAGGTTCGCATGGGCTGGCGTGCCGGCAAGCTCCACGTGGATGGCGCCCGCGTGGTTTCAGTCGACGCCGTCGATGCCCAGGGAATTTCGCACACCATCCCGGCCGACTATGTCTTCTCCACCATGCCGGTCCGCGAATTGATCCACAACCTCGACGTTGAAGTACCGGCTGAGATTCGCGTGATCGCCGATGGCCTGATTTACCGCGACTTCATCACCGTGGGCCTCCTCGTCGATCGCCTCACCGTCACCGAGCCTGATGGCGGTCCACTGAAAGACACCTGGATCTACATTCAGGAACCCGATGTGCTGGTCGGCCGACTACAGATCTTCAACAACTGGAGCCCGTACATGGTGGCAGATCCGTCGAAGGTCTGGATCGGCCTCGAATATTTCTGCTATGAGACGGATCGGTTATGGAATATGCCCGACGACGAGATCGCCCGCTTTGCGATTGCCGAGATTGAGAAAATCGGTATCCTCAAAGCCGACCAGGTGCGCGACTCGCACGTTGTTCGCGTTCCGAAGACCTATCCGGCCTACTTCGGGACTTACGACAGATTCGATGAAATTGTTCGCTATATGGACCGATTCGAGAACCTGTTTCTGGTCGGCCGCAATGGCATGCACAAATACAACAACCAGGATCATTCGATGCTGACCGCGATGACAGCCGTCGACCAGATCGTAGCCGGCCAGATCGACAAGGCAGCTCTATGGGAAATCAACACCGAGCAGGAGTACCACGAAGAAAAGAAGTAGGGGCGACGGACCTGGACCCGCCGGGACTGCCGATGTTCACTCCCACTGCGTGGTATGCCGGCGCAGCCACCAGCAGGCAGGAGCGCCAGCGTGCGGGAAGAGCGCCCGGGCACAGCTCACCTGCGCCGTTCCCATGTAGTCAAACTCCTGCTTGTTGCCTTTCAGAGCCGTGGAGAGATACTCCTCAACCTGCACCGAGTCGAACGCCGTTCCCCGAGCCGAGCGCACACGGAATACGGCCCAGTCGGTCACCCACGTTACCACAGCGACCACGATCACTACCTTCGCCGTCAGCTCCAGGATTGCAAGAAATCGCTTCATCGTGACCGCAGGAATATTACCTGCGCTCCATTTTTTGCACCTTTGATCTCTAAACCTTATACGCTGTTCATAATGGAATTCGACTCAATTCAATCTGCCCTGCGCGGCGCTGGTGTGGATGCGTGGCTCTTCTACGACCACCATCATCGCGACCCGCTCGCTGCTGCCATTCTTGGTTTGCCCGATCACGGACTTGTGAGTCGCCGCTGGTACTACGTTATTCCCGCACAGGGCGAGCCGCGGAAACTCGTCCATCGCATCGAGTCCGGCAAGCTGGACTCCCTTCCCGGCACCAAGGGAGTCTATTCGTCGTGGCAGGAGCTCGAAACCGGCCTCGACGCGATGCTCGGGCCCTGGCGGCGCATCGCCATGCAGTACTCGCCGAACAACGCGATCATGTACGTCTCCATGGTTGACGCGGGTACCGTGGAGTTGCTCCGGTCCATGGGCAAGGAGATCGTCAGTTCCGCCGATTTGGTCAGCCGATTCCAGGCGGTTCTGACCGAGGAGCAGATCGACAGCCACTACGCTGCGCAGAAGCTCCTCGACGACATTCTTACTGAAGGTTTCCAGACGATCGGCAGCCGTGCCCGCTCTGCGACCCCTGCCACTGAATACGAGATGATGGTTTGGTTTCAGGAGGCGATGCGCCGTGCCGGCCTGACCGCCGATCACGGACCCAACGTTTCCATCAACGCGAACAGTTCCGATTCGCACTACGAACCAACCGCGGAGTCCAGCCGGCCCATCCAGTCCGGGGCGTTTCTACTCATCGATATCTGGGCTCGCGTGAACCGGCCAGGCACCTGCTGGTACGACATCACCTGGACAGGCGCAGTGAACCGAGAGCCGACTGAGCAGGAGCGAGTGATCTTCGCTGTGGTGCGCGATGCGCGCGATGCCGCGATTGACACCGTGCGCTCCGCTTTCACTGATGGAGGCCATCCTGTCTCAGGATTCGAAGCGGACGATGCGGCGCGCTCCGTCATTCGCAACGCCGGTTACGGGCAATACTTCACGCATCGTACCGGCCATAATATTGGCACGGAGCTCCACGGCAGTGGAGCACACCTCGACAATCTCGAGACGCACGATGAGCGGCGCATTCTTCCCTTTACCTGCTTCTCGGTCGAGCCAGGCATCTACCTGCCCGAGTTCGGGGTTCGCAGCGAGGTGAACATGATCACCTCCAAAGACAACGCTGTCGTCACTGGCCGGATCCAGCGGGAACTGATGCGAGTTTAACCGGCGGTATTCATTTATATTCATAAGGTGATGGCCTCGAAAGCGCAGACCCCCGCTCAACCTCAGACTCAGGGCTTTGCTTACGCGGCGCTGATCCTTGGCTGGCTCGTGCCAGGCGCCGGACACCTGCTGACCCGCCACTGGATTCGCGCCCTCCTGCTCTTTATCGCCATCACGGCGATGTTTTCGCTTGGCCTGGCGATGCAGGCCAAGGTTTACGTGCCCAACACCGGGGATCCACTGGAGATGCTGGGCTTCGCCGGCGACATCGGGGCCGGAGCTCTCTATTTTGTCGCCCGCATCTTCTCGCTGGGCCAGAGCACCGTACAGCTGGTCACTGCGGATTACGGGACCAAGTTTGTGGTGGTGGCGGGATTGCTCAACTTCGTTGCCGCGGTCGATGCTCACAACCTCCGGATCGGGAGGAAGGTTTAGGTGCTGGCGCCCTCCCACTTCACCGCGGTCCTGCTCTTCGCCACCTGCACCTCCGTGGTGTTCGGCGTTACGCAGCGTTCCACCCCGCGCGCCATGGTCCGTTATGGTCTCTACTGCTGGGTCCTTTTTGTCGCCTCGGTGATTGCCGCCAGCTGGCTGATGTGGCTGATTCGTCGCTGACGAAACAGACCCTCCACCCGCTTACTTTATCCCCGCATGCAGCTCAATTGCGTAGAGTGACCCTCGCGCCCCGATGAACAAAGTCCGCCGATCCTTGCCTCCGAACGTAAGACTGCTGGGGCGCTCCGGTACTTCGAGGATGCCGGCTGGGTGGCCGTCGCGATCGTAGGCATAGACCTGGTCGCCCGCGATATAGACGTATCCCGCCGTATCGGACACAACCGAAGTGCCCCCGCGCTCCGCAAACAGCCGGGTCGTCAGCGTCTCGGCGGGGCCGAGCTGGCCGGTCCAGGTGCGTGCATCGTCTTCGCTGACAATATAGTGCCGGTCTCCCAGGGCAAACGGCGCCAACTGCGAACTTTGCAGCAGCGGCCGCCACGTTCCTCCTGCGATGATCGCGGTGTTGCTGTCGGGCGCGTAGTAATAGCTGCGCGGTTGCGCCAGGAGTTCGCTGCGAATCGCGGTATTGCTGCCGATTCGATAGGTGTAGCCTCTGTGCTCCAGCAGCCAGTCGAGCTGGATGAGCTCGTTATGAAGACCGACCGGCAGCAGCAGCACCGTTCCAGGCGTCGGTGAATCGGTGCCGCCGAGCTCTGACCCCGAGCCTGTGCCAATCTGGATCGCCGTAACGGATTTCTCATTATTGATAGCCAGCAGAGTGGATGGCGCAACGAATCCCAGCACCATGGGCGATTGATCGGTATGCGCCTGAACTTCGGCTGTCTTTTTCTCCCGATCGTAGCGGTAGATGGTGTGCTTCGCCGCGTCGCTGAAGTAGACGGTCCCGGCATCGTCCGAGGTCAGCCCCGATGCGTTGCTGAACCCCGTCGACAATCGGGTGAGACTTGCTCCCGGCGCGAACACCTCAGGCAGCGGAAGGGGCGCGCCAGGATGCAGCGCCGGGGTCAGGGCAAAATGGACGAAGTGGTGCGCGCGCACTTCCACGCCGCTGCCCTGGTCGAAAATGCTGTTATCAAAAGCCAGGCGCGTCTGGCTGAATACCTTCACATTGTCGAAATCCACCCCGGTGGAATCGTGCGCGATGACCGCGTACGGTTTCGGCATGACGTTGCGTGACACGCGGTACATGTAGGTGTTCGCGAAAAGCACATCGTGCACGGATTCCAGTTCTACGGCAACGGCATCGGCGCCTTCAGGATTCTCTTCCTCGGTCTGCAGGTCGTAAATCTTCCAATTGGCCGCGTGATCCAGACGGACCTCGTCGCGCATGTGGTGCTCACATGAGAACTGGTAGATCGCTCCCGGCGTCGTGGTGTTTTCGACCAGCAGCCCGGCCTTCGCTGTGCCGCCATGCGACCAGATGCCGCGCAGGATTCCACCCCCACCGTCGTGAACCCAGAGGCTCGGATACTGCGCGTCCAGCTGCATAGGCGGCTGCTGCGATCGAGGCAGGGGCGGAGGCGCGGCGGGCTCGAGGGCGCGAACGTATTCGCTGTGCCCGCGCCAAAAATCCACATCGTCCATCATGGACCTCTCGCCCGCCGTCCATTCCACTCCCGCCGCTCGCGGATTGGCGTTGCCGGTGGCGAATCCAATGCCGGTGACGATGTTCGCTCCGCCCCGTGACGCGACCAGCAGGGGGATCGGCGGCCCCTCCCCCTGAAAGTGTGAATCGCTGTCGGACAAGATGAACTGCGTAGTGAAAGGGCTGAAACCGATCAGCACAGTATTGGCATGCAAGTGCAGTGATCCGGTGAGCCGATAGAAACCGCTGGGGAAGAACACCGCCTGGTGAGCGTCGATGGCCTGCTGCAGGACCGCCGTGTCGTCTGTGCCGCCATCGCCTTTGGCGCCGATTTCCCGGACGTTGATCCAGGATCGCATCGGTGGCAGCGCGGGAATGTCGCTCGGGACCGCGGGGGTGGGCTCTTCGATCGGCCTCTCGTGATGACGGAGCATGATCCCCTGTTCACGCCCGTCCGGCCCGATTTCGAGGCCCAGCGTGAACCGATCCTCCACAAAGGAGCGCGTTGTCCCGGGCAGTTCGTCACCCGGCACGCCTTCGACGAAGCTGCTCACGTGCTGACACGCGATGTTCTCCAGCGTGATTTCATCACGGAGATTCTTTGTATCTCCCAGGCGGAGCACGGTCTCGGAGATATTCCGCATCTCGAGATCCCGCCCGTACAGTTGTTCCACTTCGCCTTCTGGAATCGAGAGCGCCACGGGGACGTCCGAGAAGCGGTCCCGCACCAGCGTGAAGCCGGCTTCATGGGTCTGAATCGCTGCAATCTGCTGGCCCTCGAAGCTCGAATCCATCAACAGAAACTGCCAGGCCGGTGACGTCTTGCCAGTCACGATCCCATACTGACCTCCGTCAATGTGAATGTCGCTCGCCTGGTTTCCAACCTGCTCGATGGCCGCGCGTGCCGAGCCCAGGTGGAAGTTTGCGTGGGAGACAAAGCTGTGCTGCGCCACGTTGAAGCGGATCGCCACCGCCGCAGGATTCCCTTCCCCAATCTCGAAGTCGATGTCCGACACCGCGCTGAAAAACGTGAACTCGCTGGCATCGGCAATCGGCTGGCCCTCCGGGGTGCGCTCATCCGTGAACCACAGCATGTACTGATCGGTGCCCTGAAAGCCCGGCGTATTCGGAGAGAGCACGAAGACCGGCCGCCGGCTGCCATAGCCGATGAGCCGAATCCCCGCCCACACATGAATCGTCCGCGTCAGACGATAGCGCCCTTCGGGTACGAAGACAACCCCGTGGTGCGTCGTCTCCTGCACGCGATCGATGGCGTGCTGCAGCGCGTCGGAATCATCCGCCTCGCCGTCGCCCATGGCGCCGTAATCGTGCCGGGTGAGATAGACGGCGTGCGCGTCATCGGGCCGCACGGGATAAACAGATTGTGCGAAGGAGGCGGCACAGCCAGGCGCAGCAAGAAGACCGGCGACGGCAATGCGACACAGAGTGAACCTTGCTGCTCGCCTGCTACGAAAAAGCGTCTTCACGGACCCGATACTACCGCTGAGAGTGCTGTATCGAAAAGAAAACGCAGTTCGGAAAAGAGGACAGGGTGAGCAGGGCTTTCAGGAGGGATGCGGCGGGCGGCAAAAGCAATTTAGCTCCTCAGGTAGGGCTCGAACCTACAGCCCTTCGGTTAACAGCCGCTTACTTAAGCCTGGAGTACACGTGTTTTCTGGAGTACAAAGGAGTGATCGGAGCACTCGGAGCCTGTACGGCGCACAATTCGGCGCGCAATTCGGCGAAGTGTTGCGATCTAAGAACTTTGGTAATTTCGCGCTGGCGAATTGACCCGAACCCGTTTCTGGAAACCTGGTCGTGGACAGAACGGATATCCTGGCGGCGTCCCGCCTAATCCAGCGCTCTGAGCGTTGTCGCCCGTGCGACCGATCCTCGCGGTGTTGACTGTTCGCATCCTGACACAGCGGCTAAATGATGTCCCGACTTCACCCATGCTAAGGGACAGAGATGATGAACCTCTCGAGAACCTGAGAGCCTCTGCAACTTTCCGGATGAATCGTGGAAGATCGCGTGGATTATCCCCCAATCGATGCCATTGAATCCGCGCGGACCATGGCTGCCGGGGATTTCTTACTCGACAGATATTGATCCGTAGCGATCAGCGCGCTCGTTTCGTCCGTAGTCCGAATCAACTCCGCAATCGGAATTCTCTCTCCATCCATGAGACAACGGAAGATGTGTCCTCTGGCATTCATCCGAATCCGATCGCAGGACGCGCAGAACGGATGCGATCGTGGGGTGATCCAGCCGACGCGAACGCTGATCCCTTCCCCATGAACGGAAGACAAGCACGCCGATCCGGTTGAGTGCGTTTCCAAAGAAATCCTGGCGCCCTGGCGCGTCAACCACGTTTGAATCTCCGCGGCGGATACGAATTCCGAATCGCACCAGACGCGTTCGGTCCCTGTGCGCATCAATTCGATGAAGCGGATTTCCAATCCGAGAGCGCCGGCGAAGAGAAGCAACTGAGGCACGTCCTGTTGCCAGCTGGATCGACGCAGAACTGCATTCAGCTTCACCGGCCGGAGTTCGTTTTCGAGGGCCGCGTTGATGCCGTCCAGCGTTGCCGCCAGATTCCCACCACGAGTTACATCTGCGAAACGCATTGCATCGAGGGAATCGAGGGAGACGTTGACGCGCGTGAGACCGTTCCGTTTCAGATCGGCCGCAAATCTGCGAAGCAGCGTCCCGTTCGTCGTCATGGAGATTTCAGGTGAACCGGGAATGGCGGCCAGTTCTGCGACCAGATCGGACAGACCATGGCGCACGAGAGGTTCGCCGCCGGTCAATTTGATGCTTTGAATGGGCAGGTGACGGCAGAGAACGCGGGCGATGTGGGCCATTTCCTCCAGGGAGAGCAACTCCGAACGATCCAGCGTGGGAGGCCTGTCGGCCGCCATACAGTAACGGCAACGGAGATTGCAGCGATCCGTGACCGACAGCCTGAGCTTACGGATCGATTGCAGCGCGCGCGGTTGCAGGATCATTTGCCCCATGGTTGCGCCAGGCAAAGTGCACAGAGGTCCAACCGGAATCTGTTGCCGCGAACCATATGGGTCGCCGTTCACCGGTCCACCCTGAGCCTGCCGCTGGACAGAATTCTCGCGCGCAATCCACCGCGTCCCTGCAAAGCTTTCTCCGCCCCTGGTGCGATCGCAGAGTCCATCCAGTAACAGGGCTTGCATTCGCAGATTCCTTCGAAATCCACACCCTGGACGGTGAAGGTTTTGCCGATCAGGGAATTCAGATCGATTCCCGCCGTGACGACATTGCGGCGCGCAAGGCTCGGGGATTTCATTTGCACCCCGAGGCAGCGGCAGACGTCATCGAATACTTCGCTGGCGAAGAATGTGATTTGTCCCTTGTAGTTGTCGCCGTAATCGAAGAAACGATCCCCGCGAACGCCATGCGTGGCAACGCACTCAATCTCCGTCATGGCGCACAGAGGATGTTCTGCCGCGGCCTGACCATGGTGACCGAAGAAATTATGACCGGGAGAGATAAACAGGTGACGGATAATCATGGCTTTAGGTATCCCGAGACTGCGTTGGCTGTTTACGCGCCAAAGAAATAGCCACAATGTTTCTCAACAGCCTTCTTTCTTTTTTCTGGGCGGCGCTGTTGAAGTGCTGGCCGGAGGCGCCGTTGGAAGTGGAGCGGGCGCCACCCTGGGAGGTGCAGGCGTCGCGACGGACGAAGCTTCGGTATTGGAGGCCTGCGGTGAACCGCCGAAAAACTTCGCGACCTGCGCCTGACGCTCAAAGGCTGCATCGGTGGCTCCCTGCGGCCTAACGGGAAAGAGCACGAAATCCTTCCAACCCTGCATGCCACCGCTCAGGACATAGACCGATTTGAATCCCTGTGCCTCCAGCAGAAACCATGCTTTCGCCGCTTCCAGGCTGTCATCCGAGCAGAGGATGATCTTTTCGTTGTGTGCTGCGAAATCCGGTGTGAGAGAAGCCAGCGGGAAATTCTCTGCCCTGGGAATGTGCCAGGCGATGTAGTCCTTCTGCGGGCGCAGGTCGACGAGGCGAAAATCATTTCGGTCCTGGATGATCCAGTCTGCGAGCTGTGCCGGCTCGATCAGATCTGCGCCCTGACCGACGCGCATTTCCAGATCCCTGGTAGCGATGGTTGTGTGATGGCCGCGGTAGGGGTCGCCTGCGAATGCGGCGCAAAGTCCGATCACAGCCAGGCTCAGCGCGAGCGCGCGAACGGGTGTGAGTCGACGGGATCCGCCGATGATCGATCCTTCGGGATCGGGCTGCTTGCCCCCAAACCTTTTCTCCGCCCATTCACTGGCCGCAAATGCTCCCAGGGCCATCAGTACGGCTGCAAAGACCAGGAGCCCATACGGGAGGTCAAAGAGCTGAGGGAGAGTGATCTGACCCATCGACGTGGAATGTGCGAAGTTGACGATCCGGGGGTAGACTT
Source organism: Acidobacterium sp. (assembly GCA_003131625.1). Taxonomy (GTDB): domain Bacteria; phylum Acidobacteriota; class Terriglobia; order Terriglobales; family Acidobacteriaceae; genus Palsa-343. Next base: position 48,221 of record PKVY01000148.1, on the reverse strand, counting down.
CTCCAAAACCGAGGAGTCCCGCAACCATCCCCAAAATGTAGACCATGCCATCGATGCGGCCCGTGGCAGCGGAGACGCAGGAAGTCCCGGGGCAGTAGCCGCCGATGACAAAGCCGACGCCGAGCAGAAGTCCTCCGACGATCTGAGGCACCAGAAAGGTCGGGACTAAGTAGACAAGGGACAAATCGAGCATTCCAAGACGCGAGAACACGTAGAGTCCGGTCATGGCGGTGATGATCGCGGTGAACATCACCTTCAGAACGCTCAGATCGCGGAGATAGAACTGCGCTGCGAGCTTGCGCGCGCTGCCGAAGCCGGCACGTTCGAGGAAGAACCCAAAGCCGATGCCGATGAGGAAGGCGATGATGAAGCTGGCCTCGTCGCCGAAGAGCCCGAATTTGTAGAAGGGAGCGTTCATATCAGATCCACTGCTTTCTGAAGAAGTAAGCCACCGCGTAGGCGCCGCCAAAGACGCACCACATGAAGGCCCAGCTGCCGACGTTGAGCAAGGCGCCGCCGGTGAGGGCCTGACCGCTGGTGCAGCCAAGCGCGATCTTTGCACCAATGCCCATCAGCCCTCCGCCCACAAAGGCAAAAGCCAGTCGACGGGGCGTCGTGCTGCGAGGCCCCTGTTCCACCGTGAACTTCAATCGATGGGCAAGTACGCCCGAAAGGAATCCGCCGACAAAGACTCCAAGAACCTCGAATACCAGCCAGTCCTTGAGTGGACTGTGCGTGCCGTCGCCGAGATACTCGGAGTAGAAGGGGCTGTTTTCTGCATGCGCCGGGGCAACCTGGTGAACCACGGTAGCGACGGCGGTCGTGAACGCCCCTGACGCTCCCAATCCGCGTCCCATGATGACGAAGGACGCCAGCAGCACCAGGCCTAGTCCAAATCCGGCCCAGTAAGAATTCCAGTAAGGTCGGGGAGTGTGTTGTTCCAGGTTCATAGATTCTTCCTCTGTCAATTCAGTGCGTGGAACCAATGGCTTTGCTGGCCGGCATAAACAAGGATGAAGCGCAGAGCGATCCCGCCGAAGATCACGAGAAGAGCCGGCGCCAGCGTGTGGCGAATGGAATTCTGCAGCTCGAGCGTTTGCAGAATGAGGGGCAGAACAATGCCGAGGGAGATGACGAAGATCCAGAAGACGGCTGCGTAGGGGCCGCTGAGAAGAAGCGTGGCGGCTTGCTGATGGACGGCGGTCGATGTGAGGTGGCCGATCAGGAACAGGCTGAGTAAGCCAAGCTCGATGGTCAGGAAGCTGTTGTCAGCGCCCGCCAGGACGGGGGCGACCTTTTGATCGAGAGGACGCGCCTGAGCCAGCCGCGTCAGGGAGGAGAGCAGGAAGTCGGCGAACGCTGGCAGTTCCTCGCCGGACGAGGTAAGAACGAGAATTCCATGCAGCAGCGCGGCCGCCGTAGAGAGGCCGGAGAACAGAAAGAGCGGACCAAGCAAGGCGCTGTTCCAGAGAGGGCGCGCGCCGAGAGTACCGAGGAGGATCCCGGTGTAGATACCGAGCCCGATGCCAACCAGGACGTTGGCGATGCCAATGGCCACAACCAGGCGCGTGCGTGACAGGATGAAGTCGCTCCAGGCAATCAAGACAGGAAAGCGCTTCGCCAGGGCTGGAATAGCCTCAGGCAGATGGGCCAGTGCGTTCGCAGCCAGGGCCGGATAGACCAGGAGCAGAATCCACGAGCCCCACGACATGGGCGAGGTGATCTGAAATGTCGTATAGAGCCGCCAGACATACAGCTTGTGGGAGAGGTCGAGAAACAGCACGAACATACCGAGACTGAGGAAGACCAGACCCGCGAGGGGTCCGATCGTACAGCAGACAAGGGCCTCGCGCTGCGTGGGACGGATCGCAATGAGCCGCACGCCGGCAATGATCATGAGCCCGGCAACGAGTCCGCCGAGAAAGAGGTAGATCGGGATCTGCCATTGCCAGACATGAAGAGTCGGATCAACCAGCGGATTGTGTCGAGAGAGGGTTAGTTCAGTGAGTGGGTTCATGTTCGTCTAAGTCAGATAGAAAATGCATGGTTTGGTTCCCGCTTCCGGCAGCAGAGCATGATGCGGGCGCGAGTTCAGCAACTGGCTCACCTCGGACTGCGGATCGTCCAGATCTCCGAAGTGCATGCAGTGCGTGGGGCAGACGGAAACGCAGGCCGGATCGAGGCCGCGCTCGACGCGGTGGATGCAGAAGGTACATTTGTCGGCATAGCCGTCCGGATGGATGAAGCGTGCGTTATATGGGCACGCCGCCAGACAGGCTTTACAGCCGATACATTTATCGTGGGTCACCAGCACCACGCCGCCAGGCTCATGCACGTGGCTGGCGCCGGTCGGGCAGCAGGAGACGCAGGGAGGATTGTCACAGTGATTGCATCGCTCCGAACGGATCTCCATCTGCAGCGTGGGAAACGCGCCGTGGACCTCTTCCGTGATCCAGTCACGGCTATAGCCCTCGGGAACGCCATTTTCGGTTTTGCAGGCCACCACGCAGTCGTAACAACCCACACATCTCCGCGTATCGATAACCATGGCGAAACGGGACATCGTCAGACCTCCGTCTCGAGAGTGACAAAATTCACATTCATACCTGTGCCGCCCATTAATGGGTCGGTCTTGTAGCGCGTAATCAGTTGAGAATCGCTCGCGCCCCGGCCGAAGGCGCTGCGAAGCATCCTGGACGTGTGTCCCCAGCCATGCGTGATGTACACGCAATCCGGACGAATGCGTTCCGTAGCCTTGACAAGAACCCTGTTGCTGACCTGACCGTCGAGATTGCGAAGACGCACATAGTCCCCACTCTTCAGACCAAGTCTCTGCGCTTCCACTGCATTCACCCAGACCGAGTTCTCGTTCTGCAGATCCATGAGAAGAGGATTGGTCTGGGTGCGGCTGAAGGAGTGCGTGGGGGCGCGGCCGAAGAGAAGCCGATAGGAACCCTGCGGCGGTTGCTCAGGAGGCGTGTATTTCGGAACCGGATCGAAACCGGCCTTCTGCAGCTGCGCCGAATAGAATTCGATCTTCTTCGACGGCGTGTCGAACACGGCCGGCGCTCCGTCTTCGAAATAGATTGGCCGTTGCGGACCAGGCAAAATACCGTCGCGCTTCAGGTCTTCGAAGCTGTAGCCGGCCGCTTTGAGGCGCGCCGCAAGATACTCCTCGATGTCCTTCCACGGATAATACGCACCCAGGCCGAGTTTCTCCGCGAGCGTTTTGGCGATCCACCAGTTTGGCTTCTGGTCGGCCGGCGCATCGACGACCGGCTGGCGCAGCGCGATAAACGGCTGCCGAAACGGCTCCGAATGCAGCTCGTCATAACGTTCCAGATAGATGGATTCGGGCAGAACGATATCGGCCCAGCAGGCGATCTCGCTCGGAATCGTATCGACAACGACAAACAGATCGAGATTCTGAATCGCTCGAATCGTCTCGGCCTGATTGGGCAGAGAGTAGAGGAGATTCGTCGCATAAACCAGCCAGCCCTTGACCGGGTAGGGCTTCCCGGTCAATGTAGCTTCCCGGATCCCGGTGCTGATCGCTTCATCTGCAAACGGGTATTGGTTGTTGGGATTATCGACCGGGGGCTTTTCGGACTTCGGATAAGGCGGAACGGGATAGCCCGGAATCTCCATCCCCGCCGGAATGTACAGGCCGCCTTTCCGGCCCCAACTTCCCATCAGCGCGTTCAGCAGAGCGATCGCGCGGCTACGCTGCGCATCGTCGCCATACCAGCTGGAGTGACGTCCAGGATGGATGAGCGTTGCGGGGCGGTAGCGCGCCATCTCCCGCGCCGTCGCGCGAATCAGATCGGGATCGATCCCGGTTTCCGGGTAGGCCCACTCCGGTGTGAACGGCTGAATCTCCGCGGCGAACTGCTCAAAACCCAAGCCGTATTTATCGACGTATTCCTTGTCGTAAAGCTTCTCGCCGACGATGACATTCATCCACGCGAGCAGCAGTGCCAGATCGGTGCCCGGCTTGACGGGAAGGTAAAACTTCGCCTTGCTCGCCGCGACAGAGAAGCGTGGGTCGGCGACGATGATGCTTGCGCCTTTTCCGACAGCAGCGGCGAACTCCTGCACCTGCGTGTTATGCATGTTCTCGCCGATGTGCGATCCGATCAGAACGATGCACTGGGCGTTCTCGATGTCGGTTCTCTCCGGGGAACCCACACCATCGCCGAAGGTGAGGGTGAAGCCGACATCGCGTGGCCCGCGGCATTGAGCGAAAGAGGGTGCGGCAATGTTCTCTGTCCCATAGGCGCGAAGAGTCTGTTTGAAGAATTTTCCGCCCAGGCCGTGGATGAACGCTGCGAAGGACTCCGGTCCATACTCCGCCTTGATCTTCTGCATGTTGCCGGCGATGAAGCTGAGCGCTTCATCCCAGGTCACGGCCTTCCACTTCTCCTCACCGCGCTCGCTCACGCGAAGAAGCGGAGAACGAAGACGGTCGGGATCGAAGTGCGCTCCGATCCCTCCTGTGCCGCGCGGGCAGAGACGGCCGCGAGAAAGAGGATCGAGCGGATTGCCTTCAATCTTCCATAACTTGCCGTCGCGCACCGTAGCGATCGCGCCGCACTCCCAGAAGCAAAGATTGCAGAAAGTCGGCACAGTGCGCGTGCCGCGCGCAGCCGGTTTGCCGGATCCGGCAAGGACATGGAGCGAGGCATCCAGCGAGCCGGCTGCGGCCATGGTTCCGGCACCGATCTTCAGGAAACGTCGACGGGAAAGGTTCATCATCGGGGCAGTTGCCTCTCTCTTCTCGATCTGAACCTGAAAGTGACGCACGGACAGTGACCTTCATCACCTTCATTTCTCACGGGATGGATTCGGGAAATCATTGTGCTTGTCCTTCAAGTTGAGAAGTTCGATCCGGCCATAAGGGCAGCACGCATTTCGGACCGAGCGCCGAACGGTAGTCTTTGAAATCGGCGAAGACCCGGGCAATCCGCGGGTCTTTCTCGTTGTGACATGTGAGGCAGGCGCCCACAAGAAGGATCCTTCGCTGCTCATCGAGGGAGAACGGCCGGGCCCCTTTGCGGGTCCCTGAGCTGCCGCTGGGCTCTCGTAAGAATCCAATCCATGCGTCGGAGGGCAAGCCATCTTCCGGACTGGCAGCGTACTGCGGGGTGAACCGCCACTCAGCCGTTCGGCCGGTCACGACATATTTGAGCTGTCCTCGTCCGTACCCGAGAGCTGCTGGGTTGGTGTGACAGGATCGGCAGTCCCGGGAGTGGGTCGCTGTCGTGTGCGCCGACGCGGGAGCAAAGAGGCGGCGGAATTGCGACTGCTTGTTTGCGGAACCGCCAGGCAGTTCCAGGTGCAGAATCATCCCGGGGATAAAGGTGGTGATGCGTTCTGCTGATTTGCCATCAGACGTGGAGGTGCGCTCGACGCCCAACGCGGGCGCGTCGCTCAGATAGTTCGCTGCCTCTTCCTGCCAGCTGCCGTCGACATACTTACCGGCAAGATAGTCCCATCCCTGCGCACTCCGATCGAAGGAGGTGTGACAGGAAATACACTGCGGAGTCCATGGAGTGTGGCAGGCGGAACACTCCAGTCTCTGATGCATAGTTGCGGTACAGGCTTCCGCCATTGGCTTCGGCTTCAGGAGCCCGGCGGAGTTCATCGGCGAGAGCACGGGACGTCCGCGATCGTCGAGAAACGCGTTCGGATAGGCCGCAGTGCCGGATTCGCTGACCACGAACTTGCGGCCTGGTTGGTTCAGTTGACGCATCGCGACGATCTGCTGCGTCTCGGGGTCGAGTTGGCCATACTCTTTTGCCGCCGCCTTGCCTGCGGCATGGCAATCCGTACAGGCGATTTTGATGGTGTCGCGTTCATGGGCGTGGGTCGCGCCATCTCCCATAACTTCGGAAGCCTGATGGCAATCGATGCAGGTCATGCCCTTTTCCGCATGAACGTCGGCAGAATGTTTTTCAAAGATTCGCCCGTCGGCGAGCCGGCGAAACTGCGCGGGCCAGCCAGGCGAAGCCTGCGCCGTCTTTTCGTCCATCAGGGTCTCGTGCCAGCCCTCGTAGCTGGTCGCAATACGCCCAGAGCGGCTGTGACAGCCGAAGCAGGCCTCCTTCGGAACATGGACAGAAATATCCGGATGACGCAGGGGCGCTGCGGACGCCGGGTGTGCCCGCAATTCGTCGGCGGCAGCGGGATCGTAGCGGAGATGACAGGCCGAGCAGCCCCCTCCGCGGTCCGTCTCATTGATGGGGCCAGGCTGGGTCTTCTCCTGGCCGAGATGACAGGACGCACAGAGGTTCCGCAGATGCGTGTCCGCGGTGGTATGCCTCAAATCCGCTACGTCGTAGTGTGCGTTGAGGTCGTTGCTCTCGCCAAAGGCGAACTTATCGACCCCCACGACGCCGCTCATTGTGTTCATCAGCGAAGCGTGGACGCGCTGCGCCTGATCGGTGTGGCAATTGGAAGCCCCGCAGGTCTGTGCAACGACCGAGAGGTTGCCGGGCGTGAGTGTCATGCCGGAGTGGGCTAGCTTCTTGTCCAGCGTCCACGGATTGCCGAGGTGGCAGGCAGCACAGCCGATCGTCGCGGGGTCATGGGCGGCAACGAATCCGGTCATCTTCCCGTGGCACGACAGGCACCCTTCGCGCTGGCCGTCAATCAGGGGGACGCTGGTTTCCACCAGCCTCCTGGCGGGGGGTATGTAGACCCGGTAAGAAAGAAAGTCAGACTCGCCAGCCAGAACCGCGCCGGGAGTAGTCCATCGCCAGCCATCGCCCCGAAAGGCGAGTCCGATCAGGGTGAGCGCAACATAGAACACCACGAGCGTGCTGAGCGCGTATCGAATGGCGGCGTCGAAGCGCAATGGGAATCTCGGCAACGCAATGAGCAACACCAGGACCAGGCCGCCAAGCCAAATAGCGAGCTGAGGCCGGGGAAGCCAGTGCAGAAACTCCTGCAGGCCAACCAGGTACCATGGCCCCTTTTCAACCGCTGCCGTGCGCCACTCCAGACCCGGCACAAGGAAGAAAGAAAGAAAGAGGGTCGGCGGAGCGATCCACGCGAGCGACCGCGCTGTCGGCACGAGGCGCCGGCTGTGTTCCACCGTAACCAGCCAGATGATCAGAGTTGCGGTGCAGGCATGGTGAATGTAAATGGTGGAGAGGTCGGTGCCCGCGCCGGTGAGCAGCCGTTGCATGGCTGCGCCAGCGAACGGGATCAGGCCGAGCAGCGTCCGCAATACGGGGAGCGCCTGCTGGGCTCCTGCATCGGCCCGCAGGAGAAATCCCGAGAGCATGACGGCGATGATGACCGGAATCGTCAGCGCCAGGCGCAGCCAAACCCCAAAACGCACCAGCCGTTCGTTGCGCCGCAGCAGGTGGTCCACAATGTGCGCGAGCGTGAGGACCAGGAACGCCTGCGCCGACCAGTAATGCAGACTGCGTGCGAAGATTCCGGGGGGATTCTTCAACGACAGCAGCGCGAGCGAATCAAGCGCCGACGCCGATCGATACGCTGGCACGAGCATGATGCCGGTTGCGGCACACAGGACAAAGGCAGCGAAAGCCAGCATTCCCATCCGTGGAATGCGTCGCCAGAGCCTGGGATTCGTGCGCTTCACGTCTGGCTGCTTCCCAGGGTGACGTGGAGGGCGTCTTTGGCACGGTCCAGCCCAAACGGCAAAGAGCGTAGTCCCCGCATCGCCGGACCCTGCACGACCTCTCCCTGCAGGTTGAATCGCGAACCATGACAGGGACAGACCAGTTCCTGTCCCTCGGTGCGGTTGATCCGACAGCCGAGGTGCGGGCACTTTGATGAAAAGACAGCGACGCCGCCTGTACTGTTGACGACGATCATCGGGTCGTAAAAGTGAATCCCGGTCGCCGCGCTCCAGGGCACGGTGAGCGTGGTTTCCGATTCTTCAGGAATCGACTCTGCAGAGCGCGCGATGCGGTCCATGATCCAGAGCGCGAGAGCGCCGAGAGAGGTAAGTCCCGCTTTCAGGAACAGGCGCCGCGAAGCTGGACGGAGAACAGGGGGCGATGAAGCCGAACGTCGCAGATCGGCGCGACTGGACGGCCACCCACGTGCAGGAATCGCAGTCCCGTGCTTTTCCGCTCCGTCGGGAACTCGACCTGGTTGTTCGCGGAGGACGGCCGTTCGAGCATTTGGCTTCATTTCCTGCATCTCCTCGATCGCAACCTTCTCCACCGCCCGATTGCAAAGGCGACGTTCGCGGATTGAATCGAGAGCGGGAGCAAGCCAGGGGCGAACCTCCCGTTCTTCTGTCGGTTCGCCCCCTGCTTACTAAAAGCTCTTTCCGAAGCCGATCGTTACAGAATCTTCTGACATTTTGCTGGTTACGCTCGTTCCCGGGATGGGTCCCTGCGCTGAGATCCATGGGCCGGTGATCGAATTCTGGAAGGCGTGATAGTAGGTCACCGTGGTATCCCACCCATGCATTCGCTGGATGATGCCACCAGAGACGTGGTGCTGCACGATAGCCGGTGCCGGGGTATTGAAGAAGGTGTACTCAGCGGGCACGGGATTGCCGGAGTAGTTGTAGCCGAGCATGAGCTTTGTCGAGGAAGCGACTTTCTGTTGAATGCCGCCGCCAACGGCCCAGATGTTGCGCCATCCAAAACCGGCGAGGGAGCCGTCTGCCCTATATCCGACCTTGTCGAAGCCGGCGGTATTGGCGTAGTCAAACCAGCGGAGATCGACACCGATCAGGGTGCCCTTGCGGGCGACGATTCCGGTTCCCACGGAAAACGACCTGGGGCAAATCCATGTGGAAGTTCATCGCATGGGACGCCCCGGTCAAATCCTTGCGATCCCAGGAAAACTTCTGAAACCAAACGGGCGACCGCCAGGAGACGCCGATGCTGACTGGCCCCATGGCATAGTGCACACCGGCACTCGCACCCATGCCCGTAGCGGGCGCATTGTTTCCCGCCGAGAGGTAATAGGGCATCGTGCTCCCCGCCGTCACGGGCGGGGCAAAGGGTGCAGGAATGACTTGCAGCATCGAGAGCGCGGGAACGAACGAAAACCCGGCTGAGAGACGCTCTGTCAGGTCGCGCGAAATCCCGACCGGAACCGTCACCAGCATGTAATTCGACCGGATGCGGCCGAAGCCAAAGCCGTTCGGCGCCTGCGCTGTAAGGATCGGATTCGAGAAGTTCGTGTTCTGGTCATAGTCCACGCCGAACCCGCTGACTGCCAGCATGGCCGCGTGATATGCATTGGCGCTGCCCAGACGGTGATAGATAAACGAGAATCCCGGCATCAACGACGTGTCGCGATGGCTGATCGTGGTTCCGCTGAGCGTGACGGCAGGTGTGCTCGGCCCAAACGCATTCGCATCGACCGTACTTCCGAGGGAACGCCAGGGCATAAAGATTGTTCCGTGAAACTCGAAGCGACGGCCGGAAAACTTCACAGCGCAGGCAGGATTCCAGGCAATCGAACCGGTTGCGTCCAGACACAACCCGGTATCGGCTCCGCCCATGGCTTCATTCACGGGACCGTCCCCATGGAGAAAATGCCCGTCAGTTGCGAACAGGGCGGTTGGCGAAAGCAACAACAGGAGAGTTGCGAATACGAAGCCTGCAATGGATCGAAACCAAAGATCGCGCGTTTTCATGTATCGGCCTTCCTCACGGGATGACTTGACTCTGTGCGGCGCACCGGCTGTGCATAGCGCAAGAGATTTCGAAAGAGAGGAAGGCACGTGAAAGACCAAAGGGCCGATGCTTAGATTTGAATGGTTTAGGAGAATCGACGATACGAGGCGAAACGTTATGTTGCGCGATAACGTCGCAGCATGAAACGTTCTGTGAGCTGCGACCTGGCGTTATTGAAGCTTAAGCTCCCTGATTTTGCGCCATAGGGTGGAGCGGCTCAATCCCAGTTCCTTTGCCGCGTTGGCTCTCTTCCAATGATGCTTTTCGAGAACTGCCTGCAGATGCGTTGCTTCGTCACTCGGCTTGTCGGACTGAGCTGATCCGGATAGATGGGAGGCGGTTGTCGTATCGATCGATTCTTCGGCGGGGCAGGCAGCCGTTGCAGAACAAGGATGCAGGATCTCCTGTGGCAAATCGTCCGGCAGAATCGTTTCTCCCCGCGCCACCACGACAGCGTACTCGATCACATTAGCCAGTTCGCGCACATTACCAGGCCACGCATAGTCAAGGAGCATACGCATCGCCTGAGGGGAGATACGTCGCACGAGACCGCGTTGTGACGTTATGCGGTTCAACAGGTGGTGCACCAGAGGAGGAGTATCTTCCCGTCGAGCGCGCAGCGGCGGCACTTCAATCGGCACCACGCACAGCCGGTAGTACAGGTCATCTCGAATCCTGCCCTGGCGCAAGGCGCCTCGCAGGTCGGCGTTGGTAGCAGCAATAATGCGGGCATGTGTCGTTCTGGTGGTGCTTTCGCCTACCCGCTCATATTGGTGCTCCTGCAGGACGCGCAGAAGCTTCACCTGCAGCTGCGATGGAAGGTCGCCGATCTCATCGAGGAAGAGTGTGCCCTGGGAGGCGAGTTCGAATCGTCCGACGCGATCGCGTACCGCCCCGGTAAAGGCCCCGCGAACATGTCCAAAAAGTTCGGACTCAAGAAGATCGGCGGGAAGAGCGCCGCAATTGACCGCCACGAACGGGCCGCCACTGCGCAATGAGTTCTTGTGAATGGCTCGTGCGACGACCTCTTTTCCTGTTCCGCTCTCTCCCGTGATAAGAACCGTAGCTTCGCTGTGTTGCAGGGCGCCGACAAGTCGGAAGATGCGCTGCATCTCCGTTGAGCACCCCACCGCGTCAGAGCAGAAGATTGCAGCATCGGGACAAGATTCTTCCTCATCAGCCGGTCGAAGCAGGATCAGGTAGCGTACCATCGGGTCGCATATTTCCGAGTGATCCGTCACCATCGGAGCTGCCGTGATAGAAACAAGGCGAGTATAGGAGTCGGCGAATTTGAGTGTAGCCCGCCACCCCTCCCGCACCTGGCCCTCCAGCAGCGCCTGACGAAGCTGGCCGCTCTGTCCGAAAAGATCCTCGCCCAGCAGTTCTTCGACGGGGCGTCCAGGCAGCTTCGCCGCGACGCCCTCGCCCAGGAAGTCGTTGAGCAGTTTCGAGACGTGCACAATGCGGAAGGACGGATCGAGACAGATAAAGGCCCGGCCGACGGAAGCCAGCGCCCGCGTAATGCCGTGCAACGCTGCCTCGGTCAGGGGGTTGAGGGACGGCTCACAGCGACTTTCAGGATCTGTGGCAGCACCGGAGGCCATCTTCGAGCTTCCTTTCCGCGCGCACGGCGCGAATGGGACTTGCGATTCCAGAACGCGCTCCCACGTTGATCCAATCGGGTCACAGGCCCGCCGAGGCAAGCCGCCTGGACTCGTGTCTTCACGTCGGATCCTGTTAGCTCTTCCTGAGGACCGTTGAAATTGCGCCGCCAACACCAGTGTGTGCCGCGCCGCGACTGTTGTAGGTGATCGTGATCACAGAATCACAGAAGGGGAACCGCCCTGGGGTCGGCCGTTTCCCCTGCACCGGGACGTCGCACGGGATCAGGTACGGCGCGGCGCCGATCCTGAACACCAACCCGGGCGTCGCTCACCTCAACCGGCTTCAATCGCCACCTTCGGTTACGCCAAAAGCTGCATTCGTCCGACGCAGTTCCGCCGAACCTAACTCGCTTACAACCCTTCGGGCAAGATCCCGATCTTGTTGTGAAGAAGAGTGGCCTGTCTTTCAACATGGCTGAAGAAAATAGAGGGCTTCGCTAGCCGCCGTGGAGACGGTCGACTTTGATCTCGCCAGGGAGTTTGGCGAAGTTCGGCGAAGCTTCGATAAATATCGAACCGGGGCCATCACGATGTGATTGATTCTAAAAGAGGATTGGCTCCTCAGGTAGGACTCGAACCGTCCCGCTCAATCCAGCCCCTTGCGCGAATCCACCAGCATTTTGTCACAAGTACTGGAAAAATCAATAGCTGCGGCGATTCTTCCATGGCGCCAATTACATTCTCTGAAATCGCAAAAATCGCGCGAATAGGCAGGGCGGCAGTACAAAAGCGGTACATGTTTTCGCGCCTCTCGCCTGCTACCGCTCGAAGACCGTCACGTTACCATCGCGGTGGTCCCGGTGCCGGCAACACGGTCCGCGGGGGACTCGTCCCCATTCTCAATTCAACAAGTGAAAGAGCGCCCGATCCGGGCCGCGAGGGGCGTCTCCTCCTCCTGGGCGATTCAGGGGGTTGGCGACTACGACGGGAGCGGTCGAGCCGGCATCCTGTGGCGGAACAGCACCACGGAGCAGGTCTATATCTGGCTCATGAACGGGACTACGATTGCGAGCAGCGGAAGCCTCAGTTACGTCACCTCCGACTGGAGCATCGTGGGGGTTGGCGATTTCAATGGCGACGGCAAGAGTGACATCCTGTGGCGGAACAGCGGCACCGGTCAGGTCTACGTCTGGTTCATCAACGGGACCGCGATGACGGGCGGCGGCAGCGTCACTTACGTCTCCTCCGCCTGGGTCATTGATGGTCTGGGCGACTACGATGGCAGCGGCCGGGCCGGCATTCTGTGGAGGAACACCAGCACGGAGCAGGTCTATGTCTGGCTCATGAATGGAGCAACGTTGACCAGCAGCGGGAGCCCTGGCGCCCCCGACGCTACCTGGCAGGTACAGCCATAGCCCCATAGAGCTGTTCGGGTGCGCACCGCCGACCACGTCGCAACCAGCGATGAGATTGTGCGGTGATTGCTGCCGTAAAGTCGGCAATACGGAATGTATGGTCCGCCGCCGTGTCGCAAGCGAAAAGTGAAGATGGACGGGTTGGTCTGCGCAAATGTATCCGGTCTTTTTGTGAGCCGAGGCTCTGGACCTTGATGGAATGCGCTGCGCTCTCGTCCTAACTAGTTTGGAAGCCTCAGAGGGCTGTTCCGTATGACAGGTTTCGAGGGCGCCGGGTTCGACCATTTTGCCATCTCGCTGTTCGCCAGCAGACCTGGCAGAAAACCTTTGTGAAAATCCGTCGTCGCTGGTCTGCGATTGTGGGAATCGCGGAGCGATTTCCAAGCCTGGCTTTACCAGGCGTCAATTGCAGGCCAGTGCCTCCGCCGAGATCGCCGACAGCGGAGGCCGATAAGCCTCACTTTTGGCCAGCACCGCCCATGCGACGCGAGCCATCTTGTTGGCCAGTGCGACGGCCGCGACGTTGGTGTGAACTCGCGATGCAAGCTGGCCGAGCCAGGCACTGAGACCGGCTGACTGCTTGTCCCTGCACTGCAGCACAGCGCGTGCTCCGCTCACAAACAGTCTGCGCAGGTAGTGGTTGCCACGCTTGCTGATGCCGAGCAGCTTCTGCTTGCCGCCAGTTGACTCCTGCTTCGGTACCAAGCCCAGCCAGGCCGCAAACGAGCGGCCCTTACGAAACTCGCTGCCGTTGCCGATGGAAGCTGCGACCGCCGTCGCCGTCAGCGGTCCGATGCCAGGAATCGCCATGAGACGACGGCAAGGTTCGTGTTCTCCTGCTGCCTTCGCGATCAGCGCGTCGGAGTCATCGATCTGGCTCTGCAACTGTCGCAGCTCGCCCTGCAACTGCGCCAGCAGCATGCGCAGAAGCCCGGACAGACGATTATCGGCATCCTCCAGGGCGGCCGGCAGCGAAGCTGCGGCATGTCGGCGACCCTTGCGGAAGGTGATGCCGCGCTCCAGCAGCAGCCCGCGGATCTGATTGATCACCGATGTTCTGCGTGCAACCCAGCGGTCGCGTACACGGTGCAGCGACTGCATATCCAGCTGCTCATCGCTCTTGATGGGGACGAACCGCATGTTCGCTCGCCCCACCGCTTCGGCGATGGCTTCGGCATCGATGTAATCGTTCTTGTTCGTCTTCACGTACGGCTTGACGTACTGCGCCGGCATCAGGCGAACCTCGTGGCCCTGCTCGCGCAGACTGCGGCCGAGGAAGTGCGAGCCGCCACAGGACTCCATGCCAATGAGCCTGACGCGCAGGTTCGCCGTGAAGCGCAGCAATTGCAGGCGCGAGAACTTCCTCCGTACCACTACCTCGCCAGCCACGTTGAGGCCAACAAGGTGAAAGACTGTCTTCCCCAGATCGATGCCGATTGTGTCGATTTCCATGGACCGCCTCCTGTGCTCACTTCTTATAGCCCCGAAGGGCAAGAAGCGGCGGACCATACCAATTAGTTTCGCCGGCCGAGGCCTGTCGCTACTGTTACCCATGTTCAAGACGCGTGGGAATCCAGCGCCGCAACCATTGCACACGTTTTGGGCTATTTCTGGCCCGCTTGGACCAGGCTGGGCTCAACCAAGCCCTTGTGTTGGCTCGCGTTGGGCCAATTTTGACCTGTGGTCGGCCTTCAACCTTGGGGTGGCCCCGAATACCGGGCATCAAAATGCGGAGTATTTGCGGCGCTGGTTAGGGAAAAACGTCCGAAAATTGCCTGTAGACAACTCGCACACCGCGACCTAGAATCATGTCCATCCCCCAGATAGTGTGTTTGCCGACGATTCCTGCTCGATAAGCAAAGGAAGATCGTTTTCCGTGCCGTTGCGGTTCTTACTGTGCCGGGACGGCGTCGGCTCCTTAGAAAGTGAACTCGCAGTGTGTCGTCATCCTGAGTTGAGCCTGTGAGAGCTCACCCGGATGAATCATCGCCACTGATCGGCATTGGGGAAGGAACGATGAGTCGCTTTGTTTCCTGCCTGAGTCAGCGAGTATTGCCGGCACCGAACGCAAGGGCAAGCACCCACAGGGGGCCAAATCCCTTCGCGCTTTTACTGCTTGGGCTTGCGGGGCTGCTTGGGGGCGTTTTCGCTCCGGGTGCTTCAGGACAAACGGCGACGGCGACCTCCCTGTCGGTGACGGCGGGGGGCTCGGCGGTGAACACGGTTTCGTCCTATACCATGGTCACGTTGACGGCGACGGTCACGGCTGCCGGGTCTCCAGTGTCGCCTGGATTGGTACAGTTCTGCGATGCATCCACCTCGTATTGCACGGATGTGCATCTGCTCGGAGCCGTCCAACTCACCAGCGGCGGAACAGCGGTTTTGCGCTTTCGGCCTGCGCCGGGGCCCCACCTTTACAAGGCCGTTTTCGTTGGCACGAAGGCGAACGCCGCGAGTAGTTCGACGGCGGAGACGCTCAACGTTACCAGTTCAACTGGACAGTCTCCCGCGACAGTGCTGCTTTCGAGCACGGGCACGTGGGGTCATTATTCCCTGACGGCCACAGTGGAGGGGTTGGGTGACACGTCGCCTCTTTCCGGGGGCATCTCTTTTAAGGATACGAGCAACGGAAACGCGGTGCTGGCGACGGCCCCGCTCGGCGCCAGCACGCCGGGATGGTACTGGGCTACTCAGGCGCCCTGCCAGTCGGCCATAGGCCCTTATCCGCTTGTGGTAGCGGACTTCAACGGGGATGGATACCCGGATTATGCAGCCGTGAACGCAAGTTCAAATCAGGTGCTGACCTATGTCTATCAACCTTCACTCGGATGCTACAAGCAGGTTGAAAGCTACGCGACGGAGGGCTATCCCCAGGGGGTGGTTGTCGCCGACTTCAACGGCGACGGCAATCCCGACATTGCAATTGCCAATGAGTATATGAACACCATCACCATATTACTGGGGCAAGGCGACGGCACGTTTACGACATCCACCGTGACGACATCCAGCTACGTTAACAACTTTCTGATGGCGACAGCGGACTTCAATGGTGATGGTATTCCCGATCTGCTCGTTTATTGCCAGTACAGCACCAGTATTGTGATTCTTCTGGGGAAGGGCGATGGTACGTTTACGGCGGCGCCGAGCCTCGCTGTCAATAATCTTCGGACAGTTGTGACAGGTGATTTCAACGGCGATGGAAAGACCGATTTAGTGTTGGCGAACTCCCTGGGAGGGGTGGAATTCTACTCCGGTAACGGCGACGGAACTTTTGCAGCCGGCATATCGGCCTTTCAAGTTCCAAATAATGCGTGGATCTCAAGTATTGCGGCAGCGGACTTCGATGGGGATGGAAAACCTGATCTGGCCGTGGCGTCCGCCGCGAGCATCATAGCCAGTCCAGGCGAGGTGACGATTTATCTGGGCAATGGCGACGGAACGTTCACAGCATCTGGCTCGACAGTTACCACGGCTGCTGCCTACGAATTGGAGGTTGCCGATTTTAACCTGGATGGAATTCCGGATGTTGCGGCTGACGTTGGCAATGAAGTCGCGGTGCTTTTGGGGCATGGCGATGGCGCATTCGATTCACCATCCTATATTGCGAATCCGGGAAACCTATTTTATGCAGGTTTCGCTGTGGCCGACATGGATGGCGACGGACGTCCCGATGTTCTTTACACGGCAGAGTCCCCATCCGGTTCGGTCCAGGCTTACATTGGATTGACAAAGCCGATGATGACGGCTTCCACTGTGCCGATTTCTATCACCCCGACTGTTGGCCAGCATCTGGCAGTGGCAGACTACTCCGGCGATGCCACTTCGACTTCGGCCATTTCCAGTTCGGTCGAGCTTTTCGGAACACCTCTAACGACGGCGACCACCCTTGCCCTGAGTGCGAACGGCAGCGCCGCCTCGACGGTTTCACCCGGAACCAAAGTCACTCTGACCGCCACGGTGACCGGGGGCGGACATACGCTGACAACTGGGCAAGTAAATTTCTGCGACGCTGGCGCTCCTTACTGCACCGACATCCATTTGCTTGGTGTCGCTCAGTTGACAAGCAATGGAACGGCGATCTTGAACCTGGTTCCGGGTCCCGGCAATCATTCTTACAGGGCAGTATTCATTGCAAACGGATTTGGCACTTTGAGCGCCTCTCCGGTAGCCACGCTCACGGTCACGTCACCCGCGCCCAGCCTGGCTCAGACCACAACCGCCATTGCCCAAAGCGGTTCCATCGGCAACTACACGCTCACCGCCACAGTTACGGGAAGCGGATCGACTGCGCCGCTCACAGGGAACGTCTCGTTCCTCGATACCAGCTACGCAAACAGCGTTCTGGCGACGGCGGCCGTGGGCGCCAGCACGCCGGGCATCAACTGGAATTCGTTGTCTTCGACTACGTTTACCAACGCGGGCTGGCTGGAACCCGTGGCCGGCGATTTCAATGGAGACGGGATCCCCGATCTCGCCGTAATCAACACGAACGCCGCCCAGACGGTGACGGTACTCCTGGGCAATGGTGACGGAACCTTCAGGGCGGTCCCAGGCCCAGCGCTGACCTCATATCCCTCGGCAATCGTCGCAGGGGACTTCAATAGTGACGGCAAACTTGACCTGGCCATCTCTTCGACTGGCCCCAATTACAATTCGCCGGGCACGCTGACGATCCTCCTCGGCAATGGAGACGGCACCTTTACCGTCGGGACCACGGCGACGGGCGTGGCAAGCGTTGTTGCCGCCATGGACTTCAATGGCGACGGCGAACTCGATCTTCTGGTGACCAGCAACCAAACTCAAATCCTGCTCGGCAATGGAGACGGAACGTTCGCGGCCCCCGTCACTGTTGGATCCTTTGAGACACTCGCCGCCGCGGACCTGAACGGAGACGGTGTTGCTGATCTGATTGGGCAATCGACCGCGACAGTAGATGGCGCCAATGTCACAACGACGGAGCTCTACCTCGGAAACGGCGATGGAACCTTCCGGCAGACTGGGACGACCTTTGCGCCTTCAAGTAGCGAAGGAATCCAGCTCGTAACTGTCGGCGATTTCAATGGGGACGGAATTCCCGATTTAGCCATGGACGGCAACTATTATTCGTCGCCGGTGATCTTCCTTGGCAAGGGCGACGGCACGTTCACGCAGGTGTCAGGCCCCGCCAATACGGGAACGATTGAGACCCTGTCGATGGTGGCCGTAGATTTGAACCAGGATGGCAAGCTCGATCTGGTCCTGACCAACGGGAACAGCGCTAGCTATTCCGGCTATGTCAACACCTCCAACCCTGATTTCGTGGTGTTGTTTGGAAACGGGGACGGCACCTTCACTCCAGTTGGGGCGAATACCACACTCGGCGACACAGCCTATGCTGTCGCTGCTGACTTCAACGGCGACGGCAAACCCGAGCTGGCTATGGAAGCGGCGAGCGATCTGGTCGTGTTGCAGCCAGTGCAGACCCAGACCGTTACTGCGACGGCCACAGGTGTTTCGCCTACGGGTCCGGCACCACATCTGGTCGTCGCCGGCTATCCGGGAGACAGCCACTACGCCTCCAGCACTTCCGGCAGCACCGCCCTTCAGGTTCAGGTGGCCACGGCGGTCATCTCCCCGGCTTCCGGCACTTATACATCGCTCCAGCCCATCAGCATTACGGACGCAATTCCGAACTCCACCATCTACTACACAACGGATGGGAGCGCGCCCTCGACAAGTTCCACTCCTTACACCACCCCCTTTACATTGTCACAACAGACGAACACCGTTCATGCCATAGCTACCGCCTCCGGGTACCAGCAGAGCACCATGGCTACGGCAACCTATATGTTTAACCTGCCCGTGCCGGCCGCGCCTGCCTTCTCGAAGACATCAGGCCTGTATCCTTCGGCCATCAGCGTGACCATTTCTGAAACAACGCCTGGCACGGCGATCTATTACACAACCAATGGGTCCATTCCAACGACCAGTTCCAGTCAGTACACCGGGGCCATCACTGTCGCGTCCTCTGAAACCCTGGTTGCGGTTGCGTACTACGGATATCAGCCCAGCCCCGTAACCAGAGCTCAGTATCTCATTGCCACTTCCTCGTCCTCCTTCATTTACACGATTGCCGGCGACGGAATAGCCGGCTATAGCGGCGATGGCGGTCCGGCGACGACAGCCGACCTGAACTACCCGGCAGGGATGGCCTTCGACGCCAACGGTAACCTTTTTATCGCAGACAGCGGAAACAATCTGATTCGCAAAATAGACGCAGCAACCGATGTCATATCCACCTATGCGGGGACCGGAATCCTGGGCGACAGCGGGGATGGCGGTCCCGCCTTGAGCGCGCAGTTTAACGACCCAATGAGCGTAGCCGTCGACCAGGCCGGCGATGTGTATATCGCCGATGAGTGGAATAACGCCGTTCGCGAGGTCACGCCGGCTGGTACCATCACCACGGTTGCCGGCAACCTGGGTTGCAATACCACCGGTGACAACGGACCCGCAGCGAGCGCTCAACTCTGCCTTCCCGTGGCGCTTGCGCTCGATTCAGCCGGGAACCTGTATGTGCTCCAGTTTACAGGTCAGGTCCGCATGATCGCAGCGCACACCGGTATCATCACGACGGTCGCGGGCAGCGCCTCCATTGGTTATAGCGGCGACGGCGGTCCGGCCACCAGCGCCACTTTCTTTAATCCTTACGGTCTCGCCGTTGATAAAGCCGGCGACCTCTTTATCGCCGATACCTATAACCAGGTCATTCGTGAGGTTAAAGCGAGTACCGGAATCATTTCAACCGTGGCCGGAAACGGAAAGCAGGTCGGGTACAACGGAGCCATCCCGGGCGACGGCGGCCCCGCCACCAGCGCTTCTTTCGATCTGCCTCAATCCGTTGCTGTCGACGCAGCCGGCAATCTCTTTATCGCTGACACGCGCGACAACGTTGTCCGCGAAGTCACCGCCGCCACCGGCATCATCAATACGGTTGCAGGCAACGGCACGTACCAAACCTGCGGCCCAGTGTGGGGTGACGGCGGCCCCGCCCTGAGCGCCGGCTTGTGCGCTCCTGCCGGCATCGTGCCTGACGCGGGCGGCAATCTCTACATCTCCGCCGGTAGCCAGATCCGCAAAGTCACTCCGGCTTCTACTCCGCCCACTGCATCCAGCGCGTCTCCCTCCTTCAGCGTATCTCCGGGAACCTACGGTGCTCCCCAAACCGTCACTATTTCTGACTCCACACCCGGAGCCGCTATCTATGTGACTCTCGACGGGTCACCTGTCAGCACGTCGGCCCCACAATACAGGGGCCCCATTCAGGTAACCGGCACCGTTACGATCCAGGCGATAGCTCTGGCACCCGGCTACCAAAGCAGCGCGCCGATCAGCGCCACTTACACCATTACTTCACCACCCCCATCCGTCATTACCACCATCGCAGGCAATGGCAGCTATGGATTCGCGAACGCGGGCGGACCGGCTGGCAGCATCCCGTTTGGCTTTATCGGAGAATCCAATGGCATCGCTGCCGACTCCTCGGGCAACGTCTACTTCTCCGATACCTATAACCAGGTGGTCTGGAAGTATTCCAGACAGACCGCCACCGTCTCGCTCTATGCCGGGACCGGGGTATACGGCTACACCGGTGACGGCGGTCCTGCCACCGCGGCCACGCTCGCTTACCCCCGTGGCCTTGCACTCGACGGCGCTGGCAACCTCTACATCGCCGATTCCAGCAACGAAGTAGTCCGCAGGGTCTCAGCGACGACCCAGCTGATCTCCACGGTTGCCGGGAACGGCCGCATGGGCACAACAGGCGCGGGCGGCCCCGCAACCTCGGCCAGTCTCGATTTTCCGGAGGGCGTTGCCGTTGACAGGGCCGGCGACCTCTACATCGCCAGCAGTTACGCCAATCTGGTGCAGTTCGTCAATGCAGGTACCGGTATCATCACAAACTTCGCAGGCGGAGGGAACATGCTTGGGGATGGCGGCCCGGCTACCCAGGCCTCCGTTGCCGAACCCAATCTACTGGCCGTCGACAACAGCGGCAATGTATACATCGCCAGCTCCAATTATGCGAACCGGGTACGCAAGGTAACAGCGGCTACAGGAATCATTTCCACTGTTGCGGGCGACGGCAATCTCGGCAGCAGTGGCGACGACGGACCTGCCACCCAGTCTGAGGTCGATGTCAGCGGACTTGCCGTCGATTCGTCCGGTAATCTCTATATCGCGGACCTGGAGGGAATCCGCGAGGTTTCCTCGGCTACTGGCATCATCACGCGCGTGGTCGGGAACCGATACCTCGGCTTTTATGGCGACGGCGGCTCCGCGACCATGGCGGAGCTATTGCCGCCCGAGGGAATCGCCTTCGATCCATCCGGCAACCTTTACATCGCCGATAGCTATAACTACCGCGTTCGCGAAGTTACTTTCCCCGCTGCCGCGGCTCCGGTGTTCAGCGTGCCCGGCGGGACCTATGCAAGCACGCAAACCATCGCGATCACCGATGCGTCGCCGGATGCCGTCATCTACTACACGACAGATGGAAGCATGCCGAGCACCAGTTCTGCGCTCTACACCAGCCAGATCGCTGTGTCGACGCCTGAAACCCTGAAGGCGGTCGCGTACGCAAATGGTCATACCCAAAGCGGAGTGACCGCGGCGAGCTATTTATTTAGTTCGGCACTGACGACGCCTACTGTCACCGTCATCCCAGCGGCGAACAAATTGACGACCCTACAACCCCTGAGCGTTGCCGTGACCGTCGGAGCGACGAACGGAAGCCCGACTCCGACCGGTTCGGTAATCCTGATTGCCGGTGACTACGCTTCCGCTGGAACCTCGCTGAGCGCTGGAGTTGCAACAATCATCATCCCCATGGGATCACTGGCGGTCGGTAGCGACACCCTGACCGTCACGTACCTCCCCGACCCGGCGAGCTCCTCGACTTACAGCAACGCTACCGGCACGGCATCCGTGGCAGTGGTGCAGGCAATCGGAACCTGCACCACGCCGAACCCCAACCCTAATCCCAATCCACAATCGTTCGCCGCGGTGCAGGACTTCAACGGGGACTGCAGGAGCGACTTGCTGTGGCGTAATACCTCGACTGAACAGGTTTATGAGTGGTTGATGAACGGGACCACCTTCTCGGGTACTGGCAGTCCCGGTGCGCCTACTTCGGACTGGGTAATCGCCGGCTCAGGCGATTTTAATGGCGATGGCTATGCCGATATCCTCTGGCGTAACACGACGACTAACCAGCTCTATATCTGGTTCATGAACGGGACGACGTTAAGCAGCAGCGGCAGCCCCGGGTATGTCACCTCGCAATGGGCCATTGCCGGCATCGGCGACTTCAACGGCGACGGCAAGGCCGACATTCTGTGGTGGAACAGCTCCACCGGCCAGGTCTACGTATGGTTCATGAACGGCGCGACGATGAACGGCGGCGGCAGCGTCACCTACATCTCCTCCGACTGGAACATTGCGGGCATTGGCGATTTCAACGGCGATGGCGATGCCGATATTCTCTGGCGGAACAGCACCACCGGAGAGGTCTACATCTGGCTGATGAACGGAACCACGTTGACGAGCAGCGGGAGCCTCGGCTACGTCTCCTCGGACTGGAGTGTTCAGGGCGTGGGCGATTTCGATGGAAACGGCACGAGTGACATCCTGTGGCGGAACAGCACCACCGGGCAGGTCTACCTCTGGCTCATCAGCGGAACCACTATGTCGGGCGGCGACAGCGTCAGCTACGTCTCCTCCGACTGGGTGATTCAGGGTTTGGGCGACTACGACGGAAGTGGCAGAGCTGGCATCCTGTGGCGGAACAGCACCACCGAGCAGGTTTACATCTGGCTGATGAACGGGACGACGTTGACGAGCAGCGGGAGCCCGGGCACCCCCGACGCTACTTGGCAAATAGCTCCCTTAGCTCCATAGGGGTGGTTGGTTGGCAATACGGAAATAACGACTACGGCAGCGTTGCGAGGCCGATGTTGACCAATGCGTAATTTCCCGGCCTCGCGGAAGCTAAAACTTCCGGTAGCCGACGACCCGTCCGGGAATGCCTACTCGGGCTTCGCAATAGGGCTAGAACACCGTCTCAGGCCGCTTCTCGCGATGGAAGGAGAGTTCTAAAATCGTCTGCTAAGGCCGACCATTCAATGTCACAAATCTGATCGTCTTTTCCGGTTCGACAAAGGACCGACGCAGGCGATTGGAGCTCTGCAATAGCCGATGTTTTCCTTGAACTCGGTCTGCGCTTGCTCGTACGCGGTCTTCGCCTTTTCCTCAAGGGCGATCGCCTGGCCATAATGCTTCGCAATCCGCTTCGTCGGTTCCTTGATTGCCGCGCCTAGCTCGGCGCGCGGGGCGATCTCGCTAGGGACCCACTTAAGTGGTAAGCCGTTCAGTGGAGTCTCGGCTCTTCCACAAACACCCGTTTCTGGAAGGTTCGAATCGGCCGATTCCGGCACCGCAGAATCAGGCACTTGCGAGGGCGGATTCTGGAGAGTTTTTGGAAGGGGCTTGGAGTGCCCGGCAGGCCGTCCCGACGCCGATGCCCAGCTGTTCGGAGATGACTTTCCACGAGGCACCGGCGGCACGCAGGGTGGCGACCTGTTTGGCATCCACGGCCGTACGTGGACGCCCCAACCGTTTCCCTTTGGACTTGGCCGCAGCCAAGCCACTGCGGACACGGGAGCGGATGAGTTCCCGTTCGAACTCCGCGATGCTGGCAAAGATGCCGAACACCAGCCGGCCATTCGGCGTCGAAGTGTCAACACCCTCGTGCAGACTGACGAACTCAACCCCCATCGCCCGGAACTCTTCCAATGCGTTCACCAACTGGCGAAGGCTTCGAGCGAACCGGTCGTAGCGATACACCACCACGGCATCCACCTGCCGCTTGCGGCAGTCCACCCATAGTCTGTCCAACGCCGGTCGCCGCTCTCGGGCACCGGACACACCCTCGTCCACGTACTCGCCGGTGACCTCCCATCCGCGCCGGCCGGCGTACTCGCGGAGTTCAGCCAACTGCATTTCCGGGTGCTGACCGTTCAGCGTCGAAACTCTGGCGTACAAGGCGACTCGCACGTGGAACCTCCAAGGGGCTATCGGCGGACGCAGCGAAGCTGCTATCGCCGGGCGCCGGACTGTGAAGAAAACGTGATGTTACCGGGTTCAGAACCAGTAACCTTCTTCTACTCCTGCCTCAAGGTCTCCACATTCTCACGAAGCACCGCCACCTGCTTCTCCAGATTGTCCGCCATCTTGCGCACTTCATCCAGAATCTTCCCGCTGTTTGACTGGATAGTCTCGGTCCAGGTCTTCATGCTTGCCAAACGACCAGCCTCTTTCTCGACTGCCAGAATCGCGGCGTCGATGCCCTCCCAATTGCCTTCCACATTGTCCCGATCCTTCTGTTGGCGAACGCACAGAGCTTTCGCCAGTGAGAGACCAGCTCGCAGGATGACGTCGGACTCGATCTTTTCGGCGTCCCACACCAAGAACACATCCTCGCCCTGTCGAACCAGAATGTCGATTCCCTCAGGTGCCGTCTTAGCGGAGAACAAGAAGAGACCCACTCTTGCGCCACGGTTCTTCCGTGCAGTCTCAATCTCTGCACGAGCTCTCGCCAACGTATAGCTGGCGTCTTCTTTCGCCTCGATCACAAACTTCTCTCCGGCAGCAGCACAGTCGGCACCAAGCTCGACCACTAGATCACCGACCTTGCAGTTCTTGATCAATCCGGTCGTTGTCCCTGTCCTGCTTGCGATGTCTCCAGACCTCTGGGCTTCCTTCTCCACAAATTCGGACGCCGCGGTTTCGAAGTCGATTCCGTGCTGGGTCGAGCGGGCGGATTCCTTCCGTTGCGCCTTCATCGCCTCCAGAGCCGCTCGCACATTGCTTTGGAACTCTTGCGCCTTCTGTTCGTGGGCATTGAGGATGGCCACAAGTTCCCGCTTAAGCCGGGACAGGGCAGAACTGTCGGTGTCGAGAGTCAAATTTGCATCAATGGCGCCTTTCGCCTCATTGATTACCACCGAGAGCCGGGAAAGTGCTGAGCCCTCTTCATCGAGCGAAAACTCCTTGGTGATGGTCTCCTCGGCGACCTCTACTCTCTTGACGAGCCGGCTCAGAGCCGAGTCTTCTTTGTCCAGCGAGAATTCCTGGACAACGCTGCCTATTTCAGCTGCAAGGTCGGTTTTGAGCTTGCCATTCGCTTGCGTCAATTCGTTGATGAGGCGCTTCAGGGCACCCTTTTCGTTGTCGAGCGAGAACTCGCCCAGGATATGCTCTTGCTCTGCATCAACTACCGCCGAGATTGTGGAACGGATTGAGGACACTAGCCCATCGGATTCTTCGGGATTCAGGAGCTTCATCAGCGGACTGTTCTCGCCTATATGAGCGGCCAGAGTCCTAGCCATTTCGGAGCCGTCGTTGCCAACCTGGCGCCGCAAGACCTGTTCAAGATCGCCATCCTGTTTGATTAGGCGCTCCACTCGCTCCTGGAATCTACCGCTCTCTGGGTCGAAGTATTCCTTGAGTGCACTCGTCAGATTTGTATGGATGTCACTCCGAGACTGATCCAGGGCGCTCTTTAGATCTGCCAGAAGCCGCTCACCCTCACGCTTCACCGCGTCGACGTCAATCTGCCCACGTGCGTGTTTCAGGGCGAGGATGCCGATTCGCAATGAGGCGAGAGCGTACTCATCACGCTCCCGTCCTTCGGTCTTCTGAAGCAATTCCGCCACCGACTCGTAATCGGTGACAACGAGCGTGAGCAGAACCGACTGAACATTATCATCCGCAGAGACAACCGGCTTGCGGGGCACAGAGGCAGAGGCGATCGCAATTTCCGACATTGAGATTATCCTTCTCACGAAAGCATGTTCTTGGCCTAAGGGCGCGGACAAGGACGGCTGTCACAGCCCAAGAAGAATTCCCGGTCTTAATAGAGAGTTCGAAGAAAGTTTGGGCGGGCCATATATTCCCCATATGGTTCCGCCCCGTATGCAAGGCCGTAGCTTAACCTCCATGAAACCCCTCTGTAGCTAAGGCAGGAGCTTGCCGTTAATCACGTTTGTCGTGGTCACCTGGCCGTTTGGCTGCTGGACTGAAATGTTCTGGTTGACTGGGCGACCGCTGTTGGTGTCGTACATCGTGTTCGTTGTGACCGAGTTTCCGCCGCTGGTTCTGAAGCGATTGATTTCAGCGACAAGCCGTCCGGCATTATCGAATGTTTTCATACTCTCTCTCCTTTGCATGGTTAATGGGTTGGCGGGGGATGGCATGAGCTTCATGCCACATGCTCTGCGCGTTGCATCGTCTCTTGTGGCAGCTGTGTGAAGTTTGCCGGCAGGCGCCCCTGAGCTTCCCGAACAAGCCTCACTACCGTCGTTCGTGAAATCCCGTGTCGCTGCGCTGCTTGGGTGAGGCTGAGCCCGCTTAGTCGATCCGCCACGACAGCGCCCCGGTCAATGCGGAGCGGAATACGTCCAATTGGAAGGCCATCCAATTTGCGCCGGCGCATTGCGCCCTTGATACGCTCGCGATTGAGGCTCTTTTGTAATTCCTCAATGCAGCCGAGCGTCGCCACAAAGACTCGTCCATTTGGCGTCGCTGTATCGACCGGTTCCTTTGCGGAAATCAACTCGATACCGAGCCCGTCAAGCTCCCGGACCAACTCCCAGAGATTTTTGACGCCCGTGCCCAACCTATCAAGGCTGGAGATAAGCACGGCCGAGAATACTCCCCGCTTCGCATCCCGCAGGAGGGCTTCAATTCCTGCACGCTTGGTCTTGCTGCTGCATGATGCAAGATCGCTGTAGACCGCGGCAATCTCAAATCCGCGCTTTGCGGCAATCTCGCGAACCAGGGCGAACTGCGATTCCAGGCTCTCATCCGACCTCGAGATGCGACCGTAGAGGACTGCCTTATTCATTTCAAATGCTTCCTGATGCTCTCAAGCAGAATGTCTGAGAGATTGATGAATGGCCGTAGCCGTCGAATGACGTAAGGGCGGAGACGTTCCCAGATGCTGTCATTGAGCCTCCTCGTTGCCACGCTTTTTACTCCTGCGCGGTTTGGGCTTTGGCTTGAAATCATCGAGGATGAACGGCGGGATCTTTGGACGCTTCCTTAGTTTCACGACAATGAATCGGTCGTTTTGCCAGTCGTATTCCGCGAACTGAATTTGATATACGGATGTTGCCGAGGCGTTCCGCTTATGCTCAGGGAACAATCTCCACGCTTCCAACCTCGCCATCAACTCACAGGTGGCGGGAAGGATGACAGAGACTCCAGGGTGTCGCTCAAACGCGAACTCGACAACGAAGATGTTCGCTTGGGGCGAAATCTCGATAATGTCTTGGCTGGAGGGCGAAATAAGTTCCGACACCTCATAGTATACCGGCGAGGTACGATTTTTGGACAGTAATTGATGCGTTAGCCTGGATTTCCACGACAAGGAGTTGACTTAAGCGGCGGGCTGATTTTGCCGCGAAGGTGGTCACCTCAAGAGCGGCCGCTTGAGATCATTCCAAGAGCTGGCTAAGGGATCGGGATTGTACAAAGAGGTGACTGTCTTACCTCATCGCTGGAAGGTAGTGAGGCGCAAGGGACTGCGCGTGGGTCATGGGCTGTGTGGAGGATGACGCGATTGTTGATGATCTGGCGATCGTGGCGGAGGGCGCCCGCGTGAACGGCCGGGAGATTTTGCTCTATGACGAGATCGCAAGGGCACGACCACAAGAGCGGACGCTGCGGCCGGAGCGTGGGGCGGGATCGTCAGTGGCGACGATCCGAGGTGTGCGGCAGGAGCTATAAGCCTATTCGCGAGCCCTGTATGAGCCCGACACAAGACTTTCTCGACGCTGTTGCCTATTGGTTGCTCTTGGGCTGTCCAAGATGCCGAGAATCTTGTATGTTTCCGACTGCATTTTCTTGCCATCCAGGCTGACGGGCCAAATCAGTTTTGCATTGTCGCCATCGAAGTCGGCCTGAATACTGTCAACGAGAGGCATGCGGCAGCTTCTCCGATTCCCAGCTCGACCGGCCATGTGCTCAGCAAACTTGCTTTCGCAGTTGACAATTACCAGCCGGCCATCGGGAAGCTCTAGACCAGGGCGCGTAAGACGCGAAAGGCATCATAGCCAAGGATGGATGTGTTCCAACACCTTAAGCACCGCGCTGCCAGGCCAAGCCACCCCAATAGAGGCCATCCCGCCGCTGATGAATAATCCGGGAGTATCGAGCAGTTTGCGGTTTAGCTGCTGCAGAGGTTTCCAAAGCAGTGGCCAAATTATCACGTGTATCAGCGGAATCAGCATCAGCAGGGCGATGGCCATGGCGGCCAAGGCAGGCAAAACCGCGAGTAAGCTAAACAACGACACAGCTTGCACAACGATAAAGCGCATCAAGTTCTCTGGATCCAGCGACAACCAAGTAGTGGGGAATACCAGATCAGGCCTGAGCAGTGGGAGTAAAGAAAGGCTGGCGACAATTCCATTGACCGGAAGGAGAAGGGACAAATAGACCAATGGGACTTTTGATTTTTGGGCCGATCCGGCAAGGAGTCTAGTTACTCCCAGAAGCAGAACGATGACCAGAGCTCCGCCCAGGAAGACACCGATGACGACGAGCACCTCCACCACCAGCATTTCAACAGCGGAGACTAGGTCTGAGTGCGTCATCACACCAGATTTAATTGCATCGAACGGCTGGAACCAAGCCCACCATCGAAAGATGAAGGGGAATGAAGAAATAAGCATCATCATGAAGCTCGAACCGTCAGCGGCACACCACAAAAACAAAATAACAAAGACAATCTTGGTTCCGATGGAGGGTTCCCAAAGTCTGGGAATGAACAGAAAGACCAATGCATTCGGGATCGCACAGATCGTGACGGATAACCTGAAGAAGCCGGGTCCATAACGACGCCTTTGAAACCAGTCTGCAAACCTTTCACAAACTCCTCGCAGGAAAGCAGTTTGCAACTGCAGTACACCTTCCCCACGTGTTCGGATCTGCTTCGATTTTCGCTCCAGCCAATTGTCGGGCTCTCCCTGGGAGTCCTTGGTCATCGTCACACCGATATAGAACAACACGATCCCCAAGGCGCCAAGGATCCACCGAACTAGGGTTATGAACATTAGTCTCCGAGCCGGAGGCGCTGGTATTTTAGCCGGGATTTCCATTTTGCTTTCCCGGCGGCGACAGTCTACTACCACGTGCCGCTGCTGCGATCTTTTTCCGTATTTGGGTGATGGGTCAGATGTTTTCCACAGGCCGTTTATGCGGTCTTAAGCAACCCGTGGAGGATCGACCGATTGTCGAGAAGTGAAACGAGTTCGCTCACGTCCCAAACATGGGTGCTCAATCCAGCTTCCATTGCAGGCGTCACGCGAAGCGTTTGGTTCACGCGGCACCAGTTGTAGTACATAAAGTAAATCGCCAGCATATGCTCATGGTTGGCGAGCTTCTTTGAAAAGCCCGAGGTCAGGCGAGTGAACCGCCTCATGCTCATTCGCATCGTGAGGTTCTGGCGCTCCACGAAGCTGGTAGCGATGTGTTTGGGATCGGGTCGCCCAACGATCACCTTGGTGTCAATACCGATCACTTCGCCGGGGCTGTAGCGCGTATCGGGATTCACGGGATTCCCGTACAGCTTTATCAGCATCGCGTAATCGACATCCGCCCCGAAGGCACTCTCAACGGCATCCGCGTAGACGTGGTGCCCGTCAGTGGTCAACTGGATGCGGTTCGACACACGCGATGCTACATCCTCCAGGAAAGCTTTGGCCCAGTCTGCTCCGCGCTGGCCTACGAGGTACGAAACGATGAGCTTCGTATCTGCATCAAGCGCGGTCCATGTCCACACATCGCCCCACCCAGCGGCCATCTTCTCCGCTGATACATTTTTTTGCTTGGCCCCGATGAAACTCCAGCATTCGTCGGCCTGGATTCTCTTCGTCTTCACGTTACGAACGTGCTCATCGTGATAGGCCGCGCATTGGTCACCTAAATCCGCGAGCAGTGAGAGCACGGTCCCTTTTGCAATCCCGGTCATGCGGCAGGTCGAGCGAATACTGTTGCCCTCTATCAGGGCCATGACGACCTGCGAACGCTGTTGTTTTGTTAGGCGGCTCATGATTCTTATTATGCGTGAGCGCTTACGCATTGTCAAGAGATAACTTTCGTGTAGGCAGAAAACACGACGACCCACTCTAGGTCACTATCGGGTACCACGGTCACCTCACAAGTTGCACCACTCGTGGTGCAATAGAGAACCCAGAACTCTCCGACTTGACACGGACCGTTCAGTGTGTACTATAGGTTGTAGAGTGTAGTGACGGGCGACGCGTATCCCCTTCAGAGTTACCGCCGCCCATCACCTCGGGAAGGAGTGATGTACTTTGATAATCGTCACACCCTAGTGGGGTGCGGGGGCCGGGTGACCGGCCCTCATACATCCCTCTTTGTCTCTCATTAAAACACAAGATCATCGTGGAGTCAATAGAATGGATACAGAAATCTCTAAAGTTATCAAGCACTTGCAGGAGAAGCAGCGGGAACTTCTGGACAAGGCAGAGAAGGTGGGGGCCACTATCTCGTCCTTGCGGGAGGTTTTCAGCGACCAGCTTAGGCTGCCGGAAGTGCTGCCGCCGCTGGCAGTGGTTGAGCAGGGTCGCCCTGTCGGCGAATACGTGGGGATGACCATCGGTGACGCTGGCATCGCCTATCTTCGCAAGGCTGGAGCGCCCACAAAGACGCGCATCATCGGGAATGCTCTTGAGGCTGCCGGGGTGCGATCCGAGGACATCTATCGCGCTCTGTACAACGCGCTGAACAACCGAAAGAGAGAGGTTCGGCTGAACGCTCGCAAACAGTGGGAGCTTCTGGACTGGTCACAGAGGTAGAAAATGCGGAAAGATTCAACCTTTAACGAAGTGAGGCCAAGAACACCGAGAGCTAGCAGACTGCGCCGTGAACGGATCACGATGGCGCAAATGTCCAGGTTGCTGGAGCATCGCAGCGAAGACGGTTTCGCTGAAGCGCTGGAAGAGGCTTATGGAGTCAAACGCGGGACGCCGCAATATGAGCAGGTCGCTGTTGTTTGGCGGAAGCTGGTGGCTTCGTCCCCACAATCGCGTTGACCGCTTCAATGAGAGCGGCTGTTTTCCGGTCCTTCTCTTCCTCGCTCAAGCCCATATCGGTCATCTGCTTCTCCAGGATTTGAGCCATCCTCCTGAGACCTTCCTGCTTTTTCACTTCGGCTGCTCCCGTTGGCGATTTGCTCCATCGCGCCCTCGCAGCCAGGGACGCCGACTCATGCCGTTCTTTCGGTGTCATGTTTTGCGCCCTCTTCTTCCCGCCGATCTTGCCGCCGATGCTGCCCATCTGGGCCATTATCCGCTTCCTTTCCGTTTTGGGGATGGTGGCCAGAGAGCCACCCGTCGCTGTTTCGACTATCTGCAGGGCATGTTGGGAGAAGTCCTTCTTGCGTGAGCGCTTAGGCATACGCCCATTTTGCTTGATGTAGTGCGCAAAATGCAACCCCTACGTACCTCCTGTGGAAATCACCTGGCCCACCACCCGTATTTGGGAGGGCAGGACTGCGCCGCGATCCCAAATCCTTCCGGGCCGATCAAACGGAAGCTCGGGTCTTGGGCCAGGCGTTCGGAATCGCCACGTCTTCGTATCCGGGCCAACGGCTGTACACCGATTGGCGCAGCAGATCAATAATCGGTTACTGTGCGCTTTTAGCTCGCGTGTCAGCAAGGCATTCTGCCGCAAGTTCACCGAAGCCCAATCGCTCGTCCAACTCACGCACCAGTTCTAACCTACCATTAGAGGTGACGTGGAGCACCTTCGCCACTTCACATGAACGTCACTCGTCATGCTTGACTTTCTAACTCGATAAAATACATTATCGAGTTAGGCTCATGGACAGTGAGCAGGACTTTTCGAGCCTAGCTTTCATGATGGCGTTCATAGAGTTCACTCGCAATGGCGTCGGCCCACAGATACCGAATTTCTCCAGGGGTGATACCCGCACTTTTTGAGAGCTTCGCTCCCTGCTCGGATATTCTGGTGATTGTTCCAGCCAGTTCCGCGTGTAACGCCCTCCACATTTGATACGCCATTTCGGACGCAACGTCAGACTCCCGATATAACTCAAGTTCCTGGTCTGCTTTAACGAAGCTGTCATCGTGCTTGTGTACCAAGTGGGTCCATATCGTTCGGACGTTCGCGACCCAGCAAAAATATGGATTCACCATGCACGACGCTTCAGATCCGACGCCAATCTGAAAATACTTGATCCTCGCCTTGTGGATGATCGGGGGAACCTCATGAGCATTTGTCAGCGCGAGAAACTGTTCAACGACGGCCAAGAGGCGTTGCTCGACGTTCGTGTTCTCCGCAAGGATTCTTGGACCGATCCCATGCTCAGCAGAACTATAGTTCCCCGAGGGATCTGATATTCCCAGCAGCAGCTCAACAAAGGCAGATGTATTCTTTGCTTTATGCAATTCCAAGAGTCTTTGGTGTGTATGCACCCGGACATCATAGTGTTCACGAATCCTTCGCCAATCGAGAGAGTCCAAAACTGACATGGCTAAATCTACCGCAGCCCGGTCGAACGGGGCAAATATATTGAGGTCATACAACGAGATTACGGAGTGCCGATTCGGATGCAAATGCGACAGGCAACTAGAGGTCGAATCCGATCTTCCGCTTCGACGGAGTAGGCAGGCTCTTTATCTGTTTTACATCGCGGGCAAGGCGGTCAATGTCGTCCACAAGGATCTCGATGACGGATGCAGTGCGGTTGTGGCTGTGTTCCAGCTTTTCAAGTCGGGCGGCGATGTCTTTGTTCGATGCGATCAGCGCGCGCAGGCGCACGAACGCACGGATAATCGCGATACTCATGTGGATGGCACGTTCACTACGCAAGACTGCCGACAGCATGGCGACTCCATGCTCGGTGAAGGCGGAGGGGAGTTTTCTGCGGCCTCCCCAACTTGAAATCACAGTTTGTGATTTCAAGTTCGCAGCCTCCTCGCGGGTAAGGGTGAACATGAAGTCTTCCGGAAAGCGATTAAGATTGCGACGGACAGCCTGATTGAGCGCACCCGTGCTCACCCCATACAAAGCTGCCAGGTCATTATCGAACATTACCTTTTGCCCACGAATGACGCGGATGTGGTGATCAATGGGATGGGTAGATAAGGTTGGCTTGGCCGCTTTCGGCATGACGGGCTGACAGTTGTGGAGCGATGGTGGACCTTAGCGGCTGAGAATCCACTCGTCAAACAGATGCGGTCGCTCATCGTAAGCCCATGGGCATTTGAGGTAACGGGAATGCTCCCGTCCTGCCCCTTCCGGGTTGTCACTTCCGATAAATTCTGTTATCGGAAGTGGCATTCTTGGCCCCGGTCGAAGACCTTGGCTACAGTGACGGCGTGAAACCAACCGAGACGGAAAACTGCACCAATTCGACCTGAGGCGACCGCTTGCTTTCCGCCCGAACGTCCGTGCTCAGCTTGCGCGCGCCGCCATGGACGAGAATTCCGCGGATGTTCTTTCCAATTTTCAGTCCCGTTCTCAGTTTTTCGGCGTTCCGCATATAGCCTCTCAACTGCGCAATATTCTGAATAGTCGGTGCCCCTTGCTTGCATTCAACAATGACGATGTCACCATTCGGGTCGAGAAGCAGGACATCGAGACGCGTGCGGTCCGGGAACACAAGTTCGCGCGCTGAAGCCGAAGGATAGGGGACGAGGCCGTCTTCTAAAAGATGCGGTGAAGCGCTGATGTATTCGGACAAGGCGCGTTCACTTGCAAAGCCAGGAATGAGGCTGACCCAATTGTTCTCGTCACGAAAAGCCCGCTCCATTTTTTGGAATGCGCCGTCGGGGACGGGACTGAGAGTGAGCCGCCAGATCCGGGGGTTCGGCCGTGTTTCAGGGGGAAGCTCAACGACGAAATCCGGTGTCAGCCTTCCGGTTGTCAAATCCCAACGCACCTGAATGCGCCTGCCCATCTCGCCTCGATCTCCTCCTTGTGAGGGGACACTTTCATTCCATTCGTTGTCTTCTATCTGCTTCCGGAGAACAGTTCCGATGCGTCCAACACGCCAGTTCTTCAGCTGCACGATGACCTTGTCTTCAGGAGACACCTGCAGGAGGTAACGGCGAGCCAGTGACCAATCACGCCGTGCATTCGGAGTGTGGAGGCCAAATTCCGGCGGAGGCCATCCCACGGCAACGATCTGCTCCCTGAACCAAGTGTGCCAGAGACCGGGATAGTCCTTCTCCATACAATTAATTTTCCAATTAGTCACCCTGGTTGCTCCTCCGGTCGGCAGTCGGTGCGCATTGTGACACGTGATTTCTGGTTTGGAAAACGCGAATCTGTTTGGAAACATCCTATAGGTCTACCGCTCGCAACTCCTCAGTAACATCACGCACGCCGGCGGCGCTCCATACGTCGTCCCGGAGCATGAATTTATGACTGTTGGTATAGGAGATGAATGACGCGCGCTCCAGAGCAACCGCATACGGAATCAGCGCTGCTCTCATGATCGTATAGTCTTCGTTGAATAGCACACCTGCGAGAAAATCGAAGTGCGCGCCGGCAAGATTGCGAATCGCCGAGAGCTGGCGGGATTTGTTATAGCGCGTCAGCCTGCGGCCCTTGACCTGGTAGCGAATTCCGCTCGCATCGATGCCATCGACGTTGGGGTTGGAATTGCCGGCCTGCTTCCAATCGAAAGCCTTGCAGAACAGATATTCCGCCAAATCCCCTGTGGGGTTGTTTGAACTCCGTGTGATGTCCCGCGAACGAAGCTCATCGGCTACCTGTGCGTGTAGGGCGAGCAGTTCTGACGGTGATAATCCGGACAGATCCACGAAAGAGTTCCTTTTGCATGAACAGGGATTGAGGCATGATCCATGCAGCCATCGTTAACAATTAGCAACCTTTGATGCTAACAGGATTACGTCCCATAAAGGAGGTTATGGGTCGTAATCTGCGCTTTGTGCTTGACTGGTGTGCGGATTCCGCTACGGTATGCTGGCCCAATAACTAATGGAGCCAGTCAGTGGTACAGAAGCGCACCCATGTCTTTCTTCCGGAAGGATTGCTCAGCGACATCGATCAGCTCATTGGAAAAGGAAAGCGCAGCGCGTTCCTGACGGAGATCGTCGAACGCGAAGTCCGGAAGCAGAAACTGCTGCGCGCGCTTGATGACGCCGCCGGCTGCTGGAAAACGGAAGATCATCCTGAACTTGAAAAAGGCTCCGCCGCATTTGTGAAGGCGCTGCGTGCCGGATCGGATACCCGCCTGCCGAAAGACAGTTGATGACGCGGTTCCTTCTCGATACCACGTTCATCATTGATGTGCTGAATGGCAGGCGCAACCGTGCGTCCGTCATGAAGGAACTCATCGCTGAGCAGCATGAGCTCGCGTGCTGCGCGATCAACGTGGCGGAAGTCTATGCCGGCATGCGCGCCCCTGAAAAGGACAAAACCGGAAGCGTTGCTGCGCAGCCTTGAGTATGTGCCGGTGAGCTGGGAAGCATCGAGGCTCGCGGGCCATCTGAAACAGGAATGGACGGGTAAAGGCAAAACCCTATCGCTCGCGGACTTGATGATTGCCGCGGTGTGCCTCACCGAAGCGCTGACGCTGATCACGGATAACCGAAAGGATTTTGCGATGGCCGGACTCACACTTCACTCGTTGCCTTAGGGTAGTGGCATGACAGGAGAGCTGACACCCTCCCCGCTCCTGCCCGCCTCGCCTGGGACGTTTCCCGTCCCTGCCCTCATCGCCGATGCCGGCGAAAAAGCCAGCGAGCATTTCCTCGAATTCTTTGCAGCCACGATCCGCAATACCAATACGCGCGCGGCCTACATGCAGGCTGCGGCGCAGTTCTTCCGCTGGTGCGAGGAGTATCAACTGCAGCTAGCCGCGATCCGGCCGCTGCACGTTTCTGCCTATATCGAAAGCAAGCCTCTCACCGCTCCTTCCATCAAGCAGCACTTGGCAGCGCTGCGCGGACTGTTCAACTGGCTGGTGATCAAGCAGGTCGTTCCCGATAACCCGGCGCTCTTCGTCAAGGGACCGCGATTCAGCAGGCAGGTCGGCATCACCCCGATACTGGAGCCTGAGCAAATGCGGAAGTTGCTCGATTCCATCCCGGTGACGCGGGAGGTGAAAATCCCGAGGAAGCACGGCGGGGGCGTCAAGGTCGAGGCTGATGTCAAAGGGCTCCGCGACCGCGCCATCATTGCCATCATGGCCTACACGTTTGCGCGCGTAACCGCTGTGCTGAAATTGAAACGCGGCGACTACAGCCTGCAGGGCAAGCGTGCCAGGCTGCGGCTGCTCGAAAAAGGGAACAAGGAAAAGCTCGTCTGGCTGCACCATGAGGCGGAGCAGTATCTCGATGCCTACCTCGAAGCAGCGCGTATCAGCGACGCTGGCGCGCCCGTGTTTCAGACGTTGAACAAGAACCACCGCCTTACCGGGGAAGGGATTTCCCGGCGCGATATGCTCCGCAACGTCAAGGAATGCTGCGCGAAAGCCGAACTGCCGGAGAGCATCTGCAATCACACCTTCCGGGGCACCGGGATCACGGTATTCCTGCAGAATGGTGGCTCCCTGGAGGCCGCCCAGGATATGGCGAATCATTCCGACCCACGCACCACAAAGCTCTACGACCGGCGCAAGGACCTGGCGACGCTCAGCGAGATCGAGCGGCGCATAGCGTTTGAATAGGATCAGGCAACGCATTAACCGGCCTCGAACGGCTAGCGTTCGCGCGGGCCGCGATTTTACACGATCTGTGTGCGGGTTAGGGCAACGACCGGCGTGACGGATACCGCCAATCTGCCCTCGAAGACGAGCGTAAACTGTATCCTTCGGTTGGAAAGGGGGCAGGAATGGCGGTCAGCAATCCAGCGCGCGTTTTTACCGCATTCGACTATGACCACGATGAGGCTCTCAGAAACCTGCTTGTCGGTCAGTCCAAGCACTCGGATTCGCCGTTTGAAATGCACGATTGGTCGGTTAAAGACCCGTTCCCCGGCGACTGGAAGGCAAGAGTCCGCACGAAAATCCGCAGTGTCAATCAAGTAATCATCATCTGCGGAGAACATACTCATCTTGCCACGGGTGTTGCGGCCGAGCTAACCATCGCTCGGGAAGAGAAGAAGCCGTATTTCCTGTTATGGGGATATTCCGATAAGACCTGCACGAAACCGACTTCCGCATTGCCGGACGACAAGATCTACAAATGGACGTGGGATAACCTCAAGGCCCTCATCGGAGGGAGTCGCTGAGTTTTACAGGTGAGTCCACTTATGCGGCGTGCCCTTTGCGTCGGTGTTGACCAGTACGGATTCGGGCCACTTAATGGGTGCGTAAACGACGCCCAGCGTATGACTGCGGTCCTCGAAAAACAGCAGGATGGTTCGCCGAACTTCGATTGTAAAACGCTGGTTGCGCCACAAGGCGGGGGCGACGACATCGTTACCTGTTCGATCCTGTCCGATCACCTGGAGCGTCTTTTCAAGGACCCGGCAGATGTTGCCCTTTTTCACTTCTCGGGGCACGGCACCATCAACAACCTGGATGGCTATCTTGTCACGCAGGACGCCAAGAAATACTCCGAAGGCGTGGCGATGAGCCACGTGCTCAAACTTGCCAATGAGTCTAAGGCCAGGGAAGTCGTGATCCTGCTCGACTGCTGCTTCTCCGGGCAACTCGGCAACTTGCCAGCCGTGGACAATACGAAAGTATTTCTTCGTGAGGGGATTTCGATCCTCACTGCCGGAAGAGGCAATCAGGTATCCGTCGAAGCGGGCGGTGGCGGTGTATTCACTTCTCTCGTCGTCGATGCTCTCGATGGCGGAGCAGCGAATCTGCTGGGCGCGGTAAGCGCTCCAGCCATTTACGCATACGTGGAAGCGGCACTCGGGGCCTGGGATCAACGGCCTCTTTTCAAGTCGCACGTATCCAGCGTGCTTGAGCTGCGGTGCTGCAAGCCGCCGATAGATCGGGGCATTTTGCGGAAGCTCCCTACCCTTTTCCCGCTCCCAGCCGAGGAATTGCCGCTCGATCCCTCTTATGAACCCACGTCGGCCACTGCCGACGCAGCAAATGTGGCAAGGATGCGGGAGCTGCAGGCGCTGGCACGCTTGCATCTCGTCGTGCCCGTGGACGCTCCCCACATGTACGATGCCGCCATGCGGTCGGCGGCTTGTCAGCTCACCCCATCAGGCCGCTACTACTGGCGGCTGGCGAAGGACAACCGAATTTAAGTGACCGTCGTCGAATTGCCCGCAAGCAAAGAAGGATATAAATGGGCTCCACATTGTCGCAGACAGCATCCGCCTTGCTGGCGAAGGTCAGGGAGATCGAAGCCGAGGTAAAGCAACAGGCCCCAGAGATCAGGACACTCTCTAAAAAGTGGGTTACCGCAAGTCAAACCCTCATCCCAACGTGGAGCGGTTCCTTTTGCGGGTATCATTCTGAGCTGTATTTCAGGAACTTTGAACGTCCATCGCTTGAATCCCGCTTCAGTCCGGAATGGGGCGGCGTAAACGGTATTCCACAAGGCTGGAGGCCACGCACTCCCGAAGAAGTTGAGACGAAGATGCAGGCGCTTGCTGACGTGAAGATAGAGGTTATCGAAACTAAGACCGCCGAATTACTTCGCCCACTTGAGGCACTGAAGGACGAACTCGTCATCGAGCTGAGCAGCCTCCATAACGTGTCCGGCTTTCAAAAAGAGAAGGAACTCCTCGGGCAGATAGAGAATTTCAAATGGGGCATCAAACGCGGCGAATACGTCCATGCAAATTTGCCAAACCACTTCATGACGCGGGACAGCGAGGCCATGAACCAGGGCATCAAGGTTCCGGCACATCTCTTTTATGAGGCGGTGGCTGCTGAGTGCGCTTCCCGTTGTTCGTCAGCGGAGGAGTTTTTGAAGCTGGCACAGCGGGTCCTCAGGCCGCTCGAAACATCGTCCAATGTTGTGTCCGACCGCGCTGCGCAGCAGCCGATTACGGGCAAGAGGATATTCATCGGCCATGGGCGCTCTCTGGTATGGCTGCAACTCAAGGATTTCCTAGCCCATCGGCTAAATCTTCAATGCGATGAATTCAACGAAGAATCGGCTGCGGGCAAGGCGACCGTAGTACGCCTGAATCAGATGCTCGATGATCCCCAGTTCGCTTTTCTGGTGATGACTGCCGAGGACCGGTACGTCGATGATACTGCCCATGCGCGGGAGAACGTGATCCATGAGGCAGGTCTTTTTCAGGGGCGGCTCGGCTTTGATCGCGCGATTATTTTGTTGGAACAAGACTGCGCGGAGTTTTCGAACATACACGGGTTGACGGTAATTAAGTTCCCCAAGGACGAGCTCGACTCCGCATTGGAGGAAATCAGACGCGTGCTGGAGCGGGAAAAGGTTATCCCGCACATCTAGTCAGGGATCTAGGGAAAAGGAATGGTGTCAACTCAAGCCGTGACAAACCGGCTTATCACATAATGCAGACAATGACAGGGGCACCCGTAACGATGTGGAGGATTTATCCAAGGCTGATGCGCGGCTTCACTCCGGCACTGGCCTATCCAAGAATGGCACCTTCGTCACTAAATTCTAGGCGCAGATCCACGGTGTGAGTATACGAGCGGCGAGTGCTTTGAATTCTAACCGCCCGCGGCTCATCGGCGAATATGAGGACAGCCCGACGTTCCATGTGAAGTATTTAATTCAGCTCGTTCTCGCCTAATGAATGTCTGACGCAGTTCTTGGACGGAATTGCACCTTCAGTTTCTGCGGCAGATAGTCCTTAAGCACAAAAACTTCGATTCTATGTGCCTTGCGAGGATTATCTAAGAAGTAGCGCGTATAGTCCTCGGCATTTCCAGGGGCTGCAATTGATAACTGTCGCTCTTCGCGATTTACATCTTTAACGATGTCACCGTGCTTCAGCTCAGTGTCCCAGCATATGATGCTATGCAGGTTTTCGAACGAGTGGTTGAAGGCGCTCGATACTAAGTACTTGAACTCGACATAATAAAGCTTCGACCCCTGAACGGGCACGGTGTCGTTCGCCTTCACTATTATGTCGATACCTTCGAGCGTATCGTAATCGACCACAGAAAACGGGAAAAGGCTCGGATTAATTGTCATCAGTTGAACGACTAAACTTTGTACGCCACTTTCTCTTTTAGGTTCCACAAGTACAGTATCTTTGTAGCTGGCAATATGTGACTTATTTGCTTTGTCCACCCTAAATGCAAAGCTCTTCTTTTCCTTTTCGACGGTGTTATACCCTTCAGCTTCCTCCTCAAGATAATTGAGCTGCAGCCACTCATCACTTTCAGTAATGCCTTGATAAGTAGTTCTCACCACCTGCTCGACATCTTGAATTATCTCAGCGGGTGTATTTTCGATTGAACCGCGATTAGCCGTGAGTTTAAAGGCTTGGCAGTTAAAGAACGCGTGCAGTTTTGTAAATTCCGACCCCTTAGTCGTAATCCATTCATTCTTGCGCTGTATTGGTATGAAGTCTTTGCACAGCCAAAGACCATAGCGGTCTTGGATGGTATATGCCCCTTCCGGTGCGTTGTAGCCAGGGCGACGCAGCATCGGATTATTGTCATATTTAATCCTTCGCCCCTCTACTGAGAACACTGCGCTATACCGAACCTCAGGATGGTTCGGAAGGCTGCCTGTCTTAACGACCCGGCGGCAATAGTAATTTGGGGCTTGTACAGTATATTCATCAAACAGAGCGTTTACATCACGGCTCTCATCTGGAAACGGATGCCCAAAGGTCAAGGTTTCGAAATCATCACGATCAAGTCCCTTGAGATGTAATTTGATTGCTGTGAGGTCATCAACGCTAAACTGCCTTTCAACGCTCCCGAACTTAGTAAACCAATATATGTGATCACGAAGACGGTTGTGCGTGAATCTCTCCCTGCGGTTATTGTTGTAACCATATATCGTGATCGTTGTTCCTGACGCCGCAGTTTCGCTAGGCTCTTCTCGAACGATAACCTCAGGAATCTTACGATCATGAAGTTTCGAAAAGGGCGCGTCCAACGATGCGATAAAGCGGGTTCCTTCGCGTTGCGTATCCACTATCAATTTCTTGGCATTGAAGTAGACCTTGGTGCCATGGCCTTTCTCCCCGATGGTGGTCTTGTCCCCCCTCCTAGTCGAATTCCCGAGGTCAAAGAATGACTGCAATTGGCTTCGTCCCATACCGTCGCCGTTATCGGTCAACTTGATGACAAATGTCGTTTCCCCTGAAAGCACCTCCGTTTCGAACGCCAATCGAATCTCGGTAGCATGCGCGTCAAAGGCGTTGCTAATTGCCTCCCTCACCAAATCTAGGGGGTTCGCGAAATCATTCGCAATTTCTATAAACTCTTGCGCCTGGTCAACGGTCGGGGTCAGCACAAACTCATTCATTTCAGCTCCATTCGGAATCCTCATGGTGAGGTGCTCGACATAAGGGTTGTCTCCAGAATTCTACGTGAATCGAGAGACCTGATGCCCCTGGTAGAGGAGGTGGTGAACGTGGCAATCCCTCTCTCAGGGAACGCCCCCTCGGACGTACCCTCCCCTGGATACAGCAGCGCGTACCGGATAAACCGGATTATCACGTACAGAATCGTGGTTCGAGAAGCGATGGGTTAGCGGCGGCGGCGATAAAAAGGCACGCCGTAGATTTGCTCTTCCAGCTTCTGAAATTGCACACCGCCAAACTGGCCGCTGGTGATGCAACCAAGCCTCTCCAGCCGTTTGCAGATAAATGTGTAGCTGACCTTCGCCTTGCAGGACCGTTTGACTTCCACCACGTGCGAAGCATCGCGTATCGTCACGCCTAAGCGTTGAAGATCCTCAGCGAATTCCGCCTCGGGATAGATGAATTCAGCAGCGAAAACCTCAGCGCCTTTCTCGATCAACTCGTTCGCATCATAATCGCCGCAATGAATGACGCCGGTGCCGAGCGCCGCCCTGTCACAATAATGGTGTTTCAGCTCATGAATGAGCGCAAACAGTTTTGGCTCATAGGGAATGCTCTGCTGAAGGGCAACGGACGGGCAATCGTCGTCGCACATGTAGAGGGCCTTGATCTTGTAGGGGAGCGGCCAATGATCGAGCCGTATACCCTCCCCTTTATAGATAGCTCGGACCTCACGAAGGCCAAAGGCTGCTGTATTTACCCCATGTTCGAGGCGCTTCTCGCGAGCGAGCTGCAGCAGTTCTTCGTAATAGGCCCGACGGCTCATGCGGTCCTTCGTTTGCCTTTGTTACCCTTAGCCTTTTCGAGTACCAGCCGAGCTTTTCGGAATTCTGCGTAGCGGACGACTTCCTCGAAATCCTTGTCCCCGAGGCCACCGATGGCGGAGGTGAGCGCTTGAAGCCGGGTGCTGTCGGCGCCGAGATCGGGGAAAAACGTTGTGATTGGAACCTTGAAATACCGGGCGAGACTATCCAGATCCTCCGGGGTGGGCTTATAGGTACCGGTCTCCCACCTCGACACTGTGTTCGGCGCTACCTCCAGGTCTTTCGCCAGAGCTTCCTGACTCATCGAGCCTCGCAGTTTCCGTATCCGATTTCCAATGTATTCGTAGAGTTCGGGCATAAAACGTTCTCCTGTAATGGGATGGCGACTTCCTACTATAGCTTGACAGAAGACCTCTGGCAATCTATCCTGTATCAGGATGTTAACTTCCCCCGAAAGGATTACGCCAATGGCCATGGAAACCGGTGATCTTCAGAACGAAGCTCACCACCACGCAATGCCACATCACCATCACGAAATTCATTTTTTCCTGGACGGCGAGCCTCATGAGACGCACAGGCATGAGCTAACGCCGAACGAGATTATCACGGAGTTCGGACACAAAGACCCGGCCACGCATTACCTCGTCCGGATTGAAGGCCACCGCCATATCAGTTACCAGGGCAAAGGCGATGAGCCCATCAAGCTGCACAATGACGAGCGTTTCCAGATGGTCTCCACCGGTCCGACGCCGGTCTCCTAGTGAGGGAAAATGGAAACCGGTGTTGCTGTTTTCCTCGCTGGTCTGCGGGACCTCGGTTACGAGCCCGTGACGATTTCCGGAAAGCCGGATCACGTCGTCATCGACTATGAGGTCCAAAGCGGAACATTTGCCGGCACGAGACTGAAGCAAGGGTTCATCGTGCCAGCCGACTTCCCCGTCACGCCGCCGTGCGGCATCCACATCGCCGCATGGATTCACCCGGAAAAGCCTGGTGGCGAGCATCCCTCAGGAGGCATTCATCGCGCGCAGGCGGCGGCATTCCAACAGGCGCTCGGGGGCGAGTGGCAATACTGGTCGCGCCCGCCGAAGGATTGGGCCACCAGCAAGAAAACTACTCGAACTTACATGGTCCATGTTTGGCGTCTTTGGGATTCACAATGAGCCGCGCCGCGCGTAGTGTGGCCATGACCGCCGAAATCGACCGGCTAGCCCGCGCGCATCTGCTGCGCGCTGACCGCCAGGAAGATATCTGTTTCGCGCTGTGGCGCTGCAGTAAGGGACAGTTCCGCACCACTGCTCTTATTGACCGTCTGCTGCTTCCTCGGGATGGCGAACGGAACATTCATGGTAACGCGAGCTTCGAGTCAGCGTTTCTGGAACGCGCAATGGGTGAGGCAGCCGCCGGCGGAGCGGGCGTGGCACTGCTGCATAGCCACCCGCTCGGGCGCGGATGGCAGGGGATGAGCAGGGACGATGTGGCTGCCGAGCAAGGCAACGCCGCCGCCGTGTTCGGAGCGACGGGTTTTCCTTTGGTGGGTCTGACCCTTGCGGGCGATGGCGCATGGAGCGCCCGTTTTTGGGAGCGTATCGCTCCTCGCACCTATCCCCGGAACTGGTGCGCAACGACCCGTGTCGTAGGCGATCGGCTGGCCGCTTCCTACATGAATGAACTCGCTCCGGCGCCTCGTCCAACCGAGGAACAGATACGCACGGTGTCAGCGTGGGGCGAAGAGAGCCAAGCTCACCTCGTGCGCCTGCGCGCGGGTGTCATCGGCACCGGTAGTGTGGGCGGGATGATCGCGGAGTCGCTCGTCAGGTCCGGATTTGAAGATGTTCTATTGATGGACTTCGATATCGTCAAGACGCACAATCTGGACAGGCTCAATTACGCGACGAAGAAGGATGTCGGCCGGAGCAAAGTGGAAGTCTTGGCCGATCACTTGCGGGCATGCGCCACGGCATCAAACTTCCGGGTAGATACCGTCGCAGCCGCCGTCTACGAGGAGGAGGCTTATCGCGCCGCGCTGGATTGCGATTTCCTGTTTTCGTGCGTAGACCGGCCCTGGGGACGTTACGTCCTGAATCTGATCGCCTACAGCCATCTCATTCCGGTCATTGACGGCGGGATTAGCGCACGCACGAATCGGCTTGGCAAGATCGCCGCAGCCGATTGGCGGGCGCACACGGCTATAATCGGCCGGCCCTGCCTTCAGTGTCTCGGTCAATATGACCCCGGTCATGTCCAGCTGGAGAGGGATGGATTGCTTGACGATCCTAAGTACATCGACGGACTACCGCCCGACCACCCGCTCAGATCCCGCGAGAATGTGTTCGCATTCTCCATGTCCTGCGCATCTTTCCAGATGCTTCAGATGCTCGCCTTGGTCGTGGACCCGCTCGGCCGTTCAAATCCGGGTAGTCAGCTTTATCACTTTGTCGGCGGCTTTATGGAAAGGCCTATGTTCGGCGGATGTCATTCAGAATGCCTGTTCCCTTCCGTCATCGCCCAAGGCGATAGCAACGGCATCAATGCGACAGGCCTCCGGCCGGCCAATAATGCAGGAATTGCGGACGCTAATTAACGAAACGTAACGCAAACTTGATCATTTAAGCTGCATCACTCGTCGGAACTCTTACAATGGAAACAATTGAAAAGAGCCCGGTCATGAAGACGAGCACGGCGAGCATTAGGCTTTCGGCAAGTGATTTGAGCAATCATCTTGCTTGTCGTCACTTGACGATTTTGGACTTAGACGTCGCGATTGGTGGACGGTCGGTGCCCGCCTGGAATTCGCCTGATGCGCAAATCTTGCGAGAGCGGGGTATCGCGCATGAAGACGCCTATGTCGAGCATCTGAGGTCAAGCGGTCTCGCTATCGTGAGCTTCAGGGGACTTGTTAATGATGACCAAGCTGTTACTGAGACTCTCCAGGCAATGCAATCTGGGATAGA
Organism: Acidobacterium sp.; assembly: GCA_003131625.1. Taxonomy (GTDB): domain Bacteria; phylum Acidobacteriota; class Terriglobia; order Terriglobales; family Acidobacteriaceae; genus Palsa-343. Next base: position 3,244 of record PKVY01000148.1, on the reverse strand, counting down.
CATCATCGTTCAGGCCGCATTCTGCGATGGCGACTGGTTTGGACGGGCCGATGTGTTGCGCAAAGTAGACCGCGCAAGCCTGCTCGGTGCATGGTCCTACGAGCCCTATGACTGCAAGCTCGCACATGAAACGAAGGCTACTACGATTCTTCAGTTGTCTCTCTACTCGCACTTGGTGGGGGCGGTTCAGGGACTGCTTCCCGATGTCATGTATGTGGTCCCACCAGGCGAAACCTATCGGCCCGAACCATACCGGGTGCTGGATTATGCTGCCTACTACCGATATGTGAAGTCGCGGCTTCATGCCGTGGTCAACGCAAACGGCAACGCGACTGAAACCTATCCGGAACCGACACCGCACTGCGAGATATGCCGTTGGCAGCAGGAGTGCGATCACGAACGCCGGCAGGATGATCATTTGTCCCTTGTCGCGGGAATAAGCAAGCTGCAGCGTAAACAACTTGGGATCTGGCAAACCGCCACCGTCGCTGCCCTTGCGGGGTTTCCGATTCCGATTCCGCACCGTCCCGACCACGGTTCTCGCGAAGGATACGTCCGCGTCCGTGAGCAGGCGCGCGTTCAGGTGGCTGGCCGCGAGTCGGGAGGCCCTGTACATGAGGTCTTGCCGATAACTGACGAACACGGACTGTCACTCCTGCCGGAGCCTACGCCCGGTGACGTCTTCTTCGACCTGGAGGGAGATCCTTTTGTCGGCCTGAACGGCAGAGAGTACCTATTTGGTGTGGCGTTATCGGACGCGGACCAGCCGAAGTATGAATGCCGGTGGGCTTTGGGTGTAGCAGAAGAGAAGGAGGCGTTCACCTGGTTTGTGGATTTGGTTATGGCCAGGTGGGCGCAGTGCCCGTCCATGCATATCTATCATTTCGCCCCGTATGAGCCTTCCGCTTTGAAGCGACTGATGGGGAGACACGGTGTGCGCGAGGACGAAATAGATCGGATGCTGCGTGCAAAGCTGTTCATCGATCTCCACACCGTGGTTAAGCGCTCGGTTCGGGCCAGCGTTGAGCAGTATTCCTTGAAAGCCCTAGAGATGTTTCACAGCTTCATGCGTAGAGTTTCGCTAGAGGAGGCGGGCCGTGCGCTGCGAACGGTACAACATTGCCTCGAAATCGGGGGCGCGGTTCAGGTGAGCGATGCGGTAAAAGAGGCAATAATCCTTTACAACGCCGACGATTGTTTCTCGACCAGTTCATTGCGTGATTGGCTCGAACGGGAGCGACTTCAGCTGGAGCATGCGGGGCACCGCCTGAGCCGTCCGGTTCCATCGGACGGAGCTGCAGCGGAAGCGGTGAGCGAACGCCAGCAGCGAAGCACATTGCTGGGTGAATCCCTGACGAGGGACATACCAGCCGAGCTGGAGTTACGGACGCCGGAGCAGGCGGCATCTTGGCTACTTGCTCAATTGCTCGATTGGCACCGCCGGGAGGTAAAAGCCGACTGGTGGGAGTATTTCCGTATGAGGGACCTGACTGACGAAGACCTCCTAGATGAGCGATCGGCTATCTCGGGTCTGACGTTCGTAACGAGGCTGGAAGTGGTGCGTAAAATTCCGACTGATCGGTATTCCTTTGAAAAGCAGGAAACGGATGTCCGGGCGGGTGACAGCGTTTGCCAGCGTGAGGAGAAGATTGGGGAGGTTGCCTCCATTGACGTTGCCGGTCGAACCGTTGACATAAAGAAGACCAAGAAAACCGCTGAAGTGCAGCCCAGCGCCGTATTCGTGGACAAGACAGGGCCAAATAACAATGTAATGGCCGATGCTCTTTTCCGGTTAGGTTCGTGGGTTGCTGCAAATGGCATCGATTCTGCCGGACCTTACCGTGCGGCTCGGGACCTTCTGCTGCGCTTACCTCCGCGGATTGCGGGCGGCGGTTCAACGCTCCTGCGAGGCGGTGAATCGACTGTGGACGCTGCAAAACGCATCGCCACCCGTCTCGATGAATCGACGCTGGCTATTCAGGGACCGCCAGGGGCAGGTAAGACCTTTGCTGGCGCGCGGATGATCTGCGAACTGATACGGCAGGGCAAGAAAATCGGCATCACCGCAATGAGCCATAAGGTGATTCGCAACCTTGTGGACAAAGTGATTGCAGCAGCCGAGGAGTTTGGTATCCAAGACCTGCGCTGTATTCAAAAAGTGAGCGACACGTGCGAGGAGAATGCTCCCGGAATCACCTTCACAACCAATAATACTGAGCCGCTGGCGGCATTGAGAGGTGGTGTTCAGGTAGTTGCGGGCACCTCTTGGCTGTGGTCGTGCGAGGACTACTTTGAGGCGGTTGACGTATTGTTTGTGGATGAGGCAGGACAGATGTCCCTCGCTAATGTGCTGGCGGTGGCACAGGCCGCAAAGAACCTTGTACTCCTTGGAGATCCGCAGCAATTAGATCAACCCCAGAAGGGCAGTCATCCCGATGGGGCAGAAGTGTCGGCGCTTGAGCACCTCCTCGCCGGGGCCAGAACTATCCCGCCCGATAAGGGCCTCTTCCTGGAGCGAACGTGGCGGCTCCATCCGGCTATATGCGAATTCACGTCCGAGGTGTTCTATGAGGGGCGTCTGAATTCGCGCGACGGACTAGAGCTGCAGAGCATTTCTGGGCATCCGTGGCTGAGCGGTTGCAATCTTTGGTTCGTCGCCGTCGAACATGAGGGCAATCAGAATTCCGCACCCGAAGAAGTGGACTGCATTGCAACACTCGTCGAATCGCTTCTTAAGACTGGGGTCAACTGGGTCGATGACCGAGGACAGACCCGTGCATTGCAAATGGAGGATATTCTCGTCGTTGCTCCGTACAATGCGCAAGTGTCGGATCTCATGACGCGAATGCCGCGAGCAAGAATCGGTACGGTAGATAAATTCCAGGGACAGCAGGCGCCCGTGGTGATCTATTCGCTCACAACCTCGTCGCCAGAGGACGCGCCACGTGGGATGGAGTTTCTCTATAGCCTCAATCGCCTCAACGTTGCGACTTCCCGCGCACAGGCGATGGTGATCATTGTCGGAAATCCACTTCTTCTCAAACCGGAATGTCGCAGTCCGCGACAAATGCAGCTGGCAAACACGCTGTGTAGATATGTTGAATTGGCGAAGTTTGCGGGTAATGGGACCCTTAATGCAGCCGACTAATGGCGGATAGACTGCGTCAGTCGATGTCCCGCTTGCTATCTTCTGCACGCACACCTTCAGGCTCAGCGGGATTCCTAGGAACTTGTTGAAATAGGT
>PKVY01000091.1 GCA_003131625.1 Acidobacterium sp. | reverse complement strand
CTGAACGCTGTACGCTGTACCCTGCACCCTGTGCTCCGTGTCACCGTATCCCCACAGCCCCTCTTCTACAATCACCCTGAGGAGCCACAACCACCATGCCGCGTCAGCCGCTGATCGCCGCCAACTGGAAAATGTATAAAACCCCCGCCCAGGCCCAGGAGTTCATGAAGAACTTCCTCCCCCTGGTCGCCAACCACGACCGCGACGAGGTCGTCGTTTGCCCCTCCTTTACCTCTATCTCTGTGGTAATCGCGGCCGCCACCGGTTCCGGGGTCGCCATCGGTGCGCAGAACATGCACTTCGCCGACGAGGGCGCCTACACCGGCGAAACCTCTCCTTTGATGCTCAAAGCCATCGGCGCCACGCATGTCATCCTCGGCCACTCCGAGCGCCGCCAGTACTTCGGCGAAACCGACGAGCTCATCAACAAGAAACTCAAAACCGCCCTCCAGCACTGCCTCGTCCCCATCGTCTGCGTCGGCGAAGTTCTCGCCGAGCGAGAAGCCGGCAAGACCGAAGAAGTCCTCCTCCGTCAGACCCGCGGCGTCCTCGCCGGCATCGCCGCGAGCGCAGCCGCCCCCATCGTCATCGCCTACGAACCGGTCTGGGCCATCGGTACCGGCAAAACCGCCACCCCGCAGATGGCCTCCGAAGCCCACGCCGTCATCCGCGGCGAAGTAGCGAAGCTCTTCGGCCCCGAAACCGCCGACCATCTCCGCATCCTCTATGGAGGCAGCGTCAAACCCGACAACGCCACCACATTGATGAACGAACCCGACATCGACGGAGCCTTAGTCGGCGGAGCCAGCCTCGACCCTCAGTCCTTCGCCAAAATCGTCAACTATTGATCTCGCGCATCGAACCGGAATGAACGAACAGGCGACCATTCGCGAAATCCTCGACCGTACCCGCACCATCGCCGTCGTCGGCCTCACCAACCGTGAAGGCCGCGCCTCCCTCGGCGTCTCCCGTTTCATGCAATCTCAGGGTTACCGCATCGTCCCCATCAACCCAGCCATCGACAGCGTCCTGGGCGAAAAAGCATACCCCGACCTTGACGCCGCCTTCGCCGCCCACCCGGAAATCGACCTCGTCAACGTCTTCCGCGCCCCCGAATACGTCCCCGCCATCGTCCAGGACGTCATCCGCCTCAAAATCCCCCGCCTCTGGCTGCAGGAAGGCGTCGTCCACAACGAAGCCTCTGCGCAGGCCGAAGCTGCCGGCATCCAGGTCGTAATGGGTCGCTGCATTTTGAAGGAACGCATGGCCGCCGGCTGGAAGAACCACGGCTGACTCGCCCCATCCACCGAATCCCGTTACCGCCGCATGCGCGTCGCCGCCCGGCCCAAACGGGGACTACACCCCGACGCCCTTCGCTTTCACATTTTCCCGAATGAACCGCACCACCGCCTCCAGCGAGGTCCCCGGCCCAAAAATCGCCGCCACGCCCTGCCCCTTCAGCGCCTCTGCATCCTGTTCCGGGATCGTCCCGCCCAGCACCACCAGAATGTCACCCGCGCCCTGCTCGCGCAGCATCGCCGTGATCCGCGGCACGATCGCATTGTGCGCGCCCGACAGGATGCTCAGCCCCACGCAGTCCACGTCTTCCTGGATCGCCGCGTTCACGATCATCTCCGGTGTCTGCCGCAGACCCGTGTAGATCACTTCCATCCCCGCATCGCGCAGCGCGCGCGCAATCACCTTCGCCCCGCGGTCATGCCCGTCGAGGCCCGGCTTCGCCACCAGCACCCGGATTGGACTCGTGCGCTCACTCATAACGAACGTCGAAGAATAGCACAGCAACTCGGAGCATGGGGTTTGGGACTGGCTGGCCCATATCGGCCCGGTTTTGGCAGATGTGGGAATCGCGCCGCTTTCGCAGAGAGCCGGCCTCCTCAGTTCTCCTCGCGCTCCCCAGTCGACTCCTCGTCCAGCTCCATCCCCTCCACTTCCACATCCCACTTCTTCAGAATCCGGAAAATCACTCCACTCGAAAATCCCGCCCGCATCAGCAGCCGCATCACCCGCGCCGCTTCCTTCTCGTTCCCCGGCTTCTTTACCCGCTTTCGCTCCAGATGTCGCCGCGCCAGCTCTTCCTCGCTCACGTTTTCGTACGCCGCATCGAGCGTCTTCCCGATCACCGCCGCATGCACGCCCTTGCGTATCAGATCCTGCTCGACGCGCCGCTTCCCGAAGCTCGCATTTTCCTGCCTCAATCTCGCGTAATCCTGGGCGTACCCCGCATCATCCAGGTACTTCCGTTCTTTCAGCCGCCGGACCACCGCCTCCACCTTTGCCTCACCGGGCTCGCCCGCCTCGACGCGCCTGCGCAGCAGCCGCTGCACCTCAGCGACCGTCCGCATCTGCTGCCCCAGCACCTTCACCGCATAGTTGTAGAGGGAATCTTCATCAAAAAGAGCAACCGGCTTGCGAGTGCGCACGCGCATACGGTTAGCCCAGGAGCGGAATCAACGGCTGAAAGGGACGAGTCCTGCGCCAGCGGTAAGAGATAAAGTCGCTGTCCAGAGTGAGAATGTCTCCCGTATCCAGTTCGTCGGCCATATGGATTAGGCAAGCATCCGCAAAATCGGCAGGTACGTCTCGATACTTAAGCATGATCGCGCGAATCGCCGACACAGCCCCTGTAAAGCGGAAAGGAACTTCGAACGTGCCTTCGTCTACATTCGCGACGACAGCCAACGAGGCTCCGGGAACCCTGCGCAGCAAATAACAGCTTTCCGAGATCACGGCTTCACACGTAACGAATGCCCGGCTCAAATCCTGGATTGCCGCCCTGCATTCCGCATGACGCCTGTCCCGCCGATCCAGCAGCGCCACGATAAAGCCGCTGTCCACCAGAACGGGTCTCACCGCCCGTAGCCTTCCAGATGCTTCTTGTTCGATCCGAGATCGGGGATTCCTGAATCAAACTCCCCCATCCCAATGATCTTTCTCTTCTTCGGAGCAGCACCGTAATGACGCACCATCAGTCGCAGTCCCTCACGAACTACCCGGGAAGGACTCCACCCCAGCCGCCGGGTCAGGTGCTTCAGGGCAGCCTGCGATTCATCGTCGAGACGAGCCTGTACCGTCGCCTTCATAAAGCTATTGTACTACAAGTCGTGATTTGTATTACACGTTAACCCCGACGCCGGTACCGTATCTCAAACTCATACCCGGCATTCGGCGGAAACATTTCCGCCACATGCCGTAACCGCTCCGCCAGCGCAGGAGCAGCCAGCAGTGGATACTCCCGCTCCCGCAGGTCCGCATAGTCGAAATCAATCGTCAGCGACAGCATGTAAACCGCCAGCGCATCGGCAAACGTCGACTCGAAGTAGCTCGACTTCGCCCGCTCATCCACTTCGCTCCCGCGGCTTCGGTCCAGCGCCCGCCGCCGGCTCTCCCACGCATCGTGGCTCGTCTCGCCCCGCACGTCCGACGTTGCCTGTGACCACGTCAGCTCCGCAAAGCTCTGCGGCACGCCCACCACGTCCACAAACTGATGTCCCACGTTGATTAGAAACTCGAACGCCAGCGCGAATCGGTCCTGCATCAGCCGCGTCGAAATAAAAATGCACTCCGACCCGCCAAAGCGCACGTTTCGGTGGCAGATCGCCCGATCCCCCAGGTCCACCGTGTAATCCGGCGCCACCACGGTGTCGTCGTTCTCCCCGATCGCCAGCGGCACAAAATACCACGCTCGCTGCCGCAGCGCCGCTGCCACCACCGCCGGCACCGCCTGCACAATTTTCTCCAGTTCGTCGGCGCTGTTGTGCACTTCGCCGAAGCTCGCCCAGCACAGGCCGTTATCGGCCTGCCGCACCTGCGCGTCCTGCGCCACTTTGGCGGCGGAAAACAGCGGGATTTGCGCGGCTCCAGCCATAAGCTTGTATTCTAGCTGACGGAGAGTTGCAGTATGAACGCCACCACGCAGCCGGCCCGCCTGCTCGGCATTCCCCTCGGTGACTTCGGATTCTTTTCCTCCCTCCTGCTCTCCCTGGCCTCCGGCTTCCTGGCCTTCTTCTCCACCCTGTTTCTCGCCATAATCGCCCTGCTCGTCTGGAACGGCATCGGCCACCATCAGGTCAATTACGCTGACACCTACCGCTACGTTGCCTTCCCCATCGGCCTCATCGTTCTGGTCGCCGCATTCGTCTTCTTCACCGGAACCTGGCTGCGTCGTAAGCTTTCAGGATCACGCTAGATGCCCGTCGTCACCATCCCATCCACCTCGCTCACTCCCACTCCCCAGGAATCTCGCGCCTTCTGCGCGCAGCTCGAGGCCGGCGACATCCTCTACTTCCCGCAATCCCCCGTCCCGCTCACCGCGGACGACACCAGCTTCCTCCTCGGCCAGCAGCAGGCCGACAGCTCGCTCCACAAAAACATCGCCTACAAGCCCGCCATCGATCGCCTCAGCGGGTTCGACGCCAAAACCGCCAATCCTGCCGCCGTCGAGCGCCTCCAGCGCATTATGTGCGGCTACTCGAACTCCGTCGTCCAGTTCCTCACCGGCTTCCTCGCGCCCTACCAGCAGCACTGGAAGCTCGACTACGCCAGCTTCCGCCCCCAGGAAGAACAGGGCCGCGATCTCCCGCTGCGACGCCGCAACGATCTCCTCCACACGGACGCTTTCCCCACGCGCCCCACCCACGGCGCNNGGCGCGCGCATTCTGCGCTTCTTCAACAACATTCATCCCGCGCGCACCCGCGACTGGATCGTCAGCGACCCCTTTGCCGCCACCGTCCGCCGGTTCGCTCCCAAAGAAATCGCCCCGCGCCCCGGCTCTGCGCTCTCACGCCTCGGCAAAACCACGGCCCGCGCTATCGGACTCGGCGCCGCCATCCCCTCCCTCAAGCGCTCGCCCTACGACGACTTCATGATGCGCTTCCACAATTTCCTCAAAGAGAATCCGCGCTTCCAGGCCGACTGCCCCAAATATCCCTTCCAGTTCCCCTCCGGCTCCTCGTGGATGGTCTATACCGACACCGTCCCACACGCCGTCCTCGCTGGCCAGTACGCCCTCGAGCAAACCTTCTTAGTCCGCCCGGAAGCCATGGTCCGCCCCGAAATCTCCCCCCTCCGCATCCTCGAAGAAATCGCCCACGCCCCGCTCGTTTAGGATGGCGCTGCGCCCCCTACGCCTCCCTCAGCAACTCCGTCCTGTACTTCGGAGCCAGAGCCTTCACCTTCTCAATGAACGCAGTCTGCTCCTTTTCATCCAGCTTCGGCGGCGGAGTCGTCCGTGTCGCCACCGGCACCCCAACCTCCAGGAAAAATTTCTCCTGTCCCGCGGGAGAGCAGATACACAGCATCCGTACCGGCACAGTGGAAGCGTTGTGAAACTGGTGCGGAGCATTGGCGGGAATACTCAGTGTGTCGCCGGCGTGCGCCGTTAGCTTCCTCCCACGGAACGTCGCCTCCATCTCGCCCTCAAGCAAAATGAAAGCCTCCTCGAAGTCATGCCGATGCGGCGGCGGCCCGCCACCGGGCGGGATGTGCATGTCGATGACACAAAAGCGTCCCGCCGTCTCTTCACCCGTTACGGTGATCGTGTAGGTATCGCCCACCAGCCCGATATGAGGCAGGTTGTCAGGTCGCGCCACCGCGAGAATACGCTTGAGATCGTCGGACGGAATAGTTGAGACGGGTGGCGCTGAGATGGCTGAGCTACCGTTCATGGTGTTGTTCCTTATCCTCGACTCTGTTGGTCTTGATTGATTTACAACTGGATTTGAGTGAAGCCGCGCAATGCGGCGGTGACAAACATAGCTGCCGCAACATTGCCAGCTTGAGGAAGTAAAACGACGACCCACCGCGGTTATCGCCTGGTCAGGGCTCAGGAAGCCAGTAAGAATTCCTTGCTCTGCTGCCACGCGAGCGCGGTCTGTCGGGCGAAGTCTTCATATCGGCGAGGCGAATGTCCAAGCAACTCGGTCAAAGTCTCGAGATCTCCACGTCCCGCGATGAAGCCACGTTCCAGATATCCCTGAAACATCATTCGGATGTCGAAAGCTGACCACGATGGAGCTTGATCTCGCATCTGCTCCTCAAAGGCATCCATATTCTCGCCTGGGTAGCGAATCTCCTTGCCCAGCAACCCGCTCCAGATGGACGCTATTTTAGGGCCACTTAGCACCTCTGGACCATTGAGGTTGTAGGTTTTGCCGTAGTGACCATCGGAGGTCAGCGCAATCGCTGCTGCCTCAGCAATATCTCTTATGTCCACCGCCGAGATGCCCACTGTACCGAGCGGCATAGGGTAGATGCCGGCTTTCGTCAGCGGATCCTTCAGGGATGCATCATTCTGAAAGAAGTAATTCGGACGAATGACCGTGAAGGGGACATCGAACTCCCGCAAGGCGCTTTCGATAGCCAGTTTCGAGGCGAAATGAGGAACATCCCTGAAGTGCTCGACGCGATAGACCGAGTGATAAACGATGTGCTTCAACTTCAACTTCCTGGCCAGATCGTAGGCGATGAGGCCTTGCGTCAATTCATCGGGAGTGACGGCATTCAGCAGGTAAAGTTTGTCCACACCATGGAGCGCCTTCTGCACGGAGATCGGATCGAGCAAGTCCCCCACCATGACCTCGACCCCTTTGGGCGCGGGCGTTCCCTCTTTGCGGATGAGGATACGAACATCCGCTCTGCGCTTCTGAAGTTCTCGCACCACTTCTGAGCCAACATGGCCAGTACCGCCTGTCACTAGAATCTTCATCTTCGACTCCTCAAAATTCGGGTGGTGCCTTACGCGAGGCAAGAATGATCACCTCGGTCAGCGCCGGTTCCGCCATCTCATCGCACGCTGTACGCGGCAGGTAAGGCAGCCTTGTCCGCGATGGCTCAACCTGGCGTCGGAGTCAGGCGAGTGCGGCATAACCATCAACGCGATTTCGCTTGCATTTCCTTCGGTTCGTTGGCTTCCAGGATCCCCGGAGCGATTGTCTCTCGCCGCGATCTCACAAGCTGAGCACTTCTGCTCAGAGGCAGCAGACCCCAGCGAAGTCTGGCGTGAGACGGCAGTCGGTACGAAGTCTCTTCTGGTACAGGCTGCACTGGCTTGGCCATCATCGGCGCGCGGCTCGCAGCGGTTTCGTTTTGGCCAGTTCCGGCAACCTGCGGAACGGGAGGCCCGCATCCAATTCTCCGCTTCAGACGTTTATCCTGAATTCAAAGAATCGAATCTCGTGACGCCGAATCTCCCCAATGAACGGAGAACCGATGTCTGCGATCCTGACTCCCGGCACCCTCGCCCCGGAATTTAGCCTTTCTGTCACCCCCGATCAGAAACTCGCCCTCCGCGAGCTGCGGGGCAAGCCTGTCATTCTGGCCTTTTATCCTGCGGACTGGAGCCCCGTCTGTGGCGACCAGATGGCTCTGTACAACGAAGTCCTTCCTGAATTCCAGAAATTTCACGCCGAGCTCCTGGGAATCTCTGTCGACGGTGTCTGGTGTCACGAGGCTTTTGCCCAGAACCGGAAACTCCGCTTCCCTCTGCTTGCTGACTTCGAGCCCAAAGGCGCTGTCGCCAGGTCCTACGGAGCGTATCGGGAACAGGACGGCATTTGCGAACGAGCCCTGTTTGTCATCGATAAAAATGGTGTCATCATTTGGAGCTATTGCTCGCCCATTGCGGTCAATCCCGGCGCCGACGGCATTCTCGATGCACTTGAACGGCTGCCCAGGCAGGAGTAACCGTGAGCACACTGAAAATTCCGGTTGGACCCGAGGATCACGTTCAGGGCAGCGCCGATGCGGAATGCACCCTCGTCGAGTACGGCGATTACGAATGCCCTCACTGCGCCCACGCTGATCCGATAGTCAAACGCCTGCAGCGCCACCTCGGCAAGCGCCTTCGATTCGTATTCCGAAACTTCCCCCTCAGCCAGATCCATCCTCATGCGGAAGCGGCAGCCGAAACCGCGGAGTTCGCAGCCGCCAATGGAAAATTCTGGGAGATGCACGACCTGATCTTCGAAAACCAGAGCAGTCTCAGCCTGGCTCTGTTCGAGAAGCTCGCTCAGCGACTGGGTCTTTCCAGCGCCGAACTGCTCGACGCGCTCAACCGGAAGGAGTACGAGGCGCGCGTCCGCGCCGATTTTACCGGAGGCGTTCGCAGCGGCGTCAACGGCACCCCGACCTTCTTTATCAACGGCCAGCGCCACAACGGCTCCTTCGAGTATGAAGATCTGCTTGCAGCCATCGAAGCCTCCGGCCGCTGACGCAGGCGCGCCCCTCCCCTGAGCACGAATGAGCCGAACCGCGAGAACCCTCCTCAAGATGCTCATTGCCGGCGCCATTGGCGGCATCATCGGCGCAGGACTCGTCTCCCACCATTCCGCCTCCAACGCTCCGCGCTGGTTGATGTTCCCCCGCGGCATGATGATCGCCATCGCCCTCATCTGCTTCTTCAGCATCTACTGGAGCGCCGCCGCCAAAAACAGCGCCCCCACCCAATCCTCTGAGTCCGCCTGGTCCCGTCGCCTCCATCTCATCGTCCTCAACTCCGCCGTGCTCCTCCTCATCTTCCCCCTGCCTGGGCTCACGCGCCGCTTCCTGCCCGCCAGCCGCATCCTCACCGCCGCCGGCCTCGCCGTCGAAATCGCCGGCATCCTCTTCGCCTTCTGGGCCCGTCGCCATCTCGGCCGCAACTGGAGCGGCGAAGTCCGTATCGCCACCGGCCACCAGCTCATCCGCTCCGGCCCCTACAAAACCATTCGCCATCCCATCTACACCGGAGTCCTCGCCATGTACGCAGGAGTCATGCTCGTCTCCGGCCAGATCCACGCGCTCCTCGCCTTCCTCATCATCACGGTGACGTACTGGCGCAAGCTGCGCCTCGAAGAAAAAATCCTCAGCGAAAATTTCGGCCCGGACTGGGATTCCTGGCGCCGCGCAACCTGGGCTCTTGTCCCCCCGCTCTTCTAACCGCGCTGCCCTTCGCTCTCCACGCCGGGTGATAGAGTGTACGTTTCCCGCATTTTCCCGAAGAATTCCCGCAGTTCGGTCCGCTGTCGCTCACTTCGAGCCGAAAGGTGTTGCCGCATGTTCTCCGCCAAAGGTTTCCGCCGCTCCGCGATCATCCTGGCGCTCGGCGCTCTCTGCTCGTTGCCGATCTGCGCGAGCGATGATGCTGCCGCACATATTGGCTACTACCGCGCCCCGGCCGTCCACGGTGACACCATCGTCTTTACCTCTGAAGGCGACCTGTGGACGGTGAGCGTCCATGGCGGCGCCGCGCACCGGCTCACCTCCGCGCCCGGCAAGGAGGATATGGCCACCATCTCGCCTGACGGCCTCACCGTTGCCTTCCGCGCCCAGTACGAAGGCCCCGAGGAGATCTACACCATGCCCATCGCCGGCGGCCTTCCCCAGCGGCAGACCTGGGATGGTGGCGCCGGGCCCGTCGGCTGGACTCCCGATGGCCGCCTCATCATCACCACCGTGCGTTATGCTACGCTGCCTGATCCCAGCCTCGTGCTCATCGGCAGCCATGGCGAGCGCGAGCAGCTGCCCCTGGCCACCGGCGAGGAAGCAGCCTGGTCCACCGACGGTAAGACTCTCTTCTTCACCCGCCTCGAAAACCAGGGAAGCCACACCAAACGTTACAAGGGCGGATTCATCCAGCACATCTGGCGCTGGGACGGCCACGGTGAAGCCGTTCCTCTCACGGCGGACTATGCCGGCACCTCGCACGATCCCATGGTCTGGAACGGCCGCGTCTACTTCCTCTCCGATCGCGATGGCGTCATGAACGTCTGGTCGATGGACTTGAGCGGCCACGACCTCAAACAGGAAAGCCATCAGAAAATCTTCGACGTTGAATCGGCCTCGCTCGATCAGGGCCACATTGTTTACGCCTGCGCCGCCGATCTGTGGCTGCTTGACCTGGCCACCAATCGCGACGTCGTCATTCCCATCACGCTGGAATCGGACTTCGATCAGCTCCGCGAGCACTGGGTCACCAAACCCCTCACCTACATCTCCGACGCGCACCTCTCCCCCGACGGCAGCCGCGTTGTCTTCACCGCGCGCGGCGAAGTTTTCACCCTCCCCGCCAAAACCGGACGCATCATCGGCGTCGCCTCCGACTCCGCCGTGCGTTTTCGCTCGGCCCGCTTCCTGCCCGATGGCAAAAGCATCGTGGCGCTCTCCACTGCAACCGGCGAGACGGAGTTCTGGAAGTTTCCCGCCGACGGCGAAGGCAAACCCCAGCAGTGGACCTCGGACGCCAAAGTCCTCCGCTGGGATGGCATTCCTTCACCCGATGGCCGCTGGCTCGCCCACTACAACAAAGACCAGCAACTATGGATCTACGACACCAAAACGAAAGCCAACAAGCTCATCGCCACGTCGATGAATAGCGGCTTCCAGGACCTGAGCTGGTCGCCGGACAGCCGCTGGCTGGCCTTCGTCGAGGACGCCAATAACCACTTCGCTGAAGTCAAAATCTTCAACATCGAATCCGGCAAAATTGAGACCCTCACTTCCGACCGCTATGACAGCGCGAGTCCTGTCTGGAGCTCCGACGGTAAGTGGCTCTGGTTCCTCTCCGACCGCGCCCTCACCACCACCGTTCCCTCGCCCTGGGGCGTCCGCCAGCCCGATCCACACTTCAACCAGCAGATGAAAATCTACCAGGTCGCGCTCGTCGCCGGTGAGCGCTCGCCCTTCCTGCCCGCCGATGAGCTCCATCCCGATTCGCCTGCGAAGGACAAGGAAGAGCCAAAAAAAGATACAGGCGAAAAAGACAACGTCTCGACCGGCAAAGACTCCGCCACCGGCGCAGCGAAGCCCGATGACAAGTCCGCCGCGGCGAAAGCCGGCGATAACCAAAAGCCTGTGCCCGAAGTGAAGATTGACTTCGCCGATATTCAGTCGCGCCTCACCGAGGTGCCCGTGCCCCCGGGCAACTACCGCAATCTCCAGGCTGCGGAAAAGCGTCTCTGCTGGCTCAATTCCAGTGACGAGGCGCACCCGAAGCTGGCCCTGCAATGCGTCGCCCTCGACAACAAAGGCGACGAGCCCGACACCGTCATGGCCGACGTCAAAAGCTACGAAATTTCCCTCGACCGCAAAAAGCTTCTCATCCACAAAGCCGACGACTTCTACATCCTCGACTCCGACGTCAAATCCTCCGGTCTCAACGACGCCAAAGTCCTTGGCAAAGCCAAACTCGACCTCGCCCACTGGACCCTCCACACCACTCCGCGCGAAGAGTTCCACGGCTTCTTCCTCGACGCCTGGCGCCTGGAGCGCGACTACTTCTACGACCGCCACATGCAGGGAATCGACTGGGTCGCGATGCGCGAACGCTATCTGCCGCTCGTCGATCGCGTCTCCGACCGCGACGAGCTCAACGACGTCATCGCCCAGATGGTCAGCGAACTCTCCGCCCTCCACACATTCGTGGGCGGCGGCGACCAGCGCAAGCCCGAGGACGCGATCGACGTCGCCACCCTCGGCGCGCGCCTGCGCCGCGATGAAAAGGCCGGCGGCTACGTCGTGGAGCACATCTACCTTCACGATCCCGACCTGCCCAACACCGCTCCGCCGCTGGCCCGGCCTGACTCCCTGGTCGCCGAAGGCGAGACCATCGTCAGCATCGACGGCGTCGACGCCCTCAGCGTCCGCGACGAGCGCGAGCTGCTGCGTGGCAAAGCCGGCGTCCAGGCGATGCTGCGCGTCAAATCCGCCAAAGGCGACCTGCGCGACGTGCTCGTGAAACCCATTTCCGCAAGAGAGGACGAAGACCTCCGCTACAGCGAGTGGGAGTACACCCGCCGCCTCAAAGTCGAATCCCTGTCCCAGGGCGACATCGGCTACATTCACCTGCGCGCCATGGGCCCCGACGACATCGGCCAGTGGGAGCGCGACTACTATCCCATCTACAACCGCCAGGGCCTCATCATCGACGTCCGCCACAACGAAGGCGGCAACATCGACTCCTGGCTTCTCGGCAAGCTCCTCCGCCAGGCCTGGTTCTATTTCCAGCCGCGCGTCGGCAACCCCACCTGGAACATGCAGGAAGCCTTCCGCGGCCACATCGTCGTCCTCTGCGATCAGGAAACCGCTTCCGACGGCGAAGCGTTCTCCGAGGGCTTCATGCGCCTGAAGCTGGGGACGCTCATCGGCATGCGCACCTGGGGCGGCGAAATCTGGCTCAGTGGCAGCAACCGCCAGGCCGATGGAGGCGTCGCCACCGCGGCTGAAACCGGCGTCTACGGCCCCGAAGGCAAGTGGCTCATCGAAGGTCACGGCGTCGAGCCCCAGGTGGTCGTGGATAACCTGCCCCACGCCACCTTTGAAGGCAACGACGCGCAGCTCCAGGCGGGCATCGAACTGCTCGAGAAGGAAATCAAAGAGGACCCGCGCCCTGTGCCTCCCCACCCGCCGTACCCGGATAAGTCGTTCAAGTACCAGTAGCGTCACTGCTCACCTGGTGGCCGTGGGGCCAGATGGGTGCGACCTCTGCACCCTCCGCCCACCCTGTGGCATCCTTATAGCCACGGGAACCCCAGTCCCCGGCCAACAACATGACACGCAAAACCACCCCAGCCTTCCTCGCTCTCCTCGCCGCCCTCAGCGTCCTCCTGGCCTTCGCCCAGCAGTTCCAGCCCCGCCACATCTACAACGAAAACGCTGNNCGGCAACTGGTGCGGCGACTGCCAGGTCCTCGACATTTACTTCCATCAGCAACCCAATGTCCAGCTCCTTGACCAGAGCTTCATCCTCGTCGACATCGACATCGGCCACTACGACCACAACACCGACCTCGCCGACCAGTACAGCGTCCCTCTCAAGAAGGGCGTCCCCGCGCTCGCGGTCCTCGACTCCCACGGCCGCCTCCTCTACAGCCAGCGTTCCGGCGAGTTCGAGAAGATGCGCCACATGGACCCCGCCTCCGTCACCACCTTCCTCCAGCAATGGAAGCCCAGCGCCCCCGAAAACAAGGGCGGCCAATAACCGTCCTCACCCCAACCACTGTCAGCCGCTCGCTACCAGCCACCCGCCACCCGTCCCCTGTCTCCCCCTGTCTCCCCCTTCTCCCCGACCTCGCCTTCCATCCCCTAAACCCTTTCCCCTATACCCTGGTTTCCCCCCTGTACCCTGCACCCTGTCCCCTGTACCCTGTTTTGTATGCTGCGCGCGGTTGAGTATCTGCGGAAGGCTCTCTGGTCCGCCTTCGGCCATAGTGCCTTCTCCATGGCCAAGGCCGCGGCCTATTCCGCGATGCTCAGCATCTTTCCCGCGCTTGTCGTGGTCACCACCCTCTTCGCCATCATGCCTTCCGGCGACGACATCCGCGGCGTCATCCGTTCCGCCTTGCAGCAGGTTCTCCCGCCCGACACCATGCTGCTGGTCCAGAACTACTTCATCAACTACCACGCCCGCTCCGTCCGCATTGTCTGGGGCTGCGTCTTCGTCAGCCTCTTCGCCGCCATGGGCGTCCTGCTCTCCCTCATGGAAGGCTTCCGCCGCGCCTATCGTCTCCCCCGCGGCGTCTGGGGATTCTGGCAGGAGCGTGTCGCCGCCATTCTTCTCGTTCCCCTAACCATGGTCCCCATGGCCGCCGCTACCGCCTTCCTTGCCTTCGGCCACTTTATTGAGCTCTGGATGATCGACAACTCCACCCACGAACTCCACCTCTACGTCATCCTCTTCTGGCGGCTCGTCCGCTGGACCATCGCCCTCCTCGCCAGCGTCATGTCCATTGTCCTCATCTACCACTTCGGCATCCCGCGCCATAAGCATCCCCAACACGGTGGCGCGCTCGCCTTTATCCGCGGCCGCTGGCGCGAAACCCTCCCCGGAGCCACCATCGCCACCGCCAGCTGGTTCCTTGCCACCCTCCTCTACGGCTGGTACGTCACCCGTTTTGCCAACTACTCCATCGTCTACGGTTCCCTTGGAGCGGGCATCGCCACTCTCGTCTGGCTCTACATGATCTCCCTCAGTGTCCTCATCGGGGCTGAATTCAACGCGCAGCTCTTCCCCTTCCCCGACCTTCGTCCCGTCCCCGTTTCCACCGACGAATTCTCCGGCGACCCCTCGCTCCTCCCTCAAAATCCGCCAGCCGGACCGTTCCAGGCCGCCCGATCCGCGGGCGCACGGTAAAATCGGTTCGGGTCCCCAGCAACACCACGAATACCGTGCTTCTCCAGTCAAACGTTTTGGGGGTTGGATGAACTTCTCGTTGTCAGGGACAGGCCTCGCAGGCGACAGCCTGCGCCGCGCCAAAATCGTTGCCACGCTGGGGCCTGCCTCCTCCAACGAAACCATCTTTCGTGAGCTGCTCCGCGGCGGCCTCGACGTTGCCCGCCTCAACTTCTCTCACGGCACCCTCCCCGAAAAAGCCAAGCTCATCGAGATGGTCCGCAAAATCGCCCGCGAGGAGCGCAAGAGCGTCTGCATCCTCGGCGACCTCCAGGGTCCCAAGATTCGTACCGGCCGCCTCAAAAACCGCATTCCCGTTCAGCTCAAAGCCGGCCAGCGCCTCACCATCACTCCTCGCGACATCCTCGGTTCCTCCACCGTGATCGCCACCACCTTCCCCACTCTCGCCGAAAACCTCGAGCCCGGCGCGCGCATTCTTCTCTCCGACGGCCTCATCGAGCTCCGCGTCCTCCAGATCCCCGGTGAAGAAGTCGAGTGCGAAGTCATCAACGGCGGCATGCTCGGCGAGCACAAGGGAATCAACCTTCCCGGCATCGCCGTCCGCGTCCCCTCCCTCACCGAAAAGGACGAGGAGGACCTCGAGTTCGGCATGAAGCACGGCGTCGACGCCATCGCTGTCTCCTTTGTCCGCACTGCGGAAGACGTCCGCCACGTCAAATTCCGCGTCGCCGCCATGGGCCTCGAAACCTGGATCATCGCCAAGCTGGAAAAACCCCAGGCCATCGAGAACCTCGAAGCCATCCTCGAAAATGCCGACGGCATCATGGTCGCCCGCGGCGACCTCGGCGTCGAAATGCCCCCGGAAAAAGTTCCCGCCATTCAGAAGCACGTCATCCGCCGCGCCGCCGAGTATCGTAAGCCCGTCATCACCGCCACCCAGATGCTCGAGTCGATGATCGAGAACCCGCGCCCCACCCGCGCCGAGGCTTCCGACGTCGCCAACGCCATCTACGACGGCACCGACGCCGTCATGCTCTCCGCCGAAACCGCCGCCGGCAAGTACCCCGTTGAAGCGGTCAAGATGATGGCCAAAATTGTTAGCGAGACCGAATCGAACCTGCGTGAGACCGGCGCATGGGAACGTCACCACAACAACCACGTCCGCCTCTCCATCGCGGAGACCATTTGCGAGTCAGCCGCCCACGCCGCCGAAGACCTCGACGTCAGCGCCATTGCTGTCTTCACGGAATCCGGCACGACCGCGCGTCAGCTTTCCAAGTACCGCCCCAAGCCGCCCATCTACGCGCTCTCCAGCGTCGACGCGGTCATTCACCGCATGTCCATGCTCTGGGGCGTCCATCCCATCAAATGTCCCAAGCTGCTCACCGCCGAACAGATGGTCGACCACGCGGAAACCATCCTCGAACAGGGCGGCTTCGTCAAGCCGAAGGAAATCCTCGGCATCGTCGCCGGCACGCAAACCCGCTCCGGGTCGACCAATTTCCTCCGCCTCCACGTTCTCGGCGACCGCCTCACCGAAACCGCCCCGCACCATCACGACAAAGCTGCCAGGCCCGCGCGCAAAGGCGACCGTCGAGCCGCCGAAAGGCGCCGGCACGCAAGAGTCGGCAGCTAGGTCATGGAACGAACTTCATCCTGAACGGTACGCCCTAACCGGAAAGTCCCCAAACTGTTCCGCGTCCGGCGGAGAATTGTGTCGAGTTTCCATGGCCCCCGCTCTCCGCGCGAAAGCCCGACAGTCCGAGGCCTATTCTTCTTCCCAGAGGCCTCGCGAATTTCTGTATTTGCGAGCCAGCGACCAAAGACCGGCCCCGATCGCAATCACTCCCGCTGTCACTCCCCAAAGCATCTCAATCTCCCCTGACCGCAGTTCACGGCTGTCTCTGATTCCTCGCTTGCGCAGACCTCACGGGCGCACCCGCAGGCCAGACCCTACGCGCACAGCGTACCCGCCACAGTCATCGCCGACCCATCCCTGAAACGTGGCGTTACTATCCCGAGTGCGTGTTAATCATTCCGTACCGAATTACCTCAGAGTAAACGCACCCTGCCCGCGCTCTCAGGCCGCCGCAACAAAATCGCGAAACGCCTCGACGATCAGCCCCGGCAGCGCATCCCCATTACGCTTCGAGAGAAGCTCATGCCCGGCCCCTTCGATGGTGAGCAGCCGGGTCCGCGCCGGAATCAGCTCGAGCGCCGCTTCCATCTCGGCAACCGTGCCGAAGGTGTCACGCCCGCCGGAAACAAACAGCGTCGGCGTCTGCAGCTTTGCGAAATGCTGCCTGCGCAGTTGCTGCGGCTGCCGGGGTGGATGCAGCGGGTACGACAGCAGCAGCAGCGCATCAACCAGCTCGGGTTCGCTGGCGGCCAGAATCGACGCCATCCGTCCTCCATAGGAATGCCCGCCGAGAAAAATGCGCGAAGTGGCGTCATCCAGCTTCCGTCGCATCGCCTCCACCGCCGCGCGCAGTCCTGCCTGATCCCGCTCCGCCGTGCGCATCGGCGGCCCATGCGGCTTCGCCTGGCGGAAAGGCAGATCGCACCGCAGAACCGTCAATCCCGCCGTTGCAAACGCATCCGCCACCGCCACCAGCAGCGGCGCCTGGCAGTTAGCCCCCGCGCTGTGCGTCAGCACCAGGGCCGAGCCATCAGGAGCGGACGGCGTGTGCAGGAAACCGCGTACCGGCTCCACTCCCGAACTGTCAACGAATTCCTGGAAGCTGTCCATGGGAGCGCTTCAGGAGCCGGCTGCTTTCTCCGCGCGAAACCACCCGCGCGCATCGGCCCGGAACAGCAGGTACGTGATCCCCGCGAAAATAATCGCGTGAAAAGCAAAGCCCCGCCACGCGTTCAGCACCGTGATCCCAATGTGAAACGCCATCCACAACACCGTCAGCCAGCGCGCCCAGTTGTCGCCCCGGAGCATGAACGCTCCGGCCACGACCGCCAGCGCGTGGACCGGGAAAATCAATGCCTCGTCGATTCCCCCACCGCGCGCCAGTGCGAAGCGTACGTCCATCGCCAGCGACACCACGCCAATCGCGATGAAGAGCCAGCCCAGAACCGTGATGGCAAACGGGCGTTTCTTCATGAGGCGTGAAGTCCGTGCGCGCTCATTGGCCGGCGTGAGCTACGCCTGCGATAACTCCCCGATCGCGCGCACCAGTTTGTCCAGATCGGGCAGCGTCGTATACACATGCGGCGTCACCCGCACGCAGCTGATGTTCTCCCAAACAATCCCCACCGTGTGGATCTTGTACTTGTCAAACAGCGCCCCGGCAACCTGCCCCGGCGTCATCCCGTCGATCGAAACCCCGCAGATCGCGCCGGAGTACTCTGGCCGCAGCGACGTGTGCAGCTTCACATTCGGCATGGTTTGCACCCGAGTCGCCCAGTAATTCTTCAGGTAGAAAATCCGCTCTTGCTTCCGCTGGCTCCCGATACCTTCATGGAAGTTGATCGCCTCGCCGATCCCCTGCTCCAGCGGGAAACTCCGCGTTCCCAGCGTCTCGAACTTGCGGATGTCCGCCGAATGCGGCATGGAATTACAGGTCAGCGGCCATACCTTCTCAATGTTGTCCTCGCGGATCCACATCATCCCCGTGCCGATCGGCGCCGACAGAAACTTGTGCAGGCTGGTCCCGAAATAGTCGCAGTGCAAGTCCGGAATCTTGAAGTCGAGCAGCCCAAAGCTGTGCGCCCCATCGGCAATCACCTCAATGTTGTGCGCGTGCGCGATGTCCGCGATCTTCCGCACCGGCATCGTCTGCCCCACCCAGTTCACCATGTGCGTCACGTGGATCAGCCGGGTCCGCGGCGTAATCGCCTCTTCGTACGCCTTCACAATCACGTCATCGTCCTCGATGGGAAAATCGAAGCTGATCTGCTTGTAGACGATCCCGTCGCGCTCCCCGCGCTGCCGGTACGCCTGGATCATGTTCGGGTAATCCTGTTTCGTTCCGATCACCTCGTCACCTGCCTTGAGCGGCAGCCCATAAATAATCGTGTTCAGCGCCTCAGTGGAGTTGCGGTTGATGGCAATCTCCCCCGGCTTCGCGCCCGCCAGGTTGGCCAGCTTCTCCCGCAGCGGCTCTCGCCCCTGGTCGAGGATCTGCCACATGTAATACGACGGGCCTTCGTTCGAAAGCTGGTTGTAGCGCTCTACCGCCTCCTGGACCACGATGGGCGCGGGTGATACGCCGCCGTTGTTCAGGTTGATCAGGTCGGGATTCACCGAGTACGCGCGCTGGATCACCGACCAGTAGTCCTCATTTTGCGCGACCTCGGCCGGCGCCAGATCGCGGACAGTGTGTCCCGCCGCATTGAAGTCGGCGGCATGGGCCTGGCGGAAAAGGCTGTTGACGGAGAAGGCGCCCGCCAGGGTGGCGGTCCGCTTCAGAAAGGCGCGACGGTCGCTCGGAATCATAGCAAGCACTGTAGGGGCAGACGGGGTCCGGAAGCAAATGCTGTTACCGGAGGAACCGTCTTCGGGCGGAAGCTCGGACCTCCCTCGAGGGGTTCAACCAAGAATGCCGGTAATGACTCGGAAGTGGGACGCGAGCAGTACGCAGGTACTGTTACTCTTCCCGGCAGTCGTAACGAACTCGGCAACCGCAGGCACGTCGGGGTTTGTCGGGTCCAACGAGGGCAACGAAGTGCGAAACGGGCTTCCAGTGCCCAATAACCGGCAGGATTGCGCGGAAGAGTGTTCCCGATGCTGATTGGGAGCTACAACCTCGGACTCGTCATCGTCTCCCTGCTGATGGCGATGCTGGCCTCTTACACAGCGCTGGATATGGCTGCGCGCGTGGCGGCTGCGAAGGGACGCGCCGCGTTCTGGTGGCTCGCCGGTGGCTCGATCGCCATGGGCGTCGGTATCTGGTCCATGCACTTTCTTGGCATGCTGGCCTTTCGCCTGCCCGTCGCCATGGGCTATGACTCCTCGATTACCCTCCTTTCCCTGCTGATCGCGATGGCTTCGTCGCTGTTCGCGCTCTGGATCGTCTGCCAAAGCCATCTGTCGTGGCGTCGCCTGGCCGCCAGCGCTCTCATCATGGGAGCGGGCGTCTGCTCCATGCACTACACGGGAATGGCGGCCATGCGCATGACCCCGCCCATCCACTACAACCTGCCCCTGTTCATCCTGTCAGTGGTCATTGCCGTGGTTGCTTCCGGCGCGGCGTTGTGGATCGCCTTCCACCTGCGCCATCGCGCCTCCGGTGTGCGCCGCCTGCGCGCGGCCGCCGCCGTGGTCATGGGCATCGCCATTGCCGGCATGCACTACACCGGGATGGCGGCCGCCCGCTTCCCCGCCAACAGCCGCTGCGCCATGGCCGAGTCCGGGGTGACCACCGGATGGCTGGCGATGCTCATCACCGTGTTTGCCTGCGCCGTGCTCTCCATCGCGCTCATCACTTCGGTGCTCGATTTGCGCCTGGAACAAAGGACCGCTGTGCTGGCCTCCTGCCTCGCCGACGCCAAACAGGAGCTGCAATTCGTCGCCCTCCACGACGGCCTCACCAAGCTGCCCAATCGGAACCTGCTCAATGATCGGCTGGAGCAGGAGATCCAGAATGCGAGGCGCGAGAAGAGCCGCTTTACCGTTTTATGCATGGACGTCGACGGGTTCAGGCAGATCAACGACGCCTACGGCCATCAGGTCGGCGACGCGCTGCTGTTGGAGGTGGCCCGCCGCCTGCGCGCTTCCATTCGCACCCGCGACACCCTCGCGCGCCTCGGCGGCGATGAGTTTGTCGTCCTCGCCGACGTTGGCGAGGCAGGCGACGCCGTCAGTCTCGCCGAAAAACTCCTGACCGCGGTCCGCGAACCCGTCGTCATCGACGGTCGCCAGCTACGTGTCTCACTCAGCATCGGCATCGCCATGTTCGACGGCCGCGAACAGCAGCAGGGTGACCTCCTCCGCGATGCCGACGCCGCCATGAGTCACGCCATGGCCCTCGGTCACAATGGCTACGTCTTCTTCGAGTCGTCCATGAGCGACGATGCCCAAACGCAACTGCAGCTGTTACATGATCTGCGCCAGGCGCAGGAGCGCCACGAGCTCTTGCTTTACTACCAGCCGAAGTTCAGCGCACTCGATGGCGCCATGATCGGGGCCGAAGCCCTCGTGCGCTGGAACCACCCCACCCGCGGTCTCGTTCCTCCTGGCGATTTCATCCCCCTCGCTGAGAAAACCGGGCTCATCTTCCAGATCGGCGAGTGGGTGCTGCACGAAGCCTGCCGCCAGATGAGCGCGTGGCGCGATGCCGGCCACACCGATTGGACCATCTCCGTCAACCTGTCGGCCCTGCAGTTCAATCACCCCGGGCTCATCGATATGGTGCACGCAGTCCTCGCGCGGCACTCTCTCGAACCGCGCTATCTCACCCTGGAGATCACTGAGTCCACCGCCATGCGCGATGCGGATACCAGCCTGGTGATTCTCGAGCAGCTGCACGAGATCGGTGTGCGCATCTCCATCGACGATTTTGGAACGGGATACTCCAGCCTCCTGTATCTCAAGCGGCTGCCCGCCAGTGAGCTGAAGATCGATCGCGGCTTTGTGCGCGACCTAATGCACGACACCGAAGACGCGGCTATCATTACCGCGATCGTGGCCCTGGGCCGCGCTCTCAACCTCAGGATCGTGGCCGAGGGCGTGGAGACCCGCGAGCAGCAGGAGTTCCTCACCCGTCTGGGCTGCACCTCGCTGCAGGGCTTCCTCCTCGGACGGCCGATGCCGGCGGCACAGTTCATGGAAGCTGTCTCCGGGCCGGGCCGCAACTCCGCCTGGGAGAGGGTCGGCCTCCTGGTCTGACCACCTGCTCGATGAAATGGCCTGTTTTGAGGCGTTTCGCCCCGATATGTGATCCCCATCACATCCTTCCGCTCTGGCCCGGCGTAATTTCGTCGGTACTGATCCGGCAGCCGAGCCTACTTTCGTAACACCCCAGGTGCATCATGCTAACCGCGCAAAGACCCGACGACATGGGAGACCTGGTGACC
Organism: Acidobacterium sp.; assembly: GCA_003131625.1. Classification (GTDB taxonomy): domain Bacteria; phylum Acidobacteriota; class Terriglobia; order Terriglobales; family Acidobacteriaceae; genus Palsa-343. The sequence goes on along the minus strand of PKVY01000091.1, from coordinate 46,992 downwards.
CAAATTGCCCGGGCTCTGGTGGATATTCCCGCAGACGTTAAGGTCGAAGAAGTAGAGAAGGAAGAAAGCACCGCGCTGCGCCTCCACGTCGCACCCACCGATGTCGGTAAGGTGATCGGCAAACAGGGCCGCACCGCGCGTTCCATCCGCACCATCCTCGGCGCCGTCAGCATGAAGCACCACCATCGCTACACCCTCGACATCCTCGAAGAGGACAAGCACGCACCCGAAGAGGAGCACGCATCGGCCGCTTCCACGGCTTGATGTGCCGCCCAACGCGGCCAGAACTCCACATCCCTGAAAATTCCTGACGGAGCATTCCGCACCGCCCTGGTGCCTGTCCGCCCGCTGCTACAATCGCCCCGTCGCTCCTCAGCTTCGATCGCCCCACCTGAAAGGATCCGCCCGTGAACCTGCGCCTTCTGCTTCCTTTTTCCGCGTGCGTGCTCGCCGCCGTCACTGCGCTGGGACAAAGCAGCATCACGTATCAGCAGCCGCCGAAGGCCATCGCTGATCTGCTGGAGGCCCCGCCCACCCCGCTGGTGCTGGTTTCCCCGGAGGGGAAGAGCGGCCCGCGCACGCTGCTGATCGAGCAACCCGGCGGCCTGCTCACCATCGTCGACCTGGCCCAGCCCGAGCTGCGGCTGGCGGGTCTCCGCTTCAATCCGCGCACCAATGGGCCGAGCCGCCTGCCCTACATCGTCGCGCTCAAATTCAAAGCGCTGCCCTCCGGGAAAGAAATCGCCGTCACCGGAATCCCCGCCCATCCGCACATCGTGTATGCGCAATGGTCGCCCGACGCCCATCGCGTGGCATTTGTAATCATCACCGGCACAAATCCAGGCGCAGGTCTCAGCCTCTGGACCGCCGATGCGGCCACCGGCCACGCCAGCCGCGTTCCCGGCGTCGCGCTCAACGGCGTCTTCACTAGCCCGTTTTCCGCCCCCTGCTCGTGGATGCCGGACAGCCGCAGCCTCCTCTGCCTCACCGTCTCCGCCAGTCGCGGCCCAGACCCCACGCCCTCTGAAGTTCCCACCGGTCCTGCCGTGCAGCAAAATCTCGGCCGCGTCACCCCCGCCCGCACCTACGAAGACCTCCTGAAAAATCCCGAAGACGAGCGCTTCTTCGATTACTACGCGACCGCCCAGGTGCGCGTGGTTCCTCTCGCCGGTCCCTCGAAGACCGTTGGCAAACCCGCCGTGATCGATGCGGCCCAGCCCTCCCCCGACGGCCATTACGCGCTCATCACCGAGACCCATCATCCGTATTCCTACGAGCTGCCGTTCCAGAACTTCCCAAAGAAGACCGAAGTCATCGATCTCCGCACCGGAGCAGAGAAGCAGCTCTCCGACGTCCCGCTCGCCGACAACATTCCCATCGCCAACGACGCAGTCGCGACCGGCCCGCGCGACTACCAGTGGCGCGCCGATAGACCTGCCACCGTAGCCTGGGCGGAAGCCGGCGACGGTGGCGATCCGAAAAAACCAGCCGCCGTGCGCGACCGTCTCTATCTGCTCGACGCCCCGTTCACCGGATCGCCGCGCCTGCTGGCCGAGCTGCCGATGCGCTTTGCAGGCCTCGAGTGGGGCAACGCGCACCTGGCTCTCGTCAACGAGCGCGAGTGGACCCACCGCCGCCGCGTCATCGCTGAACTCGATCCCTCGGCCACCGCGCCCAGCGTCACCAGGCTCTACGAAGGCTCCTCCGAGAATCGCTACAAGGACCCCGGCCGGGCTGTGCTCGTCGAAAACGCCTCAGGTCATCGCGTCCTCGAGCTCACGGCCGACGGCTCCGGCATTTACTTCAGCTCTCCCGGAGCCAGCCCCGAAGGCGATCGACCCTTCATCGCCGTCATGAATTCCTCGACCGGCAAAGAAGAGCAAATCTGGCGCTCGGCTGCCCCCTGGTATGAGCTGCCCACCGCCATCATCGATCCCGCAAAATCAATCCTGCTCGTCCGCCGCGAATCCCAGGAGCAGCCGCCCAACTACTTCCTGCGCGATGCCGCCGGTCAGCTCACCCAGGTCACCGAATTCCCGAATCCTTACGGCATGACGCCCCTCCCGAAGAAACAAATCCTGCGCTACAAGCGCGCCGATGGCCTGGAGCTGAGTGCCAATCTTTATCTCCCGCCCGGCTACAAGCCCTCTGACGGACCGCTGCCCACGCTCATGGAAGCCTACCCCGTCGAATACAAGTCGCGCTCCGCTGCCGGCCAGATCACCGGCTCGCCGTATCAGTTCCCGCGCTTCTCCTGGGCCGGTCCTGTCTTCTTCGTCACCCAGGGCTACGCCGTTCTCGAGAATGCCGCCATTCCCATCGTCGGCGAAGGCGATGCGCAGCCCAACGACACCTACGTCGAACAGCTCGTAGCCGGCGCGAAAGCGGCAATCGATGAGGGCGCGCGCCTCGGCGTGGTCGATCGCAACCGCGTCGCCGTCATGGGCCACTCCTACGGCGCGTTCATGACCGCCAATCTGCTCGCGCACAGCGACCTCTTCAAAGCCGGGATCGCCCGCAGCGGCGCCTACAACCGCACCCTCACCCCTTTTGGCTTCCAGAATGAGGAGCGCACCTACTGGGAAGCGCCCGACATCTACTTCAAAATGTCGCCCTTCTCCTATGCCGACAAAATCAAAGCGCCGCTGCTCCTGATCCACGGCGAAGCCGACAACAACCCCGGCACCTTCCCCATCCAAAGTGAGCGATTCTTTGACGCGCTCAAGGGTCACGGCGCGACCGTCCGCCTCGTCTTCCTGCCGCTCGAGGCCCACGGCTACGCGGCCCGCGAATCCCTGCTCCACATGCTTTGGGAGATGAACAACTGGCTGAACACCTACGTGAAGAATCCCCCGCCCGCCAGCGCAGCGGGCCAATAGCCCAGGGCTCTCCACGCAGGTTATGCTGCGCGGCTTTCCTGCATCTCAAGTGGCTATGGACCCCGGGAATGCCCTTGAATTTTCCCGTAAAGGGGCCCATGCTGGTGGAGTCTGTCACCCACGTGAATAGGCGGATTTATGCCCAGGTCCATGTGTCCCGGTAGATCCCCCCTCCTGGCCGCACTCTGTGCGCTCCCTCTCCTGGCTCTTCCCCTGCATTCTCAGGTGTTTACGGTCGAGGCCGAGCACGTCGAAAAGCACTACACCGAGTTTCCCCCCACCCATGTCCGCTATCCCTCCGAACCCATCACCACCCTGGGCCGCGAAGAGCTCGTCCGCTTCATGCAGGCTGAGCAGGGTTTCGCGATGCGCCCGCTGCCCATCGCCAACCTCACCCTCCACGCCAACGGGCACATGGATCCCACCGGCGACAAATACGTCGATCAGCTCCACCAGAAAGGCATTTCGGTCAAGCCGGGCGATCGCGTCGTCGTCACCGATATCAGGATTCACGAGAAGACCATCGAGCTCGACCTCAACGGTGGCCCCGAGCACAAGCACAAATATCTCCGCCACATTTCCATCGGCGCGGGCGCTGCCGAAGTGCCGCTGGCCCAGGACAGCGGAGCCCCTCCCACCGGTTCCCGCCTGATCCTGCTCTTTGAGGAGCGCGTCCCGGACGTGAATGGCGAGCAGCTCGAAGCCCTCCTCAAGCCCATGATCGACTTCGGCGTGAAGTCCCCCGCCGAAGCCTTTGCCGAGTCGCTGCCCGATTTCCTGCGCAAGGCCGTCGAAGAGCATCGCGTGCTCGTTGGTATGGATCGCGACATGGTCGTCTACGCGAAAGGGCAGCCCAACCGCAAAGTGCGCGAGACGTCTCCCGACGGCAAGGCGTTCGAGATTTGGATCTACGGCGAGGCGCCGCAGCCCGTCGAGATGATTCGCTTCGAGGGCAGCTTTGTCACCCGCGTCCAGCTGGCCAAAGTCGGCGAGCCCATGCAGGAGCGCAGCGAGAACGAGATGGGCGACTACTGGGGCAATCAGCCGGTCGTCGCGAACAATCAGCGTGAAGTGAAGCTCGGCGACGCGACCGAGGCTGACCGCACCGAGGAAAATGCTCCGCGATCGGCGCCCACGCTGCGCAAACCCGGAGAGCAACTCCCCGCTGACAACGACAAGGACCATCCCGTCGGTGCGATGCAGCCGGTGAACATGCCGCCGGATCAGCGGCGGCCAGGCGACCCGGGCTACACGCCGACAGTCTCAGCCAAGCAGCCGCAGTGTTCCGGACAGGGCCAGGCCTCGAGTCAGGGTTCGCCCCAGACAGGTTCGACGCAAACTTCGGGCCAGTCCTCGGGCTCCGGCTCTGCATCGGGCTCTACGCCGTGTGCCCAGCCGCAGAGTGGAACTTCGGGTTCCTCGCAACCGCAGTCCGGCTCCGCGAACAGCTCCCAGCAGAAGAGCGACTCAAACTCGACCCAGCAGCCCCAAAGTGGATCCACTCAGGATCGACCCAACCCGCTCGACAAACCACAGTAGCCCAGCGAAAAGCGAGCCAAAATCGAGCGAACACCGAGCTGGAGCTTCTTGCTCGTCTTTGGCTCGCCCCTCGCTCGGGCAGTTAGCCGTACCCTGGCTGAAGACGATCGGAATCCTCGGGAAATGAAAAAATGAATGGGTATGGCGATGAAGTCGCACTCCTCCCATCATCCGCGGCCTTACTTCCTCATGGCGCTCGTCGCCGCCATCGTTCTTCTCCTGTCCTTCCATGCATTTCCCGCCGCGAAGAAGGACAATCTTCCGCGATTAACCGGAGCAAAACTGTTGCTGGGATGGCCGCCCTTCGGTCTGACCCTCACCACCGTGGACCAAACCTCGACTCTGCAGCAGGACGAGCAAAGCGATTGGTACGTCACGCCCAGCATCTCCGCCGACGGACGCATCATCGCCTCCGCCCATCCATTGCCCGGAGAGCCGCCGAGGTCCCGGAGTCTGATGGTCAGCACCTGGTCCGCAGCGGACCAGCGCTGGACCGAATACAACAACCTCGAAATCGTCGGCGGCTCCGTCGCCATTTCGCCGGATGGATCCAAACTGGCCTGCGTCACGCGCTGGCGCACCGATGCGCCTTCTCGCCTCGAGGTTCTCGACCGCAACAACGGCAGGATCATCATTGGCCCGGAAATCCCGGAGAGTGCCGGCACCGACATCACCTGGTCCCCGCACAGTCGGCGCCTCGCCTTTGACATGGGAGACAATCGCTCACCCGTCAAGGAGGGCCCGACCTCGTTTCGCGCCATCTACGTGATGAATGTCGAAACCGGAGCGTTCGCCAGCATTGGCGAGGGCGTCGCGCCCTCCTGGTCGCCCTCGGGTCAGTGGATCGCTTTCCTCGACTATTTCCCCGACCAGGACGATCCCAGGCTTGGAGCGGCTGCTGCTCGTCCGAATCGCGTCAGCCTGATGCGCCCGGACGGCGCCGGCGCCAGGGTTCTCTTCACCTTCCATAGCGACGAGGCCCTCATGGTGCCTCCCGTCTGGTCCCCCGACTCCGGAACCCTCCTCATCAACCGCTTTCGCGACAAAGACAAAGCCACCATGGACATCGACGCCCTCGACCTCGCCACCCTCCGGCTCACTAGGAGATTCAAAACACCTCGCCGCTGTACGCCTGGATCGCGGCCAAATGAGATTCCGGCTTAAGCGCCGCAACCTGGTTGAAGATGATCGGAATGCCGGAACCGTCCGGCGACTACTAACAGCTACAAGCTACCGGCGACAAGCCACCAGCCGTCTTACAGCCTGATATTCACCAGCCCCTCAGCATTCGCTGTCGGGGGCGGAGCAGGCCGCTGTGGCGCCCGCCAATAATCGATAAACGAAATCTGATGCACGCAGCTGACCGTGCAGTTCGGCGCGCAACCCTTCTCCGTCAAAAATTCCCGCTTCAGATCCGCTTTCGTGTACTCCGCCAGCGGAACTCCCGGATACCCGCGTTGCTGCGAGCAGTAATGCACTAGCCCGTTCTCGCAGATGTAGAGGAACCGCGACCCCGCGCGGCACCGCCAGTCATTCGGCTCGCCGTTCGCGATCTTCTCCTGAAAGTGATTGAACCGCGAGTAATTCTTCTTCTTCCACGACCGCATCTCCGACCACACACTGCGCTCGTGCGCCCCGAGCGGCTTCAACTGTCCCGTGCCGTCGTGAATAATCCCGATCGTCGACGTGAATCCCAGCCCCAGCGCCCGCCGCCCAATCATGAGCGCGTCGTCGGGATTCTTGATCCCGCCGCCCACCACGGAATTGATGTTCACGTGAAAATCCGCGTGCGCCGCCAAAAACTCCAGCTTCTTGTCCAGCACCTTCAGGCTTTTCTTCGAAATCTCATCGGGCTGCACGTTGTCGATCGAAATCTGCAGATGGTCGAGCCCCGCCTTATTCAGCCGCTCAATCCGCTCCGGCATCAGCAGATACCCATTCGTGATCATCCCCGCCATCCGCCCGTGGTGCCGGATGCGCGCGACGATCTCGTCGAGGTCCGGATGGAGCAGCGGCTCGCCGCCTGAAATCGTGATGATGCTCGTCCCCAGCCGCGCCAGGTGATCGATCCGCCGCATCATCTCGTCCAGCGGCACCGGCTTCGAAACGTCGTCGTACTCGTTGCAGTACGCGCACGAAAGATTGCAACGTCGCATGGGCACAATCTGCGCCATCACCGTGTGCCGCGTCGACGCCAGGGCATGGCCGACCAGCGCGATCTCCCGCACCTTCCGCGATGCGGCCTTAACCCGGCGAACCACCGTCATTTTGCGTGCCGTGGCCATCTCTCTGCCTATTGAAACACACCACCCCGCCCGACGCGACCTCGATGAATCGAAAGGCAGTTATCCTGCGCCGAACGGCGCGAACAGCGGGCAGTCAGGCATAATTTCAGCCATATGTTCGATGAGGTGGAAGAACAGGTTTCGAGCGCGGAGCGCGCCTCCAGAAGATGGGTCCTGATTGTCGTTGCGTTGAATGTCGCGATCGTCGGCCTGGTTCTTTTGTTGTGGAACCTTCGTCCGAGAGGCCCTGCCTGGGTGGTCTACGATCTGGCCTCGTCGCGCGCAGCCACCTTGCACGACTATTTCTGCGCTCCTGAAATCCGAGCTGCCTGTCAGAAGGAGGTGCTGGATGGCGAAGCGGGCTTTCGTCACGCGCTTTTGCAGGCATTCGACGAGGTACCCGAATGCAGGGGAGTGGGGTTCATCATCGACGAAGGTAGCGAGGGCAACACCGGCGAGACCGCCAGCCTGCTCTCGATGGCAAAGAAGCGCGGCTATTGGCGGCTCAAGGTCGATTACCACGTCGGCGCGGCCGGGCAGAGCTTCGATCTCCGACCAGGCACCGACAAGCCAACCGACCGAGCCGTATTTGGAGGCGAAGCGGACGCGCGGCAAATGATGAGCAGCGTTTGCGACATCGCGCGCCACAACGGTCCGAGGATCTACTGGTAAGCGACTGGCTCCAGGCTATCGGCTACCGGCTGCTCTTCTCAGCTCTTGTTCTTCGCCCGCCCGGCCACCATGTTTACCGTGCCCTCGTGCTTATCGCGAATCACCGTCAGCTGCAGCTGCTTCCCGCGGTTGGCGTGGACGGTATGCGTCCACTGGTTGGTCGTGGCAATCGCCTGCCCGTTCACCTTCGTGATCACGTCCCCAGCCCGCAGTCCCGCCACAAACGCCGGGCTGTTGTCGTCCACCCGTCTCACCAACAGGCCCGAGCCGTCATGCACGCCGAAGTAGTTCGCCAGCTGCGGCCCCAGCATGTCCAGGTCGAGGCCCGTATAGAACGGGTTCGCGGTCAGCGAAGAGAAGATCCCGTCACCGACGCTGTTTCCTGTTCCCGCTGCCTGCGTCGTATCGTTGTCAGGATCCGGTACCGGAATATGCTGCGACCACGCATTTGCCTCTATCGTCGCCCGATCCGCCAGCTGTACCGTCAGCACCCACTGCTGCCCGTCGCGGCTCACCAGCAGGCTCACCGACCGCCCTGCCGGAGTATCGTGCAGCATCCGCGTCAGCTGCGCCTCGCCCGCAATCGCCTGCCCGTTCATCTCCAGGATCACGTCGTGGACCTTCATCCCCGCCTTGTTCGCCGGCGCGTCATGGTCCACCGTGGTCACCTCCACGCCGCGCGCCTCCTTCAGCTTTAGCTGCGCCGCGCTTGCGGTGTCCACGTCGCGCATCCCCACCCCCAGATAGCCCTGGGACTGGTTCAGCATCGCCGGGTCCTGCCCCGGAATAGTGACGTGCTGCTCGCCGGATGCCATGGGTGAGCCATCCGAGCCCAGCAGGCCCTGCTGCCCGTGAACCGTGTGCGGCAAGGAAAGACAACACGTGGCCACAACCGCGACAGGAACAAAACTTAGCATCGGCCTCGGAAAGTTGCTCATACTCAGCCCCTCAAATCTGCCCAATCGTCTGACGAACGGGAAAAACCCATCGTCAACAGGCGGCTGCCGCTCTCCATGGTACGAAAGGTGCAGCCCGGTTGTCTCTACTGAATCTGCGCAACCTGCTCGAGATACTGTCGCGAGACGTTCCGGATGTGCGGATTCTCGTCCTCGTTGGCCACCGTTTGCAGCACCTCGCGGACGCTCGAGTCGGCTTCCACCGGCTCCAGCAGCCCGATCGCTTCGGTACGCACGCCGGCATCCCGGTCGTGGAGCAGCGCTTCCAGCACCGCGTCTCGCACCCGATTGTCGATGGGGATGTACGACTCCAGCCCTTCCAGCGCCTTCCGCCGCACCCCCGCGTCCTTGTCGTAGCGGAGCGCGACCATCAGCGCGTTGCGGATCGGACCACCCGTGCACTCATGCCCGGCCCTGCATTCCTGCGCCAGCAGGTTTACTGAATCGTCGTGTACCACCGGGTTGGCGCGGTTGTGCGCTCCCACCAGCAATAGCTGCCGAATCTGCGGATCGTCCAGCGTCCCGAACGCTGTCTCCGGCGTGACGCGATCGAACCGTACCTCCACGTTCTCCGAGCCCGGCTCCAGCGTAATGCTGCTCACGCCCGCAATCTGCGTGGCGTTGATATCCGCCACCACCGGGACCGCCGACGCGGCGTTCTGCGCCGAAGCACCGGCACGCATCGTCCGCAGCGCCGCATGGTACCCGCCCCATCCGCCTCCGGCCGCTCCGGCCAGCAACAGCACGCTCGCCATCACCGGAGCGCCCTGCAGCCATCCCACACTGCGGCGGAATCGCTGGCTCACACGGCGAAGAAAACCGCCGCTCGGCATCGCATCCAGCGCCTCGTCCAGTCGCAGCCGCGTCCGCGCCATCAGGCTCGGTGACGGTTCTTCGGGCGCCAGCACCGACATGGCCTTCTGCAGCGCAGCGACCGCCTCCATCTCCTGCCGGCAGCGCTCGCACTGACTCAGATGTTGTTCCAGCCGGTGGACCCGGTCGTCCGGCAACTCTCCATAAACCGACAGGACGATGTCTTCCTGTGCCAATTCGCAATTCATAGTCTTTCGTGCCTCACTTCGCCTCTGAAATTCAGGTTGTTCTCCCGGATCTTTCTTACGTCCGGTCTTTCGTCTCTTCTGTGCTCTTTGCCCCTAATCACTGTTCACTGACCACTGTTCACCGTAATTCGGCCAGCTTCGCCCTCAGCTTCTTCGTCGCCCGGAACAGCGTGTTCTTCGCTGTCTCCTCCGTCGTGTTCAGCATTTCTCCGATCGTCCGCAGCCGCAGCCCCTGATAATGCTTCAGCTCGAAGACCATCCGTTCCCGCGGCGTCAGCTCGTCCAGCGCCATCAGGATCCGCTGCCCCAGATACTTCCTGTCCAGCTCCCGCGCCGGATTAGCGCCCGACCGTTCGTCGGACACATTCGTCATCAGATCCATCTCCTCGCCCGAGGAGTCGATCACCACCGCCTGATCTTCCCGCCGCGATTTGCGCCGGCGCAGATGATCGAGACAGAGGTTGGTGACGATCCGGTAAATCCACGTATAAAACGAGCACTCGAAACGGAAGTTGCCCAGGTACCGGTATGCCTTGAGGAACGCCTCCTGCTGGACGTCCTGCGCGTCCTGTTCGGAACCGGTCAGATGCATGGCCAGCCGCAGGACCGCCTGATCATATTGACGTACCAGCGCATCAAACGCCGTGCGCGAACCTGCCTGCGCTTCGCGAATCAGATCGGTTTCGGGAAGGTTCTCCCGGACAGGGCCAGGCATACGCGAGGATTGTATTCGAGGCTTGGCCGGGGACGGCCTGGCGTGGGACAAAAAGCGAAGCGCATCAGCAGGCATTGTTGCTCCTGGGACGTGGGTTGCGAGACTACGCTTCCGTAAGGACGCAGGAGCTGGAAATTGGTGAGCAGGGAGAGCTTGCCTCGTGCTGTTGCCTCAGTTTTCTCGCCGGCCAGCCGCGATTCGGGCGCACCTGCGGAGGGCTAGAATGGCTGTCCGCGCTCCAGAACAGCGATCCCGTCGCGAAGCAGCTCTGCGAACGGACAAGGGAGAAGTGACATGGCGATAAGCAGGTTCCTGGCGTTGTTTTGGGCAGGCGCGCTGGCCGCTGCCAGCCTTGCCGCCCAGCCCGTTGCCCTCGGTAACGAGGGGCTGGCCAAGGACCTGACCCGGCAATTGGCCGCGAAGCAGTTCGACTCCATCGTGACGCATTTCGACGAGACCATGACCGCCGCTATGCCTGCCGCCAAACTGGGGCAATTCTGGAACCAGGTCATCGGCCAGGTGGGAGACTTCCGCACCATCAATGGAACCACCGTCCAGGAGGTGCAGGGATACGAAGTCGTCCTCGTCTCTTCGCAGTTCGCCAGGGCCACCCTGCGCGTCAAGTGGGTCTTCGACACCAAAGGCCGCGTCGCCGGCTTCTTCATCCTGCCCGACGAAACAACCGTCGCCTGGAGCCCTCCTGATTACGCCAAAGCCTCCAGCTTTCACGAGGAGCCGGTCACCGTGGGCGTCGCGCCCTGGCAACTCCCCGGCGCTCTCACCATCCCGAATGGCGCCGGACCCTTCCCGGCCGTGGTGCTCGTGGCCGGATCCGGTCCTGAGGACGAGGACGAAACCATCGGCCCCAATAAGCCGTTCAAGGATCTCGCCTGGGGCTTGGCCAGCAGGAACATCGCTGTCCTCCGCTACACCAAGCGCACATCGGAGTATGCGAGGCAGCTTCAGGCCAACGAGGCCGGCTTCACCGTCAATCAGGAGACGGTGGACGATGCGCGGGCGGCTGTGGCTGCGTTGGCGAAGCGACCGGAGATCGATTCCAGCCGCATCGTCGTGCTCGGCCACAGCCTGGGCGCCATGATGGCCCCCCGCATCGCGGAAGGCGATGCGCAGGTCGCCGGCCTCATCATTCTCGCCGGGCCCACCCGTCCCTTCGGGCAGGTGCTCGTCGATCAGGTCCGCTACATCGTGGGATTGCAGGGAACCATCACCCCCGAGGCGCAGAAGCAGATCGACGCGGTCGAGCAGTCGGCCAGGGAAATCGAAAGCCCGTCTTTGGCCGCGGACACGCGCCTCAACGTCATGGGTTCCATGATTCCCGGATCGTACTTCCTCGACCTGCGCAGCTATCATCCCGCCGAAGTCGCGGCGCACCTGAAGATTCCCATGCTCATCCTGCGCGGCGAACGCGATTACCAGGTGACGACGGACGACACCGATGGCTGGAAGAAGGCGCTCGCGGGAAAAGCGGGCGTAAGTTTCACGACGTATCCAGGCCTCTATCACCTCTTCATGACCAGCACTTCGCCCGGTACAGGCCTCGGCACGCCTGCCGATTACCAGAAGCCAGGCCACGTGACCCAGCCCGTCATCGACGACATCGCTGCGTGGATCGCAGCTCGGGTAGCGCCGGCAGCAGGACGCTAAAAAGCGCCGTCGCCATTGAGGGCGGGCGGTTCCTGGCCGCGGCAGAGAGCGCAGATGGCGGCTCCGTAGCGGTCCGCCTTGCTGGGGCCGATGCCGCGAACGGTTCTTAGCTCCGGGATGCTTCTCGGCGCGGCTTCGACCAGCGCGCGCAGGATTGCGTCGGAGAACACGAAGAAGGCCGGTTTGCCTGCCTCATCGGCCTCCGCCTTGCGCCATTTTCTGAGGCGGCTTTCGAGTTCGGCCTGAAGCGGCGTGAATGCGGCGTCCGATCCTTTTCCGTTGGTGGGTCTGTGTTCCGCTCGCGGCCGGCGAGACTTGGCGCTGGCCTCGCGTTCCTCCGGCAACAGAACGCCGAGCGGCTCTGCCATCTCCAGTTCTCGCCCTTCGTGCGTGAGGCTGACCTTCTTGTACGTGACTTCGCGGCCGAGAGGGTTGGTCCAGGTTTCGGAGGCAAACGTGACCAGGCCTGCGCGCGCGAGGCCATCGAGCAGGCGATCGAAATATTTGCGGTCCTTGCCCACCGCGGCCTCGGTGAAGAGCCGGCCCGCAGCCATGGCACGGTTGCCTTTCAGAGTGCTAAGAATTGCGCTGAGGTCGCGCTCTTCGGCTGGTGTGGGCTCCGCATAGCGTTGCGCCGCGGCCGCGTGTGGCGCGCAGAAGTCGCATCGCCCACAGGGTCGGCTGGCTTCAGCATGATCGCCAAAGTGGCGAACCAGCGCCGACATCCGGCACTGCGGCGTCTCGGCGAATTCCACGATGGCCTCCAGCTGCGCGCGCCGATGGGCGAGCTGGGTCTTGTATCCGTGGCGCCACGTGCTGACCCCGGTTGCGCGCACGTTTCCGTCCATATCGAGCTGAGCCGCTCCCTGGGAGCAGAGTTTCTCGACGGCCTTGTTGAAGATTTCCAGGCCCATCGTGAGGTGGTCGCACAAAACCTCGGGTTTCTGGAAATCCGCCGTGAGTACGCGCGCCGCTCGATCCAGATCATCCACCGCAGGGTAGTCGCGTTCGAAGAAGCTTTCGTGGATGCGGCGGTCGGCGAAGCTGTGCAGGAGGATCGCGCGCGAGGGCAGGCCATCGCGGCCGGCGCGGCCGATTTCCTGGTAGTAGGCTTCCACCGAACCCGGCAGCGCCGCGTGCAGGATGGTGCGGACGTTCGCCTTGTCGATCCCCATGCCGAAGGCGATGGTGGCGACCACGACCTCGAGCTGGCCCGCCTGGAACTGGCGCTGCACCCGCTCGCGTGTGCCTGCTTCGAGTCCGGCATGGTAAGCGGCAGCAGGGAACTGGCCGTTGAGCTGGAGCGCGAGCTCGTCGGCCGCTTTGCGCGATGGCGCATACACGATGGCCGGCCGCGTAGCGGCGCAATCGAGAAACTTCGCGACGAACTCTGCGCGCTCCGGCTTCGAGAGCTCCACGACCTCGATGGCCAGGTTGTCTCGCCGAAACCCGTGGATGTAGAGCGCGGGATCCGCGAGATTGAGCTGCGCGACAATGTCCTTCTGCACGATGGGCGTGGCCGTCGCGGTCAGCGCGATGATCGGCGCCGGCCGCAGCAGCGGCAGATAATCCCCGAGCGTGCGGTAATCCGGCCGAAAATCATGCCCCCATCCCGAAATACAGTGCGCTTCGTCGATGGCGATCAGCGACGGCCTGCGCCGCGCCAGCATCTCCGGAAATCCCGGCACGCGCAACCGCTCCGGGGCGATGAAGAGGAACTGCAGCGAGCCATCGAGATACGCGCGACAGGCCTCGCGGGCCGCGTCGCGCGGCAGACCGGAGTGGATGCGCGCCACCTTCAGTCCCCTGGCGTACAGCTTGGCCGCCTGGTCGTCCATCAGCGCGATCAGCGGGCTCACCACCAGCGCTGTGCCTCCGCGCGCCACTGCCGGAAGCTGGTAGCAGAGGCTCTTCCCCGCGCCGGTGGGCATCACGAGCAGGACGTCGCGGCCTTCGGCCACGGCGCGGCAGACGACTTCCTGATTCTCGCGAAAGCCTGAAAACCCGAATGTGGATCGGAGCAGGGAGACGAGATCCATTGCCTTCTATCTTCCCATTTCCTTTGCGGTTCTTCGGCTGTGAAGGAGGGTCGCTGAGTGACCATGGTTTGCCGCGTCCGCGATTTCCCGTGCCTTCCACATTTCGCAACTCGCCTGGCTCGTCCGGCAGCGTGGATCATCGCATCTCGTTTAATCTCGTCGTATATCCCTCGATTGCTGCCCGACGGCATCACGGGACCTGGAACCCTATGACCGGACGATTCGAAGGCAAGGTGGTCTTAGTTGCTGGCGGCACAGGTGCGCTCGGCCGAGCCGTGGCTCTCGCGTTTCTCAACGAGTCGGCCACCGTCGTCGTCACCTGGCGCCGGCAGGATGAATTTGCCGACCTGTCGGCTGCGGCTGGTGAACGCTCCTCGCACCTGAACGGCTACCAGGTCGACGTCACCGACCCCGACGCCACCAGCCAGCTCATCGCCACAATCCTCGCCGTCCGCGACCGCATCGACGTCCTGGTCAATGCTGTTGGCGGATACGCAGGTGGCACGCCTCTCTGGCAGATCACGCCTGATGTTTTTGACCGCATGTTGGCGCTCAACCTCCGCTCCGGCTATGCGCTGTGCAGGGCTGTGGTTCCGGTCATGCTGAAGCAGGGCAGCGGTTCCATCGTGAATATCGCCTCCCGAGCCGCCTTCGATCATGCTGCCGGAGCAGCGGCGTATGTGGCTTCGAAGGCCGCCGCGGTCGCCATGATCGACTCGCTGGCCGCCGACCTCAAAGGCAAAGGGGTGCGTGTCAACTCCATCGTCCCCAGCATCTTCGACACCGAAGCGAATCGCGCCGCCATGCCGCAGGCCGGTTTCGCCCGCTGGCCCCGGCCCGACGACATTGCCAGGGTCATCCTCTTCCTGTCGAGCGACGACGCCCGGCTCATCCATGGAGCCGCTGTTCCCGTCTATGGCGACACCTGAGGCTGGTTTGCCTGGTCAAGGGGTACCCCCCTCCCCCTGGTCCCTCTTTCCGGGGCGGTGATTGGTTTTGAACGGGTTGGCGAGGCCGGCTCCTCCGACCCCGCGGCAGGTGATTGAAGAGAAGTCAGTTGCGAGATGCGCATGAATGATGCATTCGTGCGTATGAATGTATCCATGGTGCGCATGACGGGGCTTGATGATTGACAGCGAGTCAGTTGCGTCGTGCGCATGAATGTATCAATGATGCGTACGAATGATGGGTTGGTGCGCATGAGTGATTCACTGGTGCGCATGAATGCGTCATTCATGAGCGTGAGGTTCGCATGGCGGGCGGCAGGAACTCGGGAGGGATGAGGCCGGTCTTCGCGAAGTTGTCGATGAGCGCGTCGGCTGTTTGCCTGTCAAGCTTCTGGTCCGGTTTGGGACGGGCGACGACGGGCTCGGGCGCAGGCTGGGCGAATTCGGGATACGGGAAGGGCACATCGCCGAGGCGATTGAGCAGGGCGCGGAGGTATTGGCCGGCGATCAGATCGGAAATCTCGCCGGTGTTTTGGCCGGGGCCGCGATCGATGAGGCAGGAGAGGATGTCGTGGATGGTGGCGGGGATTTCGTCGAGGGGGAGCCACTGGAGGTTGCGGCGGAGGTCACGCCAGCGCGCGAGGTGGGAGTAGCGCTGGCTTTTGGGGATGGGCGGCGGGCCGGGGACGGCGGGTTTGGGCGCGTGATGATGGCAGAGGGTCTGGTTGCGGGTGGCGGGGGCGCGGCATTTTTTGCCGGTGGACAGGATGAAGGAGCATTCGCGGGTCATGGAGTTCCTCCTAAAAGCAGCCAGCAGCCAGCAGCCAGTAGCCAGTAGCCAATAGCCAACCGGCAATGAAAAAGCCTCGCGTGGGGGCGAGGCGATTCGGGGTTCCGGGAGCCTGGTCAGGGGCGAAAATTCTTTCTTTACCCCCTATTATTAGAATACCAAGTTCAGATGGAAAACCTGCCAAAATTCTTGTGGTGGAAGCGGTATGGAATCATTGACAACACTTTCGTAATGGGGGCAAAAAGCTTGACAAGTTTTCCACATTTGGGGGTTTTGGGGCGACGAATGAGGGATCGCATGCCGTTATCTAACGAGGGAGATTGTATGATTTGCGCGAATTTTCAAGACTTCCGTCGATGTTTTGCGCCCAGCGATTCGAACCAGGTTCTGGGATTCCGCTGCGGCGAGCCAGCCGCGCAGGTCGCTCTCGTATACCGCAGCAAATTGCATCGCTTCGGCCCAGCACTCGTCGTAACTCAGGCTGTCGCGTGTTTTGATCAGATTCATGACCGCGCTTCCTGCCAGGCCCTTGTTCTTTCCTTTAAGGCGCTGGTATCGCGTTTCCTGATAGCGGATTTCCGGAGTAAAGAGGTCGAGATTCCGCGAGCGCTTCTCCCTTTTCTTCTGCTGCTTCTCCGCGCGAATGACCTCGGTCTGCCGAGCTGCGCGCCGCTCGACTTCCTTGAACTTTTCGACTCCCTTCAGATGACGGGTGGCATAGATGAGATGGAATTGAAATGAATCTCGATCCGCCTTCATCACGGGCAACGCGCATACGTAGCGAAACCCGCCGACTTGTCGAATCGCTTCGCAGTATCTGCGAACAACTTCATCTTCCTGTTCTTCGCCGTGGAGGTCACGGAGCTCCGCGAACTTCGCGCCGAGGAGGTTGGTGAAATCCTGGTGAGCGTCGTTCACGAATCGCGTTATGAACGACGACATGAGGTTGATGAGCACTTCCCCTGGATTCAGCTGCAGGATGGGCTTGATGACATTCAGTTGAGCCAGTTTCCATCCTGTCGGGTCAATGAAGACGAATGGAAAGGCAGGAGGTTGTCTGGCGAATCCGACTATCTCATCCAAATGCTCGGTGAAATCCCACTTTTCGGCTCTTATGGTGGTTTCTGGAACACTGGTTTGGCCAGCAAAAGCCTTGAGCTTCGCAAAAGCGCCGGGATCGTCTTCGATTAGGAGCATTCGAAACTTCGGATTCTTGCCCTTCGATCGAAGAAAAACGCGCGCATCACGCAAGACACGAAGCGCGACGCCAAAAGATGTATCTCTATAGTCCGGCGTCTCGGACTTCCATGGGCCGGCGCAGCAGTCTACGTAGGCAATATCCCGGGATTGGCCCAGTATCCTTGCTGCGACGTTCAGATAGAGGCCTAGCGCGAAGTGCTTTATCTGGGACTGTTCTCGATCGGAGTATTCGTCGGATGACATCGGTGATGTACTTACGCGATTGCGTTAAGTACAGGTAATTGGTTGTAGAAGCTGCCGTCAAGGTTACGTCCGGTCTCGTGCTTTCGAACGCCGCCCCACTGTTTGAAAAAGAAAGATATCGAGGCGTTTTCGCACTGATCGCGGATGGATCGAACCCACTCCGGCTGCATGGGGCGGGCGCCAGGGCCGCTCTCGCCGCCAACGATCACCCACGATATGCCGGTCAGGTCGATCTCTCCCAGGTCCTCCAGAAGAGGCTCAACAGAGAGAAATCGAATACGAACAGGGGCGGATCGAAGCTCTTCGATCCTGGGCAGGCCGTGTTTGCGGTTTTCAACGCTGACGCCCCACCAAATGTGGGACAGTTGGCCGTATTCTCTGAGGTCGTCCCGCAGTGCAGAACTCAACCGGGAGGCTCTTTTGGTCAGGACCTGGTAGGTGTGCCAGTCCGCTTCCGCCATCACTTCCGCAACCTTACGAATAAACGTGAGAGGGACGGAGGGATGGAATAAGTCGCTCATGGAGTTGACGAATATCCGCCGAGGACGCTTCCAGGCGAGCGGATCCTGAAGCTTTTCAGGGACGAGCCGGAGGTCGAATCCCTGCTCGTATGGATGGCCTGGGACGCCGCGGAATCTCTCCGCAAACTTATTCGCGTAACAGTGCTTACAGCCGGGGCTGATCTTTGTGCAGCCTCGAACCGGGTTCCAGGTAGCATCCGTCCACTCGATTTTCGATTGATCGCTCACGCTTTCGCCAGCTTGCAGTATGCGGCAATTGCCCCGATCTTCGCAATATATTCGCCCAGGCCGCCTCAGGATCGATACTCCGCCGTCCCTTCCACGCTCAGGGGCTCAGGCCCGTTCCTTTTCTGGGGCTTTCGGCAAGCGCAGGGGGTAGGGTGGTCTTCGGGATGCACTCTGGACTTTGGAACGAGGCGAGCAACTAAGGCTTCGGCGGCAGCGAGTGCTTCAGCCACGGCGGGACCGGCTTCTCCAGTTGCACGAGGTGGCCGCTTTCGCAGATCGCGGCGAGTCGGAAGGGGTGGCTGAGGTCGTCGTTGTCGAAGACCCATACGTGGGGCAGCTCGCGGAGGGCGGCTTTGAGGTTTTTGAGGATGCGCGGGTAGCGGGAGACCAGCCTGGCGGCGGGAACGTCGTGGCCGCCCTGCAGGACGCGCATGCCGACACGCTGCCGGGACACTTTGGGTCCCGAGATTCCGATGAAGCAGAGCAGGACGGTGTAGCCCGCGTCCGCGGCGCGGCCGAGAAAGCTGAGCTTGTCGCCGACCGGATCAGAGAAGACGGTTTCAAAGACGAAGCTCTCGCGCTGGCGCAGGAGCTCCTCGCGAACGGAGCCGGCGAGCGCGGCCGCTTTGTACGGGTCCATCTGGAGCGCGCCCGCGAGCAGGTCGGCATTGACCAGGCGCAGGCCGGCGGACTGAAGATGGGAGTAATAGAAGGTGGTCTTGCCGGCGCCATTGGGTCCCGCGAGGGCCACGACGATGGGACGACGATCGAGGAGGGAAACCATGGTGTGCATCGGAGCTTTGCGAGATGTTCAGTCGCCGGCAGCAGCGCGAAGGCGACGGCTGCGCACGGACGCGGAGGGTTTGGCTGGCTTCCGCGCGGATTTGGCGGATGGGTGCACCGCGACGAATGCGCGGTTGACGAACCTTCCCACGATGCGGGTTCCGTCCTCATCGATTTTTTCGAGCGGGCCGGGCCGGCCGGGATGCGCGCGGAAGTGCGGGAAGGGCAGGGTTTCGAGGTAAGCGGCGACGCGCGTGCGCCCTTCGGACGAGTCGACGGTAGCGAGCAATTCCGAGAGGGGACGCACCGCCGCATTGCGGCTGAGGGCTGTGACCTGCCGACCTTCGAGCAGCTGATCGACGGAGCGGCCGATGCGCGCCCAGAATTCGACCTGGCCGGCGATAGAGCGCTCCATGACGTCGGCGGCGAGGCGGGCATCGAGGACCAGGCTATCGGAGAGCTTGACGGGCTGGCTCATGGCAACAGGGTAGCATAATGCTACCGGATGCCTGAGGCAGAAAAAGACGGAGGGCCGGTTGGGTCAGCGCTCGACATGCCGGTTGATTTGAGGCTGACCCGCCGCCGATGTGCTGGCTTCGTCAGACCAGGGTTTTGGCGAAGAGCTGGAGCAAGAAAAGCAACAAGATCGCTGAATGAACTTAGTGGGACGAAAAAAAGCGTCCGAATCCCGGGCGGGCCACGAGAGGGTTCTGGCCCTGGCTGACCTGATAGAGGCGCATGGGATCGCAGACATGCGCCGATTCGAGGAAGTAGAGTCGCTCTTCCTTCAGAGTGGACGCCACCGTCGCCAGGCACACGATGCAGATTGAATCGTAGCTGCCATCCGCGTTACGCCTGTGCGGAAAGCGTGATCCAGCCAGTCGGGCCATCATGCGCATCCTCCGTTATCCCAAAATGGGAAGTCGATTGCCTGGAGTCTACGTGCAGCCATGCGGCGCGTCTGTCTAATATTGCTCACCTTGTCCCGAGGAACATTCGCGCAAAAAAGTGGCCGCCGCTCAGTGAAGGACGGCGGACCATGGTGAGGTAGTACTAAGCATGACTGTAGCGACAGCGATGCGGCGTGTCTGTTCAATACCGCTCACGGCATGAGAAAGGACCTGCTGGCTGTCCGAGGGGTCTGCGGGCCGTTTTTGACGGACAGGACGAGTGAGCGACATTGCACATCCGGGGCCGGATGGATATTGCGCAGAAAAAGACCGAGGGCCGATTGGGTCAGCCCTCGGGATGCCGGTCTCTTGCGATCTGGAGAAAAGCTTGAAAGGGCCTAGAGGCTGTTTCCGATGCTGTTGAATTCGTTCGAAATCTGGTTAGAGAGAGCACCCATGGACGCTATCGCGCCAAGGGCGATCAAGGCAGCAATCAAAGCATACTCAATGAGGTCCTGACCGGATTCCTCCTTGAGAAGGGCTCTGAGGGAAGTGACAAAGTGCATCGCTTTCTCCTTGGGGAGCCCCACGATTCAATTGGTCAATGCCCCTGTCGTGGGGCTTTGTACGACTGTTGGATGATTGGAACCCGGATCGGCAACAGGAGCAATGACGCCGGAGTGGAATTACGTCAGAGTGGAATTACCTCAGCGTGAAGATAAAGCTATCTTCCGGCGATACCTTGTCTTGTTTCAGAGCAAGTTACTGCAAAGGAGATAGAACTTTCCTGGGTCCGACGAGTTACTGTTCGGTTCTTCGCTCACCGTGACGACGGTCAACCGACCATGCGTTCCATCTCGACGGGACGGAGGATGGAGATGGAGGCGCCGTGGCGGGCGATCACCTCGTCGCGCTCGAACTGGTTGAGCAGGCGGGTGACGGTTTCGCGGGAAGTGCCGGCCATATTGGCCAGCTCCTCGTGGGTGAGCGCCATGGTGAAGCGAAGCTCCGGCTTACCGCAGGAACCGGTGCGGGCCCAGTCGAGGAGCAGCTGCGCGAGGCGTCCGGCGGCCGAGCCGGAGAGCGCGAGGCGGCGCGCGTCGAGGAAGACTTCGTGGTATTCGCGGGCGATGACCTGGGCGGTATGGCGGCTGACATCGCCGAAGTGGCTGAGGAACTCGAGAAAATCGCGGCGTCGCACGCTGCGAATCTGGCAGGGTTCGAGGGTTTCGGCAGTCACCTCGTAGGGGAGATCGTTGAGGGTGGCGGTGAGGCCGAGCACGTCGCCGGGCACGGCGATTTTGAGGATCATGGTGCGGCCGTCGCGCGAGGTGGCGGCGAGCTTGATCTGGCCGCTGCACACGACAAAGATGCCGGCGGCGCGCTGGCCTTCTTCAAAGACGATGGAGCGGCTGGGGTAGGAAATCTGCATGGCGATTTCGTCGAAGCGCTCGATGGCTTCTTCGGGGAGGTTGCAGAAGAGGCGTTCGGCGCGGTCGGTGCACTGGGCGCAGCGCTCGGGAACCTGGCGGGCTGCTGGGGGCGTTCCGTTTTTTCCTGAGGTGGCCATTTAGCTCCAGTTCTCCGCCGGGGAAATGCGGCGCCGGGCGCGAGGAAATGCGATGGGATGACTCCTGGAAGGCCGCACTTGTTGTCCAGGCGGCCTCCAGGTCTCGACGGCAAACAACGAAGTGCAGGCGTCGCACAGCCAGATGACCCTCCGCCGAAGACTCTGGCATTCACCCGCATTGCCGTTTGCGCCGAGGAAATCGACAGAATAGATTCCGCCGCTCCGCAAATAGAGCGCTTCGGCGCCACAGGCTGGATTCGCACACGTCATGCATCACTCCGAAGACAACACTTGCACTCCTGCAATCTGACTTTCAGCCGATCGCCAGGGGACTTGCGAGTTCTTTGTGGCCTAACTTCTCCTCGACCAGCGCCGGACTAACTCTGAGCGAGATGACGGGGCAGGGCGCGGAAACCAGAATCTTGTAGGCGGCCGGTTCGGTTCCGGGCAGCCAGCTGTGCGCGGGAGCGTGGACGCCGAGCACGATGAGGCCCGCCTGGGTTTCCTGGGAGGCGGAGAGAATCTCCTGCACGACGTTGCCCGAAGCGACTTTGGCCTGAACGCGCGTCCAGGACCGCGCCTGCCTGGGAACCAGCTTCTCCAGCTCGGCGGTTGCGGCGGCGACGGCTGCGGCGGGATCTTTGGCGACTGCGGGCGACGGCGTAATGACGTGCAGGAGCAACACCTGGGCCTGAAACTGCTGGCCGAGGCCGATGGAAAGAGCGGCGCTGCTCTCGTGCATGCCGGCCAGCGAGACGGGATGCAGGATGGTTCCGGGAGAGTCGGGGGTTCTTTTGTGGGCGCGGGGTCCCACCGTGCAGACGGGGACCTCGACGGTTTCCAGCAGCTGGCGGGCGACCGAGCCGAGGACGAATTTCTTGAGGCCGCGGCGGCCGTGGGTGCCGAGAATCAGGCGGCCGGCGCCGGAGTTCTTCACGATATCGGCAACGACGTCGGGGACGAATCCGTGGCGGACGGCGGCGACGCACTCGACGCCCTGGGTGCGGACATCGTGCGCCAGGCCATCGAGCATGAGGCGCGCGTCGCGATCCATGCGGAGCGGGTCGTAGTAGGGAATGGCGCCGGTCTCGACGGGCATCGACTCATGGGGCAGGACGGCGTGGGTCAGGATGAGAGAAGCGCCGCTGGCTTTGGCCTGCGCGATGGCGTGGGGCAGCAGATACTCGGTGTCGGTGAGATCGGTGGCTACGACGATTTTGCCGGGCGCGGTAAAAGCGCTTGCGATTTGGTCCTGCGGGAGGGTCATGACGTCACCTGGCAGCGTTGCGAGCGCTGACTGACCCTAGTTTCGAGGGGGTCAGGCGGGACGGCTGTGTTCCAGCACACATGCAGGTGTGATGGCTATCACAGTGGGAATGGAGTTTTGCGCGATTGCCAGAGGAGTGAGTGGAAATGACGCCTGGGGATGGGTTTAGAGGCGGTGAAACTGGACGTGCACGATGCGGAAAGGCCGCGTGGTTCTTGATTTTTGGAGGTTTGACCCGCCTCCTGGCGATTGTTAAGATAAGGATGCGGGGTGGAGCAGCCTGGTAGCTCNNGTGGTTCAAATCCACCCCCCGCAACCAAAACCCCTCACAATCGAAAGAATTTAGCGAGAACCGCCCAAGGCGGTTTTTTCTCATTGGGTCAAACTGTCCGTGAACTGTCCGCCTTTCCGGACAGACGCTAGTTCCAGTGGTCGTAACGAGATTACGACACGTCCTGGGGAAGAGCAGAATGCCTTCCACAGAAAGAGGTTTGGATTACGCCTGCGATTCATCCGCAAATCCCGTGTGTGGGTTCACCTCCACACCACGGGAAATCGACGGCATTCCCCTGACTGCGTCTGACCTGCCCCCTAAACGGGCAGGCATGCCGGGATCGGGTTGAAACTTCCGGATTGCCGACCACCCGGCAACTACCCCTGTGTTGTCATCCTGAGGAGCAGCGCGTCGAAGGATCTGCGGTTGCCTTTTCTGCCTCTCCGGCGCGAATGCCGAAGCAGCGATTCCGTCTCGCCTCTTACTGAGGCCGCCTCGCACAGGATGCCCAACGATGGAGCAAGGGGGAATCTTAATCGATATGAAGGGCTTGCTGGGGATCCAGACGAGAGGCACGGTTGGCGGGCATCCAGACGGCGAATAGAGCGACCAGGCAGAGCACGACGGGAACTGTGGCGAAGGCCAGAGGGTCCCACGTTTTGACACCGTAGAGGAAGCCGGCAATTAATCGTGTGAGGCCAAAGGCTGCCCCGATGCCAATGACGATGCCGACGAGCGCCAGGCGCATGCCGTGCCAGACGATAAGACCCCGGATGTGCGACCGATCGGCTCCGAGGGCCATACGGATACCCATTTCCTGGGTGCGCTGCTGGACGGAGTAAGCCATAAGGCCGTAGATCCCAATGGCGGCGAGGATGAGAGCCGCGGCTCCAAAGATGCAGAGGAGCAGCATGTTGAAGTCCTGGCTGGCGGTGGACTCGCCGACGACCTCGGTCATAGGACGCACGCGGGCGACTGCGAAGCCGCGGCTGGCCTGGCGGAGCTGCTCGGCGATGGCGGTAATGTAACGATGCGGGTCGCCCTGGGTGCGGACGATCCAGGTCATGGGGCTGACACCGTTGGCGAGGGCGGTGATGCCGTCGGTGACCTGTGAGACGGGGATGATCATGAGGGGTTGGGGCTCGCGATTGAGACCGTCGCCGCGAATATCGCCGACGACGCCGACGATCGTGCGAGGGCCCTCCGCGAACTGCGGGCCAATATCTTTACCAATGAGGAGCTGCTGACCGACGGGGTCGCCCCTGGGCCAGTACCGATTTGCGAAGGTCTGGTTGATGAGGACGACGAGGGGTGTCGAGCCCGTGTCCTGGTCGGTGAAGTCGCGGCCGTGCAGAATCGGGATGTGAAAGACGGAGAAATATGCGGGAGAGGCGCTCAACCAGTCGACGTCGCCGTTATAGGGGGATTTGCCTTCCGGGGGACGTCCGACGATGTTGAAGGGCATGTCGTAGCCGTCTTCCAGAGGCAGATTGCAGGTGAACGCGGAGACCTCGACGCCCGGGATGGCATCCAGGCGCTCGCGGCCATCGCGAGAGAGCTGCGCCATTCCAGCAGTCTTCCTGTACTGCTCGCTGTCGAGGGCCATCTTAAGGGTGAGGACATTGCGAGGGTCGAAGCCGGGATCTACTTCGCGCAGAGCGAGGAAAGTGCGAATGAGGAGCGCCGCTCCGATGAGAAGCACGAGGGCGAGGGAGACTTCGCCGATTACGAGCAGAGAGTGAGTTTTGTTGTGGCGGAGGCCGGTACCGGAGCGGTTGCTGCTTTCCTTGAGGGTGGAATTCAGGTCGATGCGTGAGACGCCGATGGCGGGAAACAGGCCGAAGAGGATGCTGGTGAGGATGGAGATGCCGAGGGTAAAGGAGAGGACGCGCCAATCCATGGCGATACCGGCGCCGTGCTCCCCAATGCGGGGCAGATCATGGGGACTTAGGGCGAGGAGAGCGCGGACGCCGATGAAGCCGAGGATGAGCCCGAAAATGCCACCGGCAAGACCGAGGGCGATGCTTTCGGTGAGGAGCTGGCGAATGATGCGAAGCCGGCCGGCGCCCAGGGCGGCACGGATGGCGAACTCACGTTTTCGGCTGGTGGCGCGGACGAGGAGGAGATTGGCGACGTTCGCGCAGGCGATGAGGAGTACGAAACCGACGGCTCCGAGCAGGACAAGGAGTGAACTGCGGGCTCCGGCTACGATCGATTCGCGGAGCGGCTGGACGCCGAAGGTCTCTTGAGGGCCGAGGTCATCGGGGTACAGGCGGCGGTACGGCTCCGCGGCAATCCTGAGCTGGGCGTTGGCCTGGGCGAGAGTGACGCCGGGCCTGAGACGGCCGGCGACAAGGAAATAGTGGCCGAGGTTGCTGCTGTTGGGATCGACCTGGAATGGAACCCAGAGGTCGGAATCAGGATCGCTAACGAAGGTTCTCCCGATGACGCCGACGATGGTATAGGACTCGTTGCTGAGGGAGATCGTGGCGCCAACGATATGCGGGTCGCCGCCAAATCTGCGCTGCCAGAATCCGTAGCTGATGACAGCGACGTGTCCGCCGTGGGGGGAATCTTCCTGGGAAGTGAAAGTACGGCCAAGGATGACGGGCGCGCCGAAAAGGCGGAAGTACGATTCAGTGACGTGGATGCCATGGGCCTGCTCCGGCGCGGCGCCGGTGAGATTAAAGCCTGGCCCCCCGGAGTCGTAGGCAGACACGTCCTCAAAGATGGAAGTTTGGGCATGCCAGGTGTTGAAGTTGACAGGCGAGCTCTCGGGATCGTTCCGGTTGGGGAAGGTTCTCATGAACTGGACCATGCGGTCCGGTTCGGGGTAAGGGAGCGGCTTCAGCAGGACGTTGTCGACGACAGTGAAGATGGCGGTGTTGGCGCCGATGCCGAGCGCAAGGGCGGCCACTGCAGTGAGGGAAAATGCTGGCGTGGCGATCAGCATGCGCAAGGCATAGCCGAGGTCTGACAGAAGGTCGCGCATGAAGGGACGCCTGGAAGCCAGAGATGCGGGGGATGGGGGCTGTTAGAGATTGTAATGCTCGGAATGTGGAGGCTGCGGCCACGAGCTCCATGCGCCCTGGAATTTCGAGCCCGGCAATGCCGATGAGGATACGGCTGTAGGGTCGTCTGCCTCGTCCACTCCCTGATTGGCTGGCTCCGCGTCTGTTGCACACATTGACGGGATTAATAACGGAAAACGCCCTGCGATCCGGGAGAATTTGTGGATTGATGCATAATCGCCGAGGCACTCATCGATGCGATGGTCCGGACGAATCGCCGGCAATACGGAAATAACCGCCCGCTGCCGTCTGAAATGTCCGTATTGCCGACATCCATGTGAGTCTTCTGTCAAGGGTGAGCAGAGATGTCCCGGGCGCGTTCGCGAGAGCGCGCAGTGCGTGATGCCAGGTTTCGTCGTGCGCGCTGTGGTGCCTCTCGGCTGGTGGTTCCTGCTCTGAAGCAGAACCGGACATCCATTTGCTGCCTCGGGCCGCAAGGGCCGTCGCAGAAGATTGAGTTAGTGTTCTCTGCCAGTCCCGAAACAATTCGNNGGACCTGGCAGTCTGCGCATCGATGATCCTGTTTTTGTCTTATCAGGGCAGTTTTTATGCTGCCCTGATCTCCCGCTGCTCTGCGGGAATAAACTCGCGGTTCTCCCGATCCACTGCCAGCAGCCATGCCACCATCTTGCGGGCTACGGCCAGCGTGGCTCTGTTCCTGTTGCCCTTCACTATCGCCTTCTGATAGATCAGAGCGAGCTCCGCGCTCTGGCGCGGCGCCAGCTTAGCGGCTTCGACCAGCACATGCTGGATATGTTTGTTGCGTTGCTTCGACAGCGGCATGCGCATCACCTTGTCCGCCGAGCTGCGCTCGTCTCCGCACAGTCCGCAGTAGCTAACCGCCTCTTTGATGGAACGGAACCGTGAGATATCGCCCATCTCCAGGGCCCAGTTCAGTGCCGTGATCGGCCCCACTCCCGGAACCGTCCTCAGTCGTCTGATTCGCTCCTTCAGCAGCGGGTCGTGCTCCAGCGAGCTGACCAGCGCATAATCGGTCTTCTGGCACCGCTCGATGGTTTCGCGGCTGAGCCGGAGCAGCGGCCGAATGCTGTCATCGATTTCACTGCTGGTTGTCATCAGCCGGCGGAAATAGCCCACCTTATGCAGGCGGCTCCTGGTGTGTTCCACTCCGGTTTCCATCAGCAGACCTGATACCCGGTTCTTGGTCTGTACCATCTGCCTCACGACCAGGTGCCGATAGCGCAGGATCCGCCGCCGGTCGCGGACCTCCGTCGGGGCCATATGGCACTCGGGCAGGAAGTCGCAGCGCAGACAGTCGGCGATTTTGCTGGCGTCGATCTTGTCGTTCTTCTTTTTGGCTAACGCGATGGCCCGCAGCATCAGTGGATGCGCAACCTTGACCGCGCTGGCGTGCGGCAGCAGATGATCATAAATCCAGCCGGTGAAAATCGTCGCCTCCATCGCGATCGTGCGGGGCTGTGGAAGGGTTCTAATCCATGCGTCCAGTTTCTGCCGTGTCGAGCCAATTTTGCCTTCCCGATGCACACAACCAGCTGCGTCCTTCACGCAATAGCTGATCGTCTTCATGTGTACGTCCAGTCCGATGTAGTACATGTCGTCTCTGAGGAGCCTCCGAGGTTGTTCTCTGAATCAGCTTCCCGCTGAGTTCAGCCTTTGTAACACCTCGTGCTCCTCCTCGACTCAGCATTCAAACAATTCGGCAAGAACTCGCCTAAAAGCCTCTGCCAACCGCGTAGTTGTTGCTCGCGGAAGGAAAGAATGTTGCGGGGAACCTGGTTCGAGCTGCCTTATGGAGATTAGGGAGCTATCTGCCAGGTAATGTCGGGGCTGCCTGGGCTCCCGCTGCTCGACAACGTCACCCCGTTCATCAGCCAGATATAGACCTGCTCCGTGGTGCTGTTCCTCCACAGAATGCCGGCCCGACCGCTCCCATCGTAGTCGCCAACGCCCTGAATGACCCATCCGGAGGAGACGTAGCCGACGCTCCCGCTGCTCGGGAACGTGGTTCCGTTCATGAACCAGATGTAGACCTGCCCGGTGGTGCTGTTCTGCCACAGGATGTCACTCGTGCCGTTCCCATCGAAATCGCCAACGCCCGCAATGCTCCAGTCGGAGGAGGGGGTGCCCGGGCTCCCCATGCTCGCAATCGTGGTCCCGTTCATGAGCCAGACGTAGACCTGGCCGGTGGTGGTGTTCCGCCACAGGATGTCGGCCATGCCATCCCCATTGAAATCGCCAATGGCCGCCACGCTCCATCCCGGAGAGACGTTGTTGACGATCCCCCCGCCCGCGATCGTGGTTCCGTTCATCAGCCAGAGGTAGATCTCGCCAGAGCTGTTTTGCCAGAGGATGTCGGCTTTGCCATCGCCGTTGAAATCGCCCACGCCAGCAATGGTCCAGTCCGAGGAGACGTAGCCGAGGCTCCCGCTGCTCGTAAACGTTGTGCCGTTCATCAGCCAGATGAAGACCTCTCCGGTGGTGGTGTTCCGCCACAGGATGTCGGCTTTGCCATCTCCATTGAAGTCGCCAGCGCCCTGAATGACCCAGTCGGAGGTGGGGCTGCCGGGGCTCCCGCTGCCCGAATACGTGGTTCCGTTCATCAGCCACTCATAGACCTGCTCGGTGCTGCTGTTCCGCCACAGAATGTCACTCCTGCAGTCGCCATTGAAGTCCTGCGTCGCGGCAAACACCGCCGAATTCGGATTCGGGTTCGGGTTCGCAGTCGTGCAGGAGCCAATGGCCTGCGCCACTGTTACAGGCGCGGTGCCAGTGGCGACGGTGTAGTTCGTGTCGCCGGAGTAGGTCGCTGTCAGCGTGTCGCTGCCGACGGCCAATTGTCCCGCCGGGACGGTAATACTCGCCGAGCCGGATGTCAGAGTCGTGGGTGACGATGTATAGGTGCCGCTGCTCACAGTCACCGAGCCGGTCGGGGTTGGGTTGCCGGATCCGCCGTTCACAGCCACGGTCACCTGGTCCGACTGGGCCGTTGTGACTTGGGAGTACGCCGGCGTCACGGTGACGGTAGGCGTGATCAGGGAGGCTTCGACGGTCACGGTGACGATGCTGGAAGTCGACGACGGATAGGTGCCGCTTCCCCCAAAGATTGCCGTCATGGAGTTAGAGCCCGTTTGTAGCGATGACGCGGGCACCGAGGTGGAGCAGGTTCCACTGGTCAGGGTGCAGGTGCCCACGACCGTCGTACCCGCTTTGAAGGTGACGGTGCCGGTAACCGCGGGAGGCGTGTCGACATACCCCGTCGGGGTTCCACCGGTCACAGTCGCGGTCAAATCCGTGGACTGGCTGGAGTTGATGGAAGTGGGGTTGGCGGTGAGGGATGTGCTGCTGGTGAACGCCGTATTCCAGTCGGCGATCAGGTTGGCGACGTTGACCGAACCGATGCCGGTAACCTGGTCATAGCCGGCAGCGGAAGCATAAGCCACCGTCAGCGAGCTGGAGCCGGTCAGCGACAGAATGCCATAGGACGCACCGCTGTTGACGTAGCAGTCCGTCGATCCTGCTGTGCAGGGAACATCGTTGTTGCCAGTGGTGACGTCGTTGAAGATGCAGGCAGCCGCAGGCAGGCTCGTCGTCACACCGGTGTTCGAGGTCTGCCCGTTCGCGTAACAGGCTGTTGCCGTCGCCGGCGCTGCATATTGCGCTTTGGCCAAAGCATAAAGAGCCGGATTGAGCACACCCTGGCGAGATCCGGTTGCGGCTACCAGCAAACCAACCTCACCTGCCGTATAAGGGGCGACAAAGGATGTGCCGTCGCCTGCGCCGAAGGTGGAGGGAGAGGTGCAGGGGTCCCCATCGTCCGGGTTCGAATCGCAAAGCAGCAGGGCGTGGAACCAAAAGCTCGAGGCGAATCCCGCTATATCCGGCTGCGAGCGCATGGGGTTGGAGTAGCCGGAGATCCCGGTCTGCCAGGCCGGCGCCGCATAATGCGTGCTGATGCCGCCCGAACCCGCTAACCCCGAACCACTGAACGGGGGTACCGTACCGAAGTAGGCGCAGTAGGCTGCGCCCGGGTAGCCTGCTAGTTCTGCACCGAGGCTGCCGGCGCAACTCTGATTCCATGCCGTCTCGGGAATGTAACTGATGGCATCGCCATAATAGGTGGAGTTCGTGGAATTCCAGTAGGTACTCTGCGGCTTGCCATTCTCTTGTGCGTCGTAATAGTCCTGGAAGTCCGTACCGCCTGCCGAGGTTACCAGGGGGGAAGAGCTCAAGCCGTTCACATTGACTCCGACTGTGGCCGCGAAGTGTGTGTCCCGGACATCTGATCCTCCGTCGCCCGCGCTGATGACGATGGACTGGCCCTGCGTGGCGGCCTGCTCGAACAGATTGTCCTGCTGGGTGTAAAGCGATGAGGTGTAGCTGTCTTCGCTGGTCCCGTAGCTGACGCTCATCACGTCGGAGAGATTGTTGTCGATCAGCGCCGTCATCGAGGTAAAGATGCCGTCATCGGGGTCATCATCGCAGGACATGAAGATCAGGTTGGCGGAGGGAGCGGTTGTGTTGGCCCACTCGGCGTCCAGCGTCGCCTCGAATTCGTCGCTATAGGCGATGCCGGGGTCGTTGCAGGTGACCGAGCCGTAGCCGTGATAGACATGCATATTCAGCGTGCCCGGCACGCCAAACACGCTGCGGAAGGTGGCGACATCGCCGCCGGTCGCCACGCCGGACGTGACCGTGCCGTACTCAATATCGCTCTGTTCAATTACCGCAACGGTTGCCGTCGCGGCCAGATTTCCGCCTGTGAACACCGGGTTGATCTTGTAGATGGTATAGAGATCCTGTGGACCCACAAGGTAATCCCCGCTGCCGTCGCTGTAGTCGGGCGATGCCGTATCCGCGGGCGTGGGATTGACGATGTGCCAGCGATGGGTGGCCTGGTCCCGGGACGCCTGGCGAGGCGCACCGTGGTTGGCCTGAGGGGGAATCTTGTTGAGTCCCTCGATCCCCGCCACCACGGGGATGAGCGCGGCCGGAATCTGCGGATCCTGCCGCAGTGCGGGGTATTTGCCGCCCCGTACACTGACGTAGTGCAGTTGGGCGTGGAAGGCTTCGCGCACCTGGCCGGCGGTGGCCTCGAAGTCGATCATGCTGGCATTGTTCAGCACACTGCGAATTTTGAAGCCGTGCGACTGGAGCCACGTTGAGAGCTTGGTAATATCCTGCGGCGAGGCGCCGAAACGGGCGCCAAATTCCGCTGGGGTCAGCCACTTGTGATATTCCGGCGCGCCCGGCTCCTGCTGGCGCGCAATCAGACTATCCAGGTCGGCCTGCTGCGCGGTGCTGCGCTGCAGCAGCAGAAAGAGGTTCAGGGGCTTCGCGTCTTCCACCGTGCCAAGGTCCGGCGCATGAGCCACGTCCGCGCGGACATTGCCCTTCAGGGTTACCAGGGCACGCTCGTCGATGGGGTCAACCAGACGCGAAGGCGTCGGCCTCGGCCGGACGGCGGCAGAGGTATCATCCTGGGCATAGCCGAGAGCCGCGCCGCCCAGCAGCAGCGCGCCCAGCGAGAGTGCGCCCAGCAAGCGCCGACCCGCCCTCATCCGTGCTCCAGCCGCCCACCGAGGCGCAGGTTCCGTGTTGTTCCTGCTGGTGGATACGCCGGAGGAAAGGACCGGATTCAGGATGGAAGCCAAAGAGCGGACGACGGACGAAGCGGCCACGCGAGATTCTCCTTGAGAGAAACTCACCACTCATTTGGGGAGACAAGCGGCGATCAATGCAAAAGCATCGACTTCAGGCGCAGCGTGGGAGAATTCCAACAGGGAGGTCCTGCGCATGGGGTTTTGAGCCGAGCGAATCGGGCCCCGCTCGGAGCGTATCCGAGCTTGAACAGGAAGAACGATGGTTCGATACAGGGGAAACGGTAGCCTTCAGATAACGGCGGCAGGAGAGGAAAGTCAAGAAGAACGT
The DNA here is from genome assembly GCA_003131625.1 of Acidobacterium sp. GTDB lineage: Bacteria > Acidobacteriota > Terriglobia > Terriglobales > Acidobacteriaceae > Palsa-343. Next base: position 15,487 of record PKVY01000091.1, on the reverse strand, counting down.
CCGATGCCGAGGCCGAAATCGAGCCCTCGAACCCGCCTGAACGCGTGTTGTGGACGAATTACCGGCTAACCGGAACTTTGACGAATATTCGCCAAGAAATCTGATCCTTCAGGATTGCTGACTTCTACTCGACCTGACGAATCAACCGAGCCCTAATCGCGATCACTCTCCACAACAACATCGGGGATCAAATCGGCATCGAGAGCGGAACGGGAAGGAGCTGGATTGCGTTTCAGCCGCACCCAAGTGACACCCATGTCCTCGCAGTTCAGAGTCGTGTGGTAAATCCACGTCCGTAGGCTCTTGTCATTTCGCAACGCGTGGCGAATCTGCAACCCAAAGTAGCCGGTGTTCGTATTGACGAAGCCAGGTGTTATACCTCGATTGCGTCCGTGCCCATGTATGAGGTAGAGACAAGGTTCTCCCATCTCCCACGATTGCTGGACCACTTTATTGAGCACGCCACTCCTGACAATGGCTGTGGGGTGGTATCCATGTAGATCAATCGTCAACTGCTCTCTTCTCCGTTCGCGCCATGCTAATTCAATTCAGTGGCTCGACGAACTCAGGCAGGCTCGGTTTTCGGCGGAGCTGGTCCCTTTCCGAGGCGAAGATTTGAAAAAGGGGAGGATTGCCGACCATACGCCCGGAACTCGGGGAGCACTAAGCCCTGTTGGCGACATGGCAGTCACACGCTGGACCGTCGCCTGGCCTCCCGGATACGTGCGATGCACAATGATTGCATGCTGCGGCTCGATCTCCCCGAATTCCGGTGGGCGTGTTTCGTGTCCCTCGCCTGCTTTTTTCTACTGCACCAGGGTTTGCGGCACAAACCTCTCCGGCAAGGGACGACGGCGCAAGCGCGGCCGATGTCCAGTATCGCGAGCTGCAACGGAAGCTCGCCCAGGGCTGGAATACCTGGGATGTGAACAGCATGATCGCGTACGTTCTGCTGCCCGAAGGGCTGGGCCTTCATGTGGGCTTTCTGAATAACTGCAACGACTTCGGCCACGAATTTCTGGCCACGACGTCGGTCGGCCAGGGCACGGCCTTCCCCGGATCCCACTCCTGGGACGGCAGCTACACGGAGCTCAGGGTGACCTGGATGGGGCACGAGTGGCGCGTACAGACGGCGCACCAAGGCGTGGACCTTGTGCTGCTGGTGACCCCACTCGATCCGGCGGGAAAGTTCTACGTGCCCGCCACCGTGGCCTTCCAGGTAAACTTTCTCTGGGACCGCCCGGGAACTGCTCTGAAGCGCGCGGATTTCATTGAGACGCAGGGAAGCGGCGGAGGGATCGATGTGTATTGCGCCAGCGGCAAGGAAACAAGCTGCAGCACGGGAGCGATCAGCGACGCTCATCCTGGCCACGGGCAGTTACCGGTGAGCGGGGCATATCTGGCGGCGGCCCTTACGGAGCCGGTGGGGTTGAGCACGGGCAAACGGCGCAGCGTGGCGGAAATAGAGGCAATCGTCGATCGGGAGCGAGCGGCGTACTGGAAGTCGGTCAATTTGGCGGGAGTCGACAGCCCGACGGTGGATGCGGTTGAGACCACGTTGGGGTGGGACACCATCTACGATCCAGAGCACGCGCGCGTGATTTCGCCGGTGAGCCGCGACTGGAGTGCGTATTGGGGTGGTTATGTACTCTTTGGCTGGGACACCTTTTTCGGGGCGACCCTCGCCGGCATCGGCGACAGAGATCTGGCCTACGCTAACGTCATCGAAGAATTGCACGAAGAGACGACGGAGGGCTTTGTGCCGAATTACGCGCGGGCGGGCGGATGGAAGAGCACGGACCGCAGCGAGCCTCCAGTGGGTTCGATCACAGTCCTCGAACTGTACGGGAAATATCATGACCACTGGTTTCTGGAGGAGGCCTACGAGCCTCTGCTGCGCTGGAATCGCTGGTGGGCTCTGTATCGCGATATCGAGGGCTATCTGACCTGGGGCAGCGATGCGCAGAATGAGCCGCTGGACCCGGCCGATAAATTCCGCGGCGTCCGCGCCGGGGCAACGGGCGAAGCGGGGATGGACGGCAGCCCCATTTACGACGACGCGGTATTCAATCCGCAGACCCACCTGCTGGAGTTTGCGGACGTGGGTCTGATGAGCATCTACGTTGCCGACTGCAACGCGCTGGCGGCGATTGCGGAAACGCTGCAGAAGCCGGCCGACGCGAGTGAACTGCGGATGCGGGGGGCACGCTACAGGGCAAAGCTGGGCACGCTCTGGAGCGACAAGGACGGCATCTTTCTCAACAAGGACCTGCACACCGGGCAGTTCAGCACACGACTCTCGCCGACCCTGTTTTATCCGCTGCTGGCACACGCGGCGACGGAAGAGCAGGCGAAACTGATGGTCGAGGAGCATCTGCTGAATCCCAGGGAATTCTGGGGCGAATGGGTGATTTCTTCCATCGCGCGCGACGATCCGGCGTTCAAGGATCAGAACTACTGGCACGGGCGCACCTGGGGCCCCATGAACTACCTCGTGTACCTGGGCCTGTGCAACTACGAAGGCGACGAGATCGAGCACGCGCGCCGGGAACTGGCGCAGAAGTCCTTCACGCTCTTCTCCATGGAATGGACCGAGAAGGGACACGTCCACGAAAACTACAACGCCATCACCGGAAACGGCGACGATGTGACCAACAGCGACAAGTTCTACCACTGGGGAGCGCTTTTGGGATATATGGAATACCTGGAACAGAGCCGCACGCAGAAATAACGAGCCTTTTCCGTTCTATTTCGACGCCGAATCGCTCTCAACCAGCAGCGAGAAATGCTTCAGCTCGACGATTGAGCGGCGATGCGGCGGTCATTTTCAATTCGTGCAAAATCGCTAAGTCGCTCATCGAGAACCTTTGGGACGGGCAGTCTGCGGGTTCCGGACGTATCACCGGCAAACCGGAAGTTTCGCCGGGCTGGATCGTTGAACCAGCCGGGAGCCTTTGTCTCCTCCTGACGTCCATCCGGTAAGATCCCAGAGACTATCCCTTCACGCAGGAGTTTCCTGTCCCCCGCATGCGGCTTCCCTTTCGCCCGTCCCCTCGTTGCACTCTGGCCCTCTCTCTTGCCCTGCTGGTCCCCCTTGCCGCGCTGGCCGAGACCGTCGCGACCCTGCGGAAGCAGGAACCGATGCACCAGGAGTTCGTCCTGAAGGCGCTCGACGGCAAAGTCCTCGCGAATGGCGAGGAGGTGACGACCGCCGATGGCGATCGCGTGCGCTCGGACCTCACCTTCCGCTTCCTCGATGGCTCGCTCGACGAGCAGATCACCACTTTTACCCAGGGCAACGTCTTCCGCCTGATCAACGACCGACACGTCCAAAAAGGGCCGTCCTTCCCGACGCCGCTGGATATGACGATCGACGTCCCCAGCCGCACGGTTTCCTGGCATCAGCTGAAGAACGGCAGGGACGCAGTGTCGACGGTGAACATGGATTTTCCCGACGATGTGGGAAACGGATTAGTTCCCCTGCTGGTTGAGAACGTCCCACCCGGGCCGGCGGGCCTCCGCGTCTCCTGGTTCGCTGTCGCAGTGAGACCGCTTCTCGTCACGGTGGCCATCCATCCGGACCAGACGCGCGTGGACGGACTATCGCCGCTGCAGCACGCGCACCAGTATCTGCTGCACGTCGAACTGCACGGCATGGCATTTTTCGTGGCGCCGCTGATCAACGAAGAACCGGCTGATCTGCACTTCTGGGTTACGGACGCCCCGCAGCCCTCGTTCCTGCGGCTGGCGGCGCCGTTCTATCAGGGAGGGCCGATGTGGGTCGTGGAAAGCCTAGGACCGGAGATCCCGTCCGACGCCCGGTAACTTCGGCACTTCGCTCGCTCCGGAGTGTGCTGGTGACCTGGCGGGCCGGTCGATTTTCGGAAACTGGTTTCGTGCAGGTGGGACGCCATCCTGGGCGTATCACCTGCAAACCGGAAGTTTCGAGGTTCGGGCCATGCCGCCGAATCGGCAAACTTCCGTATTACCGACCACACGCCCGGAAGCAGAGCCTCGACGAGTGCCTGTCGTCACGCTGGAAGCAGATCCACATCGGTCCCAATCAATGCGCCTATGTTTCCGCCTGGATGATCGGACCGCCCGGACAATATTTTTACAATGCGGCCCTTGACAGGGGAAGGTTCGCTGAGGTGTTGTATAGGGGCGACGCATTCCCCCGACCCACGGGCGTCTGTACGAATTTCCTCCTTGCCCAACCGTCCGTCAGGATTCGTTGCGTGTGCCTTGTCGCAGGATCTGAACTCCCAATCTGAGATCCCGCACCACGCACGAAGTGTCGAGCAGCGGTGATGCCGCGAGGGCCAGCCCTTTCCGCCCCGGCGCCGCACCCGATTCCATCGGAGGGTGACCTTGTCGAACATCGTTTTGGCTTTGCAGGGGGGAGTCGCCAACGGATCGGAAGCAACCTTCGATGGTCAGCCGATGCAGAAGGGCGTCCATCTGCGCTGGAGCTTTCTGGCGGCTCTGGGCTTTCCGCCGGGCGGGTTCTGGCTTTGCCGGCGACTTGCAAAACAGGGCGAAAAGCAGATTCCTCCGCCTCCCGCGGCGGCCACGGATGCGAACGCAACCGCCACCAACGCGATGACCGCAACCGCGAGCGGGGACGCCTGGCAGGCGGTGCTCGAGCATCCCTGCCAGAGCGTGACGCTGGCCGGTTGCGCGGCGCCCGGCTGCGACGAGATTGTGATCGAAACCTTCCGCCGCAATGCCGACGGCACGCTGGTCGTCAGCGAACGGCGCACAGTCGCCGTCGAGCAGGGGGCGTTCCGCGTCTCGGTGCAGGCTAGCCAGATCTCGTGCGTGCGCGTGGTGGGCGCGGGCAGCGTGGACGAGTGCGGCTGCGGAACGATGGAACCGCCGCAGGATTGCGGCTGCTCAGGCGGCAGCGGACAGGGCGGCGGAAACCCGCCCTGCTCCGGAACCCCGGTGTGGGGAGAGCCCAACAAGAACGGATGGCAGTGCTGGGGAGTTCCGTTCACGCTGCCGGTGACGGTGAAGGAATGGCCGGCGCGCTACTACGGAGCGCCCGATCCCAACACCACAGCGCCTCTGATCGTCCTGCAGGACGACATCAAGGAGATGCGGCGGCGGCTGGGCACGCTGAAGCTGGGCGCGACGCTCACGACGGCCCAGGAAACCCTGGGCCTGGCGCAGCTGCGCGCGGAGCTGGCGCGGCTGGTGCAGGGATTTCCCACCACGCTGCTCAACGAGGTGCAGTTGCCCGCTTCGGCCGCCGGCGCCAGCGCGCCGAATCTGAACATCAATGTGATGCAGGAACTGCTGCTGCTGGCACTCGATCCGTACTTCGCCCGCGTGCTGGGGCTTTACTTCGTCGACGACCAGGCTGCACCCGGGGTGCTGTACGACTACAGCATCGCGGGCTACTGGGGCGCAACGCCCTGCGACGACACGGTGATTTTCCCGGGGCTCACGCCGGGGGCGCCGCTGGCGCGCGGCTCGGCCACCTACAACGGGATCACCATCGCGCCACTGGGCGGAAACACTTCGCTGTGGCGCTGGACGAAGTTCGACAGTAGCGGCAATTACGATCCGACGGTCGATCCTTCGTCGCCGTCCTTCGTCCAGAGCACGGCGGCCGGCATCGCCGCTGGACTCAGCGAGGCGCAGCAGCCGGACGCTCTGCTGCTGGCCTCTTCGCCGGGCGCATGGTGGTTTCCGCTGACGCCGTTGCCTCAGGTCTCGATCTCGCTCTCGCAGCCAGCGGCGCGCGTGGATGCACAGGTGTGGGGCAACGGCACGCTGCAGGGATTGTCGGGCGGCGCCGTGGTTTCCTCGGCGGGCTTCAATTCCTCGCAACTGGGCACCGTGAGCGTGACTGCGCCGAGCGGCCAGCTCATCGACCAGATTCAGTTCCTGGGCGCGCTCGTCTCGTCGCCAAACGGCTATGTACTGGCCATCGGCGCGCTGACTCTGCATCCGCTCTCGCCGGACGCCATTGGCACGCAATACGCGATCATGCCACCGCCGGTGGCGATCCAGCCGATTGCTGCGCTGGGACAGCCGTACACGACATATCGGCGTCGTCAGGCGGACATCGACACCAGCACGCTGACGCTGGTGCGGCACAGCCTCTTCGACGTAGTATGGCCGGCGCCGCCCGCTCCGCTGCCAGTCGGCGACCCGGTGACCGATCCGCTGCAACTGCCTCCGCCTGTCCAGCCCATCGGCTTCGTCGCACAGCGTGAGGACAGCGGCATGGCCGGCAGCGCAACGAATATTCCCGGCTGGACGGCGACGCGGAGCGCGCCCGCGCCGACGGGTTCGCATGTGACCACGGCGAACCTTTACCGGCTGGTCGATTCGGGGCTGGCCGATCCGGTGGGCGGATGGAGCCATCGCGTGGCCGCCTTCGATCTGTTCGGCGTGCGCGGCGCGTGGAGTAACTGGTCCACTCCTCGCGGGGTAGAAAAGATTGCCGCCGCGCCCACGGCGATGCGCGTCCTGCAGTTCGACAACTCGGCTGCCGGCGGAGGCGCGGCCGCGCCCGACGGATCCGCGTGGATCGGCGGCACGCTCAATCTGATTGTCAACTGGGCCGGCGGCGCCTTCATGATGTACCCGGATATTGTGACGGCCCGCATCACGGTGCAGTCCATCGATACCAACGGCAACGTGACGGGAACGCTCGCCACCAGCGACCTGGTGGTGCCGGCGCCGACGATCCAGCAGCTGACCGTCGCGTCCATGGTGGCAACGCCATCAGCCGACGGCCTCAGTTATACGGTGGCCATCCAGACCACGCCGCCGCTGGTTGCGCTGGCCAGCACCGATCCGGGGCAGGTGCTGATGCTGACTCTGCCCGACGGCTCGTCGGAACGCTACGCTGTGCGTCCCGCGGTGCCCGCTTCGGCGGGACAAAACGCGACGTCGCCGGTGGTGGCCACCGTGAACGCGGGCAACTCTGCGCGCATCATTACCAGCACCAGCCAGTACGTAGGCCAGCTGGCGTACCTGCTGTCAGGCTACGGGGTCAACCGGTTGCTGTCGGTGCCGCTCGACGTGCCGGTCGCGCAGCAAACCGCCCGCGCCCAGGTTTCGGTCACCGGGTCCACGCAGAATCCGTTTCTGGCCGGCGAGCAGATCGTCGACCCCAATGGCGTCAATCCGAACAAGCCGGAACCGCCGTCGCCGACGCTGATCTTCAACGGCCCGCAGCGGCTGCAACCCCCCGCGCCTCCGCAGCCGCCCGCCTCGACGACGCCGGTCCACCAGGTCAATCATCTTTACTACAATCCGGCCGATGCCAACGGGGACGCCGATCAGACGCTTCCCTTCACCACCCCGGCGGCGACCGGAGTTTTGGGATACGTGCTGCAGCGCGAACCGGTGCGCTCGCTCTCGCTGGCCGACGTGAAGCGCCGGAGCAACCTGAGCACACCCAACCTGGCCGATCCGAATCCGGTGAAGGTGGACAGCGGCGTGCCGCGCGCCGATCTGGCCGCGTGGATTTCGTCCCTCACCCAGTGGCTCAGCGACTACAACGCAGTGCAGGCGTACAACGCGACTCGGCCGGGGAGCTATACGCCGCTGACTACCGCCAACGCGCTCCTGGATACCGGCGCGCAGCGGGCCTTCATCGAGCATTTCTACGGTGGCCTGCTGGACGACGAACTGTGCGTTCTCGCCGACGTTCCCGGCAATGCGATCGGCTACGTGCGCGTCAGCACGCAGCCGATCGCGCCGAACACCACCATCGTCGACACCGTGGACGGCAGCGGCTACGGGCGCACGGTCTACCGGCTCGCCGCGGTGAACCAGGCGGGCAGCATGAGCGCGACGGCGACGAGCACCATCGGCCCGTGGTACACGACCATCGTCACGCCGCCGCGTCCGCCGGTGCTCTACAAGCTGCAGCCGACGGAGACGGCCGTCATCGTCGCGTGGGCGCTGGATGCCAGTCCGGATGTGGCGGCCTACATGGTCTACCGCGCTCCCACCGTGGAGGATCTCGAGGACCTGCGCTACTTCGGCGCCGACCCCACGCATCCCAGCCCGGCGAGCGAGCTGCCGGCAGTCCAGCGCAACGCGCAGAGCTATCCACCGCTCTCGTTTGTGCAGGGCTCGGGGCTGAACATCGACCAGAGGATTGTCGGCTTCGTGCCCGATCCGCGCCTGTGCGCGCGCGATTACAACGGCAGCGACATGGGCGAGGTGATCCTGCCGCCGGGACCGGCGCCGGACACGATCAATGGCGTTTACCGGCTGAGCGATTACGTGCAGGCGCTGGGGCCGACGGGGCAGCGGGCGTTCAACTACTGGACGCCGCCGGGAGTGGGCGGCATTGCGCAGGTGGTGACGACCTCGGCGACACAGTCGCGGCTGAAGGGGCTCCGCATCGGGCTGGGGCGGGGCGTGCCGGTGGTGGTGGTGGCGATGTGGGCAGGCAAAGTGCAGGCGCTGGGGGTGGTGCCGAACCGGCGCGCGGCGTTCCTTGACAGCGCACCGGCCGGCGATCCTAACGCGATTGCAGCGGCTGGAGCGCCGAACACCACCGCGCCCAACGCTTATGCGGTGGTTTCCGTGGACATTTTCGGCAATCGTTCCGCATCGTCGTCGGTGTTTGCGACGCAGATGCTGATGCCGGCCACGGCGTAGTAACCCGGAAGCAGTCAGAGAGGGGAACAGAGATGGCAGACGATCCGATCAAGGATGTGATTACGGCGCTCAGCGGTATCGTGACTCCCACCGCTGACGGTACGGGCTCGCCGACAACGACGGCGCTCTACGGCACGATCCAGACGCTGGTGCAGGCGATTTTCGGAATATCGGCGCTGCAACCGGTAAGCACTGATGTCAAGAGCGCGCTCACCTCGGCTGCGTCGGTGATGACGTCGATTGCCACCGCTGTCAAGTCGAGCACGGGCAGCCTGAGCGACGTGGGCGGGGTAATGACCGGGTTGCAGAATGCGCTGTCGATGATTCAGTCGCTGGCTCCGGCGGGAACGGCGGTGGTGCTGAACTCGGCGAGCAGTCTCTTCCAGACGTTGCAGCAGCAGCTGACCACGCTGGCCGCCGGCGCCGGCAACACGGTGGCTACCGCAGCCACAGAGCTGATGCAACTGGCGCAGATTCTGACGTCTCTGGTGGCGCTGTTTCCGTAATGGGCGGCCGGTGGTTTGCAACTCCACGATTTCTCTGAGAAAGGCTCCATTATGCCGCCTCCCGATCCACTCGCTCCCGTCGTCCAGGCCTTGTCATACCTTGCCGCGCCGAACCCTGCGGTGAACAACCCTGTCGGGTCGCAGCAGCCGAGCGACTGGACGGGCGGGTCGAATTCCGCAACGGACGGGCCGCTGTACACACCGGCGCAGGTGCTGCTGGGGCTGATCCTGGGTGCTTCGGCCGATCTGACTTCACTGGGCAACGGCATCAACTCCGCGCTGACGGGCGTGGCGGCGGCGCTGGCGAGCCTCGCGAATGAGATCGGCGATCTGGAATCGGCGTCGGGCGCAGCCACGGTGCTGAGCGGTCTGCAGACCGTACTCGGGTTGATCCAGGGGTTTGTTCCTCCCTCCGCAGCCGGCACGCTGCAGTCGGCGGGCACGCTCTTTGGGCAACTGAACACGCTGCTGTCGGACATCACCCTGGAAGCCAACGAGATCGCGGCAATCTCGCAGCAGCTCACGGCCACGGCCCCGCTGTTTCCCGCAGCCTGAAAGGATCGACGCGCATGTCCACCTCGCTTATGCCCACGTCTCTACTCGGATCGCTGGGGCTGCCGATCCTGCAGGACGCCCTGGACGCGGCCTTCGGGCAGGGCGTGGTCACCCTCAGCGCCGACAGCTCCGGAGTCAGCGCGGGTCTGACGCTCTCGGGCGGCCCGTCAGTCAATGTCGACGATCTGATCGTGAACGCGCAGGGGATTTCAGGCCACTTTTACATCGGCGGGTTGAGCGCCACCAATTCGCTGAGCGCGACGATTGCGGGATTCACCGTTGCGCTGACCGCCTTTGACATCACGCTGGCGCAAGGCGGCCTGGCCGCGAGCAATATCGCCGCGCAGCTCACCATTCCGTTCTTCACGGACAGCAGTGGCAATCCGCAGGTGGTGGACATCGAGGTCAGCACCGACGCGAAGGGAAACCTGACCATCTCCGTGGCCGCCGCGCCTAGCCAGTCGACGACGCCCGACGGGCTGGTGCAGCTCATGTACGAGCTGACAGGCGTGGGCAGCGTGGAAATCGACGTGGATTCGCTCAAGATCACCGAGGTCAACAGCGTGTGGACGCTGCTGATCTCCGGCAACCTGATCATCGAGACGGAGGGGTTGTCGTGGCCGAGCATCGAGCTCACGGGGCTGGGCATCGACAGCAAGGGGAATATTTCGCTGCAGGGCGGATGGATCGATCTGCCCAACCAGATGGCGCTGGATTTCTACGGCTTCCACGTCGGCCTGCAGAAACTCGGGTTCGGCACCGATGCCAATGGCGATAAGTGGATCGGCTTCAACGGCGACATCAACCTGGTGGAGGGTCTCACGCTGGGCGGCAGCGTGCGCGGCCTGCAGATTGACATTACGCACCCCGCGGTGACGTTCGAAGGCGTGAGCATCGACTTCACCATCCCCGATGTGCTCACCATCGACGGCGAGATCGATCACTTCCAGGTAAACCACGCAATGAGCGGGCAGGACCTGGTGAATGCCGGACTACCGGGCTACATCTACGACTTCATAGCGCCGGCGGGCCCNNCGGGCGGCAAGCAGGTCAACGTCTTCGCGGGAGCGGTGAAGGTTGTCGTCCTTCCCGGCGACATGGACCTGGAAGTCGACGCCAATTTCATCGTCGGCACCTTCGGCGGCCAGTCGGTCTTCTTCCTCGACGTGGACGCCGAACTGCCGGTCGGCATTCCGATCTTTCTGGATGTGGCGCTTTACGGGCTGCAGGGCCTGGTGGCGACGGGGCTGCAGCCACAGCCGGAGCCCACCTATACCTGGTGGCAGTGGTTCAAGTACCCGGCGGCCGGCGAGAGCGGAGGCTCCGGCACAACCACAGGCGCCGTCGATCTGAGCGGAACTCCCGACTATTCGGCGACGGATTTCTATAAATGGCTGGTGCCCAGTCCGGGCGCCTTCGCCATCGGCGCCGGAGCCACCATCGGCACGGAAGCGGACGACGGCTACACCGCTTCGGCAGCCATCATGTTTGTGCTGATGCTGCCGGGGCCGGTCATCTCGCTCATCGGGAAGGCCAACATTCTCTCGCCGCGCATCGGGGCCGCGTCGGACGACGCCAATTTCGATGCGATGGCCACGTACGACGGCAACTCCCAGACCTTCGATCTCACAATAGACGCCCAGTATTCCATCCCCGTCGTGCTCGACATTACGGCGACGGCGGAAATCTTCGTCGGGGAGGGTCAATGGTACTTCGCGCTGGGAAAACCTCCGCATGAGCAGCGGGTCTCGGCGCGCATCTTCGATATTTTTGAGACGGACGCTTACTTTGTGGTGAGCAACACGGGCCTGGTGACGGGCACGTGGACCGGCTACAAGAACTCGTGGAGCTTCGGACCTCTCTCCGCCAGCGTCGATGCGTATCTGGCCACGCTGGCGGCCATCCAGTGGTCGCCGCTGCAAATTGCCGGTGGGATCGAGCTGTACGGCAATCTCCAGCTCAGCGCCTTCGGTATCCATGTCGGGTTGACCGCCGACGCGCTGCTGGAAGGGAGCGCGCCGAATCCATTTTGGGTTCACGGCGAACTGAGCGTGGAACTGGATCTTCCCTGGCCCCTGCCCAACATTGGCGCGACCATCTCGCTGACCTGGGGCGGAGACGACGGCTCCGTGCCTCCCTCACCGCTGGCGCTGAGCCGGCTGAACGCGACGCTGATCGATCACTGCGACTCGGCCGACAAGCCGGCCAGCGATCATTATGTGCTGCTCTCGCACGCCGCGCCCGCGGTGGCTCCCGACCTCACCGTGACCTGGGACCCGGTGGCGCTGGGTATTCTGGGGCTGACCACATCCACGGGCCGCACCCTGACTTCCCTGCCCGACATGATCCCCGACAACAGCAGCACCACGCAGTTTGCCCCGGTTCTGCCGCAGGACGCGCACTTCACCCTGAACTTCTCGCAGGGAACCTGCGACAACACGGGAGTCTTCGGCGATGCGCTGCCGTGGGGCAGCTTCCCGACGCTCCCGGCGGTGCCCGCGCTGCCTCCGACCTCGCTGGTCGGCGCAGACGATATGTCGAACATCAACCCGGATCAGCCGCCGGTGCAGTTCGTCATCCGCCATACGCTTCTCGAGGTTGCGCTTTACATCTTCGATGCGGCCAGCAGCACCTGGAGCCTTGTCTGCTCGACCGCAACGCCCACCGTCAGCGATCCGGAGATTGGCGTGACGCAGCTGAGCGGCGTGTGGCTCTCCGCGCAGACAACGAATGCCGATCCGCGCCAGGCCATGACGCAGCTCAAGGTCGTTCCCTGGCGTTTGTTGCCGGGCGTGGACGAGACGGCGCAGTGGAGCAGCGAGTCCCAGATCGACGTGAGCGGCGATTCCTTCACGGACCAGGACTTGCTCTTCACGGTCGCGGCCGGCATCGCAACCCCGACCATCGGGAACTACGATGCAGGGCCGTCCGGTTTGCTGTTTACCACGAACGGCAGTGTAGCCAATCCCGCCGTCACCATCAGCTTCCCGCAACCCAGCGTTCTCACGTCGATCACCGCGCTCGTTTATGTCGATGACGGCGAGCTGTGGTTCGTCGACGCTCCGCAATGCTTGGTGAACGGAGTTGCGCTGACGCCGCAGAGTTCCTCGCAGGATCCGAGCTCGCAGGCCTGGACGCTGAATTTCGCGAGCACCGGCTCGTCCATCCAGGAATTGACGATTCCGGTGGCGGGCAACCTGATGGTTCTTTTCTCCATCGACTACTCGACCGCGCCCGTGCCCATGGCCATTCTGCCGGAGGCGCCGGGTTTCTATGCTCTCGCGACGGCCACCATGATCGAGGCCGAGCGGGTGGGCGCGTCTTCCTTCCAGACGGTGCCGAACGGCGACCCCATCGTCGAGTTCGCGTACTTTCAAACCGCCTCGGGCCCCGGCACCGTGCAGGGAACGGCGACAGCGGCTCCCGTCCCCGTTACGCCGACCCCCTATCCGCAACTGGAGAGGAACTGCAGTTCCGCGGGACAGCCGGCCTCGGCTTCGCCGCTGGCGGGCGCCCTGACCGATCTGCACACCTATACGCAATGGTCGTGGCCGCTGGACGGCGCGACCGCGGCCTATTACGGCTACGACGTCAACGTGGAGTTCGTGGAGAGCTACGTCAACGCGCTCTACACAGCTTTCTCGAGGCAATCCGTCGATCTTTCGCTGCATTTCCGGTGCGTGGACCGGAACAATAACCACACGCTGCTGGTTCCCAACGCCATTCACGTGCCTTCCATCCCACAGCAGGGCGCGCTGGCCGCCGGCGCCGAAACTGTGCCGCTGCCCTCGTACATTCCGCAGACGCCGATTCCCATTCCACGGTGGCGCATCGACACGCAGCAGCAGGCGTTGCTGGAGAAGCGCGCGGCGCAGGCGGTCCATCCCAGCGTGCTCGCTGCATCGGCTCCGGTCTTCGCGCAGCCCTCGCTTTCTTCACTTCTCCTGGAGGCCAATCCCAGCGGGCGCAATGCCGGATTAGCGATCCAGCAGATCGGCTCCGGGCTGGCTGGGGAGATCCTCCACGAGATCGAGGAATACAACGACGGCCAGAAGGCCGAACAGCTATGGTTCAGGCCATTCGCGCCTTCCACGCGGTACACGCTCGATGTGGTGGCCGGCCCCTTCTACAGCGATCGCGATCTTGCGGCGCTGGGGTCGCTTCCCGGGCAGGTCTCGCTGAACGCGGTGCTCGATGCCACCGACGCCATCAGCCTGCTGGCGGCGCTGGAGGGTTACTTCGGCTATGAGGATTCGCTGACGACGCTCGAGCGCGTGCAGTTCACCACCTCGCGCTACCAGAACTTCACCGCCCACCTGGCGAATGCGACCGGCCAGCTCGCCGGCGCTTCCGGCGCCACGCCGATCCGCAATTATGTTGCTGCAGTGGATCCCGTCACCTGGCTGGCTGGCCAGACCACGCAGCTCACTGGCTGGATCGATGCCGGGGTGCAGTATCTCACCGACCGCCAGAAACTCGCATCGCTGGTGGCGACGTTCGATCCGCTGGCCGACGACCTCAGCTCTGGCAGCGCGCCGGTCACCAACGGCGTGTCGGCGCTGGTGAGTGACCGGCAGACGGTTGCAAAGGACTGGGCCGCGTTCTCCCAGGCAGCGAACACGATCTTCAACGGACTGATTACAGCGCTGGGCCATCCTGAAATGGCCGCCAACACTGCGCTCCCCGCCGTCCCCGATACTGAAATCAGCTTCTTCACCGATGCGACCGGATTGTGGATCGAGGCGATCCTGATCCAGAGCCCGGAACCACTGCCCTGGCAGCGCATCTGGCGGTGGATCCGCCTCTCCGGTGCAGCCAACTCCATCGATGCCACACTACCCTTGTGGAACGACGATGGGACCATCGGCCTGCTTGTGCCTCTTGAATTGCTGCGGGGAATCTTCAATCTGAGCATGACCTTCCAGGGGAATCTCGGCGCCGAGGCGCAGTGCATCACGCAGAACGCCACTGGGGTCACGGAAGGGGTTCCCGTGGGACCCATCAGGATGGGCCCACCGCTGCGCCGCATTCCACGGGACGGCGAGTCGATCGTGGCGCCGGAACGCCCCGTGCTCGACCTGGCTCCGAAGCTGCAGGCGATCTTCCAGGCGTGAACTTCCGCGCGGAAGAGAGTGGCGCGCGCAGAAATGAAAATGGCCATGGAATGCGCGTTCTGGTCACCGATCGGTTCGCACCAGACTTGGCTCCCCTGCCGCCTATAATCAGTGCTCGAAGATTTGGGAAGCAATGTATTGTGCCTGCCGAGGATCGGTTCATTAGAGCATTGCTGACGTTGCAAAAGGGTTGGGCATGCCCCGGCTAAGTCACTCCAACCTCAGGTTTTAGTAACGCGCCGGTCAACGCGCATTGCTGCGCTTTCCAGGATACGCATCGTGTAGCAGGAACGCTTCAATTGGCGACCGGCCCGCCGCGACGGTTCTCCGATCCGCAGAACCCCGGCTCAATTTCGATCAGCAGCCGGATTCTTGTCGGGCTGAGCGCGACAGGTTCGCAAGCTGGTACGGCGTTAAGTGCCGCTCCCCAGCGAGGCCGCTAAACCCCGGACGAGCCCGGGCTCGGCTCGGCGTTGCTGAGATCGAGTCGTCTGCTAGTGCTGCTGAGCGGTGCCGTCGTAATTTGTCCCAAGAAGGATCGCAATCGAGAAGAACCGCCCGTGCCTGCCGCCAATCTGAAGGCATTTTGGGCGGCTAACCGCCTATCCGGAAATAACGATCTGGTAAACAACGGAAGGTACCGTTGTCATATCCGTAGTCATTATGGTGTGACCG
>PKVY01000128.1 GCA_003131625.1 Acidobacterium sp. | reverse complement strand
GAACGTGCCATCGCGGTTGTTCCGGTAGAGGGCATTGCGAAGCGGCTTCGGTGGACTGTAGAAGTCGCACGGGCCGCTGTTGACGAGGTAGATGTCCATCCACCCGTCGTTGTCGTAGTCGAAGAAAGCGCAGCCGGCGCCGACGGTTTCCGGGAGAAACATTTCAGGAGAAAGGCCCGCGGTGTGAGTCCAGGTGATGCCGCTGCGCTCGGGAGGAATGGCCTCGAACCAGGGTTGCGTCTGCCCTGCGGCCAGCACGCGGGCAAGCGGAGAAGAACAGACCAGACCGGCTGCGGAGGCGCGGACAAACGCTCTGCGGGAGAAGCGCCGTGGATCCTGCTGTGAGCCTGAGGTCATCAGAACGGAAGTCGCTTCGCGGGGATTGCGGCGGCGGCAGCTCGTTGCGTGTGCGGGAAGAGGATCATTGCTGAACGGGATGCCCCTGGGTGGTGTCCATCGATTTGGAGCGGGCGGCAGCCTGCGCCTGAAGGGCCATCTCACGCCGGGCTCCATCCTGATCGCCGGTGTGAGTGTCGGCGATGGCAAGCTGATAATGACCGGAAGGATCGTCGGGCTGGAGCTGAACGTAGTGCTGGAGAGGCGGCTTCGCCTCGGCATAGCGGCCGCTGGCCGCAAGAGACATGCCGAGGGCCAGATAAGCTTCCGAAAAACCAGCATCCAGTTTGGACGCCTGCGTGAAGTGCCGAATCGCAACGTCCCAGTCGCCTTTGCGGCGGGCGAGCTCGCCGAGGATGAACTCCGCCGAGGCGNNGAATTCCTCCTGCGCTGCGTCCGTGGAGCCTGCATCGCCCGCCCGGTCGAGAGCGATCTGCCCGAGACGGTAATGAATGCCGGGAACGTTGGGATGGTCTTTGAGGATGTCGCGGTAAATGGCGGCGGCCTGATCCCCTTTTCCGTTCGATTCCAAACTTTCGGCCTGCAGGCGGTGCGCCTGATACGAGGTGGGATCTTTCTCCTGCAGTTCCCCGGCGGCGCGCATGGCCAGCTCTGAAAACATGTGGGTCTGGATGTAGAGGACTTCGGGATTGCCGGGGGATTCGCGCTGCAGGCGAAAGAGCGCATCGGCTGCGGTCTGCTGATCGTTGACCGCCAGGGCACAACGAACCTCTGCCATTTCGCCGCTATAGCGCAGGGACTTATTGGTGATGTGCGGGATACCTCTTTCCAGCAACGGGAGGGCCTCCGTACACCGACCCGTTTCGACCAGATGGATCCCTTGCTGGACGGTGGCGGCTGCCGGAGCGGTTTGGGCGGAGAGAGCC
This sequence comes from Acidobacterium sp., assembly GCA_003131625.1. Taxonomy (GTDB): domain Bacteria; phylum Acidobacteriota; class Terriglobia; order Terriglobales; family Acidobacteriaceae; genus Palsa-343. Next base: position 6,475 of record PKVY01000128.1, on the reverse strand, counting down.
ACGCCGCCGGGAAGTGCGGCAACGCAGAGAAGAGGGAGATTCCTCGCTGCAACAAGCAAAAAGCGGCGGCGGAGCACCGCCTCGCTCCATTGGTGACGATCAACTTTCATGAGCCTACTGCACATGCGGATAATACAAAAAGAAATGGCCGGACGCCAGCGGCGTCCGGCCATGGAGGCGCAATCAGAAGACAAAGTTTCCGCGCATTTCGATAACGCGCGCCCCATTACTGGGGCCGTATTCTTCACCAAAGTTGAAATCCTGAATGCCATTGTCGAAGGAGGAAGGATAGCCGGCGGCGTAACCACCGCCGAGCCCCGAACTCCCCCAAGCCGGATGGTTCCAGACATTGATGAAGGCACCCTGGAGGTTGAAATTCATCGCCTCGTGGATGGGGAAACGTTTGGTCAACTCCATGTCCTGGAAGAACTGGTGGGGTCCGTGGAGGTAGACAATCTGGCCAAACGTTCCCGGCGTGATGTTCGGGGCGACGTAATTCGAATTGGCACCGCCGCCGGTGGTGCTGGCCAGATATTTCGGATTGATCAGGTTGACGTACGGCGCTCCTGTGTCCTCACGAAGACCGATGGCACTCTGTAACTGGCTTCGGGTGACTCCGGTTAGCTGGACGCCGCTGTCGGCATAGTCATTGTAGGTGAGGTACTGACCAGCCAGCATCACCGGTGCGCCCGTCTGCACTGTGGCAATCGTTCCCAGGGTGAATCCGCCGACGGCCGCATTGAGCGCCTTGCTATGGTTGAGGTACGGCCGCCCCTGGCCGAAGGGGAGATCATAGGTGCCGTTGGCATGCACGACGTTCCGGATATCGAACGGTCCGGGCCCGTAGCCGCGCCGGAGATCGCGCAGGGTGAAGGCATTAAAGCTGCCAGTCCATGAATTAGGGCTTTCGAGAGCGAGGGTGTGACTCCAGGTGTAGTTGGCGTCGAACTGCAGGCCGTGCCACGACCCCTGACGAAGATCGACCTGGAGACCGTTGTAATTGGAGTAGCCCGCGGAGGCCAACTCTCCAGCCTGGGTGCCACCGCCGGAGGCGGTTTGAGTGCCCAGCGAGTACGGATTGGCTTCAAGGAGGTTAATGGGGTAGCCGGCGCCTGCGCCGGTGTAGCCTTCGGTGGTGGCACAGGGTGAGAAGCCCGCGCCCACCAGGTTGCAGAAGTAGTCGACGGTGCCGTTGGGGCTGGAAAGAGACTTGGCCATAGAACCCACCTGGCCCGTCTGCAGGTACTGGATAAACTGCTGGTTGGTGAAGTCGGAAGCGTTCGGGCCCCCGAAGGCGGCGGTGATGATGGGCATGGAGTTGCCATAACTGGGAGCGAAGGAAGTGCCGCCCGATGCTGCCAGGTTCTTCTGAGCGTTCTGGAAGTCCTTCAGGAGTCCGCTTTCGAAGACATTCATCTCGTTGAAATTGAGAGCAATCCACTGATGGAGAGTGTGATTGCCGTTGTATCGAACCTCCAGCGCCAGATTATGGCCGAGCCCGCGCTGGATGCCGAAATTCCAGGACTCGCTGGTAGGCGTGTTGAGGTTCGGCTGGACACCGTTCGCCCCTCCCGCACCCGTGAACGTGAACTGAGACTCGGGATACGAATCCGCGTACGCTGTGGGCGACAGCAGCGGTGCAGGCACCGCGTTGCCGAGAGCCAGGCTGCCCGGAGCGAAGCTTCCCGGTGCGCCGGTGTTGTTCGCAAAGAGGTTGAACTGCTGGTAATAGAACTGTCCGTAATCCGTCGCGTAATCCCAGTAGTACTGATACGACTCCGTGAAACGACGTAGCGCATATCCGCCGCGAATCACGGTCTTATCGCGGCCGAGAAGCCCGGCCAACGGACCGCTCTCTATCCTGGGATTCCACGCAAACCCGAAGGACGGCTGAGGCGTAACCCTCCATGGCGCGAACGGCTCCGTGTGTTTTGAAATCTGAGGATCCTGGACGCCGCCGAGATTGCCGGGCTGGAAGAGGGCGCCGACCGGGGTGGGGCCGTAGATGGCGGCCAGGTCCGCCGAATGGTAAAAGCCGGTAAGGTCCTGCTCGGCGCCGTAGACATCCCAGCGGAGGCCGTAATTGAGGGTCAAGGTGGGGGTCACGCGCCAGGAATCCTCTCCGAAGAAGCTCCAGTTCGAGGCCACCTCGTCGAGCGGATATTCACTTGGCGTACCGGTAGGAGAGTATTTTTGCGACTTGATGTTGTAGGCGTTTTCTCCGCCGACGCCGCTGATTCTGCCGGTCAGGATCGCGTAGAGCGCATCGGCACTGTTTATCTGGGTCTGGGTGGCACCCGGCAGTGATCCGCCTGTTCCATTGCTGAAGGCATTGATGGCAGGGTCGCCGGAGGCGAGACCCAGGGAGTAGTTATAGTAACCTCCCGGCCCATTCCAGTAGTGATCCTGCTCCTTGTACCAGGAACCGCCGAACTGGAAGGTGTGTTTTCCACGCTGGAGGGTGATGGAGTCAGAAAAGTCGTAAACGGGGTAATAGGTGGTAATCGGTCCATAAAAGTCGACGCCCGACATATTGCCGTTTCCGCCAGGATAATCCCAGAAGATCGGGTTCTCCGTCGCATAGAGCGGTGCGCCTCCGATTGGATTGCCCGTCCAGTCATAGAGAAAACCGGCCTTAAACTGGTTAATCAACTTTGGTGAAAAGATGTAGTCGAAACCGTAGGAGCCGGTAAAGTTCCTCGACTGTACTCCGGACGTCTCATTGGAAAACCCGCTTCCGGGAAGGTATGGAGCCAAACTGGTGGCCGTGGCGATCTTGGTCATCGACCAGGTCAGGTACATCCTGGCCTTTTGGGAAAGGTTGTAATCGAGCCGAGCCACCGGATAGTACTCGATGTCCGGGTTACTGTAATTCCAGCTCAGCGTCTGCATGTTGGGATCGGAGGTCGCGGAAAGGACCCCGGAGCCTTCGGCCGAGTTGATGGCCGAGAGCTCTTGCGCAATCGCGGGATTAATCGTAGTTGGGAGAGGCGTGGCCGTGGGGTTGGCATTATTGTAGTTCTGCGCAAGGGTCAGAAGGTTGACGGTGTTCCCGCCGTAGGTAAAGTTGCCGGCCTGGGCAGCGGTGGTGAAGACGTTGTTGCTGGTGGTAGAAGTGCCCGGAACCCGGAGCGTGGCAAAGCTGCCAAAGAAGAAAAGCTTGTCGCGCAGAACCGGGCCGCCGACGCTCGCGCCAAAATCATTCCTGATGAGCTTGTTCTTGCGGACTCCCGTCGCATCGTTTTCCCAACTGTTGGCGTTCAGCCCGTCGTTCTGGAAATCCTCATAAACGAGTCCGTGGAAATGATTGGTGCCGCGTTTTGTGACGAAACTGAGTTGGGTGGTCGCCTGCCCAAAGCCGGAATTCAAACCCAGTTGGTCGGTCTGCACGCTCATTTGCTCGATGTCTTCCAGACGGGGCATGACGGCCGGTTCCGTGTTGCCGCCGAACTTCATGCGCTCGGTGGAACCTACCATGCCGTCCAGGTTGTTGCCCTGGTCCGAGAGCGGCAGGCCATTGAACGTGCCGTAGCCGCCCTGCCCCTGGAATCCGGGCACAGTCTGAATGAGAGAGCTGACATCGCGGCCATAGATGGGCAGATCCTGGATTTGCTTTGAATCGATGGCCGTGCCGATTTCATTGGAGGTGGTCTGAAGCACGGGGGACGTCTGACCCGTAACCTGTACCGTTGTGGTGGTGCTGCCGACGGTAAGCTGCGCCTTGAGATCGGTGACCTGACCCGCCTGGACAATCACCGCGGAATAGACCCTGGTGGAGTACCCGGAACGGCCGATGGTGAGTGTATAGACGCCGATGGGCAGGTTCTCGAAGGTGTAGTCGCCGCTCCCGTTGGTGTTAGCGGTACGGGTGTCGTTGGTCTGGTGCTCGACGAGGGTGAGGGTGGCGCCGGGCACGACGGCTCCGGATGCGTCTTCCACCGTGATCACGACTTTTCCCGCAGTGCCTTCCTGGGCGAGGGCCCGGAACGAGGGGAGCGCAAGAGTGGCTGCGAGTAGGGTGAGGATCGACAGAACTCGCCGTGTGGCGCTGGTGCTCATAAACTGACCTCCTGTAGTCGCGTTAAACGTTTTCTCGCGAGGGGAGTTCTAATCGTTTCGAATCTCGGAACACGACTCCCCTGGCACTTGTTAAGAGACCTGATTGGATAGCAGAAGGACTCAGACTCAGCTCATGGGGAGCGTCCCTTGCTATTTGAGTCTCATTTTGTATTGGAAATTGTATGCATTTGTCAAGAAGCAGTTGAGTTGGGGCATCCGGCGGCGGGAAACGAAGGTGCTGGATCGGGCAGATTCGGCACCTGGAAGCTCCGGGAACCGCGGCCTGCTACGGCTGCTGTGCAACGGGGGCGCGGCCGCCTGCAGATTTTTCAGCCAGCAGGCGACCAATCTGCAGCCGCATGAGCCGGGCCTGGGCATGTTCGCCGAGACGATCGTAGGCGCTGGCCAGGCTCGCGTAGACGGCTGGGTTATCGGGTTCCAGGCGGCGCCCGATCTCCAGGTGTTCGACGGCTTTCTGCGGCTCATTCTGCATGAGGCAGACTTTGCCCAGAGCGATTTGCGTGGCTGACCAGGCGGGGTTCTCCTGGGCGGACTGCTCGAGAGCTTTCTCCGCTTCGGCAAAGCGTGGCTCGCCCGGCGCCGCCCCTTCATGCAGCAGGACGGTACCAAGCAGCGAGAGCATCCGGTAATCGTCGTGGCCGGACTGAATGGCCTGGTGAAGGACTTTATCCGCAGCGGGGAGATTGTCTTCATACAGATCCTTCTGCACAAGGGCAAGGAATCCGATGTAGCTGTTGGGCTCCAGCTGCGCGGCGCGCTCGAATTCGGGACGGCCTTCTTCCTCAAAGCGCCCAAGCTGGCTCAGGAAAAGAGCCTTTTCATAGTGGAGGCGAGCGGATTGGGGCAGTGCCAGCAGGCCCTGATTGACGATCTCCAAACCCAGGGCATAGTTCTTGTGATCGGTACAGGCATCGGCGAGGTAAGCGTAGAGCTTCTCGTCCTGGGGTGTGGCGGCCGCGGCGCGACGAAAACTGCGGAGCGCATCCTGAGGCTGCGCATTTCCGATGTACGCCTGGGCGAGGAGATTCTCAACGGCTTCGCTGCCGAGCCCGGATGCGTCCAGCGTATCGAGAACCTTGATGGCCTGGGTGTAGTTTCCTGTCCCGAGGTAGCAGATTCCGAGGTTAATCCCGGTCGCATAGGGATCGATGCCGGTCGCCTGCGCCGCGAGTAAATGCGGGATGGCCTGCTGGAGATAGCCGTGGGCGGTGAGTTGCGTTCCTGTCTCCAGCTCCGTGCGCGCCACTGCGTCGTCCGCGTGAAGCTGCGGTTCAGCAGCGGAGGCAGCAGGAGCGTGGAGCGGGCTTGCAGATTGCGCGTGGGTCCGGGGGGCCGCAGCCACGCTCAGCAGGGTGGCAAGACCAAGGCCGATCCGGATACCGCGCGGATTCATGGGGCTATTGTAGGCACAGCGTGTGCCACACAGAAAATGGAATCCACAGTTGTATATAGTGTCGGGTTTGGCCTCTGCCGGGAACAAAGCTGGCGTGCTGGGAAAGATTGAGCAGGAACATCCGAGCATGCCTCGCACCGCCACTGAGTGGCAGCATCGGGTAATCTGTGACCACAAGGTTCCGGGGCGTGGGCGTTGGCTTTCGTTGAGCCAGATGCGTGGGATTTGGCTTGAGCCACTCAATCGATTTCGATGCCGCCGGACCTCAGCCGAGGATCGGCGCGATAAACACTCGCGACAGTTGCGCGGAGATGGGTCTCTCATCTTCGAAAAGCGCCCGGCTGGAGTCCTAAGCATGACGAGGAACCGTTAGTGAAAATTCCGGCAGTGCTGACGGCCGCAGCCGGCTTTCTGGTCGCGGTGCTGGTGAGCAGCTTCGGGCAGACCACGTCCACAGCGGATCGGGTTCCGGCCGATTTTGAAGATGTGACATCGTCGGTGGGAGTCCGCTTCCTGCATCAGGCGCCGCACAGCTCACGGAAATATCTTCTCGAAACCATGGGGTCGGGGGTCGCGTTGTTCGATTACGACAACGACGGGCGACTCGATTTGTATCTGGTCAACGGAGCGCCATTCGGGGACTATGTGCCGAAGGGTACGATTCCGGAGAAGACCGATCCGAAATACNNGGCGACTACGACAACGATGGCTACGAAGATTTGTTTGTCACCTCGTTGGGCGGAAATCACCTGTATCGCAACAACCGCAACGGGACCTTCAGCGATGTGACGAAGCAGGCCGGTGTCGGCGGCAGCGGCTGGTCCACGTCCGCGGCCTGGGTGGACCTGGATGGCGACGGATACCTCGATCTCGTCGTGTTGCGCTACATCCAGTGGGACTGGGACGATGTGTGGTGCGGGGCGAAGGACAATCGCGGCTACTGCCATCCCGACGTCTTCCCGCCGATATCGATGCTGGTGTACCACAACAACGGCAACGGCA